>NZ_JAXOJR010000011.1:0-153422 GCF_036663855.1 Sphingomonas fucosidasi | reverse complement strand
CCGACAAAAATACCGACACTCGCATAACCTCCCTCGCGGAAGATTTGGAGCATCTGGTTTTCTGCGACCGCGGCAACCAGACCGTGTGGCCGTTCGCTGCGGTGACACCCCTCTAGGCGGGGTTCGCAGAACCGTCAAACGCAAATTTCAGTTTTGTGGCAATTTTCTCGGCTCCGCGCGTTTAGGACGCCCTTGAGCGGCGAACCCCAGCCTTCACGACGCTGGAGAAAAGTACGATTTTCCCGGGGCTTGTTGTTATGGATGTCGATCCAACGAAGCCTCCCGTTTCAAGACATCGCCTTAATTCGTTGTGAAGGCACATATCGCTACATGACCGACACGATGGATCCTGCGACTCCCGCCCCCCTGCCTACTCCCGTTTCCGCGCTCGTGTCCGCGCCGATATCGGCGGCCGTGCCCGCCGGCGATCAGTCCTCGTTTGCGGTGCAGGTCCGCAGTGCACTGATCTGGCGATCGGGCAGTCAGATCGTCGCGCAGCTGGTGCAGTGGAGTGCCACCTTCCTGGTGATCCGGATCCTTGCCCCCGCGGATTACGGTCTGTTCGCGATGTGCCAGGTGATCCTGACCTTCATGGCGATGCTCAACGGCTATGGGCTGGCAAGCGGGCTTATCCAGCAGAAGGAGATCAGCCACCGCGAAGTACGCCAGCTTTTCGGGATGCTGATCGTGCTCAACGTGGCGCTGGCGATCGCGCAGCTTTCGCTCGCGCCGCTCGCAGCCGCGTATTACCGCCAGCCGATCGTCGGCGACATGCTGCGCGTCCAGGCACTGTTGTATCTGACGACGCCGTTCATCGCGCTGCCCTACGCGTTGCTCTCGCGTGCGATGGATTTCCGCCATCAGGCCAAGGCCAACATTACCGCGTCGATCGCCTCCGCAAGTGCGGCGTTGGGCGGCGCGCTCTACGGGCTCGGCGTGTGGACGTTGGTGATTGCGCCGGTTGTGCTGTTCAGCGTGCGGGGAGCGATGATGACGTGGTCGGCGCGCTCGCTGGTCTGGCCGAGTTTCGACTTTCGCGGTGCCGGCACGATCGCGCGCTATGGCGGGGTGATGGCGGCGAGCCAGCTGTTCTGGTTCCTGCAAAGCCAGGCCGACGTGTTCATCGCCGGGCGCAGCTTCTCCCCGCATATGCTCGGCATCTACACCACGAGCCTGTTCCTGACGCAGATCTTCGTCTCGAAGTTCGTGCCCCCGCTGAACGAGGTCGCGTTCTCGGCCTATGCCCGGATGCAGCACGACCCCGACGCGATCGGCCGGGCATTCGAACGCGGCGTGCGGATGGTGATGATCGTGGCGATGCCGTTCTACATGGGGCTGGCGGCGACCTCCGAACCGCTCGTACTGACGATGCTGGGCGAGAAATGGCGCGAGACGGCACCCGTCGTCCACCTGCTGGCGCTCGCAATGCCGTTCATGACGTTGCAGGTGTTGTTCACGCCGGCATCGGATGCGCGTGGCCGGCCCGGGGTCGGCGTGCGCAACGGCGCGACCGGGGCCGTCATTCTGGCGATCGCGTTCCTGATCGGTGTGCAGTGGGGACCGACCGGGATGGCGATCGCCTGGATCGCCGCCTATCCCTTGTATCTGGCGATCAGCGCTTGGCGGACGTTGCCGGTGATCGGCGTGCGTGCCCGGGATGTAGCCTCCGCGGTCGCATCGCCGGTGTTCGCCGGAATCGCGATGGCGCTGGTGGTCGGACTGGTCGACCGCACCCTGCCGCCGCTCGACGCGCCCTGGCGGCTGGCGATCCTCGTGCCGATCGGCGTCGTGGTCTATGCCGGCTGGATGCTGATCTTCGCCCGCGCGACGATCCGCGAGGTAATCGCGATCGCCCGGAAGCAGCCGCTTCCCGCCTGATCGGGCGCGCTTACGCTACGCCGACTGGATATATTCGCGCATCGCCGCAGCGTCGGCCTCGATCCGGTCGATCCGGTATTTGACGAGATCGCCGATCGACACGAAGCCGACCAAAGTGTCGCCGTCGATCACCGGCAGATGACGAATCCGGCGCTGCGTCATCAGCGACAGCGCACCGATCGCCGATTCGTTGGAGCCGATCGATTTCACCGCGGTCGTCATCACGTCGCCGATCCGACGATCCAGCGCGGCGGCGCCATCGGCCTGCAGGCAGTGAATCACGTCGCGTTCGGAAAATATCCCGACCACCCGGCCGTTCTCGATCACCGGCGCTGCGCCGATCCGCTTCTCCGCAAGCAGCGCCACCGCGCCCGCCACCGTCGAATCGGGATGCAGCGACTGGACGTCCGCTGCCCCTTTGCCGTTCAGGATTGCCGCGATCGTCATCTTCGCCTCTCCATCGCCCGCGTCTTGGTCGCGTGTGGATTGAAGAAACCATGTTTGCGCGGCAATGGGAAGCAATGAGCGATACGCCCCCCGGCCTGGACGACCCGGACTATGCCGCCTTTGCCTGGGCGCGGTTCCGCGGGATCATGGCGTGGATGACGCTGGCCGCCGCAATCCTCGTCGCCGCGATCATCGTCGCTATGGCGCATATCCAGGGGCCGCTTCACCTGGTGACGATGCTCGCGGTGATCGGCGGAGTCGGCGGATCGGTGATGATGGCCGGCCTGCTGATGGGGTTGGCGTTTCTGAGTTCGGGCAGCGGCCATGACGAGGATGTGACCCGGATCGACTGACGGGGCCGGCGTTGAGATTGCTGCCCCCCTTCGGGCGAGGGCTCGGGCTGGGGTGAGCACGCGCTCTCGACCGGTGCGGACGTGGGTGGCGCGAGCCCACCCCCGGCCCCCTCCCGCAAGCGGGCGGGGGAGACGAGAGGCATTGCGCGCGTCCTCCGATCAATGACGCTCTTCAAAGAAAAAAGGCCGGCACCGCGCGAAGCGATACCGACCCTTTTCTTCAGCTATCGGCCGATGCCAGTGCGAGGTTTAGCCCGCCTGCACCTCATCCGGCACTGCGCGAACGCGGCGGCGGCGGGGCTTTTCCTCGGCGGCGGTATTGCTCGGTGCCGAGTCGGGCGCGGGCGAAGGCGCGACCGTTGCCGAGATTCCGAGCGACGGCGGCAGGCGATCCGCGTCGAACGCGGCCGGTGCGGCATTGTCATCGGTCGTCGGCGCATCGAGGCTCCGGTCGCGGCGTGGTCGACCACGGCCACGGCGCGGCGGCTCGTCGGTAGCGGGCGCGACGGTTTCGACGGCTGCGGCCTGCTGTGCGTCGGCCGAGTCGTTCGCCGTCTCAATCACCGGTCGCTGCGCGTCTGCATCCGGGTTCGCGCCGCTCTCGCCAGCCTGCGCCGCGTTGGCACGCGGGGTACGACGGATCGTCTCACGCTGTGACGCGTCGCGCGTATCGCCACGCGGCTCGCGCTGTTGCGTTTCACGGGGCTGGCTGTCCCGAGCCTGATTGTCCCGAGCCTGCGCTTCACGGGCCTGGCCCTGCTCTTCACCATTCTGGTCGTCGCGTGGCTGATTGCGCTGCTGGTTCCGCTGCGAATCCCCGCGAACGCGGTCCTCGCGCTGGCCTTCGCTGCGGGGACCCTCGTTACGCTGACCTTCGTAGCGGTTGTTCTCGTACCGCGGGCGCTCTTCGCGCTGCGGCCGGTCCTCGCGGTTCTGGTTGTCGCGGCTTTGGTTGTCGCGGCTTTGGTTGTCGCGGCTCTGGCCCTCACGATTCTGGCCCTCACGATGCTGACGGGGCGCGTTCTGGTACTGGCCGTTCTGCTGGCCGCCATTCTGTTCGGCCCGGTTCTGATCTGGCGCACCCTGCTGCTCGCCCGAACGGATCGGCTCGCCCTCGTCGCCGTAATCGTCGTCGCCGTCGAGATCGAAGGGCTGCTGGCGGCGCGGCTGCTGCTGCGCCTGGGGCTGGCTCTCTTCGAAGCGGGCGCGGGTTTCGCTCAGGACGCGGAAATAATGGTCCGCGAACTGGAGGTAATATTCGATGTTGACGCGGTCGCCCTGCATCTGCGCGTCGCGCGCGAGATTCTTGTACTTCTCGTACAGCTGGCTCGCGTTGCCGCGCGCGCGGCTGTCGATGCGGTTGCCGGTGTCGCGACCGTTCTGGCCGCCGCCGCCACCCTGGCGTTGACCGCCACCGCCACCACCGCCGCCATTATTATTGTTGCCACGACCGCGACGGCGGCCGGCTTGCCGGTTGTTGATCAAGCTTGTGTCCTCAGTCGTCGAACCAAAATCTGGTCGTGCTCCGAAATGCGGTGCAAACCCCCCGCCGCGCAGCGATGATCCGTTCGAGATCGCTGGTCGGACTTCCCAGGGTCGCCGGACTGCAGCGACT
Source organism: Sphingomonas fucosidasi (assembly GCF_036663855.1). Classification (NCBI taxonomy): domain Bacteria; kingdom Pseudomonadati; phylum Pseudomonadota; class Alphaproteobacteria; order Sphingomonadales; family Sphingomonadaceae; genus Sphingomonas; species Sphingomonas fucosidasi. The sequence goes on along the minus strand of NZ_JAXOJR010000011.1, from coordinate 149,129 downwards.
TCAAGGCGAAGGATGCGGGTCAACGCTCAAAACCGACCAATATGTCGAGAGTGCGTGCCCCTGCCCACGTGATAGCGGCCCCGAAGGGCTTACTACAAGCGAAATGTACGTATTCGCGCCATATTCTTCAAGGCGCGGCTTTGGTGGCGACGAGCGTGCGGGGGTTGCCGCCGTAGTCGTGGTGGAGCGCGACGCGAAGACCTTGGGCTTCGAGCAGCGCCGTGACGGGCGCGCCTTGGGTCGATCCGATCTCGATCACCGCTGCGCCACCGGGGGCGATCAGCGCGGGGAGTTGTGCGGCGAGAATGCGGTAGTCGTCGAGCCCGTCGCGGCCGGCGAACAGAGCGGCGTGCGGTTCGTGATCGTGGACTTCGCGCGGGAGCGTCTCGTCGGTGGCGATGTAGGGCGGATTGGCGAGGATCAGGTCGAACTGGCCCGAGATGGCGCTGGCCCAGCTACCGCGGACGAAATGGGTGCGGTCGGTCATGCCGAGGGTTGCGGCGTTAGCTCGGGCGTAGCTGAGCGCTTGGGGGGAATAGTCGACGCCGAGGCCTTCGGCGGGCCATTCGTCGAGGGCAGCGAGGAGCAGCGTGCCGGGTCCGGTGCCGAGGTCGAGCACGGTGGCTGGGGCACGGCCGGCGAAGTGCGCCTGGGCGGCGATCAGGAGCGTTTCGCTGTCGGCGCGGGGGACCAGCGCGCCGGGGCCGATGGCGAGGTCGATCGACCAGAAGCCGCGGGTGCCGGTGATGTAGGCGATCGGCTCGTGGTCGAGGCGGCGTTCGACTAGCGCGGGGAAGGTGTCGGGGACGGTGTAGCGCGTCGGGTCGAGGAGGATGGCGTTGCGCTCGACGCCGAGTGCGTGCGCCATGAGGAGTTCCGCGTCGAGGCGCGGGGTGGCGGAGAAGGCGAACTGCGCGGCGGCGGTGGCGATGGCTGCGCTGACTGCTCCCCTTCCGCTTGCGGGAGGGGTCGGGGGAGGGGCGATCACCGGGCGGTGGCGTTTGTGGAGCGCCCCTCCCCTAACCCCTCCCGCAAGCGGAAGGGGGATGCCGTCGCGGCTGGGGCGGGCTCAGCCATCCAGCTGCGCCAGGCGGTCGGCCTCGTCCTGCGCGACCAGTGCGCCGATCAGTTCGTCCATCTCGCCCGCGACGATCTCCGGCAGGCGGTGGAGCGTCAGGTTGATACGATGATCGGTCACGCGGCCTTGCGGGAAATTATACGTCCGGATCCGCTCCGAGCGATCGCCGGAGCCGACCATCGACTTGCGCGCACCCGCCCGCTCGGCATGCAGCCGGTCGCGCTCCGCCTCGTACAGCCGGGTCCGCAGCACGCGGAGGGCCTTGGCCTTGTTCTTGTGCTGCGACTTCTCGTCCTGCTGGATCACCGTCAGCCCGGTCGGGATATGGACGATCCGCACCGCGCTGTCGGTGGTGTTGACCGACTGGCCGCCGGGGCCCGACGAGCGATAGACGTCGATGCGCAGGTCCTTGTCGTCGATCTTGACGTCGACCTCCTCCGCCTCGGGCAGCACCGCGACGGTCGCCGCCGAGGTGTGGATCCGCCCGCCAGCCTCGGTGGTGGGCACGCGCTGGACGCGGTGGACGCCGCTTTCGAACTTGAGTTTGGCGAACACGCCCTGGCCGGTGACGCTGGCGACGACTTCCTTGAAGCCGCCCGCGTCGGACGACGAGCCGGAAATCATCTCGACCCGCCAGCCCTGCGACTCGGCATAGCGCTGGTACATCCGGAACAGGTCGCCCGCGAACAGCGCCGCCTCGTCGCCACCAGTGCCGGCGCGGATCTCGAGCATCGCCGCGCGCTCGTCGGCAGCATCGCGCGGCAACAGCGCGAGCGCCAGCTTGCGGTCCGCGGTTTCGAGCAGCGTGCGGTTCTCGTGCAGCTCCTCGGACGCCATCGCGCGGAGTTCGTCATCGGCATCGTCGGCCATGAACGCGAGGCTCTCCGCCTCCTGCCGCAACCGGCGCACCTCGGTGGCGGCCTGCGCGACGGGTTCGAGCTCGGCATATTCCTTCGACACCGCGACGAAGCGGTCGGAAGGGAGATCGCCGGTCGACATGAGCGCTTGAAGCTCGTCACGCCGCGCCTCGATCGCGCGGATGCGGTCGGGGGAGATCTGGGTCATGCTTCAGCCACCACACCCGTCATCCCAGCGAAAGCTGGGATCTCATTGGGGCGGGTGCTGCGTCCGCCAACCGGGGTATCCCAGCTTTCGCTGGGATGACGGGTGGGGGGCGAGCCGGCAGACGGGGCGACGTTCAACGCAGCGCCTCCGCCAGATCGGCGAACGCGACCTCGGCTTGCGTTCCTGCGCCGAGCGTCTTTACCGCCGCCACGCCCTTGGCGAGTTCGTCGTCGCCGATGATGATCGCGAACCGCGCGCCGAGCGCATCCGCCTTCGCCATCCGCGCCTTCATCTTGCCCTTGAACGCCATTTCGACCGCCACGCCCGCGCGCCGGAGATCCGCGACGATACCGGTTGCGCGCGTTTCGGCTTCGGCACCCATGGGTACGACGACCGCGTCGATCGTGGCCGCCGTCGGCTCTTCCAGCAACATAGCCAGACGCTCGACACCCGCGGCCCAACCTACGCCGGCCGTCTCAGGCCCTCCAAGCGAGCCGATCAACCCGTCGTACCGGCCGCCCGCGAGCACAGTTCCCTGCGAGCCCAACCGATCGGTCACGAATTCGAACGCGGTGTGGCGGTAGTAATCGAGGCCGCGGACGAGGCGCGCGTTGCGCTCCCACGCGACGCCGGCCGCATCGAGCCCGGCGGTCACCGCCTCGAAGAACGCGCGTGCCTCGTCCGTCAGGTACGCGTCGATGTCCGGCGCGCTGTCGGCGATCGGGCGGTCGCGCGGGTCCTTCGAATCGAGAATCCGCATCGGATTCTTCTCGAGCCGGGTCAGGCTGTCCTCGGAAAGCTCACCGCGATGCGCCTCGAAATGCGCGACCAGCGCCTCGCGCCAAGCCTCGCGCGTCGCCGCGTCGCCCAGCGTGTTGAGCTGCAGCGTCACGCCCTCGGAAATCCCGAGTTCGCGGAGCAACTGGTCCGCCAGCACGAGCAGCTCGACGTCCGCTGCCGGTTCCGCGGCACCGATCACCTCGGCATCGATCTGGTGGAACTGGCGGAAGCGTCCCTTTTGCGGGCGTTCGTAGCGGAATACCGGGCCGCTGGTGGTGAGCTTCAGCGGTGCGAACTGCTGCCAGCCTTCGGTCAGGTACGCGCGCGCGATGCCGGCGGTGAACTCCGGGCGGAGCGTGAGCGAATCCCCACCGCGATCCTCGAACGTGTACATTTCCTTCGACACGACGTCGGTCGTCTCACCCAGCGAGCGCGCGAACACCGCGGTCGATTCGAACACCGGGATATCAACGCGCTGGAAGCAATACAGCGCCCGCACGCGTTCGAAGGTGGCGAGGACGTGCGCGAAGCGGCGCTGCTCGTCGCCGAAAATGTCCTGGGTGCCTCGGATGCGGCGCGGGGTTTCTATTCTTGCCATGATGCGCGCGTATCTAGGCGACGTCCTCCCGAAGCGCTAGCGCTGTGGCATGAGCAATCCCGCCGGATCCGACCGGGCCAGATATTGGGGCCTGGGCCAGCGCATCGCGCCGCCGCGCTTCATCCTGTTCGGCCTGGTCTTCGCGGTCGGGCTGGCGGTGCTGATCCCGATGCTCGGCCTCGGTCGCGGCACGATGGCGGCGTTCGACATCGCCGCGCTCGTCTTCCTGATCGCGGTCTCGACGCTATTCCGCCACGCCACCGCCGATCGCATGCGCCGCGCCGCCGACGAGAACGATGCCAATCGTGGGGTATTGCTCGCGTTCAGCGTGACGATCCTGCTGGTCATCCTGGTCGCCGTAGCAAAGGAATTGCAGGGCAAGACCGACATGCTCGCGATCGTCCTCGCGGTGATGACGCTGGTGTTCGCGTGGCTGTTCTCGAACATGATCTACACACTGCACTACGCGCACCAATATTACAGCGACGCGGGCGAGGACGGCGGTACTGAGGGCGAAGACGCTAAAGGCCTCGACTTCCCCAAGTGCGACGAGCCCGATTACTGGGACTTCGCCTATTTCGCGTTCACGCTCGGCATGACGTTCCAGACCTCGGACATCGACATCACGTCGCGCCGCGTGCGCAAGACCGCGCTGGGCCAGTGCATGGCGGCGTTCGTGTTCAACATCGGCGTGCTGGCGTTCACGATCAACGTGCTCGGAAGCCGGTGAGCGCTACCCGCCGGGTTACTTCGCCGTCCACTTCCCCATCCAGCCGAGCACCTCGCCATACCATTGCCGCGAGTTCTTCGGCTTCAAGACCCAGTGGTTCTCGCCCGGGTTGACCAGCAACCGCGACGGAATCCCGCGCCGCTGCAGCGCGGTGAACGCCGCCAGCCCTTGCGTGTACGGAATGCGGAAGTCCTTCTCGCCGGTGATCACCAGCATCGGCGTCTTCCACTTCGCCACGTAGTTGACCGGGTTCCATTTCTCGAATGCCTGCGGGTCCTCGTAATAGGCCTTCCCGCCATGCTCCCACTCGTCGAACCAGAGCTCCTCGGTCTCGTACGCCATCGCGCGCGCGTCGAACACGCCGTCATGCTGGACGATGCACTTGAAGCGATCGGGCCACTGCCCCTCGAACCAGTTCATCATATAGCCGCCGTACGACGCACCGAGCGCGCAGGCATTGTCGGCATCGAGCGACGCGAACTTGTCGGTCGCGGCCTTCAGCCCCTTTTGCAGATCCTCGAGCGGCCAGCCGCCCCAATTGCTGCTGATCGCGTCGGTGAAGCCCTGCCCGTAGCCGGTCGACCCGTGAAAATCGACCGCGACCAGGCCATAGCCTGCGCCCGCGAACACCGCGGGGTTCCAGCGATACGACCAGCTGTTGTTGCTCGAACCCTGCGGTCCGCCGTGGACCATGTACGCGATCGGCACTTTCCCCGCGGCTCCAAACGGCTTCACCGCATAGCCCCAGACGGTGTCGGCGTTCGCGCCCTTGAAGTTGAACCGCGTGACGGTCGGCATGTCGATCCCGGCGAGCTTCGTCGCGTTGACCTGGGTTAGGCGCTGCGGCGCACCAGTGCCCGCGACGCGGTAGAAATCGGCGGGTGCGGTGAGGCTGTCGATCGCCACCACAGGCCCACGCGGGGTAATCGCAACCGCGCTGACATGGCCCTCCTGGGTCAGCCGCGTGACCGCGCCGCTGGCCGCGTCAACGCGGAACAGCGGGGTTTCCTGCGTGTCGTCCGCCGTCACGTAGAGCGACTTCGAGTCGGGCGCCCACGCAATCGAGCCGACCGACCGGTCCCAGCGCTCGGTCAGCGAGACCGTCTTGCCGCTGGCGATGTCGCGCAGCGTCAGAACCTGGCGATCCGCCTCGAACCCGGGCCGCCGCATCGCGAAATAGGCGAGCATGCGGCCATCGGGCGATACCGTCGGGAGGTTGTCGGTCGCCTTGTTGGCGGCGGTGAGGTTGACCGGTGCGGTCGAGCCGTCCGCAGGCACCGAGAAGATGTCGAGATTGGTCGACAGCGCCTCGATCCGGCCAGCCTCGCGCATCGCGAAATAGACGGTGCGGCCGTCCGGGCTCCACGAGACTTCCTCGCCGCCACCGAACGGCTTGGACGGCGCATCGCCGACCAGCGCACCGACCAGCGGAACGCCGTTGCCGGTCGCGCCTGCGGGGGTCAGCGGCAGGACGAACAGCTGCGAGCGCGTGCCGTCCGCCCACGTATCCCAATGTCGTACGAACAGTTGGTCGTAGGTCCGCCCGGCCCCAGCGTTCGGGTCCTTCTTCACCATCGCCGGTTCGAGGCTCGGCGCACCCGGCGTGCGATCCGCCCAGACGAGCATCTTGTCGCCGGTCGGAGCAACCTTGAAGCCGCTGAACCCGCCCTTGAAAGCGGTCAGCTTGCGCGGCGTGCCGCCGGTGACGGGCACCGACCAGACCGCATCCTCGCCGCCCTTGTCGGACGTGAAATACACCGTGCTGCCGACGATCTGCGGGTCGTTCTCGTTGACCTGCGGATCGGCGAGCAGCTTCACCGGCGCGGCGCCGGGCTTGCTCAGGTCGAGCCGCCAGAGATCGAAGCGCCCCTTGTCGGCGGCAAGATCGGTTTCGCGCTGCGCCCAGACGAGCCAGCGCCCGTCCTGCGACGCAGTCGGCGCGCCGACGCGGCTGAGCATCGTCACGTCGTCGATGGTGAGTTGCCGGGCGGCGGCAGGAACACTCGCAAGGGCGAGCACGGCAAGGCTGGCGGAGAGCATGATCTTCATGGGCCGCTTGATAGAACGCATGCGGGAGCGCGCGCAATCGCCGGGATCTGGCCGGGGCTTGTTTAGCCGGGCCGCGGTTGAAGAGGTTGCCCTAACGCCATCCAGCCACCAGTTTGCGACATCCACCGGTTCGCCCCCCGGCCTCTGCCTGGGTGATGGAATCGTTGGAACGCCATTTTGCGATCGGTGTTCGTGCATGACCCCGCTAGGTCCGCTCCATGCCCCTCAAACACTCCTTCCCCCCGATCGTTTCGCCCGATGCCCGCCTTCTCGTCCTGGGCAGTCTGCCCGGCGACCGCTCGCTCGCCGCACAGCGCTATTACGCGCATCCCCAGAACCAGTTCTGGCAGTTGCTGTCGCCGGTCGTGGGACGCGACCTCGTCGCGCTCGCCTATGACGATCGCCTCGCCGTGCTGCGCGAGCATCGGGTCGCGCTTTGGGACGTGATCGGATCGGCCAGCCGCCCAGGCAGCACCGACGCCGCGATCAACGATATCAAGGGCAACGACATCGCCGGCCTCGTCGCGACACTCCCTCACCTGCGCGCGATCGCGTTCAACGGGGGCACGGCGCTGAAACAGGGCATGAAGCTGTTAGGCCGCGATTTTATCGGACCGGAGATCGTCGCGCTCCCCTCCAGCAGCCCGCTTCACACCGTCGGCATCGCCGCAAAGCAGCCCGCCTGGAGCGCACTCGCCGCGTTCCTGCTAGGCCCGCCCGCCTAGCGCCCCAGCCGAGACGCAGGACCACCCTTTACGACCCCATGGTCCCCGCCTTCCGCCACGGCTTTGCCGACCCGATCTGCACCGCACGAGCGACACGGCCAAGGGGCGCAATGCTTCGGCGCGACGAGCAACCACGGCTGGCTTAACCCCGTGCTCTCCGGCAAGGGCAGCGGATGTCGATCGAAAGCTTCATCGCCCAATACGGCCTTGCCGCGATCTTCCTCGGCGCCGCGTTCGAGGGCGAGACCAGCGTCGTCACCGGCGGCTTGCTGGCCCACCAGCATATGCTGCCGCTGGCCGGCAGCGCGGCGGCGGCGGTGGCCGGATCCTTCTTCGCCGACCAGCTCTTCTTCTTCGCCGGTCGCCGTTACCGCGATACCAAGCTGGTCCGCCGGATCGCCGAGAAACCGACCTTCGCCAAGGCGCTCGACACGCTCGATCGCCATCCGACCCTATTCATTCTCAGCTTCCGCTTCCTCTACGGCCTGCGCACCATAAGTCCGATCGCGGTCGGGACCTCGCATGTTCCCGCACGCACCTTCGTGGTGCTCAATGCGATTTCCGCGCTGGTGTGGGGCGTGCTCTTCACAGGGATCGGCTATGTGTTCGGCGACGGCCTGATCGCTCTGGTCGACCGGATCATGCCACGACAGAAGCTGCTCGGCGTCGCGATCCTGATCGCCGTCATCGCCCTGGTGATCGCCTGCGTCCGGTTCTGGCGCGGGCGGCACGCGCGGAAAACCGCTTCGGGTCAGGCGCGCGCGAACGCCGCGGCATCCTCCACAGTCGATCGATCCGGACGAACGCCCGTATAAAGCACGAACTGCTCCAGCGCCTGCAACGTAGCAACCTCCGCCCCGGTGATGACGCGCTTGCCTGCCGCACGCGCCGCGGCGAGGAACGGCGTCTCGACGGGTAGCGCCACGACGTCGAATGCCACCTCGCACCCCGCGATCGACTGCGCGTCGAACGCCAGCACGTCGGCGTCCGCACCGGCCATGCCGAGCGGCGTCACGTTGACCAGCAGGGGTGCCCCCGCCGCGTCGGGCTCGGCGGCCCAGTCATAGCCATGCGTCTCTGCGAGCGCGCGCCCTGCCCCCTCGTTGCGGGCGACGATCGTTCCGTTCGCAAACCCGGCATCGTGCAACGCCGTCGCCACCGCCTTCGCCATTCCGCCCGATCCGCGCAGGATGAAGCGCATCGCCGGATCGATGTCGTGCGATCCGAGCAAAAGCCGGACGGCCGTATAATCGGTGTTGAACCCGGTCAGCACGCCCACGCCGTCAGCACGATCGTTAACGATCGTATTGACGCTGCTTATCGCCCGCGCCGACGGATCGAGCACGTCGAGCATCGGGATCACCGCCTCCTTGAACGGCATCGACACCGCGCACCCACGAATGGCGAGCGCGCGAATACCGCCGACCGCGCCGGCCAGATCGTCGGTCGTGAACGCCTTGTAGACGTAATCGAGTCCGAGCACCTCGTAGAGGCGGTTTTGGAACCGCGATCCAAAATTGCCGGGCCGCGCCGCCAGCGACATGCAAAGGCGGGTTTCGCGGCCGATCGGAGGCTTGACGCCCACCTGCTTCACATTCGTCAATTGAGATCGTTCTCGCTGATCACGACGATCTCCTGATCCGGGTCGCGGGCGAGCGCAACCACGCCGAGGCCGGCGATCTCGTCAGCGTGTCGCTTGAAAAGCGCCACGGCATCGCCTTCCGGCGCGACCGTGCTCAGCGCTTCGAGCACGTCATATTGCACCGCGAACTGATACCGCTCGTCGCTCACTTCGCCTTCGAACTCGACTTGGCGCAGGTCGCTATTGTCCTCGACGGTCTTCAGATCGATGTCCAACCGGTCTTCGGCCATGCCTATGCACTCCTTGATAGATGGCCGTTAAGCGCGGTTGAACGCTCGATGTTCCGCGATCAGACGTCGAGATTGGCAACGTTGAGCGCGTTGTCCTGGATGAACTCGCGGCGGGGTTCGACGACTTCGCCCATCAGCTGGGTGAAGATCTCGTTCGCACTCTCGGCGTTCAAAGCCGTCACGCGAAGCATCGAGCGTACGGTCGGATCGAGCGTGGTCTCCCAGAGCTGTTCGGCGTTCATCTCGCCGAGACCCTTGTAACGCTGGATCGCGAGACCCTTGCGGCCGGCGGTCAGGATCGCGTCGAGCAGGTGGCTCGGGCGCGACACCTGGGTCGAGCCGCGGGTCGCGACGACCGCGGTGGCGGAGCCGATCACGCCGGCTTCAGGTTCTGCACCCTCTTCAGCCGCCGTCTCGACTTCCGGTTCGTCCGCCTGCGTCGCCTTGCTGACGGGGACAAGGTTCGAGGTCTGCGCGTAGCTCTCGGCCTGTTCGCCCGATAGCGCGTGGAGTTTGCGCGCTTCGGCGGACACCAAGAAGCTCGCTTCGATGATGTGGTGATCGGTGACACCGCGCCACGCGCGCTGGAAGTGGATGCCGCCGTCTTCGGTCAGCACCGCGGTCCAGCGGGCATCGCCGTCATCGAGTTCGAGACGACGCGTCACGGTTTCGAGACCCGAGGTGCGGTCCTCGACCGATGCCTCGGGATCGAACACGCCGCCGAGCGCCAATGCCTCGATCATCCCGGCGTCGTAGCGCTTGGGGACGTAGCGCATCAGCGTCCGCATCCGGCGCGCGTGATCGACCAGGTCCTTGAGCTTTTCGCCGGTGCGCGTGCCGGCCGGACCTTCGAGGACCATCGTCGAGACACCCGCATCGACCAGATACTCGTCGAGCGCGGCGTCGTCCTTCAGGTACATTTCGGACCGGCCCTTGGTCGCTTTGTACAGCGGTGGCTGGGCGATGTAGAGGTACCCGCCCTCGATGATCTTGGGCATGTGGCGATAGAACAGCGTCAGCAGCAGCGTGCGGATATGCGCGCCGTCGACGTCTGCGTCGGTCATGATGACGATCTTGTGGTAGCGCAGCTTGTCCGCGTTGAAGTCGTCGCGGATGCCGGTGCCCATCGCGGTGATGAGCGTGCCGATCTCGCGGCTCGACAGCATGCGGTCTTCGCGCGCGCGCTCGGTGTTCAGGATCTTGCCGCGTAGGGGAAGGATCGCCTGGAAGTGGCGATCGCGGCCCTGCTTGGCCGAGCCGCCGGCCGAGTCACCCTCGACCAGGAACAGCTCGGACTTGGCGGGATCGCGCTCCTGACAGTCGGCGAGCTTGCCGGGCAGCGAGGCGATGTCCATCACGCCCTTGCGCCGCGTCAGTTCGCGGGCGCGCTTGGCCGCCTCGCGCGCGGCGGCGGCGTCGATGATCTTGGCGACGATCGCCTTGCCGTGCGCGGGGTTCTCTTCCAGCCACTCCGCCATCTTGTCGGCCATCAGGCTTTCCAAGGGCTGACGGACTTCGGACGAGACGAGCTTGTCCTTGGTCTGGCTGCTGAACTTCGGATCGGGCAGCTTGACCGAGACGATTGCGGTGAGGCCCTCGCGCATGTCGTCGCCGGTGAGCTGGACCTTTTCCTTCTTCAACATGCCGGATTTCTCGGCATAGTTGTTAAGCGTGCGGGTCAGCGCGGCGCGGAATGCGGCCATGTGCGTGCCGCCGTCGCGCTGCGGAATGTTGTTCGTGAAGGCGAGGACGTTCTCGTAATACGAGTCGTTCCACTGGAGCGCGACGTCCATCGTGACGTCGTCGCGCGTGCCAGTGATCGCGACCGGCTCGGGCATCAACGGCACCTTGGCGCGATCGAGATACTTCACGAACGCGGCGATGCCGCCCTCGTAATAGAGCTCGACGGTCTTCATCTCCTCGTGCCGGGCGTCGGAGAGAAACAGGCGGACGCCCGAGTTGAGGAACGCCAGTTCGCGGTAGCGATGTTCGAGCTTGTCGAAGTCGAAATCGGTGATCTTGAAGGTGGCGGGCGACGGGAAGAAGGTGACGCGCGTGCCCTTCTGGCCCTCGGCCGCGTCGCCGACGATCTTGAGCGGCATCACCGCGTCGCCGAACGCGAAGCGCATGTAATGCTCCTTGCCGTCGCGCCAGATCGTCAGGTCGAGCCACTCGCTGAGCGCGTTGACGACCGAGACGCCGACGCCGTGCAGGCCGCCCGAGACCTTGTACGCATTCTCGTCGTTGGTGTTCTCGAACTTACCGCCGGCGTGGAGCTGGGTCATGATGACCTCGGCTGCGGACACGCCTTCCTCGGTGTGGATGCCGGTCGGGATGCCGCGACCGTTGTCGGTAACGCTGACCGAACCGTCGGCGTTGAGGACGATGTCGATCCGGTCGCAATGCCCGGCGAGCGCCTCGTCGATCGCGTTGTCGCTGACCTCGAACACCATGTGGTGGAGGCCCGACCCGTCGTCGGTATCGCCGATATACATGCCGGGGCGCTTGCGGACCGCGTCGAGGCCCTTGAGGACCTTGATCGAGTCCGCGCCGTAATCGCCCATGTTCGGGACGTTGGGATTATTGGTTTCGGGGTTGGATGCCATGACAAGTATATAGGCACGCAGGGGCCGAAACGGAAGCGAAATGGCCTGCGCGGTGGCGGGGTGGGCGGCGAGCGAAGTGCAGGAAGTGCCGACGCAGGGAGCGTTTTGGCGTGGCTGTGGCGTTCGGGTGTCGGGGGTGTGGGCTTCGAGGGGGTTCGGATCACCATGCAAAGAGGATGACAGGGTCAGGCCGTGCAGGACGACGGCTCGGGCGAACCCGTCACCGCCGATGCACCACCCCGGCGAAGGCGGGGCCCAGATGGAAGGGTCGCGGTAACGACCGACTGCAATTCGCTATCGACGTCCTCCAACTGGGCCCCGGCCTTCGCCGGGGTGGTGGCCAGCGCGGTGGTGGCCGAAGTCCCTCTCCCCTTGGGGAGAGTGAGGGAGGAGTCGCAGGCGACGGAAGGGTGAAGGGGAGTTGGGGCGCGCTCCCGAGCCTCACGCCCCTCACCCTTCCCACCGCAAGGGCGGCGGGCCCCTTCCCTCTCCCCGGCGGGGAGAGGGAGGCCGGCCTCAGAAACGGTCGGCGCGCTGGCCGAGTAGGGTCACTTCGACACGCCGATTGAGGCGCATCCCCGCGGCCGTCGCATTCGTCGCGACCGGGTCGCGCTCGCCGTGGCCGACGACGCTAAAGCGGGCGCGGACGACGTCCATGTCGTCGAACGCCTGGCGAACGCTCGCCGCGCGGCGCTCGGACAGGTCCTGGTTATGCGCGTCGGTACCGCGCGAATCGGTGAAGCCGTCGATCGACACGCGGACGCCGGGGTTGGCGCGCAAATAGCGGGCGAGCGGGCGCAGTTTCTCGATCGCGCCGGGACGCAGCACGGCGCTGTCGGTGCGGAACAGCACGTCCTCCTGCAGCGTCAGCGTGGCGCCGCGCGGGGTCTGGCGGAAGCCGTAGTTGCGCATCGCACCGCGATCCCAGGTGGTCACGGTCTCAACCACCGTGGTCCCGCCGCGGCCGCCGCGATAGCCGCGCGGGTCGCGGCCATAGGCGTCCCAGTCGAACCGGTCGCGACGCGGGCCGGCAAGCCGTGTGAATTCGCGGTTGGCGTCGTCGGCTTCCTGGCGGTTGATCCGGCCGTCGCCGTTCGCGTCGAAGTTCGGCATCACGAACGCACGACCGCGTGGCGTATTGCGCAGCTCGGGGAACAGGATCGGCACGCCGGCGCCGACCAGCCGATACCCAGGCCGGGTCCAGGGCGCCGTGCGCGGGTCGAAGCGTGCCTGGCCCTGCGCCAGCGCAGGCGCGACGGTCGCGGTGGCCATCAGGATACCGAGGGCGGCGCGGGCAAGTTTATGGGACATCGTGAACTCTCCGTGATCTTCGATGGGACGGGCTCTGCCCGCGGCCGCTTGAACGCACAGTGACCTCGATCGACAGCCTGTGTTCAGCCGAAGATTATCTTTTTCTTTCAGTGGTTAGCGTGGCCGAGCGCGATGCGCGTCGCGCCGCTGCCGATCGCGTCGAACAGCGCATCTTCGGTGCCGGTCATCCACACCTGCCCGCGTCCCGATAGCCGCTCGAACAATGCCGCGCGTCGGGCCGGATCGAGATGTGCGGCGACCTCGTCGAGCAGCAGCACCGGCGACTGGCCGGTCCGCTCCGCCACCAGTTCGGCATGCGCGAGGACGATGCCGAGGAGGAGCGCCTTCTGTTCGCCGGTCGACGCGAGCGAGGCTGCGCGCGCCTTGTCGAGATGCGTTACCGCTAGGTCGACGCGGTGGGGTCCGCTGAGCGTGCGACCGGCGGCGGCATCGCGCGCGCGGCCTTGCGCGAGGTCGGCTTGGAGGCAGGTGGTGTCGCCGGCCCAGCCTTCGAGCGTCAGGCCGGCGCGGGGAAACGGGCCGTCGTCCTGATGCGCGAGCCTCGTGCCGAGCAGCGCGACGGTCGCGCGCCGGGCAGCATCGACCGCGTCGCCGTGCTCGGCCATCTGCGCTTCGAGCGCGGAGAGCCAGTCGCCATCGGGGCGGCCTTCGTCGGCGAGCAGGCGGTTGCGCGCGCGCATCGCCGCGTCGTAGCGGGCGGCGTGGTGCGCGTGGGCGGGGGCGAGGGCCAGCGTGAGGCGGTCGAGAAAGCCCCGGCGTTCGCCGGCGGGGGCGACGAAGAGGCGGTCCATCGCCGGGGTGAGCCAGAGGATCGTGAGCCACTCGGCGAGCGCGTTGGCGGTGGTGGTTGCGCCCTGGATGCGGACGATGCGGCGCTCGGGGGCGGAGGCCAGCGTGCCGGTTGCGACGTCGACTTCGGCGGCGGCTTCCTTCTCCCCTTCCGCTTGCGGGAGGGGGCGGGGGAGGGGCGCGTTTTCCTCGACGCCGGACGCCAGTACGTACGTCGCGCCCTCCCCTGACCCCTCCCGCAAGCGGGAGGGGAATTCGGTGGCGCCCTGCCGCTCGCGTTGTGGGGACAAGGTCGCCGCGACGCCGAAGCCGCCCGCCCCGCCCTGCCTCGCCATCTCGCCGAGAGCCGCTCTCCGCAGCCCGCGGCCGGGCGCGAGCAGCGACACCGCCTCCAGGATATTCGTCTTGCCAGCGCCGTTCTCGCCGGTCAGCACGACGAACCCTGAACTCGGCTGAAGCGTCAGGTCAGCATGGTTGCGGAAATCGGTAAGGACCAGGCGCGACAGCATTGCCCCGGCCTTAGAGCAGTTTCGAAAGAGATTGCATCGCCCTTTTCCGTTCGGCCTGAGCGAAGTCGAAGGGCGCGGCTCAAGCTACGGTGCTTCGACTTCGCTCAGCACGAACGGGGTGGGGCATCGATCTGACCACGCCCCGTTAGCGACACGCCCAGTCCGTTATCAAGCATCGCGTCAGGCGGCGATCCGCTCCGGCGCGATCACGGGTGCAGCCGTCGCGGTCGCCGCCTTCTGCATGCTGAGATACGATGCGAGTTCCGGGCCGAGTTCGCGCTGCGCCCGCAGATAGGCGACCGGCGTGACGATGCCGAGCCGTGAGCGCGCGGCCTCCAGCGGTTCGTGGAGCAGTTCGAGATAATCCTCGCCGGAAATCCACTTCGCTTTGCGCCCATTGCGATAGCCTTCCCAGACCGCCTTCGCGAACAGCTTGCTCCCCGTAACACGCATGCTCTTCAGCGCTGCGGCGGAACCGATCAGCGCCCAGCCGAGCCCGCCGACCTGCGCATAGCTGAACGCGACCAGCGCCGCTTCGCCCATGCTCTCGTCCGCCTTGTAGCCGGTCAGCACGTGCCAGATATCGTGCGTATCGCGGACCCGCCGGCCGAACCACGCATAGGGATGCGCCAGATCGTCCTCGGACGGCACGAGCCGCGAGACCTCGACCAGCCCGTCCGCGGAATAGCCCGTCGTCTCGAGGAAAGTGCGATACGCTGCGCCGACCGTGCCGGGCGCGAAGCTCGCGACGAACGCGGGATCGGAGAAACGCTGCGCTAGTTCGACGCGGTCATAGGCGATCCGCCCGCCTTGCTCGGTGGCGATCAGTCGCGCGTAATTCATCGGTGCATTACCGACGTTCAGCGCGCGCATGATCCGGAACACCTGCGTCGTGTCGTCACCGTTCGCGAGCAATTTCTTGATCGCATCGAACGCCGTACGCCAATCGCGACGACCGATCGTACCGGGAAACGGAGGAAGCTTCGCCATCGAGTCGACTCCTTACTGACATTGTTGTTAGTACTGGAGCCAATCCTTGCGGTCAAGCCGGCAGTAGAGCGACAACCTCCACACCATTGTGGCGCGCCGCGCCGGCCAATTGCCTGTCGAACGTCGCGAGGCCCAGCGCTTGGTCGACCACGATCGCCAGATGCAGGGCATCACCTGATCGCAGGCCCTTTGGTGGCGATGAGACGAGTCGCTGCGCGTCGACAAAATGGCCAGTTTCGACCGGTATCGACGATAGCGACGTAAGCAGCACCGCCGCAGCCCGTGTGACTTTTGCATGAGTGACGTCGTCAAGCTCACCAAGCCGACGCTTCAGCGCAAGCGCGCCGGCTAACTCGGTGCCGACCCATGCGCTGGCGAATAGCGCACCCGCCGATTGTTCGCGCATCCAAAGATCCGCGACGATGCTGTGGGTTTCTGGGACTAGGAGGGCGACAAGCAGCGACGTGTCACAATAGATCATGACGGCGCATTTCCTCGACCGTCATGCTGCTATTGATGCCCCCGGCGTGATTGACCGTCGTCGCGCGCAACGCCCTCAGCGCATCGAAATCGATGGGCTGGCGGGGTGGCAGAGGTGGCGCCGCTGGCGTGACGCAGGCGAAGTACTGGCCGTCACGCATGATCTGCACGGCCTCGCCAGCTTCGAGCCGGTCGATCAACGTGTCCAGCTCGTCTTTCAGATCCGCGATATTGATCGAGTCCATGATCCGGCTCCTGCCTGCCGCCCCGCTATACCACGGCGCGACAGGCAGACCGAATCACACCCGCATCGGCATCAGCACGTACAGCGCGGGCGACTTGTCGTTCTCGCGGATCAGCGTCGGGGCGGCGGCGTCGGCGAGGTGCACTTCGACCATGTCGCCGTCGATCTGCGCGAGGATGTCCATCAGATAGCGGCTGTTGAAGCCGATCTCGAACGGGAGCGCGACGTAATCACCGGGGACTTCCTCAGCCGCGGTGCCATTCTCTGGCGAGGTCACCGACAGCGTGATCTTGTCGCGGTCGAGTGCCATCTTCACGGCGCGCGTCTTCTCCGTCGCGATCGTGGAGACGCGGTCGACGCCTTCCATGAAGCTCTTCGGGTCGATCTTGAGGATCTTGTCGTTGCCGGTCGGGATCACGCGGCTGTAATCGGGGAAGGTACCGTCGATCAGCTTCGAGGTCAGGATCGCCTGGCCCAAGTCGAATCGGATCTTGGTCGGCGACAGCGACACGCCGACCGAGCCGTCGACCTCGTCGAGCAGTTTGCGCAACTCGCCGATGCACTTCCGGGGCACGATCACGTCGGGCATCGATTCGGCACCCTCGGGCCGCGGCAGCGTGACGCGCGCGAGGCGGTGGCCGTCGGTCGCAGCGGCCTTCAGCACCGGGTTCGAGCTGTCGCCGTCCGCCACGTGCAGGAAGATACCGTTGAGGTAATAGCGCGTCTCTTCGGTCGAGATCGCGAAGCGCGTCTTGTCGATGATCTGCTTGAGCGTCTCGGCGGGCAGTTCGAACTGGGTCGGCAGTTCGCCCTCGGCGATCACCGGGAAATCGTCGCGCGGCAGCGTGCCGAGCGAGAAGCGCGCACGGCCTGCGACGATGCTCATCCGGCCTTCCGACGCGGCGAGCTGGACCTGCGAGCCCTCGGGGAGCTTGCGCGCGATGTCGAACAGCGTGTGCGCGGACACGGTGGTCGCGCCGGGCTGGTCGACCGCGGCGGCGATCGATTCGTTGATCTGGAGATCAAGATCGGTCGCCATCAGCTTCAGCGTGCCCTCGGCGGTCGCCTCGATCAGCACGTTCGACAGAATGGGGATGGTGTTGCGCCGCTCCACCACGGACTGGACATGGCTCAGCCCCTTGAGGAGCGTTGCGCGTTCGATCGTCGCCTTCATCAAAATTCCCCCCGCCACCACAGCCGGACTCGGGGCTGGGGGCAATCCGCAGATGGCTTACCCAACAACAAAGGGTCGGAGCAAGCGCCCCGACCCTTCTTTGATCACGGTAAACGTCGCGTTAAAACGCGCGCACCGTTTCGATCAGAAGCGGAAGCCGTAGCTGGCGACTACCTGGTGACGATCCGTATCGACGTCGAATCGGCCGCTGGTGCCGCCGGTCGCATAGTCGATGTTGCTGCGCTCGTACTTCGAATAGCGATATTCGAGCTTGGCATAGCTGTTCGGACCAACCGCGTGCTCGGCACCGGCACCAACGCGCCAGCCGTCGAGATTGAAATCGGTGTCGGTCGTCTGGTTGGTGTCGCCGGCGAGCACGTTCAGCTTGGCATTGGTGTAGCCGCCCTTGACGTACAGCATCGTCGTCGGAGCGACGACATAGCCCGCGCGCGCGCCGACATAGATATCGCGGCCCTGCTTGACGCGGCCGAAGCCGAAGTCGCTGGTATAGTCGTTGCGGTCGCTCTTCGAGGTCGAGCCGGTCAGTTCGGCCTCAGCCCCGAGCACGACGTTGTTCGACATGGCGATGTCGTAGCCGATGCCGCCGCCGTACAGCAGGCCATCGATCTTCTGGTCGTCGCGCCCGTTGTTGTTGGACACGCTGCTGCCGGCGCCGGTGTGGTCGTAGCCGAGCGTGGCCTCGACGCGGGGGCCGGTGAAGGTCGGGTTGGTCTGCGCGAGAGCGGGTGCTGCGACGGCTGTCGTGGCGAGCAGCGAGACGGCGATAAGCGTACGCATTGGGGTTACTCCTTACTATCTGGGCACCCCAAAACGCGGGGTGGACCGCTCCAATGGACCAACCGCCCGAGCGTTGCATGAACCCCAGATAAACGCGGAAATCCGTTGCTTTTGCGCCACAGGGGGTTGAAACGCGGGCTATGATTCCAAGCCAACGGCAGGGTGAAGCGGACGCCCGTTCAAGCGATACTCCGGCCCCGCGCAAGGGGCGTGATTTCGTCGCACGGCACGGCGAAACCGTGTTCAACGCGGCGCACCGGTTGCAAGGGGATGCCGCGCATACACCGTTGACGCGCGCGGGCTTTGCTCAGGCGGACGAGCTTGGTCGGGCGTTGCGCGGATTGCTGGGGGCGAAGCCGGCGCTGACATTGTGGGCGTCGCCGACCGGGCGGGCACTGCAGACGCTGGCGGTGATCTGCGAACATCTGGAGCTCGATTGGCATGACGTGCGGACCGATCCGCGGTTGGTCGAGATCGACATGGGGTCCTGGGGCGGACGCTATTACGCGGACGTGATCGACGAGGTCGGGCCGGTGATGCTGCCGGGCGGTACGTTGAAGCCTGCGCCGGACGGCGAGACGTATCCGCAAATCGCGGCGCGCGTTGGTGGCTGGCTGGCCGATACCGCGGAGGATCCGGGCGACCGTTTGGTGATCATGCACGGCATTTCCAGCCGGGTGATGCTGGGCGTGATGACGGGCGCGCCGGTCGATCCGCTGCTGGGCGCGCCGGTTGCGACAGGCCTGCCGCAGGGATCGGTGACGCTGGTCGAGAACGGCCGCGCGACCGTGCCGCATCTCGGTACCGGTTTCGCCCCGGCGTGAGATTGGCGACTCTGCTGATCCTCGCGATCGCGGTTCCGGCATCGGCGCGCGAGACGATCGGCATCTACAAGGGCTGGGGTGCTTTTCGCGACGCGGCACCCGAGCGCTGTTACGCGATCGCGCGGCCGGTGATGGCGGGTGGCCGGTCGAGCGGTTTCGCGAGCATCGCGACCTGGCCGAAGCGCGGTCTAAGGGCCTCGCTCCACATCCGTCTCAGCCGCGAACGTGATCGATCCGCGGGGGTGACGCTGACGATCGGCGAACGACGATTCGCGTTGGTGGCGAACGGGCTGGATGCCTGGGCGAGCGATGCGCCGAGCGACCGCGCGATCGTCGCGGCGCTGCGATCGGGGCGGAGCACGAGCGTCGAGGCGGTCGGTGTCGGGGGGCGACCGTTTGCGGATGTGTATGCGCTGTCCGGGGCGGCGACGGCGATCGATGCGGCCGCGCTGGCGTGTAGCGGAGGCTGAACTGTAGGCATTCGCCCTCACTCAGTACCACCACCCCGGCGGAGGCCGGGGCCCAATTGGGGGACGGGTGTAACGACGCTCAGTCCTCCGTTGCGACGACCTTTCCAATTGGGCCCCGGCCTTCGCCGGGGTGGTGGTTATTTTGGGTGACGTTCGGCCTGACTGCGCCGACTCTGCCCCCCCTCCCCGCAGCCAGTAGAAAAATCAGCAGAATTCCGCTAAGGGCCGCGCCATGCAGACCGCCGCGAACCTCATGCCTATTCCGGGGCACATCGATCCCGTGCCCGTTCCCCGCAGCTTCGTGCCGCGCAGCGACGGGCGGATCGACCTGCTCGGGCTGTCGCTCGCCGATCTGCGGATGGCGTTGGAGACGTCGCAGCTCGAGGAGAAGCAGGCCAAGCTGCGCGCCAAGCAGCTGTGGCACTGGATCTACAACCGCGGCGCGACCGAGTTCTCGGCGATGACCGACATCTCGAAGACGATGCACCCGTGGCTCGAGCAGCGCTTCGTGATCAGCCGGCCCAACGTGGTCGAGGCGCAGGTGTCGACCGACGGGACGCGGAAATGGCTGCTGCGATCGGATGACGCGCAGGATTACGAGATGGTGTTCATCCCGGACGCGGATCGCGGCACGTTGTGCGTGTCGAGCCAGGTCGGCTGCACGCTCAACTGCACCTTCTGTCACACCGGCACGATGCGGCTGGTACGCAATCTGACGCCCGCCGAAATCGTCGGTCAGGTGATGCTCGCGCGCGACTCGTTGGGCGAATGGCCGAGCCAGCCGGAAGGCCGCATGCTCACCAACATCGTGATGATGGGGATGGGCGAGCCGCTGTATAATTTCGAGAATGTCCGCGATGCGCTGAAGCTGGTGATGGACGGCGCAGGGCTGGCGCTCAGCCGTCGGCGGATCACTCTGTCGACGTCGGGCGTGGTGCCGATGATGGCGCGCGCGGGGGCCGAGATCGGCGTGAACCTGGCCGTGTCGCTGCATGCGGTGACCAAGGAGGTGCGCGACGAGATCGTGCCGCTCAACCGGAAATACGGCATCGAGGAATTGTTGCAGGCGTGCGCGGATTATCCCGGCACGAACAACGCGCGGCGGATCACGTTCGAGTACGTGATGCTGAAGGACAAGAACGACTCCGACGACGACGCGCGCGAACTCGTGCGGTTGCTGCGGAAATACGAGCTGCCGGCGAAGGTGAACCTCATTCCGTTCAATCCGTGGCCGGGTGCGCAATACGAGTGCTCGACGCCCGAGCGGATCAAGTCGTTCTCCAGCATCGTGTTTGGTGCAGGGATCTCCGCGCCGGTGCGGACGCCGCGCGGGCGCGACATCGATGCGGCGTGCGGCCAGCTGAAGACCGCGTCGGAGAAGAAGAGCCGGGCGCAGATTGATCGCGAGGCCGCCGCCGAGTCCGACGCTTTTGCTTGAGTGGAGTGCGGTTGCGCTGGCGGCAGGGGCGGGCGTTCTCGGCGGTGCGATGAATGCGCTGGCGGGCGGCGGGAGCTTCGCGACGATGCCGACGCTGATCGGGCTCGGCGTGCCCTCGACCTTCGCCAACGCGACCAGCAACGTCTCGCTTCAGCCCGGTGCGATGGCGAGTGCGTGGGCGTATCGGCATGGGCTTCAGCCGATCTCGGGCGTCGGCATGCGAACGATGGCGGGGGTCACCTTCGTCGGCGGCCTGGTCGGCAGCCTGTTGCTGGTGGCGACATCGGCGCGCGCGTTCGACCTGATCGTGCCGTGGCTATTGCTGTTCGCGACGCTGGCGATCGCGTTCGGGACTCGGGCGTCGTTGTGGCTCAGGTCGAGGGTCGAGATCGGGCCGAAGTCGCTGGTCGGGGTGCAGGCGCTGCTGGGGATTTACGGCGGCTATTTCGGGGGCGGAGTCGGGCTGATGCTGACCGCGGCGTGGGGGCTGTTGTCGGGCGCGACACCAGCGACGCTCGCGCCGCCGCGGACGCTGATGCTGGCGGTCGCGAACCTTGCCGCGACGATCATCTTCATCGCGACCGGGATGGTGGTGTGGGCGCTGTGCGTGCCGATGCTGATCGGCGGGATCGTCGGCGGGCATTACGGGGCGAAGCTGGGGTTGTTGCTGTCGCCGCAGGTTATCCGGGTGTGGACGCTGCTGGTGACCATCGCGACGACTATGGTGTTCTTTTACAGGGCCTATGCCTGACACATTATGGTTCCCCGCGAAGGCGGGGACCCAGTCTGGGCACCCGCCTTCGCGGGTGAACACTCTTGGTTTGGCATTACACATCGCCAAAAGAAGCCGTCACCCCGGCGAAAGCTGGGGTCTCGTGCGGCAAGGGCGCGCTCCGTTACCGGGAGATCCCAGCTTTCGCTGAGATGACGACTTTGGGGCGCGGACGGATCTAAGCGTCACCCCGGCCCCAGCCAGACCCAATGTCCGTCACCCCGGCGAAAGCTGGGGTCTCGTGCGGCAGGGGCGCGCTCCGTTACCGGGAGATCCTAGCTTTCGCTGGGATGACGGACTTTGAGGTGATGACGGACATTGGGGGAGTTACCCCGGCCGGCGCATCTTAAAGAGTGCATCTTCGGTGATCTCGAAATAATCGGCCGGGCCGCCGCCGCGCAGGATCGGGTTCGCACGTGCCGTCTGGTAGACGCCGTCCTCGAGCATCGCGGAGTCGATGTGAATCGCGACCGCCTCGCCGAGCACAAGCCACTGGTCGAGCTCTCGGCCGTCCTTGGTTTCGAGGCGGATCAGCTGAGTCAGCTTGCATTCGAACTGGGCGCGAGACTCTGCCACGCGGGGCGGCTTCACGTGGGTCGACGCGGCCATCTCCAACCCGGCCAGCGCGAACTCGTCGACATCGGCGGCGACGTTGGCAGCGGTCGTGTTCATCGCCTCGCTCAGGTCGCGCGAGACGAGGTTCCAGACGAACTCGCCGGTCGCCTCGATATTGGCGACGCTGTCCTTCCAGCCCATCGACGAGAAGCCGATCAGCGGCGGGCTGTAGTTGAACAGGTTGAAGAACGAATAGGGCGCAAGGTTGGCGACGCCGTTCGCCGACACCGTGCTGACCCAGCCGATCGGCCGCGGCGCGACGATTCCGTTGAGCGGATCGTGCGGCAGGCGGTGGCCATTCGCGGGTTCGTAAGAATGCCATTCGGTCATAGGCTTATCCCTGCTATTGAGCGCTTCGACAGGCTAGAGCGAAGACCGAGCATGAACGATCCCACTGTTACCCCCCATACCGTCATGGCCGTCAAGCGCCACACACTGGCGACGCGCGTCTGGCACTGGGTGACGGTGGTGACGATGTTCATCATGATCGGCAGCGGGATCGGCATATTGAAGGCGCATCCGCGACTCTATTGGGGCAGATACGGCGCGAATTTCGATACCGCCTGGACGACGCTGGACCAGTGGCCGGGCTGGGTGGTGACGTTGCTCAACCTGCTGACGATCCCGGCGAGCTACAACCTTGCGATCTCGCGGCGCTGGCACCTGTTGTTCGCGCTCGTCCTCTCGTTCGCGCTGCTCGGGTTCATGATCGTCAGCCTGATCAACCGCCATTTCCAGCGCGACCTTCGTGTCCGCGCTGCCGAGCTGTCGCCGCGCGAGGTGGCGCATGACGTGAAGGAGCATCTCGCCTTCCGCTTCCACGATCCGAAGCGGCCGGGCGCGTACAATATCCTCCAGAAGCTGTCGTACGTGGCGACGATCTTCGTGCTGATCCCGGTGATGATCCTGACCGGGCTGGCCATGTCGCCCAACATGGACGCCGCGTGGCCGTGGTTGCTCGAGATTTTCGGCGGGCGGCAGTCGGCGCGCTCGATCCACTTTATTGCCGCCACCGGACTGGTGCTGTTCATCATCGCCCATCTCGCGCTGGTCATTCTCGCCGGCGCCTGGAACGAGGTTCGGTCGATGATCACCGGACGCTGGGCAGTGCCGGAGGACGTCGCATGAGTTCGTTGATTACCCGCCGCGCGCTGGTTGCCGGCGCGACGATCGGCACGGGCGCGCTGCTGACCGGGTGCGACAAGATCGCCGCGAACCCCGAGGCGCGCAAAATCCTGTTCATGGGAGAGGACATGAACCGCGGGCTGCAGCGCGCGCTGACCAACCGTAACGCGCTCGTCCCTGAGTTCAGCCCTGCGCAGATGTCGCCGATCTTCCGATCGAACGGTACGCGCGATCCGGGTACGCCCGGGTACACCGCGATGGTCGCGAACAATTTCGCGGACTATCGCCTGAAGGTCGGCGGGCTGGTCGATCGGCCGTTGTCGGTGACGTTGCCGCAACTCCGCCAGATGCCGTCGCGCACGCAGATCACGCGCCACGACTGCGTCGAGGGGTGGAGCGCGATCGGTAAATGGCGTGGGCCGAAGCTTGGCGCACTGCTCAGCGCCGCCGGGTTGCAGAGCACCGCGCGCTACATCGTCTTCACCTGCGCGGACCTGTATCGCGGCACGCCCTATTACGAGTCGATCGACCTGATCGACGCGTTCCACCCCCAGACGATCCTGGCCTGGGCGCTCAACGATCGCGTACTCGACGTTGCGCACGGCGCGCCCGTCCGACTGAGAGTCGAACGACAGCTGGGCTACAAGCATGCGAAATACGTCATGGCGATCGATGCGGTGGCCAGCCTCGCCGGAATCGGCAAGGGCAAGGGCGGCTATTGGGAAGATAACGTGGATTATGATTGGTACGCGGGAATCTAAGCCGCCGCGGGGGTAGCGCAATTCCGTACCAGTCATTAGCTAAAGCGACATGGCTCTTTTCGATCGTTTCCTGGCCCGGCAGGTTAAAACCGGCGAACTCACGCTCATCCACGCGGACGGCACGACCAAGCATTTCGGCAAGCCCGACCCAGCCTATAACCCGGTCACGATCCGGCTGACCCAACCCGGCGTCGCCGGCGCGATCGTCCGCCACCCGGCGCTCGGCGCAGCAGAGGCGTTCATGGACGGGCGCCTCGCTATCGACCGCGGCGACATTCGCGATCTGGTCAACCTGCTCAAGGGCAACAGCCCGTGGGAGCGTGGCGGCGGGCTCAATCCGTCGCTGCCGATCAAGCTGCTCGACAAGGTCGTCCACCGCGTCGACCGGGTGAACATGGCGCGCCGATCGAAGAAGAACGTCGCGCATCACTATGATCTGTCGGACCGGCTGTACGATCTGTTCCTCGACGCCGACCGGCAATATTCGTGCGCGTATTTCACCGATCCGGGCAACAGCCTCGAACAGGCGCAGTCGGACAAGAAGGCGCATATCGCTGCCAAGCTGGCGATCCAGCCGGGGATGCGCGTGCTCGACATCGGCTGTGGCTGGGGCGGGATGGCCCTGTATTTGCACGCGAAGACCGGTGCCGAAGTGCTCGGCGTGACGCTGTCCGAAGAGCAGCTGAAGGTGGCCCGCCGTCGGGCCGAGGAGGCCGGCGTCGCCGACAAGGTGAAGTTCGAACTGATCGACTATCGCGCGCTGACCGGGACATTCGACCGGATCGTGTCGGTCGGCATGTTCGAGCATGTCGGCCCCGCGCATTACAAGGCGTTCTTCCGCAAATGCCGCGATCTTCTGACCGAGGACGGCGTAATGCTGCTTCACACGATCGGCCGGATGGGGGGGCCTGGCGTTACCGACACCTTCACGACGAAATACATCTTCCCGGGCGGGTATAATCCGGCGCTGTCGGAGATCGTGCGCGGGTATGAGGGACTGAAGTTCTTTCCGACCGATATCGAGGTGCTGCGCGTGCATTACGCGCTGACGATCGATCACTGGTATGATCGGACCGTGGCCGCGAAGGATGCGATCGTCGCGTTGTACGACGAGCGATTCTACCGGATGTGGACGTTCTACCTTGCGGGCGCCGCGGCAGCGTTCCGGACCGGGGGGATGGTCAACTACCAGATCCAGCTGTCGAAGAGCCGGATGACCCTGCCGCTGACGCGCGATTACATGATCGAGGGGGAGCGGGCTTTGCGGGAGGGGTGACGTGGGTATGGCGGGGGGGGCGAGTCCCCCCGCCAATTTTGCTCGTTCCCCCGCGCAGGCGGGGGCCCAGGGTTACGCTAGACTGCGGTACTTAGCTGGGCTCCCGCGTCCGCGGGAGAACGAGGTTTGTGCCGAGGCGGCTTAGCGTGGCCCCTGCACTTCTGCTTTGGCAGCAGCGCGCTCGTCGCCGCCGATCTTGCCGTCCTTGTTAGCGTCGTACTTCGCGAACGTCGCCGCGAGCAGCGCCTGCGCCTCGGCCTGCGTCACCTTGCCGTCCTTGTTCTTGTCCGCACTCGTGAACCAGAGGTCCGCGAGGCGCTTGGCATGGACCGGATCCGGACGGCCCGGCCCGACCTTCATGTTGCCGATCCGCGCCTGCACTTCCGCGCGGGTCAGGACGCCGTCCTTGTTGGTGTCCGACGCGGCGAATTCGGTCTTGAACTTGGCCGAGGCGGACGCGCGGGTTTCCTGCGCGAGCGCCGGGGTCGCGAGACCCGCGAGAACGAGAACGGTGAGCGTTTGGCGTAGCACGGTTGCGTAAACTCCAGAGGATTTGCGGCGCGGATAGACCGGTTCGGTTGTACGCGCCATGAACGCCATAGTTGCAGGCGCCGGTTGCATGGATGCCCCCCAGCGCATAGGGGCGCGGGCATTGGATATTGCCGAAGGACTCTGCCCGTGACCGATCAGATCAAACGTGTGGTGCTAGCCTATTCCGGTGGCCTGGATACCAGCGTGATCCTGAAATGGCTCCAGCAGACGTACAAGTGCGAAGTGGTGACCTTCACCGCCGATCTCGGCCAGGGCGAAGAGCTCGAGCCGGCGCGCGCCAAGGCCGAGATGATGGGCGTGAAGCCCGAGCACATCTTCGTCGACGACCTGCGCGAGGAGTTCGTGCGCGACTACGTGTTCCCGATGATGCGGTCGAACGCGCTGTACGAGGGGCTGTACCTGCTCGGCACGTCGATCGCGCGGCCGCTGATCGCCAAGCGCCAGATCGAGATCGCCAAAATGGTCGGTGCCGACGCGGTCAGCCACGGCGCGACCGGCAAGGGCAACGACCAGGTCCGTTTCGAGCTTGGCTATTACGCGCTGTCGCCCGACATCAAGGTCATCGCCCCGTGGCGCGAATGGGATCTCACCAGCCGCACCAAGCTGATCGAGTTCGCGGAAGCGCATCAGATCCCGGTCAGCAAGGACAAGCGCGGCGAGTCGCCCTTCTCGACCGATGCCAACATGCTGCACACCTCGTCCGAGGGTAAGGTCCTCGAGAACCCGTGGGACGAGGTCCCCGACTATGTCTATTCGCGCACCGTGAACCCCGAGGACGCGCCCGACGCGCCGGAATACATCACGATCGATTTCGAGCGCGGCGACGGCATCGCGATCAACGGCGAGGGCATGTCTCCCGCGACCTTGCTGTCGACGCTCAACGACTATGGCCGCCGTCACGGGATCGGTCGTCTCGATCTGGTCGAGAACCGCTTCGTCGGCATGAAGAGCCGCGGCATGTACGAGACGCCCGGTGGCACGATCTATCAGCTCGCACACCGCGGCATCGAGCAGCTGACGCTCGATCGCGGCGCCGCGCATCTGAAGGACGAGCTGGCGCCGCGGTACGCCGAGCTGCTCTACAACGGCTTCTGGTTCAGCCCCGAGCGCGAGATGCTGCAGGCGGCGATCGATCACAGCCAGGAGAAGGTGTCGGGCACGGTTCGACTCAAGCTCTACAAGGGCGGCGTGTACGTGGTCGGCCGGAAGTCGCCGAACTCGCTCTATTCGGAGAAGGTCGTGACGTTCGAGGACGACCAGGGCGCGTACGACCAGCGCGATGCGGAAGGCTTTATCAAGTTGAACGCGCTGCGGCTGCGGTTGCTTGCGAAGCGCGACCGGTAACTACGATCGGTTAACCATGCGGCGCTACAGCCGCATGGGTGGACCGCGAACGCCTTGACCTGATTTCCGATCTCGCGATCGCCGTCCTGTTGGCGTTCGTTCTGGGACTGGCGTGGAGCATCGGCGACTGGTCCTCGCTTTCGGCGTTACGGCTGCCCGATACCGACGACGTCATGCGCCTCCAGCAGGTCCGCGACTGGCTTGGCGGGCAATCGTGGAGCGATCTGACCCAATACCGACTAGGTGCTGGCGTGCCGATGCACTGGTCGCGCGTTGCCGATCTGGGCCCCGCCCTACTAATCACCACCGCGGCGCCGCTGCTTGGAACGCATCGCGCCGAGGTGCTCGCCGTCACCCTCTGGCCGATCCTGCTGTTCGCCGGCGCGTTGCTGTTGGTAGGTCGGATCACCCGCCACCTCGACCCCGATGCAGGGCGCACCGCGATGGTCATCGCGGCGATCGCATATCCGGCGACGACGATCTTCGTACCCGGTCGCATCGACCATCACGGCCTGCAACTCGTGCTCCTTCTCGGCGCCACGCTGGCCGCGATCGGAAAGCCGACATTCCGTAACGGCGCGATCACCGGGGCACTTGCCGCGACCAGCCTCGTCATCGGCATGGAGACGATGCCGTTCTTTGCGGTGCTCGGTGCCGCGGCGCTGCTCGCCTGGGCGCGTGCGGAAAGCAAGGGCGAAGCGCGGATCCTCGGTCTGGGTGTCGGGACGCTGACCGGGCTCGGTATCGGCATTGCGGGGTTCGCCAGTCGACAATGGCGCTATCCTGCCTGCGACGGATTTACCCAGCAGGCCGCGACTGGCTTGGCGATCATGGCAATCGTTCCGTTAGCGATCGCGGTGCTGGGACGGCATATAATATCGGTCCGAGTCAGGCTGGCAATCGCCGCCACCCTGTTTCTCGGAGCGCTCGGCGTCATCCGGCTGCAGTCTCCCGCGTGCGGATCGCCCTATGGGCAGGTTCCTATACTGTTGCGCCGCTTGTGGCTCGATCACGTCGGAGAGGCGCAATCGATCGTCACGGCGTCATTCGGCGTGGCGTTCGGGTATTTCGGAGTCATGCTCGCGGGGGTCGCGGCCTCAGCGTGGCTGGTGCGTCGGCGACCCGGTCGCAACGCGGTCCTGCTGCTCGCGCTTCAGTGCACCGCCGTCGCGATCGCCGCAGTGCAGCTTCGCGGTGCCTATACCGGCGCGATGCTCGGCGCGCCCGCGCTGGCCATCATGATCGGCGCGGCACGGCGGCGCGGTGTTCTCACGCTGGTACCGGCATGGATTCTCTCAACCGGCATGCTCTACCCTATCGCGGCCGAGGTATTCCTGCCGTCGCCGCGAAAGCCCTCTCCAAGCGCGTCGACCTGCACCTCGCCTCCAGCGATAGCTGCGCTCGACCACCTTTCGCCCGGCATGGTGATGGCACCGATCGACGTCGCCCCCTGGGGTATCGCCGCCACCCCGCATGCCTTCGTGGCCGGCCCCTATCACCGCAACACCGCAGGAAATGTCGCAATGTACCGGTTCTTTCTCGGCCGCAGCGGCCAAGCGCGAGCAATCGCAGATCGATGGAAGGTCCGTTACGTGGTCTATTGCGACAGTGATTTCGACGCCATCCAGCCCGCTCCTGACAGCATGGCGCAGGATCTGGCGTCGCGCAAGACTCCAGCATGGCTCAAGCCGCTGGATTCTCCCGGCAACAGGATATTCGAGGTCGTCCCGTGACCGACACGCTCGCACGAACCGACGTGGGGCACGACATCCGTTCCACCACGCTCTCCGGCGCAGCACGGCAAGGCTGGTGGACGACGCGTGGGTTCGCGGTACTCGCGGTGCTCGCCGCGCTGATTCCCATGCTGTGGCCGGCAATCCCACCGCTGACCGACGTGCCCGGCCACATCGGTCGCTACCGGATCCTCGCGGACGCAGGCACCGGTCCGCTGGCGCAGCATTACGACGTACGCTGGGCGCTGATCGGCAACCTCGGCGTCGACCTGCTGGTCATGGCCTTGCATCCTCTGCTCGATGTCGAGCCCGCGGCTCGGCTGGTGATCGGCGTGATCCCGGCGATGACCGTCGCGGCGATGCTGTGGATCGCCTATGAAGCGCACGGCCGCATCCCGGCGATGGCGGGCTTCGCGCTGCCACTCGCCTATAGCTACCCGTTCCAGCTTGGGTTCGTGAATTTCTGCCTTGGTGCGGCGATGGCGCTGGCAGGTCTCGCCTGGTGGATCCGGCTGGCGCGAACGCGACCGATCTGGGTGCGTATAATAGTGTTCGTGCCGTATGCCGGGCTGACTTGGCTATGCCACAGCTTCGGCTGGGCGATGCTCGGATTATTCGTAATCGGCGCGGAATGGTCATTGCGTATGCGACGCGGTGAGCCCTGGATCGAGGCGGCCTTCGCGGCCGGCCTGATGGCGTTGCCGATGGCATGGCCACTCCTGATCATGCTCGGCAGTGGCAGCGATCGGCTGGCAGGCGATACCGGCAAGTGGTTCCGCTGGAGCGCCAAGGCGCAATGGCTCGTGTCGATGCTGCGCGAACGTTGGAAGGTGTACGACATCGCTGGCGTCGTACTGATCGTCTGCGCGGTGTGGACCGCAGTCCGCTCGCCACGCATGCAGTTCATAGGAGTGCTTGGCATTCCGGCGCTGTTCGGTCTGATAACCTTCGTGATGCTACCGCTGATGTTCCAGGGCGGGGCCGGAGTCGATATGCGGATGCTGCCTTACGCGGCGGCGCTTGCGGTGCTGGCAATCCGCATCGAGCCGGATCACGATGCGCTTGCGCGGCGGGCCGCGGCGATCGGCGCCGCGTTTTTCGCGGTCAGGATTGCTACGACGACGATCACGTTCATCCTTTTCAGTCAAGGCCAGTCCCGCGCGCTGCAAGCGCTGAACGCCATCCCGCGCGCCGCTGCCGTCCTGGTATTGGTGAACGAGCCGAACATGACGTCCTGGTTCAACCCCCGCCTCACGCACATCGCCGGTCTGGCGGTGGCGCGGCGTGAGGCTTTCGACAACGAACAATGGGCGCTCGCGGGTCAGCAACTGATCCACCCGCGCCATCCCGATGCCGCACCATTCGATCGCGATCCGTCCCAGATCGTCCATCCACCGGGAACCGAGGACCAGACCATCGACTTCGACAAAGCGATACGCGCCTTCGATCGCTGCACGTTCCAACGGGTTTGGACGATCGGCTTCCCGGTCGGACGGGCACAGTCGGCCGACCTCGTCCCGATCTGGTCCGATGGAAGATCCGCGGTCTATTCCGTCGCATTCGATCATGCAGGGTGCTTGTCGAAGGGCCCCATGCGGCGCTAGGCGTCGACGATGACGCGGGGGCAGAGCACGGAACTTCACTGGTGGCAGACGCGCGGCTTCGTCTTCGCGGTGGCGCTGGCGTCGATCATACCGTTGCTGTGGCCGGAGATCCCGCCGCTGGTCGATCTGCCGGGCCACATGGGCCGCTACCGCGTCCAGTTGGCGATCGGCGAAAATCCCTGGCTTTCGCAGTGGTATAACTTCCGCTGGCAGATGATCGGCAATCTCGGCATCGACCTGTTGATCGAACCGCTCGCGCCGATCTTCGGGTTGCAGCTGGCGGTGAAGCTGATCGTGATGGCGATCCCGGCGCTCACCGTGACCGGGCTGCTGTGGATCGCGCGCGAGGTGCATGGGCGAATCCCGGCGACCGCGTTGTTCGCGCTCCCGCTCGCCTACAGCTATCCGTTCCAGTTCGGGTTCGTGAACTTCGCATTGGCGATGGCGATCGCGCTCAACCTGTTCGCGCTGTGGCTGCGGATGGGGCGGCTCGGGCGGACCAAGCTGCGTACTGCGATCTTCATCCCCGTCTCGTGCCTGTTGTGGCTGTGCCATACGTTTGGCTGGGGCGTGCTGGGCGTGCTCGCCTTCTCCGCCGAACTGATCCGCCAGCACGACATCCGCCGCGACAGCGATCCCAAAAGCTGGGCACATGGCTGGTTCAGGGCGTTCGTCCAGGCCGGGCTGAACTGCGTGCCGCTCGCGCTGCCGATGGTGATGATGGTGGTGTGGCGCTCGGGCGATCATGTCGGCGGCAAGACGCAGGACTGGTTCAACTGGCGCTGGAAGATGAACTGGATCACGATGGTCCTGCGCGATCGGTGGATGGCGTTCGACATCGCGTCGGTGACGGTGCTGTTCGTGATCCTGTTCCGCGGCGTGCGCGACCAGACGATCGAATATTCGCGCAACCTGGGGCTGTCGGCGCTGTTTCTCGCAGGCGTATACGTGCTGTTGCCGCGGATCGTGTTCGGGTCGGCCTATGCGGACATGCGGCTCGCGCCGTTCGTGCTGGCGATCGCGGTGATCGCGCTGCGGCCGCGGCATGGGCTGTCGTTGCGGGGCGCTGCCGTGCTGGCGGTGCTGGGCTTTGCGTTCTTCGGCGTGCGGCTGGCGGGGACGACGGTCAGCTACCTGATGTACGATCGCAGCTACGACCAGGCGATCGCAGCGATCGATACGGTGCCAGAGCGGTCTCGCGTGGTGTCGTTCGTCGGGCGGCGGTGTCGCGACGACTGGGCGTATTCGCGGCTCGAGCATGTGCCGGCGCTGCTGCTCGAGCGGCGCCTCGCCTTTACCAACGATCAATGGTCGATGGCCGGCGCGCAGCTGCTGACGACGAACTACGCGGCGGCGCGCGGGTTCGCGCATGATCCGTCGGAGATCGTCAGCGACATCAAGTGCCGTGGCCAGTTCTGGCGGCCGATCTCGATGGCGCTGGAGAAATTCCCGCGCGAGGCGTTCGATTACGTCTGGCTGATCCACCCGCCGAAGTTCGATCCGGCGCTGGTCGGCGACCTGACGCTGATCCGGCGAGACGAAACGAGCTTGCTCTACCGCGTCAACCGGGGGCCTTTGGTCCAGCCGGCGGCTCGCCCCGCCGGAACGGAGTAAGCTCGCCGAGATACTCCTGCTGCTCCGCGACGGCTTCGCGTTCACGGACGAGATAGTCGGCGATCGCGCGACGGAAGCTCGGGTCGGGGATGTAGTGCGCGGAATAGGTCGCGACGGGCGCATAGCCGCGCGCGAGCTTGTGCTCGCCCTGCGCGCCCGCCTCGACGGTCTTCAAACCCCGCGCGATGGCGGCGTCGATCGCCTGATAATAGCAGAGTTCGAAATGGAGGAACGGCACCTCCTCGGTCGCGCCCCAGTAACGGCCGTAGAGCGTGTCCGCGCCGATCAGGTTGAGCGCGCCGGCGATGGGAATGCCGTCCCGCTCGGCGAGGATCAGCAGGATCTGGTCGCCCATCGTCTCGCCGATCTGGTCGAAGAACGCGCGTGTCAGATAGGGCTGACCCCATTTGCGGGCGCCGGTGTCCTGGTAGAAGACCCAGAACGCGTCCCAATGCGCGGGCGTGATCTCGGCGCCGGTGAGGTGGCGGATCGTCAGGCCTTCGACCGCGGCCGCGCGCTCCTTGCGGATCGCCTTGCGCTTGCGGCTGGCGAGCACGGCGAGGAAATCGTCGAAACTCGCATACCCGTCGTTCTTCCAGTGGAACTGCGTGCCCTGGCGGATCAGCCAGCCGGCGGACTCGAACAGCGCCACCTCGTCGGGGTCGATGAAGGTCGCATGCGCGGAAGATAGCCCGCTCTGGTCGGTCACTGCTTCCAGCGCGGCGATCAGCGCAGGGGCCTGGTCGCGGTCGCGGAGGAGGAGGCGCGGGCCCGGCACCGGGCTGAACGGTGCGGCGATCTGGAGCTTGGGGTAATATTGCCCCCCTGCCCGCTCCCAGGCGTCGGCCCAGCCCTGATCGAACACGTATTCGCCCTGGCTGTGGCTCTTGGCGTAAGCTGGCGCGATCCCCGCTGGTTTGCCGTCGGGGCCGTCGACCACGATCGGCAGCGCCTGCCACCCTGAACGGCCCCCGACGCTTTTCGAGGCTTCGAGCGCGGAGAGGAACGCGTGGCCGACGAACGGGTTGGCGGTGCCGGAGCACGCGTCCCAGTCCTCGGCCGCGATCGAGGTGACGCCTTGGGCGATACGGGCTGTGACGGCGTTCATTGCCGCTTAGGTAGAGACGCAGAGACGCGCCTCCAAGGGCCATAGGTGGAGACGCGCAAGCGCGCCTCCAAGGAGCTTAGGCGGAAACCTGCACGATCGCGTCGATCTCGACCGCGGCGCCGAGCGGGAGGACGGGGACGCCGACCGCCGAGCGTGCGTGCTTGCCGGCATCGCCGAACAGCGCGACCATCAGGTCCGACGCGCCGTTGGCGACCTTGGGCTGATCGGTGAAGTCGCCGGTCGAGTTGACGAACACGCCGAGCTTCACGATCCGCTCGACTCGGCCGAGCGTGCCGAGCGCCGCCTTCATCTGTGCGACGAGCATGAGTGCGCAGAGCTTGGCGGCCTCCTGTGCGTCTTCGAGCGAGACACCGTCGCCCACGCGGCCGGTGACCAGGGCGCCGTCCTTGAACGGCAACTGACCCGAGATGTGGAGCATGCCGTTCGCCAGCACGGTCGGGACGTAGGACGCCACGGGTGCGGCAGCCTGCGGAAGGGTGAGGCCCAGCTCTTCGAGCTTGCGGTCGATACGATCGGTCATGGGGGTGGTATCACCACAGCGGTGGGGGATGGGTCAAGTGCATGGGGCATGCCCACCCCCTATCCTCCCCTGCAAGGGGAGGTGGCAGCGCTTAGCGCTGACGGAGGGGTGATCCCGTTCTCGATAGCGCGATACCCCTCCGTCGCTTCGCGCCACCTCCCCTTGCAGGGGAGGATCGAGAGGTCAGGCGCCAGCCGGCAAACCCGCTTCGAACCGCGCGGCGATCCAGTCCGCCGCGTCGCGCCAGTCGTCGATCCGCGCGTGTGCCTCGGGCGCCTTCGGCACGTTCACCGCCAACGTCGGCTCGGAGACCATGTGCAACCTGTGCACCCCCGGCGCGTGCTTCGCGACCGACTCGTGATGCACCGCCAGATCGTCGACGAACACCGTTACCGGCGACCCATATTCCGCGACCAGCCGCGATACCGGCGTGCCCTTGCCGCCCTGGTTGCACTCGACCCGGTGGGCGATGCCGAACTTCGCCAGCTGCTCGATTCGCGGCAGGCGACATTCGTCCTGGAGGTTGGTGAGGATGACGATATCCGCCACCTGCGCCAGCCGCTCGAGCGCCTCGACCGCATGCGGCACCAGCGTCTGGCGGTGCATCTCGCCCGGAAAGAACTCCCCCAGCATCGCCCACATGTCCTCGCGCGACGGCGGCGGCCCGCCATCGCGTCGCGTCATCGCGGTCGAGAAATCGCCGTGCTGGATCGCAAAGTCGATGTCGTGGCGCTCGTCGAGCCAGACACCGAAATGCTTGACCATGTGCAGCAGCACCTCGTCGCAATCGCTGATCAGCAATGGCCTCATGCTTCCAGCTCCCTACGGGCGCGGACCAGCGCCTCGGGTTTCACGCCGAGCGATTCGGCGCAGGCGATCAGATCCGGCTCATGGTTTTCGAGGAAGCCCAGCGCCGCGGACAGCACCGTCGGGTCGCTCGCCCTTGCGCGGAGATCGTGCGGCTCCAGACCGGTCACCGACAACAGCCGCATCGCGCGGTCGGGCTCAACCAGGGTCCAGACCAAAGCGCGCAGGGCGAGCGCTTCGGCGTCTTCGTTTGAATCGCGGTCGCGCATTGCCTATCGTGCCTTCTTTCCGGATAAGGTGTGGCGGTGACAAAGAAGGTGCTCGTTGTCGAGGACAACGAACTGAACCTCAAACTATTCTGCGATCTGCTGCGTGCGCACCAGTTCTCGGTCGAACCCGTGCGCGACGGCCGCGACGCGGTTGCGCGGGCGCGGGATTTCACCCCCGACCTGATCATCATGGACATCCAGATGCCGCACGTCACCGGCTATGAGATCATCCTCGAACTGAAGGCGGACGACGCGTTGCGCGCGATCCCGGTGATGGCGGTAACGGCCTATGCCGGGCGCGAGGACGAGGAGCGGATCCGGGCGGCTGGCGCGGATTCATATGTGTCGAAGCCGATCAGCCTGGCGCGGTTCATGGATGCGGTCGGGGCTTTGATCTGAAGACAGCCTCCCTTGCGTTGCCGATTTACCCCCGCCCCACACCGTCACCCCAGCGAAAGCTGGGGTCTCCCCGATACGGGCGCGCCCTCGCGGCGGGAGATCCCAGCTTTCGCTGGGATGACGAAGTCGGGAACGACGACCAGCACAAACGCCAAAAGCCGCGGAGTTACCCGCGGCTTTCCGGACCTTCGCAATCGGTCGGTGGCCAGAGCCACCAGCCAGATTACTTGATCTTGGCTTCCTTGAACTCGACATGCTTGCGCACGACGGGATCGTACTTCGAAAAGGAGAGCTTCTCCGTCTTCGTACGGGGATTCTTCTTGGTGACGTAGAAGAAGCCGGTGTCAGCGGTGCTGAGCAGCTTGATCTTTACGGTGGTCGGCTTGGCCATGAGCCCAATTCCTATGGCTTGAAAATGCGAAAGCGGCGAACTGACGCCGCCGCTCCATCAAGGGCGGCGCATGGCGGACGCGTACGACGAAGTCAAGCTTTACGCCCTTCGAGGAGGCCAACATACCGCATTTAACCCGCTATTCACTACCCAAGGCGCTATATACCCGCAGAGAACAGGAGCGGGGATCATGGGGCAGGCGCTGAGACTCACCGAGATCGATCGAATCGACGCCATGATCGCGGTGAAGGCCGATCTCGCCGCGCGAATCGCCGCGATCGACGTCCGGGCGCCCTATTCCCGCCCCTGCGACATCGCCACGGAGATCGATGCGATCCGCGTGATCGCGCACAGCAACGGGCTCAACCCGGCGGTCACCGTCGCGCACTTCGTCGATTCGGCGCTGTCCCGCGGCGAGCACGGCGCGCTGGTGCATGGTTGGCTGGCGATCCTGCGCGATGCAGTCGGCTGCGAGCGGCAGGACGTCCAGGCGTGCCATGCCTTCGCCGCCGCCTGTTCGGTGCGTCTTGCGGGATAATCCATGGACGCCTTGATGGCGGCATTCGTCGCGGCCGCGCTGGCGCAGGTCGGCGACCGGACCGCGTGGCTCGCCGCGATCCTGGCGGACCGGTACGCCAAGCCGGGACTGGTGATCCTGATGGCCGCGGTCGCGTTGCTTGCAGCGAGCGGCCTGGCGGCGACGCTCGGCGCGGTGATCGGACCGAAGCTCGCGCCCAACGCACAGCAACTGATGCTTGCGCTCGCGCTGCTATTGCAGGGCGGCAGGTCGTTCTTTCCCGCTAAGGCACCCGAACGCCTGACCGGCTGGAAGATCGGCGCGCTCGCCACCACCGTACTTGGCCTCTTCATTCTCGCATTCGGCGACGGCGTACAGTTCATCGTGCTGACGCTCGCCGCGCGCTCGCCCGTCCCGGCGCTCGCCGCGATCGGCGCGACGATCGGCTCGCTCGTCGTGATCGTCCCCGCTGCGCTGATGGGCGAGGCGGCGTGGCTGAAACTCCCGTTGAGGCCGCTGCGCATCGCCATCGGCATCGTGTTCCTGATCTTCGGGATCGTCCTCGCCCTCGGCGCGCTGCGGCTCGTTTGACCTGAGGAGCATTTTCGCGTTCGGATCGTTTACGCAACGATCTTCAAAACCGGAGCTAGCCATGGCCGACATCAACCCCGCCCTCGACACGCCCACCGACCTGCCGAGCAACAGCACCAAGTCGGTCGCCGACGCGCTGAACGCCGCGCTCGCCGATTGCTACGCGCTGTATCTCAAGACCAAGAACTTCCACTGGCACATGTCGGGGCCGCATTTCCGCGATTACCATTTGCTGCTCGACGACCAGTCCGCTCAGATCATCGGCGTGACCGACGCGATCGCCGAGCGCGTCCGCAAGACGGGTAATACGACGCTGCGCTCGATCGGCGATATCTCGCGGCATCAGACGATCGCCGACAACGACATGGCGTTCGTCGGCCCGACCGAGATGCTCGCCGAACTGCGCGAGGACAATCTGAAACTCGTCGAGCAGTTCCGTGTCGTCAAGGACGCCGCCGACGCCGCCAAGGACAACGCCACCAGCGGCATTGTCGACGAATGGACCGACCATGCCGAAGAACGCGCATGGTTCCTGTTCGAAGCCAGCCGCAAGGCCTGATCGTTACAGCCGAGGAACAATCCGGTCGCCGGGCCGGTTGAGAGACCTTACTGAAAACTGGAGGCCGCCATGCTGAAGCTCGCAATCACCTTTCTCGTTATCGGCGCCGTTCTCGCGCTGCTCGGCTTCGGCGGCATCGGCGGCGCGTTCATCGGGATCGCCAAGATCCTGTTCTTCATCGCGATCGCGCTGTTCGTGATCTTCCTCGTGCTCGGCCTGCTCGCGGGCAAGGGGATAAAGAACGCGATCGACTGACGCGCTTACCGCTCGCGACTCGCCAAGCGGCGCCAATCATGTAGCCTCTGCCGGAAACGGTGGAGGCTATATGCATTTCTGGATCCCGATCCTCGCGCTCGCCGCCTTGCCGGCCTCGTCCCTCGCCGGCGTTCCGGACGAGACGCGGTCCGCCGCCCCCGGAGTCGCACCGCCGGCCGCGAGCATCGAATCGCTCGCATGGCTGGAGGGAAGCTGGCACGGGCCCGGTCTCGGCGGCGATGCCACAGAGGTTTATGCAGCGCCCGAAGCCGGTCAGATCACAGGACATTTTACACAGACGCAGAAGGGTAAGGTCGCCTTTTACGAACTGATCCAGATCGTCCCCGTCGGCAGATCGCTGGCCTATCGCCTGCGTCATTTCAACGCCGACCTGACCGGCTGGGAAGACAAGTTGGGTAAGCCAGAGAGCTTCCCGCTCGTCGCGCTGGAGAAGGATGCGGTCCATTTCGATGGGCTGACGATGCGCCGACTCGGGCCCAACCGCATCGACGTCTGGGTACGGATCGACGGCAAGGCGCCGCGCGAGGTTCTTTTCAGCTACACGCGCACGCGGTGAAGATGGGCGCGGTGAAGATCGGCGCGGTGAAGGGGTGGGGGGAGCGGCGGCGGCTTCCCGTGCGTTGAACGACGATGCACGCATTCGCCGCCCTGCTCGACTCGCTCACCTACACCCGGTCGCGCAATGCCAAATTGAAGCTGATCGCGGATTATCTGCGCGCGACGCCTGACCCGGACCGCGGCTGGGCGATGGCGGCACTGACCGGCGATCTCGATCTCAAGGGCGTGAAGTCGGCCGTGATCCGCGGCTTGATCGAGGAACGCGTCGATCCGGTGCTGTTCCGGATGAGCCGCGATTATGTCGGCGATACTGCCGAGACGGTGGCGCTGCTCTGGCCGGAGCCGACGATTCCGGTCGATCCCGCCCCTTTGTCGATCACCGATGTCGTCGAGCGGCTCGCAGCGTTGTCGCGTGCGGATGCCCCCGGTGCACTCGCGGACATGCTCGACCGGTCCGATGCCGAAGAGCGGTTCGCGCTGCTCAAAATGGCGACAGGCGCGCTGCGGATCGGTGTGTCGGCGCGGCTGGCGAAGACCGCGCTGGCGGACGCGTTCGGACTCGACGTCGATGCGGTCGAAGAAGTCTGGCACGGCCTCGACGCGCCCTATGCCAGCCTGTTCGCCTGGGCGGAGGGCACGGGCGCGCAGCCGACCCCCGCCGACGTCCCGGTGTTCCGGCCGTTCATGCTGGCACATGGCCTCGAAGACCTCCGCGTCGATCTCACCGACTATGCTGCCGAGTGGAAATGGGACGGCATCCGCGTGCAGATCGTGCATGTCGCGGGCGAAACGCGTCTCTACAGCCGCACCGGCGACGACGTGACGGGCAGCTTTCCCGAGATCGCCGCCGCGTTTCGGACGCCGGGCACGGTCGACGGCGAGCTGCTGGTGAAGGGCGAGCATCAGGGCGGCACGCTGGAGGATGGCGGCGGTGCGGCGAGCTTCAACGCGTTGCAGCAGCGGCTCGGGCGCAAGACGGTGTCGGCGAAGATGCTGGCCGAATATCCCGCGTTCGTCCGGCTCTACGACCTCCTACTCGATGGTCAGGAAGATCTGCGGACGCTGCCCTGGACCGAGCGGCGCAAGCGGCTCGAGGCGTTCGTGCCGCAGCTCGATCCCGAGCGGTTCGATCTGAGCCTGGTGATCGAGGCGGACGACTTCACCGCGCTGGAGGCGATCCGCGCCACCGCGCGCGACGCGGCGATCGAGGGCGTCATGCTCAAGCGCCGCGACTCGCCCTATGTCGGCGGACGACGCGCGGGGCTCTGGTATAAATGGAAGCGCGATCCGCTGACCGCCGATTGCGTGATGATGTACGCGCAACGCGGTTCCGGGCGCCGCTCTTCCTATTATTCGGACTATACCTTCGGCTGCTGGACCGAGGACGGCGAGTTGCTCCCCGTCGGCAAAGCCTATTCCGGGATCACCGACGAAGAGCTGAAAATGCTCGACAGCTTCGTCCGCAACCATACGCAGAATCGGTTCGGCCCGGTGCGCGAGGTGGAGAAGACGCTGGTGCTGGAGATCGCGTTCGATTCACTCCACGATTCGAAGCGGCACAAATCAGGCGTGGCGATGCGCTTCCCACGGATCGCGCGAATCCGGACGGACAAGCCCGCGGCGGAGGCGGACCGGATCGAGACGCTGAAGCGGATGATTACGTAATCCGCGCGTCATCGAAGCACGCGGCATGGTCGGGCTATCACGCGCGATCCTGCCACGCGTAAGGATGGTCCGGTGAAAAGTTCGAAGCACCCCCGCACGGCAGCGGCACGACGCTGGCGGCGCGGCGCGTGGGTGACGGGCATCCTGTCGGCAATTGTCGTGCTGTTCGTCTATCTCGCGGGCTATTTCGATCGCGATCCGGTGCATGTGTATCCGGCTATCGGCGTCCGGTCGTCGGGAGCACCGTCGATCGCGGTCGTCAATTTCTCGGGCGACATGGGGCTGCGGTTCCTGCTCGGCGCGTCGACCTCGCGGGGACTGACCCAGCACGGCATCCCGGTCGTCGGGATCACGACGCCAGCCTTGTTCGCGAGCACCCGCACGCGCGAACAGCTGGATGCGATCGTCGCGGACGGAGTTCGAACGGCACTGGCGCGGACCGGTGCTAAGCGGGTCGTAGTCATGGGCCAGTCCTACGGCGCCGACATAGTCCAGACCGGGCTGGCGGACCTGCCTCCGTCGTTGCGCGCGAGGGTCGCGGCGATCGTGTTGATCCTGCCGGGAAACACGGTCTTCTACCGCGCCGATCCCTCCGGGCTTCTCTACGATCACGGAACGCCGGACAGCATGGGGGCGACAACCGGCAACCGACTGACCTGGGCGCCGCTGACGTGCATCTATGGGATCGAGGAGACCGACAGCCTGTGTCCGCTGCTGACGATAGCGAACGCGCGGAAGGTCGGAATGCCGGGCGGCCACAACATCCGCCACGATGCGGACGGGTTGCTGGCGCACGTGCTGGGGGCGATACGGGCGGTGGCGCCGGTGGCTGGGCAGGGAGTTTAGGGTGGGGTGCCACGGACCTGATCTCGGGCACATTACTGCAAGTCCCGTTACTCAAGTTCCGTCACACCGAATTCCGTCATCCCAGCGAAAGCTGGGATATCATCGTGTAGGCCACGGCACCCGCCAAACAAGGATACCCCAGCTTTCGCTGGGGTGACGAATGGGGGCGGTGTGACGATTGGCCGTTGAAATGACACGCATAGGCTGGACGAAACGGCAGCAGATGACGGGCGAGAAGGGTGGGTAAAGGATCTCGCGCCCCCCGAGAGCGTCTAGTGTCGAGACGCCCTACCGCTCAGCGCGAGGCGGGAGCGATCTTTATCTCGAACAGCGTCGGCCAGTATTTGCCCGTCACGAACAGCCGGTCTGCCTTCGCATCCCAGGCAATACCGTTGAGCACCGCCTCGGGGTCTGTCGCCGCGATCTCTGCGACCAGCGGGCGCAGGTCGATCACCGCGGTCGCCTTGCCGGTCTTCGGATCGATGCGGACCAGGAAGCCGGTGTGCCAGACGTTCGCCAGCAGCGCGCCGTGAACATATTCGAGCTCGTTGATGTCGCGTAACGGTCGACCGTCGATCGTCACCGCGACGCGCTTGCGTTCTGCCAGTGTCAGCGGGTCGCGGAAGATGATATCGGCGCTGCCATCGGACTGGAGCAGCGACACACCGTCGCTCGTCAGCCCCCAGCCTTCACCGGTGTACCGGTTCTGTCCCTTGGGTTTTAGCGTGCGAACGTCCCAGCGGTGGGCGATGCCGTCGTGCCAGGTGAGGCTGACGAGCTCGTCCTTCCACAGCGCTAGGCCTTCGCCGAACTGCGCGGGGTCGATACGCGCCTTCGCCAGGATCTTGCCGTCCTTGAGCGACACGCGGCGCACGTCGGATTGGCGTTCCTGGCCGGTGCTCTCGTAGAGCGCGCCGTCGTGCCAGAGCAG
Organism: Sphingomonas fucosidasi; assembly: GCF_036663855.1. Lineage (NCBI taxonomy): Bacteria > Pseudomonadati > Pseudomonadota > Alphaproteobacteria > Sphingomonadales > Sphingomonadaceae > Sphingomonas > Sphingomonas fucosidasi. The sequence goes on along the minus strand of NZ_JAXOJR010000011.1, from coordinate 107,724 downwards.
CCCCTCGGTGAACGCGGTGCGGTCGTGCGGGTAGCGCGCGACGATCGTCGCCGACAGGACCGGCACGCCCGGTTGCGCAGGCGCTCCAGAAACGAGAACGGCCGGCCCCGCCAAAGCGAGACCGGCCGCAATCAATATCCTACCGAACACGGTCGGATCAGTCAGCTGGATCAGCCGCCTGCGCTCAGGTTCACCGCTGCGTACTTGCCGCGACGATCGACCTCGAGCTCGAACTCGAGCTTGTCGCCCTCGTTCAGCGTCGCCATGCCGGCGCGTTCCACGGCCGAGATGTGGACGAATGCGTCAGGCTGTCCGTCGTCGCGCTGGATGAAGCCGAAGCCCTTCATCGCGTTGAAGAACTTGACCGTACCGGTCGCCTTCTCGCCGGTAAGCTGACGCTGTGCGCCACCTGCACCACCGTCACGGTCGCCACCACGGGGCGCGCCCGGGCCGGCATCACGGTCACGCGGCGGGCCGCGATCGGTGACGGCCATCGGCTCGCCGTCGATCTTCAGGTCGGTCGCCGAGATACGGCCACCGCGGTCGACGAGCGTAAAGCCGAGCGGCTGACCCTCGGCGAGAGCGACCATGCCGGCCTGCTCGACAGCGCTGATGTGGACGAACACGTCCTCGCCGCCGTCATCGCGAACGACGAAGCCGAAGCCCTTCTGTGCGTTGAAGAACTTTACGACGCCCGTGCCTTCGCCGACCACCTGGGGAGGCATGCCGCGACCACCGCCGCCGCCGCCACCGCCCGAGAAGCCGCCGCCACCGCCGCCGCCGCGGTAACCACCGCCGCCGCCGCCGCTGCCGCCACCGAAGCTGCTGCCGCCGCCGTAGCTGCTGCCACCGCCGCCACCGTAGCTCGAGCCACCGCCGCCGCCGCCATAGCTGCTGCCGCCGCCGAACCGGTCGCCGCCGCCACCAAAGCTGCTGCCGCCGCCGAACTCGTTGTCGCCGCCGCCGAAGCTGTCGCGCTTATCGCGGCCACGCCCGCCACGGTTCCCGCGGCCACCTTTATCGAAACCCATAAGCTCTGTTCGTCTTCCCGGTTCGCCCGCAAATTTCTCAAAACCCTTGTGCCGGACGACGAACGCAGGTTTTCCAGCGCGAAACCTTTTGCGCCTTGAGGGGACCCTTAGCGCAAAATACAAGCCGTCGCGAATAGATTCTGATCCGAAGACGCCTGATTTGGATCGATACTGGCGCAAGTGTCGCTCGCGAGCCACGACTCGTCGCAAGGGCGCCATGCAAGCCATCTTATCGCCCGATTCGGCGCCGCAGCCCAATATAGGGCCATTGAGCGTTGCGCCGCGGACCGCTACGGCCACCGTCATGACAGTTCATCTCCATGAAGGCGACATCCCCGCCGATCTGTTCGCGGCCGGTGCCGCGATCGCCGTCGATACCGAGACGATGGGGCTCATCACCCCGCGCGACCGGCTGTGCCTGGTCCAGTTGTCGGACGGCGGCCCGGACGAGCATCTCGTCCGCTTCGCCGCGGGCGCGGGCTATGACGCGCCCAATTTGAAGGCGCTGCTGGCCGACCCGGCGCGCGTGAAACTCTATCATTTCGGCCGATTCGATATCGCCGCGGTCCAGCATTATCTCGGTGTGGTCGCCGCGCCGGTCTATTGCACCAAGATCGCCTCGCGGCTGGTGCGGACGTACACCGATCGCCACGGCCTGAAGGAACTGGTCCGCGAACTGCTCGGCCAGGATATCTCGAAGCAGCAACAATCGTCAGACTGGGGCAGCCCCGAACTGTCCGACGCGCAGAAAGATTATGCGGCGTCGGACGTGCGCTTTCTCCACCGGCTGCGCACCGAACTCGACAAGCGCCTGATTCGCGAGGGCCGGATGGAACTCGCGCAGGCCTGCTTCGACTTCCTGCCGACTCGCGCCGCACTCGATCTTGCCGGCTGGCCCGAGATCGATATCTTCGCCCACGCATGACCCAGATGCCGGCGCCCTCCCCGACTGCTCGCCGTGCACGCACCGCACGGCAGGATTGGGCCGCGCCCGGTGGCAGCCACGATCGTTTCGTGGCGATCGCCCGCGTCGCGCTGCCGACCGCGATCGGCGTGCTGGCGGCGTTCCTGGTGATGGCGCCGCTGACCGCGGGCGGCGACGTGTCGTTCCTGCTCGACAAGAACAAGGTCGAGGTCGCGCAGGAGAGGATGAAGATCCAGGCGGCACGCTATCGCGGCGAGGACAGCAAGGGCCAGTCCTTCACCCTCGACGCGAAGTCCGCGATCCAGAAGAGCTCGGCCGAGCCGATCGTCCAGCTCAACCAGCTCGCGGCACAAATCCAGCTCACCGACGGCCCCGCCAACATCAAGGCGAACACCGGCCGCTACGACATGGACACCGAGAAGGTGCAGCTGTTCGGCCCGCTCAACGCCACCGCGGCGGGCGGCTACGACCTGAAGACGACCAACGCGACGATCGACATGAAGGCACGCACGCTCGAAAGCGGCGGTGCTGCGACCGGCACCGTCCAGCAGGGGACCTTCAGCGCCAACAAGCTGCGCGCCAACCTCGAGGAGCGTACCGTTACGCTTGACGGCAATGCCCGCTTGCGGATCATCCCCAGAGGGCCGAAATAGCCGCCATGCGCGCTTCCCCTATCTTCGCCGGTCGGATCCTCATCGGGATAACCGCCGTCCTGCTCTCCACGACCGCGGTCGCGCAGCAGTCGCACAATTCCAACGCCCCGATCGATTTCGGCGCGGATCATATCGAGCTTCAGGACAAGGCGAACCGCGCCATCCTGTCGGGCAACGTCGCGGTCAAGCAGGCCGAGATGACGCTCAATTCGGCGCGAATGACGGTCGCCTATACCGGCCAGGTGATCGGCGGAAACCCGCAAGTCTCGCGGCTCGACGCGTCGGGCGGCGTGATCGTCAAGCGTCCCGACCAGACGGCGCGCAGCCAGTACGCGATCTACGACCTCAACCGCCGCGTCATCACGATGCTCGGCGCGGTCACGCTGACGCAGGCGGGCAACACCGTGAACGGCGGGCGCCTGACGATGAACCTCGACACCGGCCGTTCGGTGATCGACGGATCGTCGGTCGCCGGGGGCAGCGCCGCGGGATCGGCCGCGAGCGGTGGCACGGTCAAGCAGACCGGCGGCCGCGTGACCGGCACCTTCTCGGTCCCCAAGCGCAACTGACGCGCAAGCGTACCGCAGGGGCTTCCCTCCGGCGGCGCGCTCATGCATGTTTCCTGCCAAACCCCCGAGGTTCGGCGACATCATCAACGCCGAGCGTTCGGCGACTGACTTTTGCGAGGGCCTGATCCCATGGACGCCACCACGCTGCCCCCGATCGAGGACGTAGAGCCGATTTCCGAGCCGCCGGTGAGCAACGGGCTGCAGGTCGTCTCGATCGCGAAGTCTTACGACAAGCGCGTCGTGCTGACCGACGTGTCGGTGTCGGTCGGACGCGGCGAAGTGGTCGGGCTGCTCGGCCCGAACGGCGCGGGCAAGACGACCTGCTTCTATTCGGTGATGGGCTTGGTGAAGCCCGATTCGGGCCGCATCATGCTCGACGGCGAGGACATCACGAAGCTGCCGATGTACCGGCGCGCGATCCTCGGCCTCGGCTACCTGCCGCAGGAAACGTCGATCTTCCGCGGGCTGACGATCGAGAAGAACATCCTCACCGTGCTGGAGCTGTCCGAGCCCGACAAGGCGGCGCGCCAGCGGAAGCTCGACACGCTGCTCGAGGAATTCGGGCTGACCCGGCTCCGTGCGGCCCCGGCGATGGCGCTGTCGGGCGGCGAGCGGCGGCGCGCGGAAATCGCCCGCGCGCTCGCGGCGGATCCGTCGATCATGCTGCTCGACGAGCCGTTCGCGGGCATCGACCCGATCTCGATCGCCGACATCCGCGATCTGGTGAAGGACCTCAAGCGCCGCGACATCGGCGTGCTGATCACCGACCACAACGTCCGCGAGACGCTGGAAATCGTCGACCGCGCGTACATCATCTATGATGGCCGGGTGCTGTTCTCGGGTTCGCCCGCGGAACTGGTTGCGGATGCCAACGTGCGACGGTTGTATCTCGGCGAAGGCTTCTCGCTTTAGGTTTATGCCGCCCTCCCCCGCCCACAGTCCCACTCCCCCCGTCATCCCAGCGAAAGCTGGGATCTCCCGGTGAGAGCGCGCGCCCTAGCCGCGGGAGACCCCAGCTTTAGCTGGGGTGACGGTATCTGTTGGGGTAGCCTGGCATGAGCCTCGCCCCTCGCCTGGACATCCGCCAGTCGCAATCGCTGGTGATGACCCCGCAGCTCCAGCAGGCGATCAAGCTGCTGGCGCTGTCGAACCTCGAGATCGAGGGGTTCATCGCCGAGGAAGTCGAGCGCAATCCGCTCCTCGAAGCGAGTGCAGCCGAAGATAACGACGCCCCCGACCGCGAACCCGCCCCCGAAGTCCGCGACGAACGCGTCGCCGCCGACGAACTCGTCGCGGGCACCGGCGCCGGCGACGAACCGACGCTCGACGTCGACTATGCCACTGAAAGCCACCAGCAGGACAGCGTCGCCGACGGCGGCAGCGGGATGGACGGCGCACTGTCGATGACCGGCGCGAGCGCGGGCGGTGTCGGCGGCAAGGACGGCCCCGATCTCGACGCGTTCGCTGATACCAGCCTCAGCCTCGCGGACCATCTCCTCGCGCAGGCCGGTCCCGCGATCCCCCGCGAGGATGCGTTCATCGCCGCGCACCTGATCGATCAGATCGACGAGGCGGGCTATCTCACCGTGTCGCTGCTCGACATCGCCAACAGGCTCGGCGTGCCGCTGGTCCGTGTCGAGGCCGTGCTGGCGACGATCCAGACCTTCGACCCGACCGGCGTCGGCGCGCGCGATCTTGCCGAATGCCTGACGCTGCAGGCGAAGGAAGCCGATCGCTACGACCCCTGCATGGCGTTGTTGATCGACAATCTCGACCTGCTCGCGCGTGGCGAGCTGACCCGATTGAAGCGGATTTGCGACGTCGACGACGAGGACATGGCCGACATGATCCGCGAACTGCGCGGCTATGATCCGAAGCCCGGCTGTCGCTATGGCGGCGAGCCCGCGCAGTCGGTGACGCCCGACCTGTTCGTCGCGCGTACGAAAGCCGGCTGGGCGATCGAGATCAACGCCACCACGCTACCCCGCGTGCTGGTCAATCGCAGCTATTACACCGAGCTGTCCGGCGGGCAGCAGGACAAGGCGTCGAAGGCGTGGCTGAGCGATTGCCTCGCCAGCGCGAACTGGCTGGTGAAGGCGCTCGATCAGCGCCAGCGGACGATCATCAAGGTCGCGACCGAGATCGTGAAGCAGCAGGAGGCGTTCTTCCTGAAGGGCGTCGCGCATCTCCGCCCGCTGACGCTGCGCCAGGTGGCGGACGCGATCGAGATGCACGAATCGACCGTCAGCCGCGTGACGAGCAACAAATACGTCTCGTGCGCGCGCGGGCTTTACGAGCTCAAATACTTCTTCACGAGCGCGATCCAGTCGGCGGACGGCGGCGAGGCGGTGTCGGCACAGGCGGTGAAGTCCGCGATCCGCGCGCTGATCGATACCGAGGGCGCGAAAATCCTGTCGGATGACACTCTGGTCGAGTTGCTGAACGCGAAGGGGTTCGACATCGCGCGGCGGACGGTGGCGAAATACCGCGAGGCGCTGGGGATAGGAAGTTCGGTGCAACGCCGCCGGGCGAAGGCGCTGGAAGGGGTGCGGTAGCTCGCTGCCCCTGCGGTAAAAGACCGCAGATCGCCGTCCCCGCTAATCCTCCCCCGCCAGGGGGAGGTGGCTGGCCCTTGCCAGACGGAGGGGGAGGTAAGGAGCCACTTCCGTTCCGTGTCCTCCCCCTCCGTCGCCTTCGGCGCCACCTCCCCCTTGCGGGGGAGGATTAGAAGGGGTCAGTTCGGCACCTGCCCCGAACCCTCCGCACCCGACACGCTCGCCCCACCTGGCGGCGTCGCACTCCGCGCCTCGCCGACCGCCTGATCGTACCAGCGCGCCAGATCCGCCTTCATCTGGTGCAGCGCCTCGGGGTTGAGATACGTCATGTGCCCCGCGGGATAGTAGCGAAACGCCAAATTCCGCTGCCGCGCGGGATCGAGCATCATGTGGTTCAGATCGTTCTCGGTCCCGAAGAACGGCGTCGCCATGTCGTAATAGCCGTTCATCGACAGCACGTTGAGATACGGATTCTCGCGCATTGCCGCGGCCAGATCGACCGCGGTGTTGGGGTTGTTCTGCGACTGGCCGCCACGACCCGGCGCGTCGTGCTTCCAGTTCCACGTCCAGCCCGGCGCGTCGCGTGCGCTGAGGCGATACGGCATCTCGGTCTTGTAGCCGAGCGTGTGCGTCACGTAATCGTTGAACGTCGCGATGAACGCGCCGGCGATCGCGGTGTCCGACGCGTCGGTCTCGGGTCGCTCGCCCGCCGCATCGCTGTCGACGCCGGTATAGCGCGAATCGAACCGGCCGAGCGTGAGGCGCTGATCGCGGAGCAGCTCCTTCTGGAAGCGGGCGAGATCGATGCGGAGGTTGGCGCGCTTGATGAAGTCGGGCGAGATCCCGATCAGCTGGCTCATCCGGGTGGCGACCGCGTCGCGCTCTGCGTCCGAGATCGTCTGCCCCTTCGACAGCGCCGCCGCGTATGGCCCGGTCGCGAACGCGCGCGCCTCGGCGACCGTCGTGGCAACGTCGGCGGGGCGGTTCTGCAGGCGGTTGTGGTACCACGCGCTCGCCGCATAGCTCGGCAGATAGTTGAGATAGATCTGGTCGAGCCCCGGCTGGCGATACCCATAGTTCATGATCGACGACAGCAGCACGACGCCGTTCAGCGCCATCCCGCGATCCTGCAACTGATACGCGAGCGCGCCCGAGCGCGTCGTCCCATAGCTCTCGCCGAACAGGAACTTCGGACTGTTCCAGCGGCCGTATTTGGTGGCGTAGCGCAGGATACCCTTGGCGAATGCATCGGCATCCTCGTCGACGCCGTAGAAGGCGGACGGCTTGGTGTCGCCGAGCGGTCGCGAATAGCCGGTGCCGACCGCGTCGATGAACACCATGTCGGTCTTGTCGAGCAGCGTGTCGGGGTTGGGCCCGAAGTCGTACGGCGCGGGCCTGATGTATTCGGGATTGGCGGTGCGCAGCCGGACCGGCGCGAACGAGCCCATGTGCAGCCAGAAACTGGGCGACCCCGGCCCGCCATTGTAGAAGAACGTCACCGGCCGCTTGGTGCCGGGCTTCACCCCGTCGAGCGTATAGCCGGTGTAGAACAGGCTGGCCGTCGGCTTGCCCTCGGTATCGCGCAAGGTCAGCGTGCCGACGGTCGCGGTGTAGCCGAGCGACTTGCCGCCGACCGTGACGCGGCCCTTCGTCTTGACCTCCTGCTCGGCGACCGGCGCGTTGGCGTAGTCCGCCTCCGCCTCGGCCTTCATCCGCTCCGCGTTGGTCTCAGCCTTGTCCTTTTTCGGCGCGTCCTGCGCCATGGCGGTGGTCGAGAGCGCTAGCAGTAACAGAGCGGCGAACTTGGTCGAACGGGCCACGGATCATCCTTGCGACAGGGGCAATGTCCTATCCTGCCGCAGCCTCCACAAAGCGCAAGGCCTCAGTCGTCCTCGTCCTCGAACCCGACCAGCGCCAGCGCGCGCGCCTTGATCTGGCGGGTCATGCACCAGTGGACCAGCGCATCCTCGCGGCCGTGCGTGACCCATACTTCCTGCGGGGCGATCTCGGTCAGCGTCGTGGTCAGTTCGTCCCAGTCGGCATGATCGCTGAGGATCAACGGGAGCTCGACGTTCTTCTGCCGCGCGCGACCCCTCACCCGCATCCAGCCGCTCGCCATCGCGGTGATCGGATCGGGCAGCCGCCGCGACCAGCGATCGTTGAGCGCACCCGGCGGGCACATCACGACATGCCCCGCCATGTCTGCCTTCTTCGCGTCGGCGACCGGCAGGAGTTCGCCGAGCCTCACGCCGTGCTCTGCGTACAGGTCGCACAGCTTTTGCAGTGCGCCGTGGATATAGATCGGGGCGGTATGCCCGCGCTCGCGCAGTTCGGCGATCACGCGTTGCGCCTTGCCGAGCGCATAGGCGCCGACGACGACGCAGCGGTCGGGGTTGGCGTGCAAAGCGGCGATCAGCTTGTCGATCTCGTCGCCGGTGTCGGGGTGGCGGAACACCGGCAGGCCGAAGGTGGCCTCGGTGATGAAGACATCGCATTTGACGGGTTCGAACGGCGTGCAGGTCGGGTCTGCTCGGCGCTTGTAATCGCCCGAGACGACGATCCGCTCGCCGCGATAGTCGAGCACGATCTGCGCCGAGCCGAGCACGTGGCCGGCGGGGACGAAGCCGATATCGACCTCTCCCATCCGGATCGTCTCGCCGTACGCGACCGGATGGCCGGCTTGCGGACCGTAGCGCGCGTCCATGATCGCGAGCGTTTCAGGGGTGGCCCAGACCGCCGCGTGACCCCCGCGCGCGTGATCGGCATGGCCGTGCGTGACGAGTGCCTTCGCGGTCGGGATCGAGGGGTCGATCCAGGCGTCGATCGGCTTGACGAGGATGCCGTGCGGATGCGGTTCGAGCCAGTCGCCGAGTTTTGCCATGCGGGGGTAACGCGTGACGCGGGGGTGCGGTGCCGTGAACCTCGGCCTGCGCGTGTGCCGTGACCCATGGTCCCCGTCATGCCGGACTGGTTCCGGCATCCACGCCTCCGCACGATCGAGAGCAGTGAGGTCGCGGAACGGTGGGCCCCGGAACGGGTCCGGGGTGACGGAGTGTTGGTGGGGTCTGTCATTCCCCTGTTCAGGACAAGCCGGAGTCGATGTCGCGGCGCGCGTTGGCAGCGACCGATCGATCCTCCCCCGCCAGGGGGAGGTGGCACCGCAGGTGACGGAGGGGGAGGACACGGAACGGCGGTTACCCTTGCCTCCCCCTCCGTCTGGCAAGCGCCAGCCACCCCCCCCTGGCGGGGGAGGATCGTAAGTCCTTGCTTTACCGCCGCCCGCCGACCTTGATCGTCGCCAAAATCGCGTCCATCCGCGCCGCCGCCACCGCCTGGGGCGGCGCAAGCCGGCCGGCTGGTGCGGCCGCCTTCACCGCATAGGTGATCCGGTCGATCGCATAGCAGGCGCCGTTGATGACGCTGCGGAAGTTAGTCGCGTTGACCTGCTGGCTCATGCCGGCGTCACCGTTGGTGTAGACCGTCCAGCGGTGGCCGCCGAGCATCCGGTTGGGAAGCCGCCTGGCATGGCCGGCAACCAGACCCTCGGTACCACATTTGGCGACCACACCCGCGCTCCGGCTGAAGCCGACCTGGATCATCTCGGTCACCTGCCCCTGGCCGTCGGTCGGTTTGGCGACCTGCCAGAAGCGGACGATGCCGACGCCGCGGCCGACCGGCGTCCCGTCCCACATCTGGCGCCAGCCGCTGTTCAGCAGCGCGCGGCCGGCGAAGTTGCGCGTCGGGAGGACGCTCGACGGATGCGAGAGGCGGACCATGCCGCCGCCGCCGACGAACGACTTGTTGGCGGCAGTGGCATTGGCGAACGGCAGGAGTGCGAGCAACGGTAGCGGCAGGAGATAACGAAAAAGCGACACCGATCGTCTTTCACAACAGAGCTTTAGCCAAAGTGGCGGTCGTTCCGCACGCGGTCCATAGCGGTGCGGCGCGACGCCCCCATATGACGACGATGCGTGAACAGGCCGTGAGCGACCTTCCCCTTCCCTTGGAAAACTGGTTCGCGTCGCGCGATTGGCGGCCGCGGCGGCATCAGCGCGAGATGCTGGCGGAAGGGCGCGCGGGGCATCATGCGCTGCTGGTGGCGGCGACCGGCGCGGGAAAGACGCTCGCCGGGTTTTTGCCGACGCTCGCCGAACTGATCGAGGCGCCCACTACCGGCCTGCACACGCTATACGTCTCACCATTGAAGGCGCTGGCGGTCGACGTGCAGCGCAACCTGCTGACACCGATCGACGAGATGGGCGTCGATATCCGCGTCGAGACGCGCACCGGCGACACGCCCTCCGACCGGAAGGCGCGGCAGCGGATCAAGCCGCCACAGATCCTGCTGACGACTCCTGAATCGCTTTCGCTGCTGCTCAGCTACCCCGACAGCATCACGATGTTCGAAAACCTCCACACGATCGTCGTCGACGAGGTGCACGCGTTCGCGACCGGCAAGCGCGGCGACCTGTTGTCGCTCTGCATGGCGCGGTTGCAGACGATCTCGCCGGGGATGCGTCGCGTCGCGCTGTCGGCGACGGTCGCGGATGCGGACGGCTATCGCGCGTGGCTCGCGCCCGACGGCGATATCGAGCAGGTTGCGATGGTGCGCGGCGAGCCCGGCGCGGATCCGAACATCGCGATCCTGCTGCCCGAGGGGCGCGTGCCGTGGTCCGGCCATTCGGGCCGCTATGCCGCCGCGCAGGTGATGGCCGAGATCGAGGCGCACGAGACCTCGATCGTGTTCTGCAACACGCGCAGCCTCGCCGAACTCATCTTCCAGGACCTGTGGAAGGTGAACGCGAACAACCTGCCGATCGGCGTCCACCACGGCAGCCTCGCGAAAGAGGCGCGGCGGAAAGTCGAGAACGCGATGGCCGAGGGGAAACTCCGCGCGCTGGTCGCGACGTCCAGCCTCGATCTCGGCGTCGACTGGGGCAATGTCGACTGCGTGATCCAGATGGGCGCGCCAAAGGGGTCGTCGCGGCTGTTGCAGCGGATCGGACGTGCCAACCACCGGCTTGATGAATCGTCTCAAGCGATCGTCGTGCCCGGCAACCGTTTCGAATATCTCGAGGCGCGCGCGGCGCTCGACGCGGTCGAGGCGGGCGAACTCGATGCGGACATCTTCCGTGTCGGCGCGCTCGACGTGCTGGCGCAGCACGTGATGGCGTGCGCCTGCGCGGCGCCGTTTCGCGAGGCGGATCTGCTCGACGAGATCCGCTCTGCACTCCCCTATTCCGCGCTGCCGACCGAGACGTTCGAGCGCGTGCTCCACTTCATCAGCGACGGCGGCTATTCGCTGAAGGCGTATGACCGGTTCAAGCGCCTGACCAAGGATGCGGACGGGACGTGGCGCGTCAGCCACCCCAAGTTCATCGGCCAGCACCGGCTGAACGCTGGGATCATCGTCGAGGCGACGATGCTGAACGTGCGGTTCGGCAATGGCCGCGTGCTGGGCCGGGTCGAGGAGGCGTTCGCGGCGCAGCTGAGCCACGGCGACACGTTCTTCTTCGCGGGGCTGAGCCTCGAGGTGATGAAGATCGATCTCGAGGATCTGGTCGTCCGCGCGACGTCGAAGCCCGCGCGGATCCCGACCTATGGCGGCAGCCGGATGCCACTGTCGACCAACCTCGCCGACCGCGTCCGCGGGTTCCTCGCGCATCCCGGCGACTGGGCGCGCTTCCCCGACGACGTGCGCGAATGGCTGGAGATGCAGGCGTATCGATCGGTGATGCCCGAGCCGGGGCAATTGCTGGTCGAGACGTTCCCGCGCGAGGGGCGGCATTACATGGTCGCGTACAGTTTCGAGGGGTGGAACGCGCACCAGTCGCTCGGCATGCTGATCACGCGGCGGATGGAGACGCAGGGGCTGAAGCCGCTGGGCTTCGTCGCGAATGATTATGCGCTGGCGGTGTACGGGCTGGAGAAGATTACCGATCCTGCCGCGCTGTTCTCGGCGGATATTCTCGAACACGAGTTCGTCGAGTGGGTGCAGCAATCGCATTTGCTCAAACGCGCGTTTCGCGAGGTCGCGGTGATCGGCGGGCTGGTCGAGCGCCAGCATCCGGGCAAGCGCAAGACCGGCAAGCAGGTGACGTTTTCGACCGACCTGATTTACGACGTGCTGCGCAAATACGAGCCGACGCATCTGTTGCTGGAGGCGGCCTGGGCGGATGCGCGCGCGCGGATGACCGATGTCGGGCGGTTGGCGTCGTTGCTCGATCGCGCGGCGGCGACGATGGTGCATGTCGATCTGGAGCGGGTCACGCCGCTCGCGGTACCGGTGCTGACGCTGATCGGCCGGGAGAAGGTGGCGACGAACAGCTCGGACGATGCGCTGCTGATCGAGGCGGAGGCGATGATCGCCGACGCGATGCGGCCGGATTGAGCCCCTTCCCGTTCGTCATCCTGACGAAAGTCAGGATCCAGAGCCACTAAGGACTACGTCTGTTACCCTGGATCCTGACTTTCGTCAGGATGACGGGAGTTGTTGTGAAGGCCATCGTACAAATAGGCCGTTGCGCACCCGTTGGATCAGGCGCAGCATTTGCAGCATGCACAGGTGGCTAGCCCCTCTATTGCTGGGCATCGCCGCCCAGGCCGGGGCTCAGGACGCAGCGTTCCCGAGGCCCAATGCTGCACCCTCTCCCAGTGCAGCATCCGCAGCAGAACCCGACCCCGCCACGCTCCTGTTCGTCGAAGACGAAACCCGAATGACCGTGCCGGTAACGATCGCCGGCGCCGGCCCCTTCCCCTTCGTCGTCGACACCGGCGCGCAGCGTACCGTCATCTCGCGCGAACTTGCCGCCACGCTCGGCCTCGCTCCCGGCCGGACCGTGCGCGTCACCGGCATGACCGGATCGGACAGCATCGGCACCGTCGTCATCCCCTCGTTGAAGGTCAGCGTGATCGGGAGCGCCCCGATCGAGGCGCCCGCGATCAGCGCGATCAATCTCGGCGCGCGCGGACTGCTCGGGATCGACACGTTGCAGGATCACGCGGTGACGATCGACTTCGACACCAAGACGATGACCGTCACCCCCTCGCGCAGACGACAGCGCCGCGAACGCACAGGTCCCGACGAGATCGTCATCAGAGCGCGAAGCCTGTTCGGGCAACTCGTCGTCACCGACGCGTACTGCAACGGCATCCGTATCCGCGTGATCCTCGACACCGGCACCTCGGTCAGCATGGCCAATGGTGCGCTCCGCCGACGAGTCACGCGCAAACTCGGCAGCGCGGCGCGCTCGCAACCGGTGTCGCTGACCGGCGTCACCGGCGAAACCGTGGTCGCCGACTACACCACGATCGACCGGGTCTCGATCGGCAACCTGACGCTCGGCGACCTGCCCGTCGCATTCACCGCCGTCGACGCGCCGCCGTTCCGCCAGTTCGGCTTGTCCGAGCGCCCGGCGATGCTGCTCGGGATGGACGTGCTGCAACTGTTCCGCCGCGTCGACATCGACTTCGCCAACCGCGAGGTCCGGCTTGCTCTGCCCCGCGGAACACGCCGGCGCTGAGAGCCGCGGGGCCGAGGTTGCGTCGGCGCGCGTTCGCTGCAACTCTCCCGATCGAAACGAAAAGGGGACGACGATGCGCGCGACTGGCTGGCTACTCACGGCGGCGATTCTGACGACACCATTCTCGGCGCAGGCGCAGACGCGGCCCGACCAGAAGGCGTTCCTGGGGCTCTACAAGGAACTGGTCGAGACCAACACGACACTGTCCGCCGGCAGTTGCACGCAGGCCGCGGCGCAGATCGGTGCGCGGCTGAAGACGGCGGGCTATGCCGATGCCGACATCACCTATTTCTCGGTGCCCGAGCATCCCAAGGATGGCGGGCTGGTCGCGGTGCTGAAGGGCTCGGACGCGGCGCTCAAGCCGATGCTGCTGCTCGCACATCTCGACGTGGTCGAGGCCAAGCGCGAGGATTGGGTGCGCGATCCGTTCAAGCTGATCGAGGAAGGCGGCTATTATTACGCGCGCGGTACCGTCGACGACAAGGCGCAGGCGGCGATCTGGTCCGATGCGATGATCCGCTTCAAGACCGGTGGGTACCAGCCCAAGCGGACGATCAAGCTCGCGCTGACCTGCGGCGAGGAGACGACGTTTGCGTGGAACGGCGCGCAGTATCTGGCGAAGGCGAAGCCCGATCTGATCGCAGCCGAGTTCGCGCTGAACGAGGGCGGCGGCGGGCGGCTCGACGACACTGGCAAGCGCCAGTTGCTCGCGATCCAGGTCGGCGAGAAGGCCGCGCAGAACTACACGTTCCTCAGCACCAACCCCGGCGGGCACAGCTCGCAGCCGACGCCGGAGAACGCGATCTACGAGCTCGCCGACGCCGTGAAGGCGGTGCAGGGGTATGAGTTTCCGGTGAAGTTCACCGACACGACCAAGGCGTTCTTCGCGGCGAGCGCGAAGGCGATGCCGGGCGAGATGGGCAGCGCGATCACGCGGTTGATCGCCAATCCCGAGGACAAGGCGGCGGATGCGATCGTCAGCCGCGACAAGGCAATGCACTCGACCTTGCGGACGACGTGCGTGGCGACGCTACTGAACGCGGGCCATGCGGAGAACGCATTGCCGCAGCGCGCGACGGCGAACATCAACTGCCGGATCTTTCCGGGCGAGACGGTGGAGGGCACGCTGGCCAAGCTGAAGGAACTGGCCGGCGCGAAGGTCACGGTGACCGCCAACCAGCCGGTCCGCCCGACCGCGATCCCGCCGACGCTCGATCCGAAGATCATGGGGCCAGTGACGAAGGTTGCGGCGAAGCACTTCCCCGGCATCCCGATCCTGCCGATGATGTCGACCGGCGCCACCGACGGCATCTTCTTCGAAGCGATCGGGATCCCGGTCTACGGCGTACCCGGTGTGTTCATCGACAAGGACATGGGCGGGATTCACGGCCTGAACGAACGCATCCGGGTCACGTCACTCTACGACGGCCGCGACTACCTCTTCGATTTGGTGAAGGCGTTCGCAGGTTGATGTCTCATGTCCCTCTCCCCTCCGGGGAGAGGGAGGGAGGAGCCGCAGGCGACGGAAGGGAGAGGGGTAGTTGGGACGAGGTCCCGAGCCTCACTCCCCTCTCCCTTCCCACCCGGCTTCGCCGTGCGGGCCCCTTCCCTCTCCCCGAAGGGGCAAGGGAGTTTAGACGGTGACCTGCTCGCCCAACTCTAGCACCTTGCCCGGCGGGATCTTCAGGAAGTCGGTCGGGTCGCTGGCGTTGCGTTGCAGGAACAGGAAGATCCGGTCCTGCCAGGGCGGCATGCCCTTCTCCGCATCGGGCTTCAGCGTGTTGCGGCCGATGAAGAACGAGGTGCGCATCGGATCGAGCCCGAGCTGCTCGGTCTTATTGCCGACCCCCAGATCGCGCGGCACGTCGGGCGATTCCATGAAGCCATAGGTGAGCACGACGATCGAGAAATTGGTGTCGACCCGCTCGACCTTCGCGCGCGCGGACTCGTCGACGAACGGGCGGTCGGCGGTGCGGATGCTGACGATCAGGTTGCGCTCGTGGAGCACCTTGTTGTGCTTGAGGTTGTGCAGCAGCGCGCCCGGCGTCGCATGCGGGTTCGCGGTCAGGAACACCGCGGTCCCCGACACGCGCTCGGGCGGGCGCTTCTCCAGCGCGGCGGCGAGGTCGCTGAGCGGGATGCTCTGACGCTTCTCGAACGCGCTGACGATCTTCTTGCCGCGCACCCAGGTGAAGATGATCAGCCCGATCGACGCGGCGATGACGAGCGGCACCCAGCCCCCCTCGATCACGCGGAGGATGTTCGCGCCGAAGAAGATCAGGTCGAGCGTCAGGAACGGCAGGATCGCCGCGAGCGCGAGCGGCCGCGACCAGTTCCAGCGATGACGGACGACGATATACGCGAGCAAGGTGGTGACGACCATCGTCCCGGTCACCGCGATGCCGTACGCGGCGGCAATCGCCGACGAGGTCTTGAACTGGATCACCAGCACCAGCACGCCGATCAGCAACAGCCAGTTGATTGCGGGGAGATAGATCTGGCCGGCGAACACCGCGGAGGTCTGGCGGATGCGCAGCCGCGGGAGCAGCCCGAGCTGGATAGCCTGCTGCGTGAGCGAGAACGCGCCGGTGATGACCGCCTGGCTGGCGATCACCGTCGCGAAGCCCGCGAGGATGATCAGCGCGGGGCGCAGCGATTCGGGCGCCATCAGGAAGAACCAGTCCTGATTGACGAAGGGGATGCCCTGCCTTGCTGCGTCCTCGAGCTTGGCGAGCGCGAACGCGCCCTGCCCGAGATAGTTGAGCGCGAGCGCCGGGAAGACGAGGAAGAACCAGCCGATGCGGATCGGCAGCTTGCCGAAATGGCCCATGTCCGCGGTCAGCGCCTCGGCCCCGGTGACGGTGAGGAACACCGCGCCGAGCACGAACAGCCCGGTGACGCCGTGGCTCGCGAGGAACGAGATACCGTAGGTCGGCAGGAACACGCGGACGATCGAGGGCTCGTCGGCGATGTGCCAGATGCCCAGCGCCCCGATCGCGACGAACCAGACGATGCAGACCGGGCCGAACAGCTTCGACACCTGCGCCGTCCCGCGCGCCTGGATCATGAACAGCGCGATCAGGATTCCGATCGTCAGCGCGCGGACGACGCCCTCGTTGAAGATATGCGCCGCGCTCGGGATCGTCCTGAGGCCTTCCATCGCGGAGAGCACCGACAGCGCGGGCGTGATGATTGCGTCGCCGTAGAACAAAGACGCGCCCGCCGCGCCGAGCACGATCGCGATCTTCGAGCGCATGCCGAGCGCGCGACGGGCGAGCGCAGCCAGCGCCAGCACGCCGCCCTCGCCCTGGTTGTCGGCGCGCATCAGGAAGATGACGTATTTGACCGTGACGACGAGGAACAGCGACCAGAGCGCGAGACTGAGCACACCGAGGATCTCGCTCGGATCGATGCCGCCGGCGGACGACTGGCCCAAGGCCTCACGAAAGGCATAGAGCGGACTGGTGCCGATATCACCGAACACCACGCCGATCGCGCCGACGGTCAGCGCAGCCAGCGCCGGGTGCGGATGCAGATGCGCTGCGGACATATCGGCGGGCGCGCAGACCTGCGCCGCCACGCCGCCGGCGGGCGGTTGATGGACTGCGGCAGTTTGCGGTGTTCCGGCTTCGGACGACATGGCGCGAAAAGCGCTCCTCATGAAGGGACGGCGCGCTTTACGCCGATTGCGGACATGCGCAAGTCCTGCTCGTCGCGGCGGATGTCCGCTTGATTCGCCGCGGCGGGGGCGGCATGGCGGGCGAATGGTTCCCTTTTCGTTCGGCGGACATGCGCTTCTGGCGTTGCCACAAGGCGCACTGTTCTGGCCGGAGCGGCGCGCGCTGCTGGTCGCCGACCTGCATTTCGAGAAGGCGAGCTGGTTCGCGGGTCGGGGGCAGATGTTGCCGCCTTATGATTCGATCGCGACCTTGGCCGATCTCACCGCGCTGGTCACGGCGACGGGTGCGCGCGAAGTCTGGTGCCTGGGCGATAGCTTCCACGACAGCGACGGGTGTGCTCGGTTGCCGCAGCGGGCGCAGGACATGCTGCGGGCGATGACCGATACCACGCGCTGGACGTGGATCACGGGCAATCACGATCCGGCGATCCTCGATCGGTGTGGCGGAGATGTCGTGGACGAGGTGGTCGTCGATGGGCTGGTGCTGCGGCACGAGGCGGACCGGACGGAGACGCGGCCGGAATTGTCGGGGCATTTCCATCCGAAGCTGCGATTGCGGGTGCGGGGGAAATCGGTCGCGCGGCGGTGTTTCGTAGCGACGGCGACGAAGCTGATATTGCCAGCGTTCGGGTCGCTGACCGGCGGGCTGGATGTCGACCATCCGGAGATCGTTCGCGCGGTGGGCGTTGGCGCAGAGGCGATGGTGCCGGTGGCGGACCGGATGCTGCGGTTCCCGGTGGCGGCTTAGAGTCCCAGTAGCGGCTTAGAGCTCTTCGGTCCTTGTTCGCGCCTCACTAACCCCTACCGTCACCCCAGCGGAAGCTGGGGTCTCCCTCGTGGCTCGGGACATCCGCCAAACCGGGATATTCCAGCTTTCGCTGGAATGACGGGCTTGGGGTGGGCGTCTTCTTAAGCCTTTCGCTTCAGCTTAAGCCTATCGCCTCAGTTCGAGATCGTCGGGAACGCCGCGCGGAACGCAGCCACCTTGGGCTTGTCCCACATCACGATGTACGGATGCGTCGGGTTCCGGTCGTAGAAATTCTGATGATACGCTTCGGCCGGATAGAACGTCCCCGTCTCCAGCTTCGTCACGATCGGTCCGGAGAACGCGCGCGTCGCGCCGAGCTGCGCGATGTACGACCGCGCCACCTGCGCCTGCGCTGGCGACTGCGGGAAGATCGCTGAACGATAACTGGTACCGCTGTCCGGGCCCTGACGGTTCAAGGTCGTCGGGTCATGCGCGATCGAGAAATAGACGCGGAGCAGCGTGCCGTAGCTGACGATCCGCGGGTCATAGGCAATCTTGATCGCCTCGGCATGACGAGTCGTCTCGGCCGCCACTTGGTCGTAGGTCGCGGTCGCCTTGGTGCCGCCGGCATAGCCGGTCGTGACCGCCTTCACGCCCTTCACATGCTCGAACACCGCCTCCATCGTCCAGAAACAGCCGCCGGCGAGTACCGCGGTCTGGATGCCGGGCGTCGCGGGCAGGTCGGTCTTGACGGCGGGGATGACGACGGCGCGGGCGCCCTGCGCGGTGCCGGTGGACATGAATGCACCGGCGATACCGACGGCGGCGAGCGTGGCGAGGAGCGGCTTTTTCATGTGTAGATACATGGGGTTGCCGCGATCGTTCGCCAAGACGCGCGCAAGATTAGCGGCTCGTGGACGCGCTGTGTTCGAAATGGCTGGCGAAGGTCTGGCGCGCCTCTGCGGGCTGGAGCGCGAGCAAGCCGATGGCGCCGAGGACGAAACCGCCGCTGAACTGCCAGAAGAAACTCGACTTTACGATGCTGCGCATGATGCGATCCCAATGAAACCAAGTGACGACACCGACCGGTGGGCCGGTGTCAGCTACGTACCGGCATGTCGTAGAGATGCCGGACAACCACAATGTCGTTTTTAGAAACTCTCGATTAACGCGCCGTGGCCGATGCGTTCATCGTGCAGCAGGGATCGCCCGGCAGGATTGCCGGGAGATGTCGCCGCGTGTCTCGAATGTTGCGCGAACCTTGCGATCCTCCCCCGCAAGGGGGGGGTGGCTGGCACTTGCCAGACGAAGGGGGAGGTCAGCGACGACCGCTGTTCCGTATCCGCCCCCTCCGTCGCTTCGCGCCCCCCCCCCTGGCGGGGGAGGATCGTTTGTCACTTCAGCGCGGCGCAGGCCGTCTGGATGCGCGTGCACGCCTCGCGGAGCAGCGCGTCGGACGTCGCATAGCTGATCCGGAACGCGGGGCTGAGACCGAACGCGGCGCCCTGCACGACCGCCACCTTGGCGTCGTCGAGCAGATAACCGACCATCGCCTCGTCGGTGTCGATCAGGCGGCCGTTTGGCGTCGTCTTGCCGATCAGCTCGGCGAAGGACGGATAGACGTAGAACGCACCCTCGGGCGTCGGGCAGTGCATGCCGTCGATCTCGTTGAGCATCTTGACCACGAGATCGCGACGGCCCTGGAACGCGGTGTTGCGCTCGGCGAGGAACGACTGGTCGCCGTTGAGCGCCGCTACCGCCGCTGCCTGCGCGATCGAGCACGGGTTCGAGGTCGACTGCGACTGGAGCTTGGCCATCGCCTTGATCAGCCACGCCGCACCGCCGGCATAGCCGATCCGCCAGCCGGTCATCGCATAGGCCTTCGAGCAGCCGTTGACGGTCAGCGTACGCTCGAACAGCTCGGGGCAGGCCTCGGCGATGGTCGCGAACTTGAAACCGTCATAGACGATGTGCTCGTACATATCGTCGGCGAAGATCCACACGTGCGGATGCTTCGCCAGCACCGCGCCGAGCGCCTTCAGTTCGTCGATCGTGTAGCCGGCCCCGGTCGGGTTCGATGGCGAGTTGAGGATCACCCACTTGGTCTTCGGCGTGATCGCGGCGTCGAGCGCGGCCGGATCGAGCTTGTAGCTGACCTCCGGGCCCGCCTTGACGATGACGGGGACGCCGCCCGCAAACTGGACGACATCGGGATAGCTCACCCAGTACGGCGCGGGGATGACGACCTCATCGCCCGGATCGATCGTCGCGACCATCGCGTTGAACAGGGTGTGCTTGCCGCCGACGTTCACGCTGATCTGGTCGGTGGTGTACGTCAGCCCGTTGTCGCGCGCGAACTTGGCGACGATCGCCTGCTTCAGCTCGATCGTGCCGTCGACGTTGGTGTATTTGGTCTTGCCGTCGCGGATCGCCTGGATCGCGGCCTCTTTGACGAAGTCCGGCGTGTCGAAATCGGGTTCGCCCGCACCGAGGCCGATCACATCGACGCCTGCGCGCTTCAGTTCGAGGACGCGGCTGGTGATCGCGAGCGTCGGCGAAGGGCTGATGCGACCGAGCGCGGCGGATGCGTGCATGATGGAACCTTTGCGGTTGTCCGCAGTTTCGGGCCGCGGAATTCGCGCGGGCTATACGCTCCGCTTAGCCGAATTCGCAACCGTAACGATGGCCGGAATCAACCCGCGAACCGCATTTCCGACGCAGAATCCGCCTGCGAGGTCCGCGCGGGTGACCTGAGCCTCGATGGCCCGGCCCGAATCGAGGAGTTCGGCGCGGAAGATGCCCGGGAGCAGACCATTCCGTAGCGGCGGCGTCACAAGGAGTGTTTCACGCTGGACGAACAGCGAGGTGAAGCTGCCTTCTGTGAGGAAGCCGTCCGCGTCCTCGAACAGTACCTCGAACGTGCCGGCCGCGTGGCGCGCATCGTCGTAGAAGCCGCGCGCGGACGTCTTGTGACGCAGGCGGAAGTCGGCGGCGGCGACCGGCAAGGGGACGATCGTAACAGTCGCCTGCGCGGGGGACTGCGGCAGTGGCGCGGATTCGATCGCGATCGCCCCCGACGGGCTCAGCAACAGGCGGATGCGGCGGGGTCCGCGCAACCGGAAGGTCGCCGCCTGCAGCTCGTTGCGCGCAGTATGGCGGTCGAAGGTGAAGCCGAGCGCCTCGGCACTCTCCTTCATCCGCGCGAGATGCGCTTCGAGGCGGGTCAGGCCTTCGTCGGAATCGAACGCCATCGTCTCGATCAGGTCGAAGGGGCGCTGGCCCGCGTTGACGAACGCGCCCTTGGCGTGGCATTCCGCCCATTCCGCGTCCGCGTCGCTGTCGGCGACGATCCCCGAGCCGAGACTCATCATCGCCGCGCCGTCCCTGATGGCGAGCGTACGGATCGCGACGTTGAAGATCGCGTCGCCGTTCGGATCGAGGCGGCCGATCGCGCCAGTGTAGATGCTGCGGACGCGCGCGTGCTCGACCTCGGCGATGACCTCCATCGCGCGCTGTTTGGGCGCGCCGGTGATCGATCCGCACGGGAACAGCGCGGTCAGCACGTCGACCGCGTCGCAATCGGGTTTTAGCGTCGCGGTGACGGTCGAGGTCATCTGGTGGACGGTCGGATAGGTCTCGACAGTGAATAGGTCGGGGACCGCGACCTTTGTGGCGACGCGCGACAGGTCGTTGCGCATCAGGTCCACGATCATGAGGTTTTCGGCGCGCTGTTTGGGGTCGGCCGCCAGTGCCTCGGCGAGTGCGCGATCGGCGTCGGGCGTTTCGCCTCGCTGCGCGGTGCCCTTCATCGGGCGGCAGGTGAGCGTGTCGCCGTCGAGCGCGAAGAAGAGTTCGGGCGACAGCGACAGGAAGCGCGTCTCGCCGGTGTCGATCAGCGCGCCATAGCCCGCCTTCGCCTGCCGCCGCAGCCGGGCGTACAGCGCGAGCGGATCGCCGACGAAGGGCACGCTGGCGGCGAAGGTGAGGTTCGCCTGGTAGATGTCGCCCGCCGCGATCAGGTCGAGCACGCGCGACAGGCTCGCGTCGTAGGTTTCGCGGTCGATCAGCGGCTTGGGAGCGCCGGTCCACGCGCCGGCGGGGTCGGGGAGCAACGCGGCGACGTCTTCGGGCGCTATCGTCTTGTAGTCGGCGAACAGGCCGAACCAGAGCAGCGGCCCCTCGGCGCGGACGTCGATTGGCTTCGAGGAGAGTGCGGCGCCGGCTTCGTAGGTGAGGTATCCGGCAGCGTGCAGTCCTTCCGCGCGGGCATCTCTCAACGCGTCGAGCGCCGGGCGTACCTCGGCGAGCGTATCGGCGCGGACGATCCGGACCGGGTCGCGGTACAATCGTGCAGGAGCGCCCCCCACGCGGGCGTCATCGAGCAAAACGAAGGGCGCAGTCCACATCGCCGCGACTGTTGCACGGGGCATGGGGCAAACCGCAAGCGGCGATTGCTCCGACCGACGCGCTATCCTATTTCGGGGCCATGACAAATCCACCACTCCGCGCTGCGATCGTGCCGGTTACGCCGATCCAGCAGAACTGCACGATCCTCTGGTGCACCGCGACGATGAAGGCCGCGGTGATCGATCCGGGTGGCGACCTGCCACGGATCATGGCGGCGGTCGAACAGGCGGGGGTGACGGTCGAGAAGATCCTGCTGACGCACGGCCATATCGATCATGCCGGTGGTGCCAAGCGGCTGTCGAACGATCTCGGCGTGCCGATCGAGGGCCCGCACGAGGCGGATCGCTTCTGGTTGCAGCGGCTCGATCAGGACGGGCCGAAATACGGGATTTCCGGCGTGAATTTCGAGCCGGACCGGTGGTTGGTCGAGGGCGATACGGTGTCGGTCGGGGACCTCGTTCTCGACGTGTACGAGACGCCGGGGCATACCGAGGGTCACGTGATATTCCACCACGCGCCGTCGAAGTTCGCGCAGGTTGGGGACGTGTTGTTCCAGGGGTCGGTCGGGCGTTCGGACATGCCTGGGGGGAACCATCAGACGCTGGTGAAGTCGATCGTCGAGAAATTGTGGCCGCTGGGGAGCGATACGAGCTTCATCCCGGGGCATGGGCCGGCGAGCACATTCGCGCATGAACGGGCGACGAATATGTTCGTGAGCGATCGAGCTTTGGCGGCGTAACGTCCGCTCGCGGCACTATCCGTTCCCCCGCGAAGGCGGGGGTCCAGGATACCAAGCGATAGCGCCCGTAACCCTGGGCTCCCGCCTTCGCGGGAGAACGAGACAAGATAGAAGCGCGACCGAGACGTTACTCCACCCCGGCAAAGGCCGGGGCCCAACTGGAAAGGTTGCAGTAACGGAGCGCGGCCGACGCCAAACTTCGTCCCCCAATTGGGCCCCGGCCTTCGCCGGGGTGGTTGCGGGGGGGGGGGGGGCGCCTACTTCCGCTCGCCCGCCGTCTCAGCCCGCACCGACTTGAACTCCGACCCGTCGCGCCATTCGGGCCACGCCCGGCTGTTCGCCAGATTCGTGCCGATCGTCTGGAACAGCCCGACGTCCTGCGCCGCACCGCGGAAGTCCCAGTCCGCGCCCCAGGCGTCGCAGGTCTGGTGATAGCATTTCATATAGCCGTCGAGCCAAGCCTGCCCCGCGGTTCGGCCGCCCTTGACCAGGTCGGGCGCGCCGCTGATCGCCATCAGCAGCAGCGTCGGCACGCCGCGTCGCGCGACCGAGAAATGATCGGCGCGGTAGAACAGCCCGCGTTCAGGAAGGGCTTCGGGGGTTACGACGCGGCCTTGGGCCTTTGCAGCGTCACCCAGCATATCCTCGAGATTGTTCTGCCCTGCCCCGACGAGCATGACGTCCTTTGCAGGGCCAGCCGTCTGGAGGATGTCGAGCGTCAGGTTGGCGACCGTCTTCGCCGCCGGATAGACCGGGTTCACCGCATAGGTTTCCGACCCTAGCAACCCGCGCTCCTCGCCGCTCCACAGCGCGAAGACGAGGCTGCGGTCGGTCCGCGGCGCCTTGGCGAAGGTGCGTGCGAGTTCGAGCACACCCGCCACGCCGAGCCCGTCGTCGTTCGCGCCGGGTCGGATCGTCCGTCCCTGCGCGTCGGGCGCGCCGATGCCGTACGCGTCCCAGTGCGCGCCGAACATAACCACTTCGTCCGCGTGCTTGGTGCCCGGCAGCTTGGCCAGCACGTTCTGGCTTACGGCGGTGTCATGCTTCACCGGCAGGTCGGTGGTGAACGCCTGCTTCAGCGCGACCGGGCGGAAATCGCTCCGCCGCGCCGCTTTGCGCATCGCTGCCAGATCAAGGCCTGAGGCTGCGAACAACCGAGTCGCCGCGCCACCCTCGAGCCAGCCTTGCAGCATCACCCGCGATTCGGGGTCTTTTCGCACAATGTCGTAATTCTCGCCGGCCGGGGCGGTCACCGTGCTCCAGCCATAGCCCGCCCCCGGCGTGTCGTGGACGATCAGCGCCGCCACCGCACCACGTCGCGCGGCTTCCTCGTATTTGTACGTCCAGCGGCCGTAATAGGTCATCCGGCGGTCGCCGAACTTGCCCTTCGCATCGTCGCCCGCGACCGCTTCGAAATCGGGATCGTTGACGAGGAACACCGCGACCTTGCCCGTCAGGTCGAGCCCCTTGAAGTCGTCCCAGCCGCGCTCGGGCGCGCTGACGCCGTAGCCGACGAACACCATCGGCGCGCCCGCGATGGCGACGCGATCGACGCCACGGACGGTACTGAGATAGACGTCACGCCCCTGCACCAGCGCGGTATCGCCAGCGCGGACAGTGCCAGAACCCATCCGGGTGTGGACGAGCGGGACGGGCTGCGTCCAGTTGCCGTTCGGCCCGCCGGGCTGTGCCTTCATCGCCTTGAACTGCGCGATCAGCCAGGCGATCGTCTTGCTCTCACCCGGCGTACCTGGCGCCCGCCCCTCGAACGCATCGGAGGCCAGCGTTTTCACATCAGCAGACAATCGCTCGGGCGAGACCTGCGCCACGGCAGGGCATGCCGCCAAAAGGGCCACGGCGGGAAGGAAGCGAAGCGCGCTCATGCCCGGCCACCCGACGGCACGACCTGAAAGGTCTTGGCGGCCGGTACGCTGTTAGCCTGATACGCGATCGTCAGCGCCCAGCCTGCGAGCAGCGCAAGCACCGCCCACGTGCCGAGGATTCCGCCGGCGCGCGGCACGCTCGATGTCGCGCGGTCCATCCCGAATGCATGCGCAACGCGCGCGATCACGAACACGACGCCCGCGATCCACAGCCACATCGTCGATCCGCCGGCGAGTTCGATCAATCCCAGCAGGATCAGGATGAACGGCGCATATTCGGTGAAGTTCGCATGCGCGCGCATCCGCCCCTGCAACAGCGCATTGCCGTTATCGCCCAGCAGCACCTTGTCCTTCACCCGGATCGGCACGATTCGGAAAGCGAGCCACAGATTGACGACGGCCGCGGCCGCTGCGATCGTCAGTGTCACGGGTAATATCACGGCGTTGCCCCTCGTTCAGTGTCGGACCGGGTCCTGCCACTCGCGCCCAATGGTTGCAACGCGGGGGCGAAAGCTTGCAACGCGGGACGAAATCGCTATAGCCCCACGCTTCGCGAGCGTCAGGCCGCATGGGTTGCTTCAGGCGGCCGGCATTCATGTCGGTTGCCGAGTTCCGTGTCCGGGCGTACTCGGAGCCCCGACCTTTAGATTGAACAAGGTGCCGAAATGGCCGTCCCCAAAAGAAAAACCTCGCCCTCCAAGCGCGGCATGCGCCGTGGCCACGACTCGCTCACGATCGCGTCGTTCCAGGAATGCCCGAACTGCGGCGAACTGAAGCGCCCGCACAACCTCTGCGGCTCGTGCGGCCATTACAATGGTCGTGAAATCCTCTCGGTCGAGGGTTGAGGTCCAAAGCCTCTAGCTTGAACGAAGGATAGGCAATGCCCGACAGCGGCTGGATCGCGGTCGACGCGATGGGTGGCGATGACGGGCTGGCAGTGATGCTCGCCGGTGTTGCGCTCGCGCGTCATCAATTCGAGGGTATGCGCTTCCTGCTGGTCGGCGACGAAGCTGCGATTCGCGAGGGGCTCAAGGCTCATCCGAACCTGTCGCAGCATTCGGAGATCGTCCACGCGCCGGAAGTCGTTGGGTCGAGCGAAAAGCCGACCCAGGCGATTCGCCGCGCAAAGAAGACCTCGATGGGCGTCGCGATCGACCTGGTGAAACAGGGTCGCGCCGCCGCCGCAGTGTCGTCGGGCAATACCGGCGCGCTGATGGCGATGGCGAAGCTGTCGTTGCGGATGCTGCCCGGGATCGACCGGCCGGCACTCGCGGCGCGTCTGCCGACGCTGGGCGATACCGACATGGTCATGCTCGACCTCGGCGCGAACACCGAGTGCGATGCGCGAAACCTTGTCCAGTTCGCAATCATGGGCGCCGCCTATGCGCGCACCGCACTCGACATCCCGCATCCTCGTGTGGCGCTGCTAAATATCGGCAGCGAAGACATGAAGGGCACGGACGAGATCCGCGATGCAGCCGCGCAATTGCGGGCGACCCCAGCGGTCGACATGCAGTTCAACGGCTTCATCGAGGGCGACCGACTGTCGCGCGGCGAAGTCGACGTGGTCGTGTGCGACGGCTTCTCGGGCAACATCGCGCTGAAGACCGCCGAGGGCACCGCGCGATTCGTCGCCGACCTGCTCAAGCGCGCGTTCCGCAGTTCGGTCCGCTCGAAACTCGGCTTCCTGATCTCACGCCCCGCGACCGAATTGCTGCGCGATCACCTCGATCCCAACAATCACAACGGCGCGGTATTCCTTGGCCTCAACGGCATCGTCGTGAAGAGTCACGGTGGCGCGACCGATCGCGGCGTCGCGACCGCGATCGGCAATGCCGCCAAGATGGTCCGCAACGATCTGATCCGGCGCATCGCCGACGATCTCGGCAGCGTGGAGAAGGCGGCATGATCCGTTCGGTCGTCATCGGTACCGGCTCCGCCCTGCCCGCGCGTCGCGTCTCGAATGCGGAACTCGCGGAACAGGTCGACACCAGCGACGAGTGGATCGTCGAGCGCACCGGCATCCGCTTCCGCCACATCGCCGGCGAAGGCGAGACGACCGCAACGCTCGCCGCCGACGCGTGCCGCGCCGCTTTGGCCGCAGCCGGGATCGAGGCGCAGAGCATCGACCTGATCGTGCTCGCCACCGCGACCCCCGACCAGACCTTCCCGTCGAGCGCCACCAAGGTGCAGGCGATGCTCGGGATCGACGACTGCGTCGCGTTCGACGTCGCCGCGGTCTGCTCGGGCTTCCTCTACGCGGTGCAGGTGGTGGACAGCATGATCCGCAGCGGCGTCGCCAAGCGCGCGCTGGTGATCGGCGCCGAGACGTTCAGCCGCATCCTCGACTGGGAAGACCGGACGACCTGCGTGCTGTTCGGCGACGGCGCCGGCGCGATCGTGCTGGAGGCGCAGGACACCGCCGATGAAGGCGGTCGCGGCATTCTCACGACCAAGCTGCACGCCGATGGCCGGCACAACGAACTTCTCTATGTCGACGGCGGCGTCTCGACGACCGGCACCGTCGGCAAGCTTCGCATGAAGGGTCGCGAGGTGTTCCGCCATGCGGTCACCAACCTAGCCTCGGTGATGACCGAGTCGCTGGCGATGGCCGGGCTCGACGCGGATCAGGTCGACTGGGTCGTGCCGCATCAGGCGAACGCCCGCATCCTCGATGCGACCGCGCGGAAGTTGGGGCTCGCCCCTGCCAAAGTCGTGGTCACCGTCGACCAGCACGCGAACACGTCGGCCGCCTCCGTACCGCTGGCTTTGGACGTCGCGGTCCGCGATGGACGCATCCAGCAGGGGCAGATCGTCGTGCTCGAGGCGATGGGCGGCGGTTTTACCTGGGGCGCCGCGGTTATCCGGTTCTAATTCTGGCGAAAATCTCGATTCGCTTGTAGAACAAAACTTCTTCCGGTCCCCTTCGCGCTTGTGTAGGAGGTTCGCCGAGTGTGGGAGCTTGATGAACATGACGACGGGTACTTTGACACGGGCCGATCTGGCTGAATCTCTCCACAAGGAAGTCGGGCTGTCGCGCTCGGATTCCTCGAAGATCGTCGAGCAGATCCTTGCCGAAATGTGTGGCGCGCTGTCGCAGGGTGAAAACGTTAAGATCTCCGGGTTCGGGACGTTCGTGCTGCGCGACAAGGGTGAGCGCATCGGCCGCAACCCCAAGACCGGGATCGAAGTGCCGATCGCACCGCGCCGCGTGTTGACGTTCCGCGCAAGCCAGATGATGCGGGAACGCATCGTCGGTGCCGACTGACGCCCGACATGCCTGATGCCGACGACGCACGGCCCGATGCCGGGGGGCAAAAGGCCAGTGCGGCGTTTCGGACGATCGGCGAACTGTCGCGCGACCTGGCGTTGCCGCAGCATATACTGCGCTATTGGGAGACGCGGTTCCCGCAACTCCGCCCCCTGCAACGTGCAGGCAACCGGCGCTATTACCGCGCCGAGGACGTCGCGCTGGTCCGCCGGATCGACCAGTATCTCAATCGTGAAGGCTATACCGTCCGCGGCGTCCAGCAGCTGCTGGCGGGGGAGAAGTCCGGTGCCAGGATACCGGGGCCTAGCGAGATCGTCGCGACCGCAGAGTCGCCGATGACCGCCCTGCGGGCGATCCGCGATATGCTCGCCGAAGCTTTGGCCGCGGACTAACATTCCACGTCACCCCGGGCTTGTTCCGGGGTCCACCGTGCCGCGCACTCACGTCTCTCGATTGTGCCGAACCGTGGATGCCGGAACGAGCCCGGCATGACGGGGGGCTTAGCGCTCGCGCGTGGCAGCGAACCGGATCTTCGCATAGCGCTCGGCGATATAGTTCACTTCCCACGCGCTTTTGGCGAGGAAGACGGGGTTGCCGTCGCGATCCTTGGCCATCGCGCCGCGGTTGATCTCGGCGAAGGTCTTGAGTTCCAGCGGGTCTTCCGCGGAAATCCAGCGGGCGGTCTCGTACGGCGCGGGTTCGAGCCCGGCGGCGACCTTGTACTCCGCGTCGAGCCGCGAGAGCAGCACTTCGAGCTGCAATTGTCCGACCACGCCGATGATCCAGTTCGAGCCGATGTCGGGGTAGAACACCTGTGTCACCCCCTCCTCGGCCATGTCGTCGAGCGCTTTGCGCAACTGCTTGGTCTTGGTGAAGTCCTTGAGCACGACGCGGCGCAGGATTTCGGGCGCGAAGTTGGGTAGGCCGGTGAAGCGGATCGCCGCCTTTTCGCTGAGCGTGTCGCCGACCCGGAGCGTGCCGTGGTTGGGGATGCCGATGATGTCGCCGGGGAATGCCTCGTCCGCCAGTTCGCGGTTCTGCGCGAAGAACAGGATTGGCGAATGGACCGCGATCGGCTTGCCGTGGCCGGTGGGCGTGAGCTTCATGCCGCGCTTGAAGACGCCGGAGCATAGCCGCATGAACGCGATACGGTCGCGGTGGTTGGGGTCCATGTTGGCCTGCACCTTGAACACGAAGCCGGTGACTTCGGGCTCGTCCGGCGAGATGGGCGCGGGCTCGGCGGGTTGCGCGCGCGGTGGCGGGGCGTAGTCGGCGAGCGCACCGATCAGTTCGGCGACACCGAAGTCCTTGAGAGCCGAGCCGAAATAGACGGGGGTCAAGTTGCCCGCGCGGTACGCCTCGGGGTCGAAGCTCGAATAGCCGCCTTGGGCGAGTTCGGCCTCGTCGTTCAGGCGGATCATCGCTTCGGGGCTGAGGATCTTGGCGAGTTCGGGATCGTCGATGCCGGTGAACGGGATCGCCTTGCCCATGAACTCGCGGCTGTCGCCTTCGGGGCGGCTCAGCGTGTTGGCGTAGAGATCGTACACGCCTTCGAATTCACCGCCCATGCCGACCGGCCAGCTCATCGGGCAGACGTCGAGCTGGAGCATCTCGGCCACCTCGTCGAGCAGCGAGAACGGGTCGCGCCCCTCGCGATCGACCTTGTTGACGAAGGTGATGATCGGCACGTTGCGCAGGCGACAGACCTCGAACAGCTTTCGCGTCTGCGGCTCGATGCCCTTGGCGGCGTCGATCACCATGACGGCCGAGTCGACTGCCGTGAGCGTGCGGTAGGTGTCCTCGGAGAAGTCCTCGTGGCCCGGCGTGTCGAGCAGGTTGAAGGTGATCCCCTGGCGCTCGAACGTCATCACCGACGAGGTGACCGAGATCCCGCGCTGCTGCTCGATCTTCATCCAGTCGGAACGGGCGCGGCGGGTCTGGCCGCGCGCCTTGACCTCGCCGGCGAGATGGATCGCGCCGCCGAAATAGAGGAGCTTCTCGGTGAGCGTGGTCTTGCCGGCGTCGGGATGCGAGATGATCGCGAAGGTGCGGCGGGGGAATTGGGTCATGGCGTGGGTCCGGTGAGCCGAGTCTGGGCTCGGGAAGAAGGGTGGGCCGGGTCAACGGCGGTCATGGCGCTGCTCTTGGCAGATGCAGGGCGCGGAGGACAGAGGGGCGGCCTTCACAGCACCGAGTTTAGGATAGAGTTTCACCACGATGCCCTCCCCCGCCAGGGGGAGGTGGCACCGAAGGTGACGGAGGGGGAGGACACGGAACGTAAGGTTTCCCTTACCTCCCCCTCCGTCTGGCGAACGCCAGCCACCTCCCTCTGGCGGGGGAGGATCGCAGAGTCTGATGCATTTGGTTCAAACGGTGGCGGGCACCAGCGTCACGCTCATGGTGATGCGCTTCGTGTCGCCCGCAGCCACCTCGAACACGCCGGGTTTGTCGCGGTAGTCGCCGGTATAGCCTTCGGGGTCGGCGATGCCGTGCCACGGCTCGACGCAGACATAGGCCGCGCCGGGCTTGGTCCAGATGCCGAGCTTTGGCGTGTCGGGGAAGGCGATCCGCAACTGCGGGCCGGTCTTGGCGCCGTAGGTCACGGAGTCGGAATGAATCGGGTCCCAGACCAGCGCATCGTTGGCGAAGAGTTCGTCGCGGAGGGCAATCACGCGGTCCTCTACCGGCGAGGAGCGCCCGTCGATGGCGATCTGGCCGTCTGGGCTGATTGCCTTGAGCTTGCCGGGTTCGTCGGCGTCGAACGTGATGCGGTGGTCAGCGCGCGGCTTGCCGTAGGGGAGCGGCCAGGCGAAGGCGGGGTGGAAGCCGAAGCTCGCCGGCATCGCCGCGTCGGTGCGGTTGTGGATGCGCGCCTCGATTCCGAGCGTCGCGCCGTCGAGCGTGAAGACGATGTCGAGGGCGAACGCGAAGGGGTAGGCGGCGCGCGTCTCTTCGCTGTCGGTGAGGCGGAAGGTGGCGGAGGTTTCGGTCTGCGCGATGACGTCGAAGGTCGAGTGGCGTGCGAAGCCGTGCTTCTGCATCGGGTAGGATTTGCCGTCGAGCCGGATCACGCCTTCGTTGACGACGCCGACGACGGGGAAGAGGATCGGCGCATGGCCGGTCCAATAGGCCGGGTCGGCGTTGGTCATCAGCTCACGGCCGTCGGCGTCGTGGAGGTGCGTGAGTTCTGCGCCGTGCGGGTTGATCTGCGCGGTGAGGTGGTCGTTGGCGATGGTGATCAGATCGGTCATGGGGTTCCTTCCGTGGGCCTCAAACGCGCGAGGCTTTAAAACGCTCACCGCCATTCCACCCCGGCGGAGGCCGGGGCCCAATTGGGAAACGTCGCCAACCACGCGCATCGCTGCGTTACGCTGGCCTTTCCACTTGGGCCCCGGCCTTCGCCGGGGTGGTGTTTGGGGGGAGCGTTATCCCCTCAGGCTCGCGCCCTGCTTGGCTGCCGCTGCGACCACCTTGTCGGCGATCGCCTTGATTTCTTCGTCGGTGAAGCTTTTCGCGGTCGGTTGCAGGACGATCTCGACCGCGACCGACTTGTGGCCGTCCTCGACCCCCTGCCCGGTGAACACGTCGAACACGCGCGCCGAGACGATCGCGACCTTGTCTGCGCCCTTGACCGCGCGGACGAGCGTGTCGGTGGCGAGCGCTGCCGGCACGAGGAACGCGAAGTCGCGGCGGACGGCTTGCAGCGCTGGCGGCGTGTAGGCCGGGCGGGCGAAGCCGGTCGCGCGCTTGGGCGGGATCGCATCGAGGTAGACTTCTACCGCGGCGACTGCACCGTCGAGGTCGAACGCCTTCAGCACCGACGGGTGGAGCATACCGAAGCTCGCCAGCACCGTCTTCGGCCCGAGGCGGAGCGTGCCCGACTGGCCGGGATGCCAAGCGTCGCCAGCCTCCCCCATCACCTGCAAATTGTCTACGGGTGCGCCAGAGCCTGCGAGCAAAGCCAAGGCTTCGGCCTTCGCGTCGTACGCGTCGAAGCTTGCCGCCTTGCCGTCGCGCCAACCGCGTGGCCGGCGGTCGCCTGCAAGGACCACACCCAGAGTGGGGCGCTCGGCGTCGGCCAGATAGCGGCGGCCGATCTCGAACAGGCGGACGCTCTGCTGGCCGCGCTTAAGGTTGCGGCCGGTCGCGGCGAGCAGGCCGGGGAGCAGCGAGGGGCGCATGACCTTCAGGTCTTCGCTGATCGGGTTGCCGAGCGTCCAGGCGCCGCCGCCGAACGGGGCGGCTTCGGCGTCGGAGAGGAAGCTCCAGGTTACCGCTTCGTCGAGGCCTCGGGCTGCGGCTGCGCGGCGTGCCCTACGTTCGAGCTTCTGCTCGGGCGTGGCGGTCGGCTTGGCGACACCGGGCATGCGGGGGAGCGGTGTCGAGGGGATCGAGTCGATCCCTTCGATGCGGACGACTTCCTCGACGAGGTCGGCGGGGCCGTCGACGTCGCGGCGCCAAGTTGGGATCGTGACCGGCCATTTGCCCTCGATCGTCGAGAACAGCGCGTCGCTGAACGCATCAGCCGACTTGATCGCGCCGATCGTGAAGCCGAGCGACAACAGCGTACGCGCCTGGCGTTCGGGGGCGACGTGGAGGCCACCGAGGTCTGCGCAGAGGCGCGGATCATAGTGGATCACGCGGGGTTCGAGCGGGGGTTCGCCCGAGCGGGTGACCTCGCTGGCCGTGCCGCCGCAGATGTGGAGGACGAGCGCGGTGGCGATCGCGAGGCCGTCATCGAGGAACGCCGGGTCGACGCCGCGTTCGAACCGGCTGCGCGCGTCGGAGGTGAGGGTCAGCTTCTGGCCGGTCCGGGCGATGTGGTCCGGATCGAAATAGGCGCATTCGATCAGCACGTCGGTGGTGTCCGCGGAGACGCCCGAATGCTCGCCGCCCATGATGCCGCCGATGTCGTGCACGGCCGCGTCGTCGGCGATGACGGTCATGGTTTCGTCGAGCGTGTAGGTCTTGCCGTTGAGGGCGACGACCTGCTCGCCGGGCTTGGCCTTGCGCGCGACGAGGCCGCTGGAGAGCTTCGCGCGGTCGTAGACGTGAAGCGGGCGGCCGAGGTCGATCATCAGATAGTTGGTGATGTCGACGAGCGCGGAAATTGGCTTCTGGCCGATCGCGATGAGGCTGCGGCGCATCCACTCGGGGGATTCGCCGTTGGTCACGCCGGTGACGGTTTGGGCGAAGAAGGCGGGGCAGCCTTCTGGGTCGTCGGTGCGGACGTCGGGTCCGGATCCGGTCCTTGCTCCATCGTTGCCGCGAGGGCGGGGATCGAGTTCGCCGTCTACCCCTGCCGCACCTTGGGTCCCGGCGTCCGCCGGGATGACGGAGGGGGTGGGGATGACGGACTGGGGGGGAATGACCAGCGGGGTGAGCGTGCCGAGGCCTGCCGCCGCGAGGTCTCGGGCGATGCCGCGGACGCCCATGCAGTCCTGGCGGTTGGGGGTGATCGCGACGTCGATGACGGGGTCGGTGAGACCGGCATAGTCTGGGTAGGCAGTGCCGATCGGGGCGTCGGCGGGGAGTTCGATGATGCCGTCGTGATCTTCACCGAGCTCCAATTCGCGCGTCGAGCACATCATGCCGTTGGATTCGACGCCGCGGATGCTGGCGAGCTTGAGCGTCACGTCGAGGCCGGGGACGTAGGCGCCGGGTGCGCCGAACACGCCGACCAGGCCGGCGCGGGCGTTAGGCGCGCCGCAGACGACCTGCAGCGGACCGTTGCCGGCGTCGACCGACAGGATCTGGAGCTTGTCGGCCTGCGGGTGGCGTTCGGCGCTGAGCACCTTGGCGATCTTGAACGCGGCGAGCTTTTCGCCGGGGTTCTCGACGCCTTCGACTTCGAGGCCGATGCGGGTGAGGGCCTCGACGATCTGGTCTAGCGTGGCTTCAGTTTCGAGGTGCTGCTTGAGCCAACTGAGGGTGAACTTCATGACCAGGCTTCCGTCATATAAGATACTGCCGTCACCCCAGCGGAAGCTGGGGTCTTTGCGGGGCTGTTGCTGCGCTCGCCAACGGGGAGACCCCAGCTTTCGCTGGGGTGACGGTCGTTGGTTTGGGTGCAGTGGCGGGACGGGCCCGCGTGCCGATAGACCACGCTCATGCCCCCACGCCTCCGCTCAGGGTCGGCACGTCGAGGCTCGAAAAGCCGTAATGCTTGAGCCAGCGGATATCGCCGTCGAAGAACGGGCGGAGGTCATCCATGCCGTATTTGAGCATCGCGAGGCGGTCGATGCCGCAGCCAAATGCGAAGCCCTGCCATTCGTCGGGGTCGAGCCCGCAGGCTTCGATCACCTTGCGGTGGACCATCCCCGAGCCGAGGATCTCGAGCCAGCCATCGGGTTCGGCGCCGCCGACGACTCGCTTGCCCTTCACGAGGGTGTAGCCGACGTCGATCTCGACCGAGGGCTCGGTGAACGGGAAGTAGCTGGGGCGCAGGCGGAGCACGATGTCGTCGCGCTCGAAGAACGCCTTTACGAAGGTCTCGAGCGTCCATTTCAGGTGGCCGAGCGTGATGCCCTTGTCGATCACGAGGCCCTCGACTTGGTGGAACATCGGCGTGTGCGTCGCGTCGGAGTCCGAGCGGTAGGTGCGGCCGGGGGCGATGATGCGGATGGGCGGCTTCTGCGACAACATCGTGCGGATCTGGACCGGCGAGGTGTGCGTGCGGAGCAGCGAGAAGGTGGTCTTCTCGTCGGCGGTGCCGGCGGTCTTCGCGTCGATCCCCTGCTGGAGGTAGAAGGTGTCGTGCATCGCGCGCGCGGGGTGCGTCTCGGGGATGTTGAGCGCGGTGAAATTGTGCCAGTCGGTCTCGATCTCGGGACCGGTCGCGACCGCGAAACCCAGGTCTGCGAAGATCTCGGCGAGTTCGTCCATGACCTGGCTGACCGGGTGGATCGTGCCGGCGGGCGTGGCGTCCGCGGGGAGCGTCATGTCGAGCGTTTCGCTGGCGAGGCGCGCGTCGAGTGCGGCGCGTTCGAGTGTTGCCTTGCGCTCGGCGATGCCGTTGGCGACAGCTTCGCGGAGGCCCTGGATTTGCGGGCCTTGAACGAGGCGTTCTTCGGGCGTCATCTTGCCGAGCGTCTTCAGGAGCACGGTGATCGTGCCCTGTTTGCCGAGCGCCTCGACCCGGCACGCATCGAGCGCATCGAGCCCGGATGCGGCGGCGATCGCCGTCAGCATGTGGTCGCGCATCTGGTTCAGGTCTTCGGTCACGTCATACTCCCAGGGTGGGTTCGGGCAGGCGGGGCAGCCCGAGGCCGATACCCAGATCGTCCCAATTTTCGTTGCGCGCTTCGATCAGTTCGACCTTCCACGCTCTTCGCCATTCCTTCAGCCGCTTCTCGCGAACGATCGCGGCCTCCATCGTGTCGAACATCTCGTAATAAGCGAGACGCTTGATGCCGTACCGGCGAGTGAAGCCGGGGATCAACCCCTCTCGGTGCTGAACCAGCCTTGCGAGCAAGTTTGAGGTGACGCCGATGTAGAGCGTGCCGTGGCGGCGGGAGTGGAGGATGTAGACGCACGGCTGAAAGGTTTCGCGCATTTTCGTGCTCCCCTTTTGCCGCGTGCCAGATCTTTTGATCCACCGTTAACTTCCCGTCATCCCGGCGGACGCCGGGACCCACGGTAGCGGGCGGGCGATGGTAGCACGTTATCGCCGGGTCCGCCGCAACCGTGGGTCCCGGCGTTCGCCGGGATGACGGATGGGGTTTGGGGACTACGGAATTTGGGGAGCTTGGGAGCTTGGGAGTTTGGGAGTTTGGGAAGGTTCTGAAACTTTCGGCGCTAGGGCGTTCACTCCGCACCAAACGCAGAAAGGGCGCCGGTGGTCTCCCACCGACGCCCTCCCGAAACTCACCTCAGTCGCGGATTACGCGGCCTGGGGCAGTGCCGCCTTCACCTGTGCGACGATGGCGCTGAATGCAGCGCCCTCGTGCATGGCGATGTCGGCCAGGACCTTGCGGTCGAGTTCGATCCCCGCAAGCTTCACGCCGTGCATGAACTGCGAGTAGGTCAGACCCTCGGCGCGGACGCCGGCGTTGATGCGCTGGATCCAGAGGCCACGGAACGTGCGCTTCTTAACCTTGCGGTCGCGATAGGCGTACTGTCCGGCCTTCTCGACGGCCTGACGGGCGATGCGGATGGTGTTCTTGCGACGGCCATAATAGCCCTTCGCCTGAACCAAAATACGCTTGTGCTTGGCGCGGGTGGTAACACCCCGTTTTACGCGTGCCATTGTCTAATTCCTTCTCAGCTCAACGCAGGCCGTAAGGCGCCCAGGCCTTGACCGCTGCGGTATCGGCCTTCGACAGCAGCTTGGTGCCGCGGTTCTGACGGATGTACTTGCCGTTGTGATGCGCCAGACGGTGACGCTTGCCGGCGACGCCGTGCTTGAGCAGGCCGGTGGCGGTGAGCTTGAAGCGTTTCTTGACGCCGCTCTTGGTCTTCAGCTTGGGCATTTTTATCCTTTCGGTTACGAAGGAGGACGCTGAAATCGCCGCGGCAGCCCACACTGGCCGGGCGATTCGTCGAACGCGTTCCCTTCGAGGAAGCGGGCGCACTATCCGCATTGGTCGCAAATATCAACCGTCGCGGACCCCGCATTGTGGAACTCGCGCGATTGCCATGCGATAGGGCTTGCATGGACGCCAGCCCGACGCCGCCGATCGACGCCCCCTCCCCGGCTCCCGCGCCGGCGCCGATTGCGGTCGAGACCCGAAAACGGCGCAAGCGGCGGATCATCCGCAACATCCTGCTCGGGATCGTCGCGGTCATCGTCGCGATCTGGCTGGTGCTGTATATCACCAAGGGGCGCTTCCTGAAGCATCCGTTCGAGCGGGTCGTCGGCTCGCTCACCCACCGGACGCTGACCGTGCGCGGGGATTTCCAGCTCTATTTCGCGCCGTTCCGGATCAAGCTGTACGCGGAGAACTTCACGCTCTCGAACCCCGATTGGGCGAGCCGGCCGAACCTGTTCCGCGCGGACAAGCTCGACACGCGGATCGCGCCCCTGTCGCTGATCTTCGGCAAGCGGCGGCTCTACTGGCTCGATCTCGTCAACGGCGACGTCGATCTGGAGTGGAACAGGGCGCACACCGCGAATAGCTGGACGTTCTCGGAGAAGAAGGGGGGCAAGCCGCTCGATTTTCCGCGGATCGACGTCGCGACGGTGACCGGCACGTCGGTGCGCTATCTGGATCCGCGGATGCGGATCGTCGCGGACCTCAATATCGCCGACATCCGATCGGTCGATGCGACGATCGGCCGTGCCGTGGGGGTGACAGGCAGAGGGCAGCTGCGCGAGACGCCGTTCACGCTGACCGCGCAACTCCTGTCGCCGGATGCGACCGCCAATCGGGGGCAGAACAGGCTGGTCGCGCGGGCGCGGGCGGCGGGCAACGTGATCGACGTCGCGGGGACGCTGCCGAGTATCGCCGATGTCGAGAACGTGCCGCTGGCGGTTACCGCGCGCGGCGCCAACCTGTCGACGCTGCTCGGCATCATCGATGTCGCGATCCCGAACACGCGGAAATACAAGCTGCGCGCGCAACTCATCAAACAGGGTGACGAGTACGCCTTCACGCATCTGCGCGGTGTGGCGGGCCGGACCGATCTCGCCGGCAAGCTGACGATCCTCCATGGCGATCGTATCCATCTCGATTCGGTGCTCACGACCAAGAGCCTCGACATCATCGATGCAGCGCCGTTCATCGGCTTCAATCCCGACATCGTCGAGACGCGCGGCGCGGTGGCGGCGGCGGCGGCGACGGGCGCCGCACCGCAGCGCCTGTTGCCCGACGGGAATCTGCCGGTCGAGACGATGCAGATCTTCGATGCCGACCTGAAATGGACGATCGGCACGGTGAAGTCGAAGAACATTCCGATCTCCAACGTTGACCTGACGCTGGATCTCGAGCGCGGCCGCCTCGCGTTGTCACCGCTGACCTTCTCGATGGCCCGCGGGAACGTGGCCTCGGACGTCATCTTCGATACGCGCGCGCGACCCAGCGCGGTGTCCTATGACATTCGTCTCGCGCCGACGCCACTGGGCCAGCTGCTCAAGGGCTATGGGCTGACCGA
This sequence comes from Sphingomonas fucosidasi, assembly GCF_036663855.1. NCBI lineage: Bacteria > Pseudomonadati > Pseudomonadota > Alphaproteobacteria > Sphingomonadales > Sphingomonadaceae > Sphingomonas > Sphingomonas fucosidasi. The sequence continues at coordinate 69,649 of NZ_JAXOJR010000011.1, read as the reverse complement.
GGCCGGGACGACCGGGACCGTCAAGGGTCGAATCAAGCTCGACGGACGTGGTGACTCGATCCACGACTCACTCGCATCGTCGCGGGGGCGGATCGCGTTCGTGCTGCCATCGGGGGCGCTGTCGGTCCGCAACGTGCAGCTCGCCGAACTCGACATCGGCACGTTCGCGCAGCGGATGTTCCAGGGGAAGCTCGACGAGCCGGTGCAGATGAACTGCGGGTTGGTCGGCTTTACCGTCCGCGGCGGTGTCGCGGCAGCGGATCCGATCCTGATCGACACGCGCAAGAACGTCATCGTCGGGCGCGGCGGGTTCAGCTTCCGCAACGAGGCGGTCGACCTCGCGTTTCGCGCGGATTCGAAGAAGTTCAGCCTGTTCGCGGGGCAGTCGCCGGTGAGTGTCGGCGGGATGTTCGCCGCGCCGAAGCTGCAGGTAATCTCGAAGGACCTGCTGGTGCGCGCCGGCAGCGGGCTCGGCTTGGCACTGGTGGCGACGCCGGTGGCGGGTATCCTGGCGTTCGTCGATGTGGGCGATGCGAAGTCGACTGCGTGCGGACCGGTGCTGGCAGGGGCGACCGCGGCGGCGCAGCGGACGACCAAGGGCGAGGCGCGCGATGATGTCGGCCGTGGGACGACGGCCAAGGCCGAGGACGGGAAGCCGACCCGCTCCGAGGGCAAGGCACAGCGGAAGAAGTTTCTGGGGATTTTCTGAGGGCGCGGGGGCGAACCGTGCGGTCCCTTCCCTAGCTCGCTCATCCTGGCGTCAGGCGGGCGCCGTTGCCGATGGTTGGGGGCGCGTAGATGGCTAGCGTTCCGCGTCCATGGGTCCCGGCGTCCGCCGGGATGACGGATGGGGGGTGAGCGGGTCTTGGCGGTATATATGCGGGGGACTGGTGGGAACCACGTTCGTCTGAACCGAGCCCGCCGCTTGGGTTGGGTCGACGTACTTGCGACTTAATTCCTAACCAAGGCTGTGTCTCCAGCACAACACTCACCCCGTCACCCCGGCGGACGCCGGGGCCCATGGTTGGGTCCGCTCAGACGGCTAGCGCTCCGTCTCCGTGGGTCCCGGCGTCCGCCGGGATGACGGACTAAGGTGCGAGTAGGAGGCGAAGTGGTTTATGCGCTTCTGCTCCCCTCCCGCCTGCGGGAGGGGTCGGGGGAGGGGATCGCCTCGCATGCCGGACGCCGGTACGTACGTCGCGCCCTCCCCTAGCACCTCCCGCCGGCGGGAGGGGACCCCCTATCCGTGGTCGTGGCCGTCATGCGCACCATGATCGTGGCCATCCTGCACCCGGTGCATCGCCTCGAGCACGTCGTCCATGCGCGCGGGGTCGCCGATCGCCAGCACATGGCCTTCGCTTGCCGCGGTCAGCGGGTCGCCGTTCCAGTCGCACATCATGCCGCCGGCGCCTTCGACCACCGGGACCAAGGCGGCGAAGTCGTAGAGTTTCAGACCGGATTCACAGACAACATCGAGATGGCCGCTCGCGAGCAGGCCGTAATTGTAGCAGTCGCCGCCATAGACGGGCCCCTGCCGCGGGTTGCCGCCAGAGATCGCCGCGACCAGCGCCAAATACGGCTGCACATCGCCGTCCTCGAAGAGATGCGGGCTGGTGGTGGCGATCGTCGCGCCGGCAAGTTCGCGGCAGGCGCGCGTTCGGACCGGCACGCCGTTGAGCGTCGTCGGCCGCCCGGCGACGCCGACCCAGCGTTCGCGCTGAACCGGTTGATCGATGATCCCAAGCACCGGCCAGCCGTCCTCGACGAGTGCGATCAAGGTCCCGAAGATCGCGCGCCCGACGGTGAAGCTGCGCGTGCCGTCGATCGGGTCGAGCACCCATTTGCGATTCGTCACGCCGGCCTTCTCGCCGAACTCCTCGCCGACGATGCCGTCGCCCGAGCGCTCCGCATCGAGCAGGCGGCGCATCGCCGATTCGGCCTCGCGGTCGGCACGCGTGACGGGAGACTGGTCGTCCTTGATCTCGACGCCGTGCTCATGGCGGAAATACGGTCGGATGACGTGGCCCGCAGCATCCGCGAGGCGGTGCGCGAGATCGATATCGGCTTGGGTTACTGGCATGGCCCCTGCCTATCGGTCGCAGCCGCAGGGAGCAATGGACGGAACGCCTGCGTCGGCGTAGGTCGTTGCAATCCAACCGGAGTATCGTCCATGCGCCTCGTCCAGACTCTCGCCGCCGCCGCCCTCCTTGCCGCAACGCCCGCGTTCGCCGCGCTCGCGCCCGGCGCCAGGGCACCCGACTTCACCACGCGTGGCGCGATCGCCGGCAAGGTGTTCACGGTCCACCTCGCCGAGCAGCTCAAAAAGGGCCCGGTCGTGCTGTATTTCTTCCCGGCGGCCTATACCGGCGGCTGCAACGCCGAAGCGCATGCGTTCGCCGAGGCGATCCCGGCATTCACCAAGGCGGGTGGCACGGTGATCGGCATGTCGGCCGACAACGTCGAGACGCTCAGCAAATTCTCGGCCGAGAAGTGCGCGGGCAAGTTCGCGGTCGCCAGCGCCGGCCCGAAGGTCGTCACGGGCTATGACGTCGCGCTCGGCAAGCAGATTGCGGGCCGCGACGTGACCAAGCGCACCAGCTACGTCATCGCCAAGGACGGCCGCATCGCATTCGTCCATGACGACATGAACCCTGCCGAGCACGTCGCGACGACGCTCGCCGCGGTCCAGAAGCTGACCGGCAAGTAAGCGATCGGCTGCCGACGTCTCGATCACCGGATTAGACGGTTCGGCCGTCGCAGGCCTTCCGTCCCGCGCAGCCCGTCACCGAACCGGCAATTATTTGCCGTTTCGGTGACTTAATCCTAACGCTTTCGGGTTTATTGGGGACTGCGAGAACTCGGGGGACGAGATGCGCGACGTAAAGGCGGCCAGATCTATGGCCGGATCATTGCCGAACGATACGATATTCGAGCGGATCGGCAGGTTCCTTCACGCGCAGAAACTCAGCGCCGATCCGGCACATTACGCTTTTGCCTATGCCGTATTGTCGGCGCCGGAAAGCGAGCTGGCCCAAGCCGTACGGCAGCAGACCGACCTGGGTATCAGGTTGACGAGACAGGACATCGAACGGCTCGGGGGGCGGGCGGTAGAGGGACCTCCCCTCGACCTGTCCCGCACCGATCCCGATGCCCGGGGCATGGCCAGCGCCAGTCTCGACATGCAGGCCGACACGGCGATCGCGCTCGTCATCGAGACGCAGCAACAGGTCGATGGATTCGCGCAGATCGTGCGGACGATACAGGCGGAAACCGAAGATTTCGGCCACAACCTGGCGCAGAGGGCTGCGGCGATCACGCATCTGGCCGAGCTCGACGAGATCACCCGAATCACGAGCTCGATGATCGCGCGGATTCATGACAGCGAAGTGCGGCTTGCGCTGGCGACTGCGGAAACGAATGCGCTACGCACCAAGCTGGCCGAGGCACGGGATACGGCAAGACGCGATGTCCTGACCGGCTTGCCCAACCGACGCGCCTTCGAGGAGGCCTTTGCCGCACGCGATCTGAACGCGGGGCCTTATTGCCTGGCGGTCTGCGACATCGACCGGTTCAAACATATCAACGACGCCCACGGCCACGGTGTCGGCGACCGCGTGCTAATCGCGATCGGGCAAGCCCTGGCGGCCGAGTGTGCGCCCCATTTGGTGGTACGCCATGGCGGCGAGGAATTCGCCGTGCTGCTCGGTGGATCGAGCCTGGCCGATGCGGCGGCCCTGCTCGATTCGGTCCGCGCGGTGGTCGGCGCCAAGCGGTTCCGCAATCGAGAAACCGATACCCCGCTGGGCGTCATCACGTTTTCCGCGGGCGTGACCGCAATCCATGCCGACGAGCCTGCCGAAATGGCCTTTCTGCGGGCCGACCGCCTGCTGTACGCCGCCAAAGAACAAGGGCGCGATCGGATCTGTGCAGGCTGATCCCATAAGTTGGCGGATTATACGACCATTTCGCGGCTTACTTTGCCACCTTGTGGGCCGGCTCACCCGAAGACCCAGCAAAGTCAAAGGTTTAAAGAACTGGCACGCGTCATGCAGTTCATTCGATATCGGCGCCCGGATGGTCCGGCGCCCGAATATCGAAGGAAATTTCCATGTCGTTCCGCTTTGAAACCGCCCAGCGTATCGCCGTCTCGTTCGTCGGTGCGCTTGTCTTCGGCGCGATCGCCGTAAGCTCTGCCGTACCGATCATCCCGATCGCCTGATCCTCTTGTCACGGAGCGCCATCATGGGACGCAGCATTCTCATCGGGCTTGCCGCCTTTTCGACCACGGTCCTGTTGATCGTCACGCATACCGGCGCGGCGCTGGCCTGACGCAACCGGAACAGCGTCGTGTATCCGCGGCCGACGACCGCACCGAATTACGCCAGCGCGCCCGAACCGACCGGACCAACCGGCGCCTCCTCATCACGCGAGTAGGTTCCGATCAGCAGCCCAGCCGCCAAGACATGGCCGGCAATGGCGTCGATCACAGCCGAGCGTCCGGGTGTCGGACCGACATCCGCTGCATCCGCGTCGATCGCAAACAGCTGAAATGCGTAGCGATGTTCGCCGTGTCCGCTCGGGGGATCCGGCGGTAGCCAGCCTTCGCGGAGATAGGAGTTTCGACCGACGTCGCGCCCGACGGCGTCACGCTCTCCATCGGCCGCGATCGCCCCCTCGGCAAGGTGACCGGCATCGGCTTCGAGGCCCCAGACGATCGCGTGGACGAGAGGCTGTGGTGCCGGTGCGTCGGCATCCTCGACGATCAGCACCATGCGCGCGGTCCCGACCGGCGGTTCGCTCCAGACCAGCGGCGGCGATACGCCGTCCCCGTCGGTCGTGAAACGTGGCGGCATCCGACCCTCGTGCGCGAACGCCGGGCTGGTCAGGTCGAGCGTTTCGAACCGGTCGCCAAGCTGGACGATGGCAAGCTTGTCGGTTCCGGCACGCAGCCCGCTCATCGCATGGCCAAGCCAGGCCGGGATATGTTCGAGCATCGCTTATCCTTCCGAAGGACAGGTTTCGGCACGGCGGACGGGTGCGGCGCCATCATACCAGTCGCTACGCGTGCCCATCTTCGCTGCATCATGGTAGCATACCTGCGTCCGCCCACGCTGACTGTCGACGATCACCGTCCAGTTGTGATCGCCGCAATTATGCTCCTCGCAGCCCCAGGCCGCGACGCGCTCGCCGATCTTGAAAACCGGCGTTTCGGGGCCGGAGCGACCGCGTATCGTCTCGCGCAGTTTCGCATCGCCGACCGCGGTGACGAGCCCGGATGCGACATCGGTGCGGTCGTAGAAATCGACGCCACCCACCGCATCATGCGGATATTTGCCGACATAGGCGGTGATCGGCGTCGTCTGCGCTTGCCCGGGGAGCGGCGTCGGCGCGCGCGTCTGCGGCGGCGTGAAGTTGCTCGCGGCGAGCGTGTCGGTCGGTTCGTCCGTCTTGCCGCAGCCGCTCAGCACCGGGAGGGCAAGCACTGGGAGGGCAAGAACCGCGATCATTACCATCGTCTTCATGCGCATTCCTCTTCTGGTCGATCAACGCATCGGCCTTGTCGGGGGTTGCGTCGAGCAGGATCGCGACCATTTCGAGGACATGCCGGATCTGCCCCGCTTCGTTGCCGTACAGGACGACATGTACCCGCGGGCGCTCGCCGAACTGCACGCCGGTGCGAAACGCAGCCACTGGATGTGGTTCATCTTCCCGCAGATCGCGGGTCTAGGGCAGAGCATGATGGCGCGGACCTATGCGATCGTCGACGCGAACGAGGCGCGGGCGTATCTGGCGCATCCGGTGCTAGCGCCGCGTCTGGTCGAAGCGACCAAAGCCGTGACCGCCGCGCAGGGCTCGGCCGCGACGATCCTCGGCGATATCGATGCGGTGAAGTTGCGGTCGTCGATGACGCTGTTCGCGGCTGTCGCCGACGATCCGGCGCCGTTCCGCGCGGCGCTGGATCGCTTTTTCGATGGGGAGGACGATCGGGCGACGCTGGACCTGCTCGGGGCGAGTCGGACATGAGTCGCTAGCGATAAGAGGGGCGTATCGTCGGCAAAAGGTGTAGCATGGCGGCGGGGCCTTCCGCTCCATGAGGTGTGGTCATGGCCAAGAGCCAGAAGAAATCGAGCAAGGAAGTTCGCAAACCCAAGGCCGAAAAAGCGCCCAAGGCGAATGCGTCCAATCCGACCACGAAGGGCAAGCCCGTCGAGATGACGACGCTCAACTGAATACCCCCCTTCCCCTCCCTTTCAGGGACGGGGAAGCCGAGGGCCTAGTCCAGCGCGGCCCGGATCGCGGCGGCAGCGATGAACGGTGCGCCCGCGACCAGCACGAGGCTGACCGCGGCGAGCAGTTTTATCGCGCCTGCGCCGCCCGCCGGATCGAGCGAGCCGGCGCCGAAGATCAGTAGCGGCACCGCGAGCGGGAGCATCACCAGTCCGGTGACCGCACCGCCGCCGCGCACGCCGGCGACCAGCGCGCTGGTGACGACCGCGAGGGCCGCGAGACCCGGCGTGCCGATGAGCAAGCCGATCTCGACGCGGAGCAGCGTGTCGCCCGAGAGGTTGAGCAGCCCCGCGGCGATGGCCGCGGCAAGCATCAGCGGCGGGCCGAAGCCCAGCCAGTGCGCGATCGTCTTGGCCACCGCGACCGCCGTCATCGACAGCCCGCGCACCGCGAACTGATCGAACACGCCGGACTCCAGATCGGGGCCGATCAAGCGCTCGACCGGGAGCAGGGCAGCCAGCAATGCCGCGGTCCAGATCACGCCGCCGCCGATCTTGGCGAGCAGCGCGGCGTCGGGGCCGATCGCGAACGGGAACAGCGTCGCCACCAGCAGGAAGAACGCGACGACCAGGGTCGCGCCGCCGCTCGATACGCTGCGGCGAAGATCGCGGCGGATCAGCGCGATCACAGCGCGATCTCCCGCGCGCCCGGCAGCGACAGCGGGAGATGCGTGGCGACCAGCGCGATGCCGCCGCTTGACCGATGTCGGGCGATCAGCGCTTCGAGCCGCGTGACCGAGGCCAGGTCGAGCCCGTTGGCGGGCTCGTCGAGCAGCCAGACCGGCGCGTCGGTCGCGGCGACGCGGGCGATCGAGGCGCGGCGGCGTTGGCCGGTGGACAGGAGTCGGACGGGAATGTCGGCCAGTGCTTCGAGATCGAGCGCCTTTACCGCGCGCGTAATACGCTCTTCCGGGTCTGGCGCGCGGTCGAGGGTCGCCCAGAAGCGCAGCGCGGCGACGAGCGTGCGGTCGATGTCGAGCGCGCTCGCTTCGGTGAGGAGCGCCTTGTCCGCCTTACAGGTCACGGCCCCTTCGAACGGTGCGAGCAGGCCGGCGGCGATGCGGATCAGGCTCGACTTGCCGATACCGTTGGGCCCGGTGACGATCGCGGCATCGCCGGGACCGAGATCAAACGAGACGTTTGAAAAGAGCATTCTTCCGCCCCGCACGCACGCGACGTCGCGAAACGTGAGGGTCACGGAGCGGAGTCTTCCGCCGCGTCTTCAAGCGCGTGCATGTCGTCGTCGCTGAGGCCGAAATGATGGCCGATCTCGTGGATCGTGACGTGCGCGACGAGATCGTCGAGACGGACGCCGGTCTCGATCCACTCCTCCAGGATCGCGCGGCGGTACAGGACGATGCGGTCGGGCATCGTGGCGGTATCCATCGACGATTTCTCGCCGAGCGGACGGCCGTGGTACAGCCCCGACAGATCGAGCGGGTGCTCGAGGCCGAGCGCGGCGAGCGTCTCGTCGTCGGCATACTCCTCGACCGCAAAGACGATGTCGCCGAGATGGACCGCGAACTGTTCGGGCAGCCTGGCGATCGTCGCACGCGCGATCGCCTCGATCGCGTCGGCGTCCGGTGCTTCTCCGCGCGCCTCTGCCCGTATTGCTGCTTGCCCGCTCATGCTGCCAGCCATAGTCGTTGCCCGAGGATAGCGGCAAGGGACACGCGAATGATCGAAGCGCTGAACGAGACCGAGCGGGCCGAGGCGCTCGATGGGCTCGACGAGTGGGATTACGACGACGCGCGCGATGCGATCACGCGGACGATCGTGTTCGCCGATTTCGTCGAGGCGTTCGGCTTCATGGCGCAGGTCGCGCTGATCGCCGAGCGCGCGAACCACCATCCGGAATGGAAGAACGTCTGGAACCGGGTGGAGATATTGCTGACGACGCATGATGCGGGCGGCCTTTCCCCACGCGATATCGAGATGGCCGAAGCGATCGACGCGATCGTCGGCGACGCCTGAGTCTCCTGTAATCCTCTCCCGCCAGGGGGAGGTGGCGCCGAAGGCGACGGAGGGGAAGGACACGGAGCGCGGGTTTACCTTACCTCCCCCTCCGTCTGGCAAGCGCCAGCCACCTCCCCCTGGCGGGGGAGGAAACAACAAATGTCACTCCCGCGTCATGCTGCGCCGCATGCGCTTGCGTAAGGATCCCGGCATCCAGCGTGCCGCAAACGCCATGCGGTGGGCGGTCTTGCCGACATAGGTGTGGACCTTATCGCCGTGGACTGCGGCCCAGGCGGCGTCCGCGACCTTGTCGACGCCAGTCAGTTCGAGCCCCGCGCCCGTCACCGTCTCGCGGATCGAGTGGTTGCTTCCCCCCGCACCCGAATCGAGCAACGGCGTGTCGATAAAGCTCGGCACGATGCTGCGCACCTTGATGCCGTCCACCGCCCATTCGCCGTCGAGCGCCTCGGTGATCGCGCGCACCCCGAACTTGGTTGCCGAATAGGGAGCGAGGCCGGACGAGCCGTAGATCGCCGACGCGGAGGCGGTGTTGAGCAGGCACGATCCCGGCGTGCGCTTGAGATAGGCATAGCCGATCCGCGCGCCGTTCAAGGCGCCGACCAGGTTGATCGCGATCACGCGGTCGATCTCGGCGAAGTCGGTCTCCGCGAGCGGGCCGCCCGAGCCGATCCCGGCATTGTTGAACAGCACGTCGAGGCGCCCGCCAGTGGTCGCGACGAACGCGTCGAGGCAGGCCACCCACGCATCGCGGTCGCGCACGTCCATCTGGTAGGTGGTCGCCATGCCGGCGGGTAACAGCGCGGCGGTTTCGGCGAGGCCGGCAACGTTGACGTCCGCCAGGCCGACACGCCAGCCCTTCCGCGCGAACAGCTGCGCGGTGGCCCGACCGATCCCCGATCCGCCGCCGGTGATGAAAATGCTCTGCTCGGTCATGACGCCTCTCTCTATGATTTGATTTTCCGGTATGTTTCCCGCATCCTGCGGACAGATGCCAGACAATTCCCCCGCGCTCGCTTTCGAACGCGTCACCAAATCCTACGGGTCGACGATCGCGGTCGATGCGGTCTCGTTGGCGATCGCGGGCGGCAGCTTCGTCGCGCTGGTCGGGACGTCGGGATCGGGCAAGTCGACGCTGCTCAAGACGATCAACCGGCTGGTCGAGCCGAGCGAGGGCCGCGTGACGATCGATGGCGCGGATGTCGCCGCTGAGTCCGCGCCCGAATTGCGCCGACGGATCGGCTATGTCTTCCAGAATATCGGCCTGTTCCCGCACATGACGATCGCCGAGAATATCGCGATCGGCCTGCGGATCGCGGGACGCCGCGACGAAGCCGTGGTGGATGAGTTGCTGGACCTGGTCGACCTGCCGCGCGACGTCGCCACCCGGATGCCGGACGCACTATCGGGCGGCCAGCGCCAGCGCGTCGGCATCGCCCGCGCGCTCGCACCCGGCGCGAAATTGCTGCTGCTCGACGAGGCGTTCGGGGCGCTCGATCCGGTGACGCGCGACGCGCTCGGCACGCGGATCCGCGAACTGCATGACCGGCTCGGGCTGACGACGATCCTCGTCACCCACGACATGGCGGAGGCGCTGTTGCTCGCCGATCGCGTGCTGGTGATGAAGGCGGGGCGGATCGTCGCCGATGCGACCCCGGCCGAGCTGGTCGCGGGCAAAGGTGGCGACGACGCGCAGGCGCTGGTGCAGGTGCCGCGCGCGCAGGCCGAACGCCTTCAGGCGCTGGTCGCTTGAGCGCGTTTCTCGAAGCCCTCGGCCGCGTGCCGCCGTTGCTCGCCGCGCATGTCCTGTTGTCGGCATCGGCGCTGCTGCTGGGGATCGCGATCAGCCTGCCGCTGGGAATCTGGTCCGCGCGCAATGCGACCGTTGCGCGCGTCTCGCTCGGGTTTGCCAGCCTCGTCCAGACGATCCCGAGCCTTGCGCTGCTCGCCCTGTTCTATCCGCTGCTGCTGAGCCTGTCCGCGCTGGTCGGCGGCGGGATCCCGGCGCTCGGCTTCCTGCCGTCGCTGATCGCATTGACGTTGTACGCGCTGCTACCGATCATCAGGAATGCGGTGGCGGGGCTGCACGGGATCGACCCGGCGGTGATCCAGGCGGCCGATGCGGTCGGCATGACGCCCGCGCAGAAGCTGCGGCTGGTCGAGGCACCGCTGGTCGCGCCGGTGCTGATCGCGGGCATTCGAACCGCGGCGGTGTGGACGATCGGTGCGGCGACATTGTCGACCACCGTGGGCCAGCCGAGCCTTGGCGACATGATCTTTGCCGGGCTCCAGACGCAGAACTGGGCGCTGGTCCTTGCCGGTTGCGTGTCGGCGGCGGCGCTGGCGCTGGCGGTCGACGCGCTGATCGGCGGGATCGAATACGGCATCCGCGCGCGGCGGCGCTGGCTGTGGATCGCATGCACCGCGGTGCTGGTGGCGGGGACTGCGGTGGCGACGGCGCCGCTGTGGCCGAGGGGCGGCGGCGACCGGACGGTGGTGGTCGGTGCGAAGAATTTCTCCGAGCAATATATCCTCGCGCGGCTGATCGGCGATCGGCTCGAGCGTGCCGGCTATACCGTGCAGTACCGCGATGGGCTGGGCTCGGCGGTGGTCTTCGGCGCGCTCTCGACCGGGGATATCGACGTGTATGTCGATTATGCCGGGACGATCTGGGCGAACGAGATGAAGCGCCGCGACGTGCCGGAACGCGCGCCGATGGTCGCGGCGATCGGCGACTGGGCGACGCGCGAACACGGCGTCGGGCTGGTCGGGTCGCTCGGGTTCGAGAATGCCTATGCGTTCGCGATGACGTCGGACGCGGCCAAGGCCAAGGGGATCGCCAGCCTGGACGATCTGGCGAAGGCCTCCTCGAGCATGACGCTGGGCAGCGATCTGGAGTTTCTCGAACGCCCCGAATGGGCGGCGGTGAAGCGCGCCTATCCGTTGCGGTTCGCCAAGACGACGCCGTACAGCCCGACCTTCATGTATCGCGCTTTGGAGAGCGGCAATGTCGACGTGATCTCGGCGTTTTCGTCGGATGGACGGATCGCGGCGGATCGGCTGACGGTGCTCAGCGATCCGCGGCGGGCAATTCCCGGCTATGATGCGATCATGATGGTGGCACCGAAGCGAGCTGGGGATACGAAGTTCGTGGGTGCGCTCAAGCCGCTGGTCGGGCGGATCCCGGTAGAGGCGATGCGCGCGGCGAACTATCAGGTCGATCGTGATGCGGACAAGCAGACGCCCGAGGCGGCGGCGCGGTGGCTGGCGGCGAAGGTCGGGCTTTAACTGCCCTCGCCCCGCCTCTCCGAATACCCTCCAAGTTCACCATCGTCATCCCCGCGAAGGCGGGGATCCATAGGGGCTGAGGGGTCTGATAAAATCGCCAGGCTCCGTGCCTATGGGTCCCCGCGTCCGCGGGGATGACGGATAATGTTTGTCGGGGGCGAGGGAATCTTAGAAGAACAGCTTGCGGATGCTGAGGCGGACGGTGCGGCCTAGCGGGTCGAGGTAATCCGGCTGGTAGTTGTTCGGCGTCGCGCCGGTCGCGTCGGTCACGCGCTGGCGGGTGTTGAGCACGTTCTCTACCGAGAAGCTCACGCGCATGCCGCGCAGCCACGGGTGCGCCTTCACCCATTCGAGGCGTTGGCCGAGGTCGGCGAACAGACGGAGATTGGCGGTCGCGAGGCCGCCGAAGTTGAGCGTTTCCGGTGCGGCGACGGTGCCGCCGTTGACGCGCGTACCGGTCGCGTAGTTGGCGGAGATGCGCGCACCGAGGCCGTTGTTGGTATAGCCCGCCTGCGCCTCCAGTTCGTGGCGCGACTGGCCGCCGCTGCTGCCGATCGCGTCGCCGTCGAGCAGGTTGAGGCTCGGGCCGCCGTTCGCGACGAGCACCCGGTCGGTGAAGTGCCAGGTGTGATAGACCGCGAACTGCACGCGGCCGCCCGCCTGCCCCCCGCGACCGCCGAAGCCGCGCCCGCCGCCACGGCCGCCCCCGCCCCTTGGACCACCGTCCGGACCGGCACCCCGGCCGACCCCAGGACCGGCACCACCGGCGCCTTCGGGACGACGGAGACCGCCGGGGGGCTGCATCCCCTCGAACGGATTGGGGCCGGTCCCTGCGCGATACGCCTCCAGTTCGCGCTGGATCTTCGATTTCAGCGGTGCGGAGAAATTGATGCCCCAGCGCAGTTCGGAGCGTTCGCTGCGGGCGTAGTTGATCGGGCGGCGATCGACCTGCAGCAGATTGCCCGCGTCGTCGCGGATGAAGCGGTCGGGAAACGCCGCCTCGATCGCGGCCGTCGCCGACGGGAAGGCCGCGATCGGGTTTTCGACGCGACTCTCGACATAGTTCGCGGTGATCGACAGGTCCTTGGCGGTCCACGGCTTGAGCGTCAGCCCGACCTTCTTGACGTGGTTATTGTCCGCGATGAGCCCGGGATTGCCGCCGCTGATCGTCGTGACGGTCGCGGTCGTGCCGCGCACGTAATCGAAGATCCGGACGTTGGGCGTGGTGATCGACGGGTTGCCGAGTTGCTGCGCGGTCGGCGCCTGATCGGTGTCGGTCACCGAGGCGATCACGCGCACGCCCTCGATCGGCGACCAGTTCGCACCATAGCCAAGCGTCGTCAGCGTGCCGAAATCCGACAGGTGATCCTGGGCGAGGTTGAAGTTAGCCGACAGCGTGCCGAGGAACGGCAGCACGTCCTTAGACCGGCTCGTCAACGGCACGTCGACATTGACCTGGCCGTTGACGGTATCGCGCGACACCATGCCGCGCTGCGTCACCTGACCGACCAGCAGATCATTGGTGCGGGACGAACGGCTGCTGAAATCGGCGGTTTCCGCGCCGAGCTTGAGCGTCGTCGAGACCGCCCCTGCGGGAAGATTGAATACAGTGCCGTTTGCCACCGCATCGACGCCGCCGGTGCTCTGGCTGGCATAGGCGCGGCTGCCGGGGGCCGCGCCGATATCGCTCGCGGTAAGGCGGTTGAACGGGCTGGCGGTCGGATCGCCGGCGGTCAGCCGCGTCTGGAATGCGGTCGCGTCGACGCCGGTATCGGTGAAGGTCTGCGTGTCGCTGCGGTCGTAATTGCCGGTGACGTTCCAGCGCCACGTGCCGATATCGCCGTTGAGCGTGGTGCCGAGATGCGCGGCGATCGACGACACGCGTTGCGCGAGCGGGAGGAAGCCCTCGTCGTTGAAAGCGCGGTTGACGACGGTGCCATCCGCCAAAGTCAGCGCGGCGACGGGCAGGCCATTGAGACTGCGGCTGTCGGTCGATTCGATCCGCCCGTTGATGGTCGCGCCGATGTTGCCGAAGATGTTGCGGGCATACACGCTGTTGGCGGTGAAGGTGCTGGTCGCGGCCTGGAGGCTGCGGAACGGCGTGGCATCGACGATTGCGCCGTTCGCGCCGACGGCGGTGCTGGCGGGCGGGGTGATGTCGCGCTCGGCCTCGGTCAGCGCCGAGGTCGAGGTGTATTCGACATGCAGGTTGACCCGGCGATCGCGGGCAATGTTGAGCAGGTCGAGTTCGCCCTGTGGCGTGTTGCTGCCGCCTTCGGTCGGCATCTTGTCGGTCGCCTCGGCGGTCACCGCGCGGAAGCGGCGGCGCAGGACGAAGTTCACGACCTTCTGGTCCGCGCGATAGCCGTATTTGAGCGCGACCTCCTCGGGCAGGATCTCGACGCGCTGGATCGCCTCGGTCGGGATGTCGCGAATTTCGCTGAAGCTGGAGATGCGACGGCCGTTGAGCAGTACGACGGGCGCGCCGCCGCTGCCGCGACCGCTAGTCGTCTGCGGGCTCAGTTCGCTCAGCAGGTCGGAGATCGAGCTGACGCCGTAGGAGCGGATCTCGGTCTGGCCCAGGCTCTGGTCGGGCGGGATGTCGCCGATCACCGAACCGGGCAGTTTGCGCGATCCGGTGACGACGATCTCCTCGGATTCGCCGGCTTCGTCCTCCTCGGTAGCCTGCGCGGCAGCAGTTGAGGCAGGCGTCGACGGAGCCTGTTGCGCCGCCGCCATCGCGGGCGCGCTTACCGCCAGAACCAGACCCAATGTACGCATAGTCGCTATTTCCCGATGATCGCCGTCGATCAGGGGGCTCGACTAAAGGGCAATTGTCGCAGGATTATGCCCGCTCAACGCGCCAGATGTGCATCCATGTCTTCCAACGGCACGCCCTTGGTTTCCGGGAAGTAGAAGAACACGGTCACGAACTGCACCGCCATCATCGCCGCGAAGAACAGGAACGGGACGCCCGCCGACCAAGCGGCGGCGATCGGGAAGACCTGCGCGATCACCGCGTTCCAGCCCCAATGGCTCGACGAACCGATGCTCGATCCGCGCGCGCGGACGTTCTGCGGGAACACTTCCGAGATATACACCCAGATCACCGCGCCCGAGCCGGGGGCGAAGAACATGATGAAGACGATCAGCGACGGCAGCAACAGCCAGTTCGGCAGAACGCCCAGCAGCGCGAGCCCGCCGACGGTGAGCGCCACGGTCATGCCGGCCGAGCCCCAGAGCAGCAGCGTGCGCCGCCCGATCCGGTCGATCAGCAGCATGCCGAGCAATGTGAAGACCATGTTGGCGACACCGATCATCACCGCCTGGAGATCGGGCGAGAGGCTGCCGCCCGACGCCTTGAAGATGTCGTTGAGGTAATAGAGGAACGCGTTGATGCCGCTGAACTGGTTGAACATCGCGACCAGGAAGGCGAGCGTGATCGGCTTGCGGTGGCGCGACCAGGAGAGCTTGGCGTCGCCCTTCGGCGCATCGAGTTCGCGCCGCGCGATGTCGGGGCTCATCCCGACCATCGCCAGCACGTCCTTCGCCTCCGCATCGCGTCCCTTGGCGAGCAGCCAGCGCGGCGAATTGGGGATGCGGAACAGCAGCGCGAAGAACACCAGCGACGGCGCTGCGACGATCCCGAGCTTCCACCGCCACTCGACATCGCCGAGCCCGAGCGAGCCGATGATCGCGTTCGACACATAGGCGAGCAGGATGCCGAGAATGACTGCGAACTGGAATCCGCCGACCATCTTGCCGCGCTGTGCAGGCGGCGCCAGCTCGGCGATATAGGCCGGTGCCAGCACCGACGAGCCGCCGATCGCGATGCCGTTGATGAAGCGGAAGCCGAGGAAGCTGTGCCAGTTCCACGCCAATGCACAGCCGAGCGCGGTGACGACATACAGGAAGGCGAGCATCCGCAGCACGTTGCGGCTGCCATAGCGATCGCCCGGCATGCCAACGAACAGCGCGCCGATCAGCGTACCCCATAATGCCGACGATACCGTGAAGCCGAGCCATGCCTCGCTGAGCGCGAACTTCGCCTTGAGCGCGCCGGTGACGCCGGCGATCACCGCGGTGTCGAAGCCGAACAACAGCCCCGCCAGCGCCGCGGTGGCGACGCTCGCGATCAGGACGCTGCTGGGGCGTAGCGGGTCGGCGTGGGCGCTCATGCGCGGCAAAATTCGGGGCGCGGCCCGGTGCGTGCGATCGTCATGCCGTCGTTTCGACCAGTTCGAAGCGCCGGGCAAGACCGTCGCAGACCAATTCGGCTACCGAAGACGCTTGAGTCGGAACCTTCGAAACGCCCGCGCAGGACGATGGTGACAGGATCGAGCTTCAGCGTGGCACGCCCTACGCCCGGTTCTGACCGGGGTTCTGACCGGGGTCCCGACCGGGGTTCTGACCGACATTCTCTCCGGCATTGTCGTCCGAGGCTTGCGGCGCGGGCGCGAATGATCCGACCAGCTCCATCTTGGTCGCGGTCGAGCCGACCTCGATCCCCGCCTCGCGAAACTGGCGGAGCAGCGTGAACAGCAGTTCGCTGCGCACCGGGTACGCATCGCGCGGGCTGGCGACATAGGCGAAGCAGTTGAACTTGGCACGGCCGGCGTCGATCGAGTCGATGAACACCTTGGGTTCGGGCTCGTCGAGCACCTCGTGCTTGTCGGCGAATGCGGCGAACAACATGGTCCGCACCGCATCCAGATCCTCCTCGAGCGGCACGGAGAACTGCAGCTGGACGCGGCCGATCGGCGCGGCCAGCGTCATGTTCTGGATCGTCTTGGTGATCAGCTCGGAATTCGGCACGATCAGCGTCGAGCGATCCGCGACCTGGATCTCGGTCGAGCGGACGTTGATCCGTTTCACGTCGCCCTCCATGTTGCCGATCCGGACCAGGTCGCCGATCTTCACCGGGCGCTCGGCGAGCAGGATCAGCCCCGAGACGAAGTTCTGCGTGATCGCCTGCAAGCCGAAGCCGATCCCGACCGACAGTGCACCCAGCACGACGGCGAGTTTCTCCATGCCGATACCGAGCGCGCCGAGCGACCACAGCACCGCGGCGATGATCCCGGCATAGCGCGCGACCATCGTCACCGAATTCTGCGCGCCGGCATCCATCGCGGTGGTCGGGAGATAGCTGTTCACCAGCCAGTGCTGGAGCCCGCGCATGATCGCCAGCGCGACGAACAGCACGGCGACCGAGCGCAGCACGGCGCCCGGCGAGATCGTGACCTGGCCGACGGTGATGCCGTTCGCGACCGTGCCGAACAGTTCGAACGCAGAGCCGACGCCAGCGCCGAACGGCGCCATCACTGCGCCGACCGCGAGCAGGATCAGCAACAACCGCAGCACCGCCGACAACAGCACGCCGATCTGGTCGACGGTCTTGTTGTCGACCCCGAAGCCGCTGTTCGCCGAGCGACCGAGGCGGTTGCCGCTCGACAGCAACGTCCGGCACGCATCGTCGGTGAAGGTCATCATCAGATACAGCGTCGCCCCGACGATCGCGCCCCAGACCAACCAGGTCGCGACCTTCAGCGCGAGATTGACATAGCCGAGCAGGCCAGCGCCGAGCGCGACGATCAGCACCAGCCAGACGAGCGTCGCGACGATCGCGAGCAGCGTGTTGCGCGCAGGCTTGGTAGGGTCGGGCAAGGCCGCGGCGCGCAACCGGCCGAGCGTGACGAGGATCGCGCCGAGCAGCACGATGTGCAGCAACGCGACGACCGCGTTGGCCGCACTCGACGCGGGCGCGCTGACGCCGATCAGCATGTTGGTGGCGATCAGCAACTGCCCGAAGAAGATCAGCGCGGCCGCCATCCAGCTATAGGGCCTGAGCGCCTGGGCCGCGGCATCGCCGATCGGCAGCAACCGCCAGGTCGGCTGGGTCCGCAGCAACAGCGCGCCGCCGAGCGACGATACGAAGGCGGCGAAGAAGGAGATGCCGACGAAGATCGCGCCGAACCTGCTCCAGGCGGGCGAGACGAGTCCGGCCCAGCGGAGCGACACGACGATCGCCAGTGCGGCGAATCCGGGGAGCGCGGTGCCGATCACGACCAGCCAGAACGCGTAGGCCGACCGCCGCAAGCGCCCGCCCGGCGCGTGGTTGGTGGCGTAGCGCCGGCCGACGCCGTGCAGCCAGCGCCGGAGCGGAACGAGCAGGACGAGTGCGGTCAGTACACCGATCAACAGGCCGATCGCGGCGCGTCGATCGAACCGCTGGCCGAACTGCCGGAGTTCGGTTTCCGCGAACCGCTTGAGCCTCGCGGAGTCGCGCGGAAAATGGTCGACGATCGCCGCCCATGACGTCGGCGACAGCGGCGAGCCGGTGTTCTCGGACAATTGCTGACCGAGTTCCTCCGCCTCGGCCGCACCGATATCGTCGATCTGTTGCTTGGCCTCGATCCCGATCAGCCGCGCGCGCTTGATCGCCGAGTCGATCGCCGACTGGCTCTGCGCGAGGAGCCGGCGCTGCTGGCGGATCTCGGGCGCTTCGACGACGCCGGGGGTGGCGGCGCCAAGTTCGGTCACGCGCGCCTGGACGAGCGCCATCTCGGGCGTGAGCGTGCGGACCGCGTCGGCAGCGGTGGTCTGCACGACTTGCGCGCGATCCCGCAACGCCTGCCGCGCCTTGTCGTCGCGCGCGGCGGGGGTGGCGTCGTCGATCGCCTGGAGCTCCGCCGAGGCCTTGGTGAGGCTGGCGGCGACAGTCGCGACCTTTGGCTCGTCCTGCGCGGTGGCGGGGAGCGCGGTGAGCGCGAGGAGGAGCGCGGCGAGGTAACGAAGGAGAGTCATCCGGGGCTCTGTACAGCGATGGGGCCAGAAACGGGAGGGGGTGGCGGTCCAGAGGTGAAAGCCACCGATATCGGACGATGCTTTGGGAGAGCTTCCGCCCTCATGCGCACCTCCCCCCGTCGAAGGCCGGGGCCCAGTTGGAAAGGTCGCGGTAACGGAGCGCCGGTCTCGATCATCAGCCGCTCCCAACTGGGCCCCGGCCTCCGCCGGGGTAGAGCTATTGGGGCGAGATCACGCACATACGATCGTCACACCTTTGTTCTCCCGCGGAGGCGGATCGCTTATCCAGCAGTCGCTGTCACGAACATCCCTCCACCCCGTTCCGTCACCCCGGCGGAGGCCGGGGCCCACGGACCCGCACACTCAAGTCTCTCGGATGTGCGGAACGGTGGATGCCGGAACGAGCCCGGCATGACGGGGCGATAGCTACAGACGTTGGCTGAAGCAGAACTGGACGGCGCGGCGCTCAGTCCAGCTCGAGGATCACCTGATCCACCGCGAGACTATCACCCGTCTTCGCCGCAACCGACTTCACCGTGCCCGTCTTCTCGGCGCGGAGGATGTTCTCCATCTTCATCGCCTCGACCACCGCGAGCGGCTGCCCTGCCTCGACCTTGTCGCCGGCCGCGACGTCGAGCCGCACCAGCAGCCCCGGCATCGGGCAGATCAGGAACTTCGACAGATCGGGCGCGACCTTCTCGATCAGGTGCGCGGTGTAGGGCGCGAAGCGGGCGGGCAACACGCGCGCGACGTGGCTTGCGCCGCGGGTCGTGAGCTTGAACCCGGCGCGCGCCTTGGCGATGCGGATCGTGAGGTGCTCGTCGCCATCTGTCCCGTGGCCGTCAGCGACCACCATGCGATCGCCGGGGGTGTATTCGAGCGACAGGTCGAGCTCTTCGCCGTCCACCGCGATGCCGTCGGTCGAGACCGTCACCGCGTGGTCGGTCTTGTCGATCGTCACCACCCAATCGGCGGGCGGGCGAAGGCGCCTGCCAAGCTGCCCGTCGATGCGGCGCGCGCGGTCGGCCTCTGCGGTGGCGGCGAAGGCGGCGACCGCGGCGAGCGTCTTCAGCAGTTCGGCGTCGGCGAGGGCGCCGTGGAAGCCCTCGGGATATTCCTCGGCGATGAAGCCGGTGGTCAGCGCGCCCGACTGGAAGCGCGAGTGCTGCATGATCGCCGATAGGAAATCGATGTTGTTGCCGGGCCCCTCCAGCTCGAACGCGTCGAGCGCGGCGATCTGCGCGGCGATGGCGCCGTCGCGGGTGGGGGCCCAGGTGATGAGCTTGGCGATCATCGGGTCGTAGAACATGCTGACCTCGCCGCCCTCGCGGACGCCGTCGTCGACCCGGACCCGGGGCTCTGCGGCATCGTCTTCGCCCACGCGGCCAATGTCCGTCACCCCAGCGGAAGCTGGGGTCTCCCCGTTCGGGTCGCGTGCTCCATTACCGGGATACCCCAGCTTTCGCTGGGGTGACGGGGTTGGGCGGGGCGAGTCGAGCAATGGTGCGATAGAGGATGCCGAAGTCTCAGGCGGATTGTACCGCACCAACCGGCCGATGCTCGGCAGAAACCCGCGATACGGGTCTTCCGCATACACCCGGTTCTCGATCGACCAGCCGTTCAGCTTCACCTCGTCCTGCGTAAACCCGAGCGGCTCGCCGGCAGCGACGCGGATCATCAGCTCGACCAGATCGAGCCCGGTAATTTCCTCCGTCACCGGATGCTCGACCTGGAGCCGGGTGTTCATCTCGAGGAAGTAGAACCCCTCCCCCGTCGTATCCGCGCCCGAGACGATCAGCTCGACCGTGCCCGCCGAATAATACCCAACCGCCTGCGCAAGTGCGACCGCCTGCTCGCCCATCGCCTTGCGCATCTTGGGCGTCACGAACGGCGACGGCGCCTCCTCGACGACCTTCTGGTGGCGGCGCTGGATCGAGCATTCGCGCTCGTTGAGGTAGACGATGTTGCCGTGCTGGTCGCCGATCAGCTGGATCTCGATGTGGCGCGGGCTTTCGATAAACTTCTCGATGAACACGCGGTCGTCGCCGAAGCTGGCGAGTCCCTCGCGCTTGGTCGCCTCGAAGCCTTCGCGGACGTCCTGTTCGCTGTACGCGAGCCGCATGCCCTTGCCGCCACCGCCCGCCGACGCTTTCATCATCACCGGATAGCCGATGCCGCCGGCGATCTCGACCGCGTGATCGGTGCTGTCGATCTCGCCGAGATAGCCCGGCACGACGTTGACGCCCGCCGCCTTCGCCAGCTTCTTCGACTCGATCTTGTCGCCCATCGCGGCGATCGCGTTAGGCGGCGGTCCGACGAACGCGATCCCGGCCTCGGCGCAGGCCAGTGCGAAGCTCTCGCGCTCGGAGAGGAAGCCGTAGCCCGGATGGATGCAGTCCGCGCCGGTTTCCTTGGCTGCGAGCAGGATCAGCTCGGCCTTGAGATAGCTCTCCGCGGCGGGTGCGGGCCCGAGCCGGACGGACTCGTCGGCCATCAACACATGCGGTGCGCGCGCGTCGGCGTCGGAATAGACCGCGACGGTCTTGATGCCCATCGCCTTGGCGGTCCGCATGACCCGACACGCGATCTCGCCGCGATTGGCGACCAGGATTTTCTTGAACATTCTCGCTCCCCTCCCGCCTGCGGGAGGGGCCGGGGGAGAGCCTGTCCACGCGCGGATATTATGGTGCGGGAGGACAGGCCCTCCCCTAACCCCTCCCGCAAGCGGGAGGGGAACTACTCCGCCGCGGCCCGCATCGGTTCCGCGCCGACCATTGGCTTCATGCCGAGCTTAGCCAGCAGCGTCGCGTCGGCGCTGTCGCCGGCGTTGCCGGTGGTGAGCAGCTTGTCGCCGGTGAAGATCGAGTTCGCGCCCGCCATGAAGCAGAGCGCCTGGGTGGCCTCAGACATGCTCTCGCGCCCCGCAGACAACCGCACCATGCTGAGCGGCATCGTGATCCGCGCGACCGCGACCGTCCGGACGAACTCGATGTCGTCGATCTGCGCCATCGGCGTACCGGCGAGCATGTCGCCGAGCGGCGTGCCCTTGACCGGGACCAGCGCGTTGACGGGGACGCTCTCCGGATGGCGCGGCAAGGTGGCGAGCGCGTGGACGAAGCCGACGCGGTCGCTGCGCGTCTCGCCCATCCCGACGATCCCGCCGCAGCACACCGAGATGCCCGCGTCGCGCACGTGTCCCAGCGTCTCCAGCCGATCGCCGAAGGTGCGCGTGGTGATGACGTTGGCGTAATTCTCCGGCGAGGTGTCGATGTTGTGGTTGTAGTAATCGAGGCCGGCGTCGGCGAGTTGCTTGGCCTGGTCCGCGTCGAGCATGCCGAGCGTCATGCACGTCTCGAGCCCCATCGCGCGGACGCCTTCGACCATCGCGACGACCTTCGGCATGTCGCGCGGCTTCGGGTTGCGCCAGGCGGCACCCATGCAGAAACGCTGCGAGCCCGCAGCCTTGGCCTGCGCGGCGTCGGCGAGGACCGCGTCGACGTCCATCAGCTTTTCCGCCTTGAGACCGGAGTCGGACGAGGCGGACTGCGAGCAATAGCCGCAATCCTCGGGGCAGCCGCCGGTCTTGATCGACAGGAGCGTGCAGAGCTGCACTTCGCCGATCGCGTGATGCGCGCGGTGGACGGTCTGTGCGCGGA
This sequence comes from Sphingomonas fucosidasi, assembly GCF_036663855.1. Taxonomy (NCBI): domain Bacteria; kingdom Pseudomonadati; phylum Pseudomonadota; class Alphaproteobacteria; order Sphingomonadales; family Sphingomonadaceae; genus Sphingomonas; species Sphingomonas fucosidasi. Next base: position 47,640 of record NZ_JAXOJR010000011.1, on the reverse strand, counting down.
ACATGAGTTCGTCGAACGGCAGATCGAACAGCGCGGCGATTTCCGGGCGCGTCCAGTCGGTCCGGGTGTTCTCCTGCGCATGCAGGAGCCCAGGGTCGCGAACGCTGCGCTCCGAACACTGGGCTCCTGCGTGCGCAGGAGAACGGAGAAGGGTATCGGTCATTCTGCGGCTTCCTCTTGCGGGGCCATGTTGTGGCCGAGGAGCTTCAACACGTCCTCGGCGGCCTGGATCAGGTTGGTGCCGGGGCCGAATATCGCCTGGACCCCGGCATCGCGCAGCGCCTGATAGTCCTGTGCGGGGATAACGCCACCCGCGATCACCTTGATATCGGCGCGGCCCGCCTCGCGGAGATAGCCGATCAGCTCGGGGATCAACGTCTTGTGGCCGGCGGCAAGCGACGAGGCACCGACGATGTCGACGTCCTTTTCCAGCGCGAGCGCGGCGGCTTCGGCGGGGGTCTGGAACAGCGGGCCGGGGACAATCTCGAAGCCCAGGTCGCCGAACATCGACGAGACGAGGTTGGCACCGCGGTCGTGGCCGTCCTGGCCCATCTTGGCGACGAGCATGCGCGGCTTGCGGCCCATCCGGCGCTCGGTGGCTTCGACGCCGTCGGTCAGGCGGGTCCAGCGCGCGTCGTCCTCGTACGCGCCGCCGTAGATGCCGGAGACGGGGGTCGGCTGCGTGCCGTAGCGGCCGAATACGTCCTCCATCGCGGAGGAAATCTCGCCGAGCGTGGCGCGGGCGCGAGCGCACTCGACGGCGAGCGCGAGGAGGTTATTCTCAAATCCTCCCCGTTCCGGGGAGGTGGCGGCCGAAGGCTGACGGAGGGGGGCTTCCACGAGAGGGTCCGTTTGTGGAGCCCCCCCTCCACCAGCCGTTGGCTGGTCCCCCTCCCCGTTCCGGGGAGGATTGCCGCGTAGTGCGCCTTCGCGGAGAGCATCGAGTGCGGCTTGGCAGGCGGCTTCGTCGCGCGTCGCCTTTACGCGGTTGATGCGTTCGATCTGCCCTGCCCGCACGGCCACATTGTCCACGTCGAGGATCTCGATCGCGTCCTGTTCGGCGAGCTTGTACTTGTTGACGCCGACGATGACGTCCTCGCCGCGATCGACGCGCGCTTGGCGGCCGGCGGCGGCTTCCTCGATCATCGCCTTGGGCCAGCCCGCCGCGACCGCCTTCGCCATGCCGCCCTCGGACTGGATCCGCTCGATCAGCGCCCACGCGCCGTCGACCAGCGACTGCGTCAGGCTCTCGATATAATAGCTGCCGCCGAGCGGATCGACGACCTTGGTCATCCCCGTCTCTTCCTGGATCACGATCTGCGTGTTGCGGGCAATGCGCGCGGAGAAGTCGGTCGGCAACGCGATCGCCTCGTCGAGCGCGTTGGTGTGCAGCGATTGCGTGCCACCCAGCATCGCCGCCATCGCCTCGATCGTGGTGCGCATGACGTTGTTGTACGGATCCTGCTCGGTGAGCGAGACGCCCGACGTCTGGCAATGCGTGCGCAGCATCTTGGAGCGCTCGTCCTGCGCGCCTAGCTGCGTCATCGCGCGGTGCCAGAGGACGCGGGCGGCGCGGAGCTTGGCGATCTCCATGAAGAAGTTCATGCCGATCGCGAAGAAGAAGCTCAAACGCCCGGCGAACTTGTCGATGTCGAGGCCGCTCGCGACGCCGTATTTCACATATTCCATGCCGTCGGCGATCGTGAAGGCGAGCTCGTGGAGCTGCGTCGCCCCTGCCTCCTGCATGTGATAGCCGCTGATCGAGATGCTGTTGAACTTGGGCATCTCGCGGCTGGTGTAGCCGAAGATGTCCGAGATGATCCGCATGCTCGGCTCGGGCGGGTAGATGTAGGTATTGCGGACCATGAACTCCTTGAGGATGTCGTTCTGGATGGTCCCGTCGAGCAATTTCCGGTCGACGCCCTGCTCCTCGCCGGCGACGATGAAGAAGGCGAGGATCGGGATCACCGCGCCGTTCATCGTCATGCTGACCGACATCTTGTCGAGCGGGATGCCGTCGAACAGGATCTTCATGTCCTCGACGGAGTCGATCGCGACGCCTGCCTTGCCGACGTCGCCGGTGACGCGGGGGTGGTCGGAATCGTAGCCGCGGTGGGTGGCGAGATCGAACGCGACGCTCAGGCCCTTCTGGCCGGCGGCGAGGTTGCGGCGGTAGAACGCGTTCGAGGCTTCGGCGGTGGAGAAGCCGGCATATTGGCGGATCGTCCAGGGGCGACCGGCGTACATCGACGCGCGGACGCCGCGGGTGAACGGCGCGAAACCTGGGAGGCCGGGATCGGTGGTGACGTCGTCCGCGGTGTAGAGCGGCTTGACATCGATGCCTTCGGGGGTTGGCCAGATGAGGTCGGCGCCCTTTACTTCCTTGGCGGCGGCGGTCTGCCAGTCGGCGAGGGTCGGAGCAGATTTGGGCGTGTCAGTCATGAGTTTGCACCACCCCGGCGGAGGCCGGGGCCCAGTTGGAAAGGTCGAGGTAACGCAGCGCAGCACCAGCCAATTGACCGTTGCCCAACTGGGCCCCGGCCTCCGCCGGGGTGGTGCCTTCCAAGCAGGTCATTTGCCCGTGAACACCGGCTTGCGCTTCTCGAGGAAGGCTCGACCGCCCTCCATCGAGTCCGCAGACCCCCGCGCGTCGCGCTGGTTCGCCGCCTCGGCCTGCATCGCGGTCGCATAGTCCGTCTCGTACGCCGCGGTGATCGCCCGGCGCATCAGCCCCAGCGCGATCGTCGGCATCGCCGCCAGCCGCTCGGCCAGCGCAAACACCTCGGCGTCGAGCGCATCGTCCGTGACGACCTTGTGCACCATACCCCAGTCAAGCGCCTTGGCCGCCGGCACCCGCTCGCCGAGCATCATCATCTCCGTCGCCCGCGCCTTGCCGATCAGCCGCGGCAGCATCCACGACGCGCCACCATCCGGCACCAGTCCGATATTCACGAACGCCTGAAGGAAATACGCGCTCTCGCTCGCGACGCAGAAATCTGCGGCGAGCGCGAGGCTGCAGCCGATCCCCGCCGCCGGCCCGCGCACTGCGCTCACCACCGGCACCGACAGGTCGGCGATCGCCGCCATCGTCGGATTGTAGCTGCCGGTCAGCGCCGCGTACGTCGCCTCGCCCGGATTGTCCGAACCGAGCGCGCCGCCGCCGACATCCGCTCCCGAACAGAACGCACGTCCCGCGCCCGCGATCAGCACCGCCCGCGCACCATCCAGATCACGCAACGCCGCGCGCAATTCCTCGAACATCGCCGGTGGCGCGGCGTTGAGCCGGTCGGGCCGGTTCAGCGTCAGCACGAGCACGTCACCGCGCCGTTCGCTCAGGATATGCTCGTACGCGGCCATCAGATCTCTCCTAGTGCGCGCCGGTATCGCCCGGCGTCTCCATCAACTCGACGAGCATGCCGCCAAAGTTCTTCGGGTGCACGAACACGATCGGCGTGCCATGCGCGCCGATCCGCGGCTCGCCCAGCACGGTCGCGCCCTTCGCCTTCAGGTCGGCGACCGCCGCGTGGATATCCGCCACCTCGAAACAGACATGATGCTGCCCGCCCGCCGGATTCTTGCGCAGGAACCCCGCGATCGGCGAGCTCTCATCATACGGCTCGATCAGCTCGATCTGCGTGTTCGGCGCGTCGATGAAGCACACTTTCACGCCCTGCGCGGGCAGGTCGAACGGCTCGCCGATCGCAGTCGCGCCGAGCAGCAGCCGATACGTCTCGACCGACTTCGCGATCGACGGCGTCGCGACCCCGACATGGTTGAGGCGACCCAGGCTCATGGCGCATCCTTGGGCGCTGGCGGCGGCGCGGGAACGACACCGAGCGTGTAACCGCACACACCGAGCACCTGGCGGATCATCGCATCGCCGGTCGGCGCGACGAAGTTCGCCTGGACCGCGAAGCTCGCGCCGTTGGTCGTCTCGACGCGCACCGTTTTCGACTTCACCAGGAAACTGGTCAGCTTGGTGATCGCCGCGGGATCGGCGATGTACGTACCGGTCCCCGGGAACTGCCAGTTATAGGTGAACGCCGGTCCGCCATCGAAGCGCACCGCGACCGGCTTGTCCGCGCCCGACCCGAGCGGCTGCGGCTGGATGAACTGGATCGAGACGATCGGCTCCGAGCCGACGTCACACTTCACGACGAACCGCGACAGCCCGTCATTGCCGGTGACCGACGCGGAGATGCTGCGCACGCCCGCCGCATTGGTGCGATCGGCAAGTTTCCAGGCCGGGGCGGCGGCAGGAATAGCGGCCTGTGCAAGCAGTAGCGCGATCACCGCTCGATCCTCGGCAAAGGTCGTACCCCTGATCGCACTTCTTCAAACGCTTCCAAACGGATCAGGCGTCCGTTGATCTGGATGACCGAATCGACCACGCGTCGCACCTGTGCATTCGTCGCAGCCAGTTCTTCGTTCAATCGCTCCACCTTGCTGCGGAGCAGGATGACGGATTCGATCGTCCGCATCGCGTCGCCGATCATGCTCATGCGACACACTCCGCTTCGGACAAGCCGCCGTCCCGTAGCATGGCATCGATGTCGGCCCGCAAGCGCTGTTGCCCTTCGATCGCCTGGTCGAGCGCGGCGTGCATCGCCGGCAACGCCTCGTCGAGTTCGTGAATCAACAGCTTGAAGCGGTCGTCCTCGCTCATGTCGCCCTCGATGACATAGCGCGTCGTCGCCTCGCGAACGACATGGCCGACGGACATGCCATTGCTCGCGGCAAACGCATCGAGCGCGGCCTTGTGATCGGGGGTAGTCAGAAACGTCACGCGTTCGGTCTGCATGTCACGACTCCTTCGCATGACATGATAATGTGCTTATCATAACCGAACAAGCATGACTCACAACGGGATGTTGTCATGCTTCTTCCACGGATTCTCCAGCGCCTTGCCGCGGAGCTTCCGTAGGCCCAGCGCGATACGACGCCGCGTCGAATGGGGCTGGATCACTTCGTCGATAAATCCCTTCGACGCGGCGACGAACGGGTTCGCGAACCGTGCCTCGTACTCCGCGGTGCGCTCGGCGATCTCTTCCGGAGTCTTGCCGCGGAAGATGATCTCGACCGCGCCCTTGGCCCCCATCACCGCGATCTCGGCGGTCGGCCACGCATAGTTGAGGTCGCCGCGCAGGTGCTTCGAGGCCATCACGTCGTACGCGCCGCCATAGGCTTTCCGCGTGATGACGGTGATCTTGGGCACGGTCGCCTCGGCATAGGCGAACAGCAGTTTCGCGCCGTGCTTGATGATGCCGTTATGCTCCTGCGCGGTGCCGGGCAGGAAGCCGGGGACGTCGACGAAGGTCACGATCGGGATTTCGAACGCGTCGCAGAAACGCACGAACCGCGCCGCCTTCTTCGACGAATTGATGTCGAGCACGCCAGCGAGCACCATCGGCTGGTTCGCGACGAAGCCGACCGTGCGCCCTTCGATGCGGCCGAAGCCGGTGATGATGTTGGCCGCGTGCGCCGGCTGCGTCTCGAAGAAATCGCCCTCGTCGACGGTCTTCCGGATCAGCTCGTGCATGTCGTAGGGCTGGTTCGCCGAGGCCGGGATCAGCGTGTCGAGGCTCTCCTCGATCCGGTCCCATTCGTCCGCTGTCGGGCGCTCGGGGACACCGTCACGGTTAGACGCGGGCAGGAAGTCGAAGAAATCGCGCGCCGCAAGCAACGCCTCGATGTCGTTCTCGAACGCGTTGTCGGCGACCGACGTCTTGGTCGTGTGAGTCACCGCGCCGCCGAGCGCCTCCTGCGTCACGACCTCGTTGGTCACCGTTTTCACCACGTCGGGGCCGGTGACGAACATGTAGCTCGAATCCTTCACCATGAAGATGAAGTCGGTCATCGCGGGGGAATAGACCGCGCCGCCCGCGCAAGGTCCCATGATGAGCGAGAGCTGCGGCACGACACCGCTCGCGAGCGCGTTGCGCTGGAACACCTCGGCATAGCCGCCGAGCGAAGCCACGCCCTCCTGGATGCGCGCGCCGCCGCTGTCGTTGAGGCCGATGATCGGCGCGCCGACCTTCATCGCGCTGTCCATCACCTTGCAGATCTTCTGCGCATGACGTTCGCTGAGCGACCCGCCGAACACGGTGAAATCCTGGCTGAAGACGAAGACGAGGCGGCCGTTGATCGTGCCCGATCCGGTGACCACGCCGTCGCCGGGGATCACCTGGTCCTGCATGCCGAAATCGACGCAGTTGTGCTCGACATACATGTCGAGCTCCTCGAACGATCCTTCGTCCAGCAGCACGTCAAGGCGCTCCCTCGCGGTGAGCTTGCCCTTGGCGTGCTGCGCTGCGATCCGCTTGATACCCCCGCCCACTCTTGCGGCTTCGCGGCGTCGTTCAAGCTCTTCGATCGTCGATGACATCGTCTCTCCGTCCTGCTGATTGCCTTCACAGAGCGGGATGCGATGCGCAAATGCAATGTTGCAAACTTGTCGGGTGGAGGTTTGCAAACTAGGCGGGGGCATGACCCTCCCCGCTCGTCGCCTCTTCGTCGGACACCGCCTGCGCGACCTGCGCCGGGTCCTCGGGATCAGCCAGGCGGCGATGGCGGCGCGGATCGGCCTGTCGGTGAGCTATCTTTCGCAGATCGAGAATGGCGACCGGCCGGTGACGGAGGGCGTGCTGATCACGCTCGCGCGCGAGTTTCCCGCGGATTGGGGGAGCATCGACGCGGCGGACGATACCGCGTTGCTGATCGCGACGCTGGAGGCGGTGTCGGACACGAGCGTCGAGGCGCCCGCGCTCGACGAGAGCGCGGTGCGGCGCGCGGTGAAGCACCAGCCGTTGTTGGCGCAGCGGCTGGTCGCGATGCACGATGCGTACCGCCGCGCGCAGGAGCAGTTGCGCGCGCTTGACGACCGGCTGGTGGCGGGGTCTGGAGCGCCTCGGTTGCTGCCATGGGAGGACGTGCGCGACTGGTTCCACGCGGCAGGTAATTATGTGGATACGCTCGATCGGCGGGCGGAGGAGATTGGCGAGACGTTGGGGGCGGATCGGATCGCGGCGCTGGAGGCTCGGCTGGCGGTGCGAGGCGTGTCCGTGGCAATCTCGGGTGCGCTGGCCGCCCCTTTGCGCGATTATGACGGCGCGACCCTCAGGCTCGACGGATCGCAGCCGGGCGAGACGACCTTGTTCTCGCTCGCGCACCAAGTCGCGCGGCACGAGTTCGGCGATGTCATTGGCGGCATCGTCGCGGCGTCGGAAATGGCGTCGGAGACGGCGCGCGCACTGCTGACGGCGGGGCTGACCAACTATGCGGCCGGGGCGATCGTCATGCCCTATACGCGTTTCCGCACCGAAGCTCGGAGCGTGCGTCACGATATCGACCGACTGCGGCGGATCTTCGGGACCAGTTTCGAGCAGACCTGTCACCGGCTCTCGACGTTGCAGCGCCCCGGCGCGCTCGGCATCCCGTTCTTCTTCTGCCGCGTCGACATGGCGGGGAACATCACCAAGCGGCACTCCGCCACGCGGTTGCAGTTCGCGCGGTTCGGGGGGGCGTGTCCGCTGTGGATCGTCCACGAAGCGGTGGCGATTCCGGACCGCATCCTGACGCAGCTGATCGAGACGACCGACGGCATCCGCTACGTCTCGATGGCGAAGGGGCTGGTGAAGCCGTCCGAGACCTACACGCGGCCGGCGCGGCGCTACGCGGTGGCGCTCGGGTGCGAGGAGGCGAATGCGTCGGAGTTCATCTATGCGGATGCGCTCGGGACGGGCGGGATCGCGACGCCGATCGGGTCTTCGTGCCGGATCTGTTTGCGGACGGACTGCGACCAGCGCGCGTTTCCGCCGGCGGCAAGTGGGATACGAGTCGATCCGGACCGGCGCGGGGCAGTGCCGTACGAGGTGGTTTAGCGGCGTCTACCGCCTGCTGCACCACCCCGGCGAAGGCCGGGGCCCAATTGGGGGACAGCGATAACGAGGGACCGCGAGCCGTTACTTCCGACATTCCAATTGGCCCCCGGCCTTCGCCGGGGTGGTTGCTGTAACTCAGGCCGCCACCGCCGGGTCCTTCGGAAAGAAATGCTCGATCACGTTGTTCGTCAGGCGCGACGGCCGCAGCGTCTCCGCATCGAGGCAGCACCAGCTCGACTTCACCTCGGCGAGCACATCCTCGCCACGCTTGATGATCGTCTCGTAGAACGCGCGCGCGCCCTGAACCTTTTCGAGCAGCACCGTCGCGATCACGTCGTCATCGAGGAACGCCGGCTTGCGGTACGTGATCTCGTGTTTCAGCGCGACCCACAGGTGCCCTGCGACCGCCTCGGCGGGCGCGAGGCGCTGCCAATGGTCGATTACGGCAGCCTGCACCCATTTCAGATAATTCGCATTGTTGACATGACCCATGAAGTCGATGTCGGCCGGCTCTATGCCGATGGCGTAGGTATGGGGAATCGCTGTTTTCACGCGCGATATATAGCATGCGAACATGAACATAGCGATGACGGGCGGAGGCGTTCGCCGACATAAATGCCGGCATACATAGCTACCGAGCCCTAGTCCGGTTGCCGGCGACTTGGAACATAGCGACGGACGACACCGACGGGGCTGACCCTAAGGCGACCGCCGAGGCCGCCCCCACTCCACCGGCATCATCGAGTTTGCGCGTTCGTGCTTTCCAAGGCGCGACGTAGGGGCCAGCCCTGCGACGGATCATTCGCGATCAAGCGCCGCACGGCCGTCTCGGCGCCAAGTTGATTATAGTGACCGGCATCGAAATACAGCAGATCGCCGTTGGCGCCCTCGACGATGCAACGCCTTTGCGGACACATTGCCTGGAGCGGAGACAGATACGTGTACCCAATCGTCTTTGCCTGCGCCGCGAGTTCACGATCGTTATTCCACAAGCGCGGCTCGATGGTTCGTGCCAGCAGCCCCGGATCGTTTCGCCTGACGCTCTCCGCCATGATCCGCGGGACCGGCATCGAATATTCAGGGGTTGGGCCCATTACGATCAGGGGAATGCCTTTACCGGCGAGCCGATCGTGAAGACGCTTAAGTGCAGGAATATCCAGCCGGATCCAGCGCCAGGTTACGACTACCGCGTCGGGCCGGGCGGTATCGAGGTCCCGGACCAGTACCTGATGCATTAGGTCGTCGCATACCCGACCGGTCGGGAGCGGATCCAGCGGCATCTCGCATCCAAAGACAACCGCTGTCTGGAAATGCACCTGCGGCAATACGGTGGTGAGCCCACGCCACATCATCGATGCATGGCTGTCCCCCACCAGCAGCCAGTCAGGCTTGCCCGGCTCCCGACTGAGACATCGGGTCTTGTCGAAATCGCTAACGCTGCTCTGGTTGTCGAGAAAACAGTTCGCTTTGGGCTTGCGCATCGATCCAGCCTGCCCGCCTGACCTCGCCAATGACAGCACAGCGGCGGAAAAACGTTGCGGGAGGCCATTGGTCGCCAGGATACCGATCTGCAGCAGCGAAGCGATCGCGACCAGTCCACCGCACCAAGCACCCAGTCTGCGTGGCGTCATCTTGCCACGGAATGGCCCTTCAACGAATTTCCAGGACGCAAATCCCAAGATCGCCGTCACAGCCAGAACGATAACAGCATCGTATATCGACAGTTTTCCGATCAAGCGATGCTGCCGGTAGAGAACGATGACGGGCCAGTGCCAGAGATACAGCGAATAGGAGGCAAGACCGATATAGCGCGCGGGAAAAATGCTCAGGGCGCGATGAACCATCGTCGACGTGCCCTGTCCGGTGACCAGAACCAGCGCCGCACCCAGGCATGCCGGTAGAACGACCAGCCCCGGAAACCCGTGCTCCGGTCGTACCAGCAGCAGGGAAGCGGCAATCATCCCCAGCCCCGCTGCGGCGCCGAACATGCGCGCCAGCATCCTGGATTTCAACCAGTCCCCCCGCACCTGCGAGGCGAGGACGCCGACCATCAGCTCCCACCATCGGCTTGGCAGGAGATAAAACGCCGCCGCTGGGTTCGTCTTTACAGCAGTGGCACTTACCGCCAGCGAGATCAGGGCCGTCGCGATCATGATCGGCAACAGCGATCGCTTCCATTTAGAATGCGCGATCAGCAACGGCAGGAACGGAAAAACGAGGTAGAATTGTTCCTCGACGCCTAGCGACCAGGTGTGCAGCAACGGCAAGGTTGCGCTATCCGCCGCGAAATAGTCCGACGTGAAATAGAAGAATACGTTGCCGATGCAGGCCAGCGCCGCGAGCGCACTCTTCGCAAGGCTCGTCAACTCTTCGGGATAGAGCGGGATTGCCGAGACGATCGTCGTGACGATAATCATCACCACGAACGCCGGGACAATTCTGCGCAGGCGCCGCAGGTAGAAATCGCCGAAGGTGAACCGACGCGCAGCAACGCTCGCGAGGACGATTCCTCCGATCAGATACCCCGATATGACAAAAAAGATGTCGACACCCAGTCCACCCGCTGGAAAGCGGGTCGGAAAAAGGTGGTAAATGATGACCGCAACGACCGAAATCGCGCGCAGGCCATCGATGTCGCCCCGGTAAGGGGTGATATGAACCGGAGCCGTCCGGTCTGGTGCTACGTTCGGTCCAAAACGATCAGTCTGGGTCACATGCGCAACCGACCCCGCCTCCGTATTCATAGCGCTCTCTCCGGGCGCGGGATTAGCAACCCTCATTTAGATAGCAATACGAGCAGCGGCGTCCAGCCGGACCGATGATTACTGACAATTTTGCATATCTTTACAAGCACTTGGTGCTCATGTCACCATTTATCTAATTTCCAGTAAATGGCAGGAGAATATTACCGCCGTGTCGCGACGGGCGGCCCCATCGCATCCAGCGCTTCCGATATGAGGGCTGCCACGACCGTCCAGCCGAGTGCTTCTGCATCAACTAGCGCATCTTCCAGATGCTCGCGAAGGCGTTGATCGGGCTTGAGCGCGCGTTGGGGCATGCACCATTCCAGTCCGGTGGAATTCGGCCTCGAAAGCCTTTGCTTGGCTGGTGAGATTATTGTCAGCCATGGATCGCGTCAATCGCGGCGTGCTGGTGTTCCGCAAAACCATATGCTCCTCAAAACCATGCCGCATGGCACCCGCCGCGATCTGAATGGTTGTTCCCGAAGGCCATGCCGGCCGGAGAGACGAACATGAAATTGACCGGAAAATTCGATACGCGCCGAGAAGCCGAGATGACCGTCGAGCGGTTGGTCCAGCAATTCGACATAGATCGCGCCAAAGTCGTGATCGCGCCGGAAGGCGAAGCGAATACCGCGGGCATCGAGGAAGCGGGCTCCGACTCCGCAGCAGGCGCCCCGAGCCCCGAGGCTCGCGATGATGCCGAGTTGAACGGCAAGGTGGTTGTCACGGTCGAGGTTGCCGACGACGTCACGGCCGGCGAAGTCCGTACTGCATTCAACGAGTTCGATGCGTCCGAGCGTTCGGCGACGTGACCGTGGCGGATACCGCGACGCAAGCCCGCCAGCGTGAAATCGCTACCGAGCACCTCCTGTTCAAGCTGATGGAGTATGTCGAGGATCGTCACCACGGGCTTCTCGACTTCATGGAAAAGAGCCTCGATCACCTCGGCGATCCGGCTGCCGACATGACGAAAGACGACGATGCCGTTCGTCTGATCGCCCAAAAGATGATCGCTGGGGCGCGCAAGCAGGGCGTCCGCTAGCATCCTCGATAGCCACTGCGCCCGGCTATGCCGCGCTGAAAAGCGGGCATCGCCGGGCAGAGGATTTCATACTCGGCCGGCTTGGCTAGTTCAGTGAGCTCGGACCGAATCGCGCCCAGCATGGATACACCATCCTGTGCACCCAAGTATTTTTGCAAACCTCATGAAAGCATGCCTGCCCATCGCACGAAGCCACGGTTAGATACCGCAAGTCCATGATGGCGACACGAGATCGTGCCCTCGTTATCGATGCGCCGAATGCTTTTAAAGTGGTGCCCCACAGGGGCTAAAGCTGGGCAACCAGATCGTTGGACTATTCAAATCGAACGCCACTCATCGAAAGGTCGCGGCACCGGGATCGCGGGATCTTCAGATCGTTATCGCCCCGGTGTCGTCGCGTTCAATCTCTCGCATCGCGCAGCGCTTCCAGCTCGGCCAGCCTCGCCGGATCGTCGGCTGCGAGCGCTTCTTCGAGATAAAACCCATACGCGATATTGCGCACTACCTCTTGCGCTTCACCACTATATTCCGCGGGGATAACAGCGAAGGCGTCGACCAACTCGCGGAGGAAACCCTTGTCCAGTGCTTCAAGCTGGGCGCCGAGTACTTCCATCATCTCAACAGCGGCATCAGCATCCAGCGCATCTTCCTCTGTCAGGTCCGCAAAAATCACAAACCGAGCAATGATGCGGGCGACCTGTATGGCTATCATGGCTTCACCACCCTGACTTTGATGTTGGTGACGTTCATCTTCTTCAGTAGTTTTAGCGCTTTGATCATCTGGACTTGGGTGGGCACCTCCCACGTGCCGATAAGTCGATGTTGCGCCAACACCTGAGATTGTCGCAATAGCTGTGCTCGCGCATGCGGCGCGTCCCCTACGCCCCACTTCCGATCAATCACGTATTCGCCTTATATGCCGTCGAACTTGACCGGTCGCTTCGAGCCGTCCGGCATCGTCCGCATCAGTGTCGGCGCCTGACCAGGGCGCGCGCCAGTCGCTGAGTCATTATAGGCTTTCCAAGGTTCGTCGGACTTGATCGTCTCTTTTGCCCAGCCGATTTGCGGCGGATCAAAGGTCGGGCGCGGCCTCGCCACGCGAAGGCGGCGCAATGCGGAAACCCTGGAGAGCGCTGCCCCCGGCGTGGCTGCCAATGCGGCGTTTGCTGCGACCGCCCCCGTAGCGCGACCGATATCGCGCGCCGAGGCGTTGGCGACCGCCCCCGCTGCACGCGATACTGGGACGCGAGCCGGCGTCTCCTCGGCAGCGATCGCGGTATCGATCATGCCCGCAATCCCACGACCAGCGTTGCGAATGGTCGTCACCGGATTTGTCGTCAGTGCCGCATGAACCCCCGTCACCGTTTCCTTCCCGACGTCGTAAAGCCCTTCACCGACGCCACCGACGAATTCAGCAACCGGGTTCGGCGGGCTACCTGCACGCGATCCAGCGTCGCTTTGGGGGAGTCCCGGATGGCCCGGGTTCCGCTCTACGCTGGCCATCGCCTACCCACGTTCCGACCCGTAATGCTTCCGACTTTGAGCGTCTGGCGGCGCGCGACTTGCTGCGATCACTCATGCTTGGTTCGCCGGTCGGATCGGCGCCGCTCGAGCCATAATGGCTTCCTGCGCCTGCGAATGTGAACCGACCGTCTTCAGGATCGTGCCATGGATCGAATTTGAGTCCGACACCCTCGGGACTTTGCGCTGTCGGCAGCCTACCGGTTCGCAGCCAGTGCGAAACCCCTGACTTGTGTTCGCCATCCGCTGTCTGAACCATGCTGCTTCCCCCACCCGCTCGTGCAGCAAGAACATCTGATCAACAAAATCGAACATTGCAATCAGCAATACCTCGTTAGGGCAAAATCATAAAACAAGCGCCCGCAGAAAACTCACCCCATCAGAAATTTATCGGTTACCAAGACTTCGCGAGAGCGGCTGGACCCAATAGCGGGGGGCAACCCGGTCTATCGATGTTTTGCCAAATGAACCGAATTGCTGCCTGCATTGCTGACATGCTGTCGAGATCCCAGTCGGGAAAATCGTCAATGAGCGCACGCCAGCGTGAAGCATGGATAAGCGTCCTCACAGAGGGGCGTGGGCCCAGCTCAGGAAAGCAAGGACGAAGGGCTTGAGATTGAAATATGGATTGGGGCGGTGACGCGCCGGGGTATTACCAGAGCCGTTTCGCCGTAGAAAGTGCCGCGCCTTGGTCGCTCTATGAGGAAGCGCATGGCCCCCCCAACCGCGGGGGGACCCTGGTGCCCCACAGGGAACAAAGATGGGCACTCAGATCATTGGATAATTTCGGTCAGTCGTCAGTGATGTAAGCATCGACGCTGAACTGTGCGGCCTTGAGATTCCCACGATTCCAAGTGCCGCCGTTCAACCCTTCGCGTCGCGCAAAGCTTCCAGTGCCGCCAGCTTGACCGGGTCGCCTGCTGCCAGCGCGTCTTCAAGATAGTAGCCATAAGCTATGCCGCGCACCACCTCTTGCGCCTCGCCGCTGTATTGTTCCGCTATGATCGGGAACGCGTTCACGAGCTCACGGAGAAATCCCTTGTCCATCTCTTGAAGCTGACCAGCCAAGGCTTCCATCATCTTCACGGCAGTGTCGAGGTTAAGGTCCTCTTCGTCGGTCAGTTCGAGAAAGACGGCGTACTGCGCAATAATCTCTGCAACCTGCATAGCGATCATGGCTTCACAACCTTTACGTGGATGTTGGTGATGCTCATCTGCTTGAGCAGTTTCAGAGCCTTGGTTTTGTCGACAGGCGTGGGGACCTCCCACAACCCGATCAGACGGTGTTGTGCCAATGAACCGCCCCGTGTTTGTCGGAGGCTCCAACTCCTGAGAAGGTGGAGCCATGACGAGCAAGACGACGAACAAGTTTGCGCCCGAGGTCCGCGAGCGAGCGGTGCGGATGGTTTTCGATCACGAGCGGGATTATCCGTCCAGATGGGCGACCGTGGTATCGATTGCCGAAAAGATCGGCTGCGTCCCGCAGACGCTGCATGAATGGGTCAAGAAGGCCGAGGTCGAAAGCGGCAAGCGTGCCGGTGTCCCGGCCGAGGTGGCCGACAAGGTGAAGGCGCTGGAACGCGAGGTCCGCGAGCTGCGGCAGGCCAACGAGATTCTGCGTAAGGCGTCGGCATATTTCGCGCAGGCGGAGCTCGACCGCCCGTTCCGGCGATGATCGCTTTCATTGACGATCACCGCGATGCCTATGGGGTCGAGCCGATCTGCCGTGTCCTGCCGATCGCCCCCTCCACCTACTACGAACACGTCGCGCAGCGACAGGATCCAGCGCGGCTGTCGGCGCGGGCGCGGCAGGATGTGGCGCTCAAACCCGAGATAGCCCGCGTGTTCGCCGAGAACTTCGCGGTCTACGGCATGCGCAAGGTCTGGCGGCAGATGATGCGGGAGGGCTTTCCTGTCGCGCGCTGTACCGTGGAGCGGTTGATGCGCGAGATGGGCTTGGCAGGCGTGATCCGGGGCAAGCCGGTGCGTACGACCATCAGCGACAAGACAACGCCGTGCCCACGCGATCACGTCAATCGCCAGTTCTTCGCGCCAGCGCCGAACAGGCTTTGGGTGTCGGACTTCACATACGTCGCGACTTGGGCGGGGTTCGTCTACGTCGCCTTCGTCATCGACACTTACGCCAGACGGATCGTAGGCTGGCGCGCCAGCAGGACGGCGCACGCCAGCTTCGTCCTGGATGCGCTCGAGCAGGCGCTTCATGACCGCCGACCGGTTCACCGTGGTGGCCTGATTCACCACAGCGACCGCGGGTCGCAATACGTGTCTATCAAGTACACCGAGCGCCTTGCCGAGGCCGGCATCGAACCATCGGTCGGCAGCGTCGGCGACAGCTACGATAACGCTTTGGCCGAGACGATCAACGGGCTCTACAAAGCCGAGGTGATCCACCGGCGCGGACCTTGGCGCAGCTTCGAAGCTGTCGAATATGCCACGCTCGAATGGGTCGACTGGTTCAATCATCGTCGGCTACTCGAGCCTATCGGCAACATCCCGCCTGCTGAAGCCGAACACCAATATTATGCTGCCGCAGACAACATCGATATGGCGGCGTGACTCACAACCCAAGGTCTCTGGCAGACCCGGGGCGGTTCAGCACGCTTCCAAACCCAAAGCGCCCCAAGTAGGACCCAAACGGCTGCCCACCGGGAACACAGTTCAGCGTCAGCCGCCGCCTTCCCGTGTGGAAGTGCACATTGAACGTGGTGCCACTGCATCGGATATGGATCCAATTGTAGGCAGGAAAACGGCAACTCAGGACATTACTCTAATTAGAACTCCGCTCACGTTAAGATACTGATCATGATCAACCAGACGGTGGGCTAGATAACTGTTGCTACATTTAAAAGAGCTTTCTGTGCTATGTCGCTTGAATATAAGCGGTAATTGGTCAGACGGGTGAATTCATGACGTGTCAAACAAGGGCTTGCTCATTTCTTGCAAGAACCCGCCAGCCATCGGCACTTACGTCGACATTCGACGTGGGACACTGGTGATCATTGGCAGAGTAGTTTGGAAGGGTGGAAGCCGCTTCGGCGTGCAGACGCAGGATCCCGTTAGCATAGCCGCCCTTGTGAACGAACCCGTGCTGAAGAGCCGTCCGTCGGCGTCGGACCGGCATAGTCTGACGCGGGAAAAGCCAGGTCAAAGTGTGACCCAACGCGCCGAACGAAATCGACAGCGCTCGTCCACGATTCAATTCGTATGCGTTGTCATCGCTGGTTTAGGGGTCGCGTACTTCGCGGCAATCTCTTGTTATCAGGCTCTCGCGGTGCCCTTGGGAACTATAGCGAACGCCCTTGGCGGCGGGGTTGCCCAGTAACCGGTACGCGGGATCGAGCCCAGTTCCTACCCAAAGCGCCCCAAGCAGGACCCAAACGGCTACTCATCGGAAAGACCGTTCAGCCTCAGCCGCCGCTGTTCCCTTGTGGAAGTGCCATGAAGTAGTGGTGCCGCTTACAGGACTCGAACCTGTGACCCCCGCATTACGAATGCGATGCTCTACCAGCTGAGCTAAAGCGGCCCGACGGCGGATGTCTCCGGTCGAGGGGGCGGCGCATAACAGGGGGTTTTCGCGCTGACAAGCGGTTTGCGTATTTACGGGTCTTTTACCATGGCCTCGTATATGCCTGACCGTGAATTTGGGGGCGTTTGGCATGAATACAGTACGCGGGCGAGATGACGGGCGGCCCGGCGCTACGGCCCCCGCGCACGACGCGGCGGACGCAGGCGTCAACGACGTGATGTTCGATCTCGGCGGCGACGAGCGGCGGATGCACGTGCGCGCCTATAATCACTGGGTGTCGCTGCTCGACGGACGCCCCTATCCGTCGATCGCGAACCTCGAGCCCGAGACGATCACCGATTTCGGCCCGCACAGCGTGCTGCTCGATTTCAGCCATGGCATGGGCGACCCGAAGATCGCGTATCTCGGTCGGGCACTGCGCGAGGAATGCGGGTTGGAGGGGCCGATCGCGACGATCGCCGACGTGCCGAGCCGGTCGCTGCTGTCGCGCCTCACCGATCATTATCTCCAGATCATCGCCAATCGCGCGCCGATCGGCTTCGAGGCGGAATTCGTCAGCAGCCGGGGGCGCACGACGTTGTACCGCGGCATCCTGATGCCGTTCGCATCGGCCGGCGAGACGATCGACTTCATCTTCGGCGTGATCAACTGGAAGGAACTCGCGGACGCCGGCATGCAGGTGACCCTGGCGGCCGAACTCGACGCTGCCGTCCGCGCGACGCCGCAGGCCTTGGGCGAGACCGCGCAGGTTTGGGCCGATGGTCCGAGCGGCGGTTTCGCGAGCGCAGCACCGGTCATGCAGGAACTCGTGCTCGACGAACCCCTGCCCTCGGAAACGCTGCCCTCCGGAATAGTACCGGCCGGCCCGCTGGGCGAGCACCTGGCGATGGCACGCGAGAGCGCCGCGCAATTCCGTGCCGCCGAAGCCCGCAGCCGCGCCGCGCTGCACCGGGCATTGGGTCGGGCACATGATTTTGCCGTCGCGGCCGAGCATGAAGGCGACGATCTCGCCGCCCTGCTGTCCACCGCGTGCCTGCCGGGCGAGGATGCGGCGATGGCGCAGATCGTCAAACTCGTCTTCGGCGCCAATTTCGATGCGGGCCGACTCGCGACGTTTACCGACGTGCTGCGGCATGCCCAACGTCATCAGGTGCCGATCGGCGGGCTGCCGAGCTTTCTGGACGGCTATGACGGCGACCTGACCGCGATCGCCACTGCGGAGTGCGCCGCGGCCTAGGTGCGCCGCGGCCTAGGTGCGGCGCAGCATATCTCTTCGCACCTGCCACAAGCCTTGAGATAGGCGAATAGCGGGCGCATAGGCCCGGACCTATGGCGAACCAATCGTTGAAAACGCTCACCGAAACCCTTGCGGGCCGGTTGACCGAACGGGCCCTTCCGGGCGAACTCAAGGACTTCGGGGCAGCGGAGGTCGCGCAGGCCGCGGCGTTCGTGGCCGCGACCGCCGCGCACCGCGACGACGGTGCGCCGGCGATCGCGATCGAGCCGATCAGTGCGGACGACACGCGGCGGCGGATGCGGCTCGCGATCGTCAACGACGACATGCCGTTCCTGGTCGATTCGATCGCCGCGGCGATCGGCGCGCAGGATATCGCGGTCGATCGGATCATCCACCCCGTCGTCCGGACGACGCGGACGCCCGATGGCACGCTGTATGCGATCGACGCGGACGGCCAGGGCGCCGGCCGCCCCGAATCGATGATCTATCTCGAGATGGAGCGCGCCGATGCGCGTGATCGTCGCGGGTTGATCGAGGACCTCACGGCCGTATTGGCCGATGTCCGCGCGGCGGTGACCGACTGGCGCGCGATGCAAGGAGCGCTCGACGACGATATCGCCAAGCTGCCCGAGGGCGAAGGCGCGGCATTGCTGCAGTGGTTCCTCGACGGGCACCTGACGCTGCTCGGCCATCAGGTCTGGCATCGCGACGGCAGCAGCGGCGCGGCGCTCGGTATTGCGCGTAACGAACACCGCGTGCCGATCCTCGCCGAAGCCTCGCGTGCGCTGGCGATCGAGTGGTTCGAGGCGGGGAACGACGCACCGCTGTTGCTGAAGTCGAACCTGATCTCGACGGTGCACCGCGCCGTGCCGCTCGACCTCGTGGTCGTGCCGGTGATGGAGGGCGCGACGGTTGCCGGGCTGTCGATCTACAGCGGGCTGTGGACCAGCGCCGCGCTGGCCGCGATGCCGCGCGACGTGCCGGTGTTGCGCACGCGCCTCGCCGCGATGAAGGCCAAGTTCGGCTTCGATCCGCGCGGTCATGCGGGCAAGGCGCTGACGCATGCGTTCACCGCGCTGCCGCACGACCTGGTGATCGCGTTCGCACCCGATGCGCTGGAGGACCTCGCGCTGACCGCGATGAGTCTGGCGGATCGGCCGCGGCCCGCGCTCGTCCTAGTCCAATCGGCGCTCGGGCGTCATTTGTTCGGGTTCGTCTGGCTGCCACGCGACGACGTCACCACCAGCCGCCGCGTCGCGATCGGCGACATGCTGGCGGAGGCGGCGAATGCGAGCATCCTGAACTGGTCGATCGCGCTGGAGGACGGCGAGGTCGCGATGATCCGCTACACGCTCGATCTGCGCGGCGAGGGACGGATGCCCGACGCCGCGCCGCTCGCGCTCCGGTTGCAGCGGATGGTGCGCGGCTGGGTATCGGACGTCGAGGCGGCCTTGATCGAGACGTTGCCGCCTCCGCGCGCCGCACGGCTTGCGCTGAAATGGGCCGCCGCGTTCCCGCAGAATTACCGCAACCTCAGCACGCCTGCCGAGGCCGCCGAGGATATCCAGCGGATCGCCGCGCTGGCCGACCCGGATGCGCGTGGTGTGCGTCTCGTTCCGGGGGAAGCCGGTGCCGATCCCCAACTCAAGATTTACAAGCTAGGCGGCGCGTTGCCGCTGTCGGACGCGGTCCCGGTGCTGGAGAATTTCGGCTTCCGCGTGATCGGCGAATTGCCGACGCGACTGCGCGACGACAGCGTGCCGTTCGTGCATGATTTCGTGCTGGAGGCAAACGCGGCGGCGCAGCAGAGCGACGCCCCCGTGCTCGAAGGCGCGATCGCGGCGGTGTTGGAAGGCGCTGCCGAGAACGACGCGTTCAACAGGCTGATCGTCGAACTCGGCATGCGTCCCGAGGCGATCGTGCTGTTCCGCGCGTGGTTCCGGTATCTGCGTCAGGCGGGGCTTCCGTATGGGCTGACCACCGTGGTCGATGCGCTGCGGCGTGCGCCGAAGGTCGCCGCGGCATTGATCGCGCGCTTTACCGCGGTCCACCACCCGGATCATCCCGGCAATGCGATCGAAGCGGACCAGGCGATCGAGGCCGGGCTCGACGCGGTCACCGCGATCGACGACGACCGGATCCTGCGCGCGTATCGCAATTTGATCGCGGCGACGCTGCGGACCAACGCGTTCACGTCCGCCGCGTCGGAAGCGCTTGCGTTCAAGCTCGACAGCCATCTGATTCCGGGCCTCCCCGCCCCCGTGCCGTGGCGGGAAGTGTGGGTCTATTCGCCCCGCGTCGAGGGCATCCACTTGCGCGCCGGTCCGGTCGCACGCGGCGGCCTGCGCTGGTCCGATCGTCGCGACGATTTCCGCACCGAGATCCTCGGGCTGATGAAGGCGCAGCGCGTCAAGAATGCGGTCATCGTGCCGACCGGCGCGAAGGGCGGCTTCTATCCCAAGCAGCTCCCTGCCCCGTCGAACCGCGACGCGTGGCTGGCCGAGGGCACCGAGAGCTACCGGATCTTCATCCGCACTTTGCTGTCGATCACCGACAACATCGTCGAGGGCAAGGTCGTGCATCCGGATGGCGTGACGATCCTCGACGGCGAGGACCCATATTTCGTGGTCGCCGCCGACAAGGGCACCGCGACGTTCAGCGACGTGGCGAACGCGCTCGCACTCGAACGCGGCTATTGGCTCGGCGACGCGTTCGCCTCCGGTGGCTCGGTCGGCTACGATCACAAGGCGATGGGGATCACCGCAAAGGGCGCATGGCTCAGCGTCCAGCGGCACTTCGCCGAACGTGGCCTCGACGTGCAGAGCGAGAGCATCACCGTGGTCGGCTGCGGCGACATGTCGGGCGACGTGTTCGGCAACGGCATGTTGTTGTCGAAGACGCTGAAGGTCATCGCGGCGTTCGACCACCGCCACATCTTCCTCGATCCCGATCCCGATCCGGCAACCAGCTGGGACGAGCGCAACCGCATGTTCGCGCTGCCGCGGTCGAGCTGGGCGGACTACGACGCCAGCCTGATCTCCAAAGGTGGCGGCGTGTTCGCGCGCACCGACAAGGTCGTGAAGCTGTCGCCGGAGGTGCAGGCCGCGCTCGGCATAACCGCGAGCGAAATGGAGCCCGGCGCGCTGATCTCTGCGATCCTCAAGGCGCCGGCCGACCTCCTCTGGTTCGGCGGCATCGGCACCTATGTGAAGGCCGCATCGGAAGCGAACGTCGCGGTCGGCGATCCCGCCAACGACCGCCTGCGCGTCAACGCCGAGGACCTACGCGTGATCGCGATCGGCGAAGGCGCGAACCTCGGCGTCACGCAGGCGGCGCGGATCGCGTTCTCCGCGCGCGGCGGGCGGATCAACACGGACTTCATCGACAATTCGGCGGGCGTCGACTGCTCGGATAACGAGGTCAACATCAAGATCGCGCTCAACCGCGAGATGATCGAAGGGCGCCTGGGGTACGAGGACCGCAACACGCTGCTCGCGAGCATGACCGACGACGTCGCGCATCTGGTGCTGGAGGACAACCGCCTCCAGACGCTGGCGCTGTCGATCGCAGAGGCCGACGGCGCGGTCGCGGTGCCGAGCTATGTCCGCGTGATCGAGATATTCGAGGGCGCGGGCCGGCTCGATCGGGCAGTCGAGGGGCTGGCGTCGAACGATATCCTGCTCCGTCGCGGCCAGGATGGTCTGGGGCTGACCCGCCCCGAGCTCGCCGTGCTGCTGGCGACCGCCAAGCTCGGGTTGCAGGACGCGATCGAGCATGGCGATATCGCCAAGGACGACGCGCTCAAGCCCGACCTGCACGCCGCCTTCCCCGCGGCGATGCGCGAGCGCTTTGCGACCGCGATCGACGAGCACCGGCTGCGGCCCGAGATCGTCGCGACCAAGCTCGCCAACCGGATCGTCAACCGACTGGGCATCCTCTACCCGTTCGAGCTGGCGGAAGAGGAAGGTGCGGCGATGGGCGATATCGCGGCGATGTTCGTCGTCGCCGAACGCCTGTTCGACCTGCCGGCGCTGTGGGCGGAGATCGAGACGGCCGTTATGCCGGAGGCGGCGCGGATCGCGTTGTTCGACGAGGTGGCGGTCGCGACGCGCTCGCAGATCGCCGATCTGTTGCGCGTATCGGCGCCGGGAACGGCACCGGGCGACGTGCTCGCACGGCTGGCGAAGGGCATCACCCAGCTCGACAGCCAGACCGCAGCGTTGCTGCTCGAAGAGGCGAGTGCGCAGAGCAGCCGTATCGCCAGCCAGCTTGAAGCGGTTGGTGCGCCGGGTGACCTAGTGCGCAAGGTAGTCCGCCTGTTCGAGATGGACGGCGCGGTTGGTCTCGCCGATCTCGGCGAGCGGATGACGCTCGACGAGGCGGTCCTCACGCGCGCGTTCACGCACCTCGGGCAGGCGCTCGGGCTGGATTGGGCGCAGGCGAATGCGGCGCGGATCAGCCCGACCGATCCGTGGGAGCGCCTGCTCATCGCCGGTCTCGCGCGCGATTTCCAGCAGTTGCGGCTCGAGTTCCTCGCGCGGCGTGGGGCACAGGATCCGCAGGGTGCGGTCGAGGCTTGGCTGGCGGCGAACGCTACGCGGGTCGCGCAGTTCAAGGCTGTCATCGACCGCGCGCGTCATGCGGCTGTCCCGAACGCGGCGATGCTAGCGCAGATCGCCGGGCAAGCGCGGGTGCTCTTGGGGCGGTAACACTTAACCCTCTCCCTTCAGGGGAGAGGGGGGCCCGCGCGAAGCGTGGGAGGGTGAGGGCACGCCAGCCAAAGCACGTGCCCTCACCCTCCCGTCGCAAGAGCTCCTCCTTCCCTCTCCCCAGCGGGGCGAGGGACAGCTCACGCCGCGCGACGCGCCGCCAGTTCCGCCTTCCATCCTCTCGCGCGCCACCACATGATCACGCCGGTCACCGCCAGTACCGCCGGCAATATCCCGCCGAGGAAGATGATCACCTGCCACAGCGCCCCCATGTCGGTGCCATCGTGGATCCGCCGCATCCACCGCCCCACGCCGCCCTGAGGCCGCGCCGGCGCCGCGGTCGCGCCACCGGTATCGTCGGCGATCTTCACCCCGACCGGCGTCCCCCCGCGCGCGAACGTCACGGTCCAGTCCGCACTGAGATCGGTCGGCCACGCAACACTCCGCAAGGGTGCGCCACCGGCCAGCGCCCGCGCCTTGCCGATCGCCACGTCGAGCGGCTGTGCGGGCTTCGCCAGCGGCTTCGCACGCATCATCGCCCCGCGATCTGGCCCGCCTCTCGGCCGCGAAGCCTCGCCGGTGAGCTTGCCGAAGAACTGCGGAAACGAGATCCACGCGCCCGTCAGCGACAGCACGAACAGCGGCAGCGCGATCCAGAAGCCGAACAGGTGATGAAGGTTGGTATCGACGTTACGATGCCGCCGATACCGCAGCCCGCGCGTCCATTTGCCGATCGTCGGCCACCACAACCACAGCCCGGTAAAGCACGACACCATCATCGCCACGCCGATCCAGCCGACGATCGACCGCCCGACGCCGGGTAGCTGCAGGCTCCCGTGGAGCACATGCAGGAACCGCACGAGGCCGCCATTCGAGGGCGAAACCTCCAGCACGCGCGCGGTCGGCGGATCGAGATACACCATCGTCCGCTGCGGTGGCCCCGGCCGCTTAGGCGCACTTCCCGCCGCCGCTGCCGCGATCACCACCGGCCCGCCATCCTCGGGCATCGTCAGTTGCGCGATCCGCTCGCCATGCGTGAGCCGGGCCGCCGCCGCAGCGACATAAGCGTCCGGGCTGAGCACCGTCGTCCCCGACACCGCATAGCGGCTCGGATCGACGATCCGGTCGAGCGCATTATGCCACACCAGCGCCGCGCCGCTCAGCGAAAGCGGGATGATCAGGATCGCGAGGATCAGCCCGATCCACTTATGGACCTGAAACCAGGCCCGTCGCATCGCCAGTTTACGCATCGAATATTCCCCCGTTCGTGGAGCGTGGCATGGCGGACGTACGCAAGTCCATCCATCCCCTTTCCGTCATGCGTGCTCACACATCCGCCCAGCGGCGCAGCAGATTGTGGTACACCCCCGTCAGCCGTACCGTTGCCGGATCGCCCTGCCCTTGCGCGGCCGCGACCGCCTGCACGCTCTGGTCGAGATCGAACAGGATCCGTCGCGCGCCGTCGTCGCGGACCATCGACTGCAACCAGAAGAACGACGCGACGCGCACACCCCGCGTGACCGGCGCGACGCGGTGCAGGCTGGAGGCGGGATACACCACCATGTGCCCGGCGGGCAGCTTGACCGATTGCGGGCCGAACTGATCCTCGATCACGAGTTCGCCGCCGTCATAGGTTTCGGGATCGGCGAGGAAGAGCGTCGCCGACAGGTCGCTGCGGATGCGGAAGTCGGAGCCGCGCTTGATGCGGATGGCAGTGTCGACGTGCAGCCCGAAATCCTGGCCGCCGGCATAGCGGTTGAACAGCGGCGGGAAGACTTTCAGCGGCAGCGCGGCGGCGACGAACAGCGCGGAGCGGCCGAGTCCGTCGAGGATGATGCTTCCGGCCTCGCGCGCGGCCGCAGAGTCCTCGGGCAGTTGCTCGTTGCGCTTGGCGAGTGCCGATTGCGGCCCCGAGGTCGCGTTGCCATCGATCCATTCGGCCGCATCGATCAGCGCTCGGACGCGTCTGACCTCGGCTGGATCGAGCACGTCGGGAATGGCAATCAGCATGCTGCCCCCTCGCGCAATGCCGCCACGCCGGACGTCCGGAACGCCGGGATGTCGCTCGCCGCCAGCCACGTTTCGGCCTTGGCGAGGAACGCCGCGTTCCCGCGTGCGCCTGCCTGTCTCAGCCAATCAAGTGCCATCTCGATCTCCCCCGCCGCTCCGAGCATCCGCGCGTGATTGAAGCAGCCGCGGAAGTCGCCGCCTTCCGCCGCACGCGCATAGCATGCCGCGGCACGCGCCAAGTCGCGCTCGCAAGCCCAACCGTCTTCTGCAAAACTACCGACGAAGTTGATCGCCTTCGCGCTGGCGAGCCCCGAGTCCATTGCGGCAACCTTCTCCAGCAACGCCAGCGCCGCCGGCTTGTCCTCGGCGACGCCGTCGCCCAGCGCAAGCAACGTCGCGTAATTATACATCGCCCAGTCGAGCCCGCGATCCGCCGCGATCCGGTAGCATTCGGCCGCGCGCGTCTTGTCGACACGCGTGCCCCAACCGAGATCGTAGCAACGCCCGACCATGTTGAGCGCCATCACATGATGTTGCGCCGCCGCCTTCGTGAACCAACCGACCGCTGCGGCCGGGTCGGCGACGACGCCAACCCCGTCGAGCAGCATCTGCCCGTACACCGCCTGTGCCTCGGCCACGCCCGTGTCCGCCGCCTCGCGCACGAACGCCGCGCGCTCCTCCGGACTTCCGGAGAGGCGCGCGGCGATCGCGTCGGGCGTGAGCGTATCGATCGCCGTCATGTCCTCAGAACCGCAGGTTCACCGTGCCGAAGATCGTCCGGCCCGCGGCGATTGCGGCGTAGTGGCTGGTGAAGGTCTGCGAGAAATAGGTCTTGTTGGTCACGTTCTGCGCGTTGACGCTGAGGTCGACATTGTCGGTCAGCTTGTAGCTCGCGCGCGCATCGAAGCGCCAGTAATCCGGAATGCTGCGCGTCAGGACCTTGGTCGCGGCGTTGACGGTGACCACGCCCGCGGCGTTCTGCGTCGCGGTGCGGTTGTCCGCATAGCCACCGATCTGCTCGTCCATGTACAGCGCGGTACCGCCGATCTGCAGCCGCTTGGTCACGTTGACGTTGGTCGTCGCGGTGAAGCTGTTCCTTGCGGTCTGCGGGACCTGCTTGCCGGTGTTGACCGACACGACGCCGATCGTCCGCGTCGGCTGGAGGCCGGGGAGCGCGGCGGCGGTCAGCGTCGTGAAGCCGCCGTCGATGATCTTCGGATCGAGATGCGTGAAGCCGCCGAAAACGGTCCAGCCGGGCAGGATCGTGCCGCTGACGTTGAACTCGATACCGCGGATCCGCGTTTCGCCGATGAACGACGCGGTGTTGGTGTCGTCGAGCACGCGCGCGTTGGAGATTTCGGTCTGGAATACCGCCGCACCGAGCTGGAGCTTCTCGCCGAACAGGCTGGCCTTGGCGCCGACTTCGTACGACTTGGTCTTTTGCGGCTTCAGCAGGTTGAGCGTCGCGGCCGTGATCGCATTGTCCTCACGTCCTTCGCCGAGCAGGCTGTTGGGCGGCGTCGCGGCGGTCGCATAGCTTGCATACAGGCTGGTTTCCGACGTCGGCTTGAACACCAGACCCGCCTGCCAGTTGAACAGATTGTCGACGCGGTTGACCTTGGTCTGCGTCGCGCCCGGCAGCGTGATGGTGGATTCGAACCGGTCGTAACGTGCGCCGAGGTTCAGGATCAGCGCCGGCATCAGCGTGATCGAATCGAACGCGTAGACCGCCTTGGTATTCGCGTCGTTCTGCGTCTCGGTCGAGGGCGCGCCCTTCACGATCGGCGTCGGCGTGGTCGACGTGTCGCTCGTGTAGTTGACCCACGGTGCATACGGGTCCGGATCGAACAGGCTGGTGCAATAGGAGCGCGCGATCGTCGCGGTGTTGCAGCGCGGCGAGATCGTCGAGCCGTTCGCGGACACGAACGTACCGCGCCGCGTCTTCTCCCACGAGATTTCGGTGCCGAGCGAGAAACTGTGCTCGATCCCGCCAGTGTTGAATTTGCCGTACAGGTCGGTCTGGTCGACGATGCTCTCGCTATAGCCGTAGCGCGTGTTGCCGCGGGTCCAGACATAACCGCCGGTCGTCAGGTTGGCGCCGGTGTTGGTCGCGGTGGTGCCATAGACATTGCCCTGGCTGTCGTCGGGCAGCGTGAAGATAAAGCTCTGCGTGCTGTGCGTGTAGCGGGCGGTGTTGCGCAGCGTGATGCCGCCGAAATCATGCTCGACGCGGAGCGTGGCCTGGTTGGTGGTCGCATCGCGGAAATCGCGGTTGGCCAAACCGTAGAAGTTCTTGCGCGAGACGTAGCCGGTTTGGCCGCCCGCCGTCGTCACCGTGCCGAGCGCAGGCTGGGTCGTGACGTTGCCGGTGCCGGGATGGTTGGCGATCGTGTAGAGATACGGGATGCCGCTGTCGGGCAGTTCCTCGCTCTCCATGTGATAGAAGCTCGCGGTTAGCCGGGTCGGCGTGCCGAGCCCGATCGCGAACGACGGTGCGATGCCCCAGCGCTTCTGCCAGATCGCATCGCGCCCGGCGACGTCCTGATCGTGCCACATCCCCTCGATCCGGAACGCGGCGGTGTCCGAGACCTTCAAGTTTACGTCGCCGGTGATGCGCTTATAGTCGGCCTCGCCATAGCTGGCGCTGAGCGTGCCGAAATTGTCGAGCTGCGGCAGGCGCGACAGGATGTTGATCGTGCCGCCGGCCGAGCCGCGCCCTCCGAGCGTCGAGTCGGAGCCGCGGACGATCTGGACCGAATCGACCGCGAACACTTCGCGGGTCTGCGAGGCGAGATCGCGGACCCCGTCGACATAGATGCTGCCCTGGCTGTCGAAGCCGCGGATGAACGGGCGGTCGCCGATCGGGTTGCCACCCTCGGCCGCGCCGAAGGTTATGCCGGGAACGGTGCGCAGCGCATCCGCTAGGCTGTTCGATCCGGTCTGCTCGATCACGTCCTTAGGCAGGACGATCACCGACCGCGGCGTGTTGACCAGCGGCGCGACCTGCTTCGGGCCTGCGTCGTGGATGCGCTGGCCATTGACGAGGATTTCTTCGCGTTGCTGCGCGTCTGTTACCGGTGCCGAGGCCTTGTCTGCATCCGCGGCATAGGCGGGCGCGGTCGCGAATGCGCCGACACACGACAGAGCAAGGAACGCGGGCACGGAGGACGAACGCGGCAACGATGCACGCGGCGAAGGTAGCGACATGGACAAACCCCTTTGTTCTAAGGGGCTCGCTATTGAGAGTCGTTCGCACTGTCAACGCTAATGCGAGTAGTTCTCAACCTGGATTATCGAAAAGCCATGTTCTCAACGCGCTAGCAAGGTTGGGTGGATCGTCCGCTACGATGCGAATCGCGTCGATCTCGGCGACGAGCGCGGAAAGCGGCAATGCGAGGCGCACGGCCGCTGCCTCCAGCGCCTTCCAGAAGACGGGTTCGAGACTGATAGACGTCTGGTGGCCGGCGATCGTGATCGAGCGCTTGACGGGTCCGTGGAATCCGCTCGCGGGCGCTGCGATCACACCGCCCGCCACCACCGGCGGATCACTCGGTATCGAACAGCGACGCGAGCTGTTCGATGATCGTGCCGCCGAGTTGCTCAACATCCATGATCGTGACGGCGCGCGCGTAATAACGCGTGACGTCGTGGCCGATGCCGATGGCGACCAGTTCGACTGGCGACTTGCTCTCGATCCAGCCGATCACCTGGCGCAAATGGCGCTCCAGATACGAGCCGGAGTTCACGCTGAGCGTCGAATCGTCGACCGGCGCGCCGTCGCTGATCACCATCAGGATGCGGCGTTCCTCGGGCCGCGCGACCAGCCGCGCATGCGCCCACATCAGCGCCTCGCCGTCGATATTCTCCTTCAGCAACCCCTCGCGCATCATCAGGCCGAGCGAATTGCGCGCGCGACGCCAAGGCTCGTCGGCGCGCTTGTAGACGATGTGGCGGATGTCGTTGAGCCGCCCCGGCTGCGGCGGACGCCCGGCGGCGAGCCAGGTTTCACGGCTCTGCCCGCCCTTCCATGCACGCGTGGTAAAGCCGAGGATCTCGGTCTTCACGCCGCAGCGTTCCAGCGTCCGTGCGAGGATGTCCGCGCTGATCGCGGCGATCGAGATCGGGCGGCCGCGCATCGAGCCGGAATTGTCGATCAGCAAAGTCACGACAGTGTCGCGGAAATCGGTCTCGCGTTCGGCCTTGTAGCTCAGCGACAGAGTCGGGTTGACGATCACGCGCGCGAGCCGCGCCGCGTCGAGGATACCCTCCTCCTGATCGAAATCCCACGACCGCGACTGCTGCGCCATCAACCGGCGCTGGAGCCGGTTGGCGAGCTTCGACACGGTCGATTGCAAATGCACGAGCTGCTGGTCGAGATAACCGCGCAGCCGCGCCAGTTCGTCGGCGTCGCACAGCTCGGTGGCAGCGATCACCTCGTCGAACTGCGTCGTCCACGGCTTGTAGTCGAACGCGCCGCCCATGTCGGCGAAGGGGCGGTTCGGGCGGACCGGCTGCATGCCTTCCTCGCCGTCGTCGCCGGGCTCGCCGTCGATATCGTCCATCGACTCGTCGCTCTGCTCCTGGCCGTCGCTTTCCTCGTTCTGTTGCTCGGCTTGTTCACCGCGCGCCTCGACTTCGCCCTGGCCGTCCTCGCCCTGGTCGTCGCCTTCGTCGCCCTCGTCCTGCTGCTGCTCGTCGGTGCCCTCGTCCTCGGAGCCGCCTTCGTCGCTCTCCTCGGGGACCTGATCGCCTTCGACCAGTTCCAGCTCCTGCAGCATCTTCCGCGCAAGACCTTGGAACGCCTTCTGGTCGTCGAGCGCATAGGCCAGCGCGTCAAGATCGGTCTTGCTCTCGATCCACTCGCGAACGAGCGCGAGACCGGGCGCGGCGATCGCGGGCGATTCCTGCCCGGTCAGCCGTTCGCGGACCATCAGGCCGAGCGCGGTCGACAGCGGCACCTCGTCACGATTGCGGGCGCGCGTGATCGGGTCTGCGCGCAGCCGCACGTCGAGCGCGCGTTCGAGGTTCTCGGTAATCCCCGCATAGCCGCGCGACCCGAGCGCTTCCACGCGTGCAGTCTCGACAGAATCGAACACGGCGCGCGCCACCGCCTCGATCGGCGCGGCGCGGTTATGCAGCGCGATGTCGTGCAGCTTCAACCGGAGCGCAAAGCCATCCGCAAACCCGCGCGCTTCCGCCACCTGCTCGGCCGGCAAGGCACGCGCGGGCATCGGCACCTTGATGTGCTTGCCCGACTGAGTCGGCGCATCCGCGGTGAAGGCGAGCTCGACCTCCGGCTCCTCCGCGATCGCACGCGCGGTACCGGCAAGGACCGCCTTGAAGCGATCGAGAGGGGTTTCGTTGGCCAAAGGCTCAGGCCTTACCTACCACGCTCTCGGGGAGGTCCTTGCCGAACACGCGCTGGTAATATTCGGCGACCAGTGGCCGTTCCGCCTCGTCGCACTTGTTGAGGAAGCTCAACCGGAACGCGAAGCCGACGTCGCCGAAGATCAGCGCGTTCTGCGCCCAGGTGATCACGGTGCGCGGGCTCATCACGGTCGAGATGTCGCCGTTGACGAACCCCTTGCGGGTCATGTCGGCGACGCGGACCATGTTCTCGACGACCTTCTTGCCGTCGGGCTTGTCGTATTCGCCGGACTTGGCCAGCACGATCTGCGCCTCGACCTTGGCAGGCAGATAGTTGAGCGTGACGACGATGTTCCAGCGGTCCATCTGGCCCTGGTTGATCTGCTGCGTGCCGTGATACAGCCCGCTCGTATCGCCCAAGCCGACCGTGTTGGCGGTCGCGAACAGGCGGAACCACGGGTTCGGGCGGATCACGCGGTTCTGGTCGAGCAGCGTCAGCTTGCCCTCGGTCTCCAGCACGCGCTGGATCACGAACATCACGTCCGGGCGGCCCGCGTCGTATTCGTCGAACACCAAAGCAGTTGGGGTCTGCAACGCCCAAGGCAGCAGGCCTTCGCGGAACTCGGTAATCTGCTGGCCGTCCTTCAGGACGATCGCATCGCGGCCGATCAGGTCGATGCGGCTGATATGCGCGTCGAGGTTGATGCGGATGCACGGCCATTTCAGACGCGCCGCGACCTGCTCGATATGCGTCGACTTGCCGGTGCCGTGATAGCCCTGGACCATCACGCGGCGGTTATGCGCGAAGCCCGCCAGCACGGCGAGCGTCGTGTCGGCATCGAAGACGTATGCCGGATCGAGATCGGGCACACGCTCGTCGGCTTCGGAGAAGGCCGGGACTTCCATGTCGGAATCGATCCCGAACATCTCGCGCACCTTCACCATGCGGTCGGGTGCGTCGAGGATCGTGGTCTCGCGGCTGTCGGGCTGGGTATTCGGGATATCGGTCATGTTGGCCTCGTGTTCCCGGTAGCTCTAGGCCAAGCGCGGGCTGTTACTCAACCGCCCGCTGTACGAATGCGCGGATGAGTAACGTGGATGAACTGGACGAACCGCCCGGCCGAAGACGAGTTCCCCCGCAGAGAGCAGCGATTTATCGATCACAGTAATATCGGTCGCCCCTTTCTCCGTCATCCCAGCGAAGGCTGGGATCCAGAGCAACGATCGACATCCTGCTTGGCTTTGGATCCTGGGTCGAGCCCAGGATGACGACGTAGTTACGCGAACGCGGCGGCGCCTTTCAGATGCTGGTAGGCCGCGATCACCTTCTGCAGTTCGGATTCATGCGCACGATCGCCGCCGTTGCGGTCGGGGTGATAGCGCCGCACGAGTTCGCTGTAGCGTTTGCGCAGCGCCGTTCGGTCGGTGTCCGTGCCGAGCCCGAGCACGCGCAACGATCGGCGTTCGCCGTCGGACAGCACGCGGCCGTCCTTGCGCGCCGCCGCCATCCGCTCGCCAAACCTTGCACCGATCGCATCGATCGGATCGGCGAAGTCGGCCCATTTGGGTGGCGTGTCGCCGCCGCCATGCGCGAACGCGCGCGTCTCGCGCTCCCAGCCCGCCATCGGTCGCTGCGCATGATGGATTTCGTCCGCGGTCATCCCGTCGAAGAAATTATACCCGGAGTTGAACGCGCGGACATGCTCCAGGCAGAACCAGCGGAACTGCGGCGGGCCACCTTCGCTCGGGCCCTCCAGCGGGGGTGCGCGAAATTCGCCGGGGTCCTCGCAGTCGCGCCACATGCAGACGCGCCCGGTCCCTTCCACGCGGCCGTGAAACCGTGGGCTGGGGCGTTCCTTACGCTCTTTTCGATCGTCGTCCGCCACCGGCTCCCCGCGCTTCCAAAACGGGCTATATAGGGTCGATGACAGACCTCGCCACCGGCTCCGTACAGGACCAGATCACCGCCCGCCTCACCGCGACCCTCGCGCCGACGCAGCTCGTCGTCGTCAACGAGAGCGGGCTCCATGCCGGCCATATGGGCGACGACGGCACCGGCGAGACGCATTTCCGCGTAGAAGTGCAAACGCCGGCATTCGAAGGCCTTAACCGCGTCGCGCGCCAGCGTCTCGTGAACCAGGCGCTCGCAGACCTGTTGAGCACGAAGATCCACGCGCTCGCCATCAAGGCCCGCGCACCCGGGGAAATCTGATGGCGTACAAGCTCTGGTACTGGCCCTCCATCCAGGGGCGCGGCGAGTTCGTCCGGCTCGCGCTCGAAGGCGCCGAGATCGCCTACGAGGATTGCGCGCGCGGCGTCGGTGAGGATGGCCTGATGGCCGATCTCAACGACCGCACCGGCCGGACGCCGTTCGCGCCGCCCTATCTCGAACTCGACGGCCTGGTGATCGCCCAGGTCGCCAACATCCTGATGTATCTCGGCGAGCGTCACGGTCTCGCGCCGTCGAACATGGCGGACCGGCTGTGGCTCAACCAGCTCCAGCTGACGATCGCCGACCTCGTCGCGGAGGTCCACAACGTCCACCATCCGGTCGCGATGATGAACTATTACGACGACCAGAAACCCGAGGCCGCGCGCGCGGCGAAACAGTTCCGCGAGGAGCGCCTGCCGAAATATCTCGGTCATTTCGAGGATGCGGCGCAGGCCAATCCGGGCGACTGGCTGATCGATCACAAATGGAGCTATGCCGACACCTCGCTGTTTCAGGTGATCGAGGGGCTGCGCTACATGTTCCCCAAGCGGATGAAGACGCTCGAGCCCGACTATCCGAACCTGATCCGCCTCCACGATCAGGTCGCCGAACTGCCGGGGATCAAGGCGTATCTGAAAAGCGACCGGCGCTTGGCGTTCAACACCGACGGCATCTTCCGCGCCTATCCCGAGCTCGACGCCGAATGATTCGCCTTCGATCCTCCCCCGCCAGGGGGAGGTGGATCGCAAAGCGAGACGGAGGGGGCGGTAAGCGATGACCGGCGTTCCGTGTCCTCCCCCTCCGTCGCCTATGGCGCCACCTCCCCCTGACGGGGGAGGATCGAAGCGCACCCCACGCCCGGCCGCACGCATCCTCCTCGTCGACGGACAAAACCGCGTGCTGATGTTCCGCTTCACCCCGTCCGATCGCCCCCCGCTCTGGTGCACGCCGGGCGGCGCGGTCGACCCCGGCGAGAGCTACGCCGCCGCCGCTCGCCGCGAGCTGTGGGAGGAAGTCGGCCTCGACATCGACTGCGGCCCCGAGGTTGCGCAACGCACCATCGATTTCGTGACCTTCGACGGCGTCGAGGTCACCGCCGACGAACGCTATTTCCGGATCGACGTCGACACCTGCGAGGTGAAGGCGGGCAATCTCACCGAACAGGAGAAGCAATTGCTCGTCGGTCACCGCTGGTTTTCCCGAAACGACATCGCGGGCTTTCACGAAACGATCTATCCCGCAGACCTGGTCGAGCTCCTCGACGCCACGGAACCTGCCAAGGGATAACGCGCATGCTCGATGATTTCGTCCTCCAGACCATCCTGCCGTCGACGCACGATCTCGGCGGGTTCAAGGTCCACCGCACCTTGCCGAACAAGGAGCGGACGATGGTCGGCCCGTTCCTGTTCTTCGACCAGATGGGCCCCGCGCATCTCGCGGTCGGCTCGGGCATCGACGTACGCCCGCATCCGCACATCAACCTGTCGACCGTCACCTATCTGTTCGACGGCGCGATCGACCACCGCGATTCGCTCGGCACGCAGGCGCGGATCGAGCCCGGCGCGGTCAATCTGATGACCGCGGGCCACGGCATCGTCCATTCCGAACGCTCGCCCGGCGACGAGCGCGCCGGGGGCCCCAACCTGTCGGGCATCCAGACCTGGCTGGCGATGCCCGAGGCGGTCGAGGAGATCGATCCCGCGTTCGAACACGTCACCAAGGCGCAGCTGCCGGTGATCGAGGCGCACGGCGCGCGATCGCGGATCATCATGGGGAGCCTGTGGGGCCAGACCGCGCCGACGACGACCTATTCGGGGACGATCTACGCCGACATCGCGCTCGATCCCGGCGCGAGCGTGCCGATCGATGCGGCCGCCGAGGAGCGCGCGATCTACCTCGCGATGGGCGAGGCGACGCTGGAGGGCGTGAAGCTCGAGCCACAGGTGCTTTACGTCCTCCGCCCCGGTATCGCGGCAACGCTGCGGTCCGGTCACGGCGGCCGCGCGATGCTGTGCGGCGGCGATGCTTTCACGACGCCGCGCCACGTCTGGTGGAACTTCGTCAGCTCGAACCGCGACCGCATCGAACAGGCGAAACGCGACTGGAACGCAGGTAATTTCCCGAAGGTACCCGGCGACGAAAAGGAATGGATCGAAATCCCCGCGATCCCGAAGACGGTCAGCTATCCCTGACTCCTCCCCTCCCGCAAGCGGGAGGGGGTAGGGGGTGGGCACGCGCTATCGCCGAGCACTCCGTTTGAAACTAGCCGCGAGCCCACCCCCAACCTCTCCCGCGAGCGGGGAGCAGAAGGCGTATTCTCCCCTCCCGCTTGCGGGAGGGGTCGGGGGAGGGCATGATCTAGGGGCAGCGCGATGGGTAGGCCCTCCCCTAACCCGTCCCGCAAGCGGGAGGGGAATAATGGTCGAACTGAACCGCATCACGCTGTCCACCGGCGTAGAACTCAACGTCGCGATCTCGGGCGACCCAACGAACCCGCCCGTCATCCTCCTCCACGGCTTCCCCGAATCACACCGCACCTGGCGCGCCATCGCCCCGGACCTCGCCCGCGATCACTACGTCGTCGCCCCCGATCAACGCGGCTTCGCCCGCTCCTCCAAACCCGAGGGAATCGACAACTACACCCCAGACAAGATCGTCGCAGACCTGATCGCGCTCGCCAATCACCTGAAGATCGACCGTTTCACGCTGGTCGGCCACGACTGGGGCGGCGCGGTCGCGTGGATGGCCGCGCTGCGCCACCCCGAGCGCATCGCCAAGCTCGTCATCATCAACGCCCCCCACCCGCTCGTCTTCCAGCGCACCATGTTCGACGACCTCGAGCAGCGCGCCGCCAGCCAGTATATCCGCGCCTTCCGCAACCCCGATCTCGAAAAGCACATCGAGTCGATCGGGCTCGAAACCTTCTTTGACACGAGTTTCTCCAAACACGCCGATCTCGCCGCAATGGCCGAGGACAAGGCCGCCTATCTCGACGAATGGGGCCAGCCCGGCGCGATCACCGCGATGCTCAACTGGTACCGCGCGAGCGCGATCGTCGTCCCCGCCATGGACGAAACCCCGCCCCGCCCCGCGTTTCTCGACGCACCGTTCCCGCCGACCGCGATGCCGGTGCTGGTGATCTGGGGAATGCAGGACAGCGCGCTGCTCCCGAGCCAGCTCGACCTCGCCGCCTATGTCCCCGACCTAACGATCGAAAAAATCGATGCAGGCCATTTCGTGCCTTGGCAGAAACCCGACGCAGTGATCGCCGCAATGCGCCGCTGGGGAATCTAACCGCCCTCTCGATCCTCCCCCGCAAGGGTAGGTGGCGCCGAAGGCGACGGGGGGAGGACACGGAACAGAGGTTATCGCCTCCCCCACCCGTCCCCCGCCCGTCATCCCAGCGAAAGCTGGGATCTCATGGTGACGGGTGCTGCGACCCGAATGGGGAGATCCCAGCTTTCGCTGGGATGACGGATGGGGCGGGCGGGACTGGCAGGGCGTTTACGCGGACGTCGAACCTTCGCCACCTGTCTAAATCCTGACGACCACATTCTGTGATCGTTCAGCGGCGCGGGAGCAAAACCTCATCCATGCCGTTGATTCGGCGCCGAACACAGGAGAGCAGTCATGCGTAAGATGATCCTCGCGGCCGTCGCCGCCGCCACCCTCGTCCCAACCTTCGCCACCGCGCAGAGTTACGGCGAAGTCCGCCGCGACCAGCGCGAAATCCGCGAGAGTCAGCGCGACCTGCAGCGCGCACGCCGCTACGGCGACCGTGGCGACATCCGCGAAGCCCGCCAGGAATTGCGCGAAGACCGTCGCGAAGCGCGCGAGGACTGGCGCGACTATCGCCGCACTCACGCTAATGTCTATCGCCGCCCCGCCTATGTCGGCCCGCGCGGCTATCGTTATCGTCCGGTGACTGTCGGCTATCGTTTCGCGCCGGCCTATTACGGTCGCAACTACTGGATCAACGACTATCAGACGTATCGCCTGTCGCGCCCGGCCTACGGCTATCAGCGCTGGGTCCGCTACGGCCGCGACGTCGTCCTGGTCGACACGCGCAACGGCCGCGTCGCCCAGGTCAACAACGGCTTCTTCTACTGATGAACTGAAATCCTCCCCCGCAAGGGGGAGGTGGCAGGCGCAGCCTGACGGAGGGGGCGGACACGGAACAATCGTTATCCTGTCCGCCCCCTCCGTCTGCCGTTGGCAGCCACCTCCCCCTGGCGGGGGAGGATTTACATCTCATACGCCCCGCGCCGCATGACGTACTCGCGCGTCTCGTACGGCGCGGCGAGACCTTCGACCCAAGCGCCATGCGCATGCGTCAGCGCAACCAGTTCCATTGCCCGATCGCCGGGCCAACCGCGGACACGAACTTCGTGCCGGTGGAGATCGCGGTTAGGCTCCATCATCACCCAGCCTAGCGGCCGCTCGACCGACGCCTGTGCCCCCGCCGCCTCCATCGCGACCCGTATCCGCTCGCGCGATGCCGCCGGCAGATACTGCCACACCACCGAATGCATCAGCACGCGCGTGACGCCCTTGGGCTGCGGCAAGGCCAATTGCGCCTCGACCCAATCAGCCGCATCGCCTTCGACCAAATCGACGCCGCCCTCGCGCACCATCGAGATCGCGCTGGCGAGCCGCGTCTGTCGATCGACCGCATCGACCCAGACATATGCCTCGAGCCGTGCCGCCGCGACCGGATCGGCGACGTCGACCGGCTGGATATCGACGCCGCGCGTCGACTCGATCTCGACCAGAGCGCTCGGCGGCGGAGGCCCCCGCCATTCGGGGCGGATCGTCACCGGCGAGGCGGACGGCCCGACCGTCACGCCGCCGAGATCGAACCGGTAGCGATCGATCAGCAGGTTGAGTCCCGCGCTCGATCCGATCTCCAGCACCTCGAACCGCGGCCCGTACCGCTCGGCAAGGTGCAAGATGCCGGTCATCATCCCCGCGGACCGCGCCGCCTCGTTGGTCTGCGGCGGCCCGTCGAGCCAGGGTGGCAGAGCCGCATCGTACGCGACGAGCGTGGCTTTCAAAATGGCCATGACGCGCACCGGGTCGGTCTCCGCGCCGGAAAACACGGTCGAGAGCGCGGGATCGACGCCGGACCGATGCAACGCATGCAGCCCGCCGACCAGTCGCAGCGCCAGCGCATCCGCGACCGGCTCGCCCGGCCAGTCGAGCACCCGCCGCCCCGTCTCGCTATCCCGATCGAGCGCTTCCGCCAGCGCAGTGCAAACCCGCGCCGTGACTGGCGCATCCATCGCCGCGCAATACTCCGCCTGGATTTCGAACGCCGAGCAACTTGCCTTTACATTTGCCATGCGCAGGTTGTTGCACCCGCCATGCCCCCCCCGTAAAGCCCGGCGCGTGCCAGATTCTCAGCCCCCCTCCCAGATCATCATCGCCGTTCCCAAGGGACGCATCCTCGCCGAGGCCCTGCCGTTGCTCGCGCGCGCCGGGGTGCATCCCGAAGCGTCGTTCTCGGACGAAAATTCGCGTGCGCTGCGATTTGCGACCAACGACCCGGCGATCTCGCTGATCCGGGTGCGCGCGTTCGACGTGGCTACCTTCGTCGCGCACGGCGCCGCGCAGCTCGGCATCGTCGGGTCGGACGTGATCGCGGAATTCGGCTATTCGGAACTGTATGCGCCGGTCGACCTCGGCATCGGCCATTGCCGCCTGTCGGTCGCCGAGCCTGCCGAGATGGCCGCGCAGGACGATCCGCGCGGCTGGAGCCATGTCCGCGTCGCGACCAAATATCCGCACGTGACGGCGGCGCATTTTGCCAGCCGTGGCGTGCAGGCGGAGTGCGTGAAGCTCAACGGCGCGATGGAGTTGGCGCCGACCTTGGGCTTGGCGCCGCGGATCGTCGACCTGGTGTCGTCGGGCCGCACGCTGAAGGAAAATGGCCTGGTCGAGGTCGAAACGATCATGGAAGTCACCAGCCGCCTTGTCGTCAACCGCGCCGCGATGAAGACCCGCAGCCGCGTGGTGCCGCTGGTCGAGGCATTCCGCCGTGCGGTAGAGCAGGAGATCGCAGCATGAGCGCCAACCTTCTGCTCCCCTTCCGCCTGCGGGAGGGGTCGGGGGAGGGCACACCGTCCCCGATCGTAGCGTGCGAGGCTATGTCATTACCTCCCCTGACCCCTCCCGCAAGCGGGAGGGGAATGTGATTCGCCTGAACACCACCGATGCGGACTTTGCGACGCGTTTCACCGCGCTCGTCGAAGACCGTCGCGAGTCCGACGCAGGCGTCACGCAGGATGTTGCCGCGATCATCGCCGCCGTCCGTCGCGACGGCGAGACCGCGCTCCGCGACCTGACGCAGAAGCACGACCGCCACGATCTCGAAACCACCGGCTGGCAGATCGACGCCGTCGACTGCAAGGCCGCGTTCGATGCGCTCGATCCCGACCTGCGCATCGCGCTCGAACTCGCCGCCACCCGCATCCGCGCCTATCACGAGAAACAGCGGCCGCTCGACAGCGACTCGGTCGACTCGGCAGGCGTGAGGCTCGGCGCACGCTGGTTGCCCGTCGACGCCGCCGGCATCTACGTCCCCGGCGGACGTGCCGCCTACCCATCGTCGCTACTGATGAACGCGATCCCCGCCAAGGTCGCGGGCGTCGGGCGGCTGACGATGGTCACGCCGACCCCGGACGGCCAGATCAACCCGCTCGTTCTCGCCGCCGCGCATCTCGCCGGCGTCGACGGAGTGTGGCGCGTCGGCGGTGCACAAGCCGTCGCCGCGCTGGCCTATGGCGCGGGCCGGATCGAGCCGGTCGACGTCATCACCGGCCCCGGCAACGCCTGGGTCGCCGAAGCCAAGCGGCAGGTCTACGGCGTCGTCGGCATCGACATGGTCGCGGGGCCCTCCGAGATCGTCGTCGTCGCGGATGCGCTCAACGACCCCGAATGGACCGCCGCCGACCTGCTCAGCCAGGCCGAGCACGACCCCAGCACGCAGTCGATCCTGTTCACCGACGACGCAGCGTTCGCCGACAAGGTCGTAGCCGCGGTCGATCGCCAGTTGCACGACCTCGCCACCGAAGCCGTCGCGCGCGTCGCGTGGGACAATAACGGTGCGATCATCGTCGTCGAGACGCTGGCGGACGCGATCCCGCTGGTCGACCGCCTTGCCGCCGAGCATCTCCAGCTGGCGATCCCCGACCCGCAGGGATTCTTCGACCGCATCCGCCACGCGGGTTCGGTATTTCTCGGCCGCTACACGCCCGAGGCGATCGGGGATTACGTTGCCGGCCCCAATCACGTCCTCCCCACCGGCCGCCGGGCGCGGTTTGCCAGCGGGCTGTCGGTACTCGACTTCATGAAGCGCACCAGTTTCCTGGCGTTGGACGAAGCGGCGTTGCGCGAACTTGGCCCCGCCACGGTCGCTTTGGCAAACGCCGAAGGCCTCCCCGCGCATGCTAAATCGGTGGCGCTCCGGCTTCGTCTCAACAGTTAGTGTGTTCGCGCAGAGGCGCAAAGAACGCGGAGGTGTTGTGCGCAGCGCAGCCGCTTCGATCCCTCATTGGCGAGTGATGAGAGGGCCGCTCCGCGGCGAGCGATACACCTCCGCGCTCTCTCCGCCTCTGCGCGAACCAATCTTCTTCCCTAAGATGCAAGAAACGCAAAGGGCTGACACACAGCCCCCCCGCGCCTACAGGCAACCGCTTATGACTCGAACCGCCCCCCGCACCAAGGCGCGTGCCGCCGCTCGCCTAGCCGCCGTCCAGGCCACGTACCAGCACGAGATGGAGGGCACCGCGATGCCCGTCCTGCTCAACGAATTCCACCAGCACCGGCTC
Source organism: Sphingomonas fucosidasi (assembly GCF_036663855.1). Lineage (NCBI taxonomy): Bacteria > Pseudomonadati > Pseudomonadota > Alphaproteobacteria > Sphingomonadales > Sphingomonadaceae > Sphingomonas > Sphingomonas fucosidasi. The sequence goes on along the minus strand of NZ_JAXOJR010000011.1, from coordinate 7,542 downwards.
GGCGCGACGATCGAAGACGTCGAATATGCCGAGGCCGACGTCGATTTCTTCGACGATCTGGTCACCGGTGCGAACGCACGCGCCGGCGAGATCGACGTCCTGATCGAGGGCAAGCTGGCCAAGGGCTGGACGCTCGCGCGGCTCGACAAGCCGATGAAGGCGATCATCCGGGTGGGCACGTACGAGTTGCTGGCGCGCAAGGACGTGCCGGTGGCGGCGGTGATCAGCGAATATGTCGACGTCGCGCATGCGTTCTACGACAAGCGGGAGTCGGGGTTCGTGAACGGGTTGCTCGACGGCATCGCGAAAGAGGTGCGTGCCTAGATCCTCCCCGGCACGGGGAGGGGGACCATGCGCAGCATGGTGGAGGGGGGCTTCCGCAAGCGTACCGGTGGTTGAGCGTTACGGACCTTACTTCGCGGCCGGGATGCGCCCCGCTGGCGCAACGCTCGCGGCACGCCCCCTCCACCCTCCGCTGTGCGGACGGTCCCCCTCGCCGTTCCGGGGAGGATTTGCGTGACCGAGGCCGAGTTCATTGCTGCCTTGCGCGAGCTCCCGCTGCATCTGGCCGCGCGGGGCTTAAACGATGACACGGCGCTGCTCGACGCGGGGCCGCTCGTCGTCACGACCGACACGCTGGTCGAAGGCGTGCATTTCATCCCGACCGACCCAGCACAGGACGTCGCGTGGAAGCTGGTAGCGACTAACCTCTCAGATCTCGCCGCCAAGGGCGCGAAGCCCGAGGGTATCCTCCTCAATTATCCGCTCGGCGACGACGCATGGGACCGGGCGTTCCTCGAAGGGCTCGCCGACGTCCTGACCAGTTTCGACACGCGCATCATCGGCGGCGACACCGTCACGCTCCCGCCGAACGCACCGCGCATCCTCACCGTCACCGCATTCGGGAGCGACGCTGCCTCCCCTGCCCGCACCGGCGCTCGAGGGGGCGATGCGCTCTATGTCACCGGCACGATCGGCGACGCAGGCGCGGGACTCGCGATCGCGCTAGGCAAGGACGGTCCGCCGGAGTTGCTCGCCGCCTACCGACGCCCGCAACCCCGCCTGGCGGACGGCCGCATCCTCGCGCCGCACGTCCACGCGATGATGGACGTATCCGATGGCCTGCTTATCGACGCCGCCCGCATGGCGCGCGCCAGCGGCCTCGCGGTCACGATCGACCTTTCCCGCATTCCCCTCTCCGACGCCTACCGCGCCTTCACCGGCGACCGGCTGGCCGCGGCGACGGCCGGCGACGATTACCAGCTCCTCTTCGCTGCACCGCAAGATTTCGTCACCGACGCTACCCTCGTCGGTACGTTTTCAGCCGGCTCCGGGCTCACGCTCCACGACTCCGGCAAGCCCGTCCCGCTCCCGCCAAGTCTAGGCTATCAGCACGCCCCGCGCGGATAACTTGCGCAATGCCCCTGCACTGATAGGTTCCTCGCATCGGGACTCGGCAAAGTCGGGGCCGGAGAGGACCTGAAAAGAGGGATAGCGCCGTATGACGATCGTCTATTTGGCCATGATCTGCGGCGTGATTGCCGTCCTATATGGTTTCGTCACCAGTCGACAGGTGCTCGCCGCGTCCCCCGGCAACGACAAGATGCAGGACATCGCCGCCGCCATCCAAGAAGGCGCGAAGGCCTATCTCGGGCGGCAATACACCACGATCGCGATCGTCGGCGTCATCGTCGCGGCGATCCTCCTCTTCACGCTCGGCATGATCTCGACGATCGGCTTCGTCATCGGTGCGGTGCTGTCGGGCGTCGCGGGCTATGTCGGCATGAACATCTCAGTCCGCGCCAACGTCCGCACCGCCGAGGCCGCGCGGACGTCGTTGCAGGCCGGGCTGACGCTGGCGTTCCGATCGGGCGCGGTCACCGGCATGCTCGTGGCGGGTCTCGGCCTGCTCGCGATCAGCGCGTTCTTCTGGTATTTGACCGGACCCGCAGGGCACGCGCCCAACGACCGGATCATCGTCGAGGCGCTCACGGCGTTGGCATTCGGTGCCTCGCTGATCTCGATCTTCGCGCGGCTCGGCGGCGGTATCTTCACCAAGGCGGCGGACGTCGGTGCGGATCTGGTCGGCAAGGTCGAGGCGGGCATTCCCGAGGACGATCCCCGCAACCCTGCCGTCATCGCTGATAATGTCGGCGACAATGTTGGCGATTGCGCGGGCATGGCCGCCGATCTGTTCGAGACCTACGTCGTCACGTTGGGCGTGACGATGATCTCGATCGCGCTGCTGATCCAGGCGAGCGGTGCCGAGCTGATGCGGCTGATGACTCTCCCGTTGCTCGTCGGGGGCGTGTGCATCGTCACCTCGATCATCGGCACCTACATGGTCCGGCTCGGCAAGGGCTCGATCATGGGCGCGCTCTACAAGGGGTTCTTCACCTCGACGCTCCTGTCGATCCCGGCGATCTACCTCGCCACGCAATATGTGCTCGGCGACCTCCACCGCGTGATCGGCGGCGCCGGCTTTCTCGATCCCGCGACCGACGACCTCACCACGCAGGCGGCACCGTCGCTGACGCAGAGCTTCACCGGCATGGACCTGTTCTGGTCGATGATGATCGGCCTCGTCGTCACCGGGCTGATCGTGTGGATCACCGAATATTACACCGGCACCAACCACCGCCCGGTCCAGTCGATCGCCAAGGCGTCCGAGACCGGCCACGGTACCAACGTCATCCAGGGCCTCGCGATCAGCCTCGAATCCACCGCGCTGCCGACGCTGGTGATCGTCGTCGCGGTGATCGTCGCGTACCAGCTGGCCGGGATCATCGGCATCGCCTTTGCCGCGACCGCGATGCTCGCGCAGGCCGGCATGGTCGTCGCGCTCGATGCCTATGGTCCGGTCACCGACAATGCCGGCGGCATCGCCGAGATGGCCGGCCTGCCCGACGACGTTCGCCAGCGCACCGATGCGCTCGATGCGGTCGGCAACACCACCAAGGCGGTGACGAAGGGGTATGCGATCGGCTCGGCGGGGCTTGCCGCGCTGGTTCTGTTCGGCGCGTACACCACCGATCTCGCGACGTATTTCCCCGAGGTCACGGTCGATTTCAGCCTGTCCAATCCGTACGTCATCGTCGGGCTGCTCCTGGGTGCGCTGCTCCCGTATCTGTTCGGCGCATTCGGCATGACCGCAGTCGGTCGCGCGGCCGGCGCGGTCGTCGAGGAGGTCCGCGAGCAGTTCCGCAACAATCCCGGCATCATGCTGGGCACCAGCCGCCCGAACTATGCGCGTACGGTCGACCTCGTGACCAAGGCGGCGATCCGCGAGATGATCGTGCCTTCACTGCTGCCAGTGCTGTCGCCGCTCGCCGTGTATTTCATCATCACCGCGGTCGCCGGCCAGGCCGCCGGTTTCGCTGCACTCGGCGCGATGCTGCTTGGCGTGATCGTCTCCGGGTTGTTCGTCGCGATCTCGATGACGAGCGGCGGCGGCGCCTGGGACAATGCGAAGAAATACATCGAGGACGGCCATCACGGCGGCAAGGGATCCGAGGCGCACAAGGCCGCGATCACCGGTGATACGGTCGGCGATCCGTACAAGGACACCGCCGGCCCGGCGGTGAACCCGATGATCAAGATCACCAACATCGTCGCGCTGCTGCTGCTCGCGGCGTTGGCTGGCGGCGGCGTGGGGTAACCGCAGGGAAACGATCCGTCGCCCAAGACCTAAGGCCTCGGGACGACGGTAGCGTTGGCGGCGGTGCCCGTGCAAAAGCTCCGGAACGGAGCTGATTTCCTGCCGCAGGATGCATCTGGCTTGGACGAGCGCGCCGCCGCCCCCGCATCGTCCACGGATGCGAAACCGTCCTGAAAACCACCTCTTCTACGGCGACAACCTCGCGGTCCTCCGCAAGGAGATCGCCGACGAAAGCGTCGACCTGATCTATCTCGATCCGCCGTTCAATTCGAACGCCAATTACGGCATCCTGTTCAAGGAGCCCGACGGCAAATCCTCGAATGCGCAGATCGAGGCGTTCGAGGACACCTGGCACTGGAACGACACCGCCGAGGACGCCTTCGACCAGGTCGCGCGGAGCGGCAACACCAGGGCATTCGACCTGCTCAACGCGATGCGCGGGTTTCTCGGCGACAACGACATGATGGCGTATCTATCGATGATGGCGGTCCGCCTGCTCGAGCTGCACCGCGTTGCTGTGAACGCGCCAGAATGTCGTGATCGCCATCGCCCCGTCATCATGACGAAAGTCAGGATCCAGAGCGACAAGGGGCTGTCCTCAATTATCCTGGGTCCTGACTTTCGTCAGGATGACGGGGCGTGGTACGGATGGCGGAACACTTGCGCACTGCGCCCTTGTTTCCATCGTGCCGGACGACGATATCTACGTCTCGTTCAACGGCCACGGGCATGACGCCTGTGACCGCGCATCGGCCGTGCTTTCCTTTTTCGCGAACCTGCGGTAAGGGCGCTCGTCCCGAAATTCCCCCAATTCAGAGATTATATTTGGCCAAGGAAGAACTGCTCGAGATGCGCGGCCGCGTGGTGGAACTCCTCCCCAACGCGATGTTCCGGGTTCAGCTCGAAAACGACCACGAGATTCTCGGTCACACCGCCGGCAAGATGCGCAAGAACCGCATCCGCGTGCTGGTCGGCGACGAGGTGCTGTGCGAACTCACGCCGTACGATCTGACCAAGGGTCGCATCACCTACCGCTTCAAATAAGCCCGTGGGCGTCTAGGCGCCTACCGCTTCTACAACGAGGCACCAATGGTGGTCCCAGCACTGGTCCTAGCCTCTTCCTCGCCCCGCCGCCGCGACCTGCTCGCGCGGCTCGGCGTCGTGCCGTCGCGCGTGGAATCTCCGGATATCGACGAGAGCCCGCGCAAGGCCGAACCGCCGCGCGCCTACGCGCTTCGCCTCGCGGTCGAGAAGGCCAGCGCCGTTGCGCGCGCCGAGGGCGAGATCATCCTCGCCGGCGACACGACGATCGCGCTCGGCAGTCGCATCCTACCGCCCGCCGACACGCTGGACATCCAGCGCGACCTGCTCGGCAAGCTGTCGGGCCGGCGCCACCACTGCCTGTCCGCGGTCTGCGTGATCGACGCGACAGGCAAGGTGCGGACCCGCATCGCCGACACGATCGTCGCGTTCAAGCCCCTCTCCCCCGCCGAGATCGACGATTATCTCGCGTGCGGCGAAGGGCTCGGCAAGGCCGGCGGCTACGCGATCCAGGGCCGCGCGGAGGCGTTCGTCCGCTTCCTTTCGGGCAGCCATTCGGGTGTCGTCGGCCTGCCGCTGTTCGAGACGCGCGCCTTGCTGAAGACCGCGGGCGTCGCGCTTGCCTGAATGGCTCTACGAAGCCGGCATCGGCGAGGCACGTGCCGCGCTGGTGGACAATGACGAGATCGTCGAAGCCGCGATCGAACTCGACGACCATAGTGCGCTGAAGGTTGGGCTTGTCGCCCGCGCGAGGCTCGTGGAGTTATTGCCGGGCCGACGCGGTCGCGTCGTTCTCGATGGCGGCGAGGCTCTGATCAATCATCTCCCCACGGGCATCACGCAAGGCGCGAGCCTGACCGTCGAGATCGCCCGTGAAGCGCTGCCAGAGGCCGGTCGTGCCAAACTCGCCAAGGCGGTCCCGACCGACCTGACCGCCTGCCCCGCCCCGACGCTGTACGATCGCCTCGTGGCGACCGGCCTGCCCGTCCGCAGTCCGCGGGCGCACGAACCCGACGCACTGGAGGCGGCAGGCTGGTCCGAGCTGCTCGACGAGGCTGTGAGTGGCGAGATCGTCTTCCCGCTCGGCGCGCTCCGCCTCTCGCCGACGCCCGCAATGGCTCTGTTCGACGTCGATGGCGCGCCACCACTGGATACGCTCGCGATCGCCGCCGCGCATGCCGTGGCGCGAGCGATTCGCCGACACGGCATCGGTGGCTCGATCGGCATCGATTTCCCGACCATCGCCGGCAAGACGCAACGCAATGCCGTCGCCGCAGCGATCGACGAATCGTTGCCGCAGCCGTTCGAGCGCACCGCGATGAACGGCTTCGGCTTCCTCCAGATCGTCCGCGCCCGCCCGCGCGCGTCGATCCCGGAAATTCTTCGCGCCGATCCGGCAGGCGCCGCGACGCGCGCGGCGCTCCGCACGCTCGAACGCACACCACCGGCCGCCTCGCGGCGCCACACCTTGCCTGCAGCCGTCCACGCCCGCCTCATGGCCCGTCCGGCGTGGCTGGCGGAACTCGCGCGTCGCACAGGCGTCGTCCACGAACTGGAGAGCGCCTGATGCCCACCGCCGTCACCGTGAAATGCCCGATCTGCGACCAGCCCGCGGTCACCGAGTACAAGCCGTTCTGCTCAAGCCGCCACCGCGATCGCGACCTGTTGCAGTGGCTCGGCGAGGGCTATCGCATTCCCGGCCGACCGATATCGCAAACGGGGCTGGACACCGCCGAAGACCCCGACTAAACGCGCCCTTCCGATCGCAAGGTCGGACGCTTCTCCGGTCCCAGACCGGACGTGCCCGGATAGCTCAGTTGGTAGAGCATGCGACTGAAAATCGCAGTGTCGGCGGTTCGACCCCGTCTCCGGGCACCATTTTTGTCAGATTAAGCAAAAGCTTAGCGGTCATCCGCTATTCCCACTGGTATCGCATGTGTAGTTTCTGTGTAAATTTCGTGGGTAAACGTAAGGTTCGGTTAGCCTGTCTTTGCCGAGGCAATCCCAAGGTGTTCGATCGCACCGTCGATATGAGCGCCGTCGACGTGCGTATATCGCAGCACCATCGAGAGTGTCTTATGTCCGCTCACTCTTTGAACCGTGGGTAGGTCGACGCCAGCCTTCACAAGCTTCGTTATGGCGGTATGGCGCATGGTGTGAGGCGTAACTTTGGCGACGTCGAGGCCCGCTCGTTTCACGGCGCGTTGGAAAGCCTTGCGGAATGTATGACGATATCCTGTGGAACTGCCCGGGCCGCCAAGGAAGACATAACCCTTTGTAGCGCCCCGTTCCTGCATCGTCCGCTCTAGCGCCGCTGCAAGGCTGCTAGGGATAGGTTGATCTCGCTCACCTGCCTTGGCCTCTGGAATGTAAAAGCGACGCCTGTGGGCATCGTAATGCTCCCAACGGAGCCGCCGCGCCTCCCCATGACGCATTGACGTTTGCAGACAGATCAAAACGAACAGCCAGAGGTCTGTGTCTTGGTCTACTAACGCACCTTCAAGCAGGGAGGCGCATTGTTCGTCGGAAAGGGCAATGATCCTGCCCGGCCCTTCCCGTAGGCGGTCGATGACCGGGACCTTATCTCTTGCGATCCATCCCCATCGAGAGACACAACGCATCATATGAGACAAGGTCGCCAATTCTCGATTGATCGTTGATGGCTTTGCACCGCCGCGCTTGCGAGCTTGTACGAACTCGCGGACGCTGCTTTCGTCTATGCCGTCTGACGTGACCCCCGTTTTTTCCTCCAGTTGGAGCTAGAGTCCGACCCCGGAAAGGGACGGACAGATGAAGCGGAAGCAGTTTTCGGAAGAGCAGATCATCGGCATCCTGAAGGAGGC
>NZ_JAXOJR010000010.1:0-162525 GCF_036663855.1 Sphingomonas fucosidasi | reverse complement strand
AGGAGCTGCGAGCGGTCCGTTCCAGACAGATGCGCCATGGCAAAAACATACCATACGCCCCGATCCACGGGAATCCTCAGACCGGGTTTCCACACGCTCTGTTTTATTTTTGCATCAAGCATCAATGCCCGCATGTTTTCTATCAGGCTCGCTCCAACAGCGCGTCCCGCGTGGCTATCAAGTTAGCGAAGTCGCCCTTGGTTTGTCTGACCGATGCCATCGCCCGATCGAGCCGCCCCCGCGACGCGCCGGAAATTTCACCCAGGCGACCGGCGATTTCGATCATCTCGTCCATGCGGGCCCAGCAGTCGAGGACGAGGTCGCAACCGGCTTCGATCGCGCCCGCCGCCTTGTCGCCGGCGGTGCCAGACAGCGCCTTCATGTCGATGTCGTCGGTCATCAGCAGGCCTTCGAAGCCGATCCGCTCGCGGATGATCCGTTCGATCACGATCGGCGACAGCGTCGCGGGGCGGTCGGCGTCCCACGCCTCGAACACGATATGCGACGTCATGCCCATCGGCGCCTGGTTGAGCGTGCGGAAGGGTTCGATGTCGATTTCCAGCTCGGCGTCGGTCGCGGTGACGGTCGGGAGGTGGTGGTGCGTGTCGAGCTTGGCGCGGCCGTGGCCCGGCATGTGCTTGACGATGCCAACGACGCCGCCCTCGGCCAGCCCCTCCAGCGTCGCCCGGCCGAGCGCCGCCACCCGCATCGGGTCGGAGCCGAACGTGCGACAGGACACCGCATCGGTCGTATCGGGTTGCGCCACGTCGAGCAGCGGCGCGCAATCGACGGTTATCCCGACCTCGCTGAGCATCACGCCCAGCGCCTGGCCATTCGCACGCGCCGCCTGGATAGCGGTCATTGGGGCGCGTTCATAGGCTGCATCGAACACCGGGCCCGCTGGGAATGCCGGCCATTCGGGGGGGCCCATCCGCGCGACGCGGCCGCCTTCCTGATCGATCAGGATCGCCAGGTCGTCGCGGCCGGCCAGTTCGCGGAGCGAGTCCGTCAGCGCCCTTACCTGCGTACGATCGACGATGTTGCGCTTGAATAGGATGTAGCCGGCAGGCTCGCACTCGGCGAAGAACGCGCGTTCCTGGGGCGTGAGGACGGGGCCGGACAGGCCGAAGATGACGGGCTTCATGCACTCTTCCTAGCGAGACCGGCGCGCGCGATCATTCAATAATCCTTCGACACGCGCACGTTCGCGCTCTGGCGGCCGAGCGTCGAGATGCTCGACAACAGCGATAGCCAGCGGGTGACCTGGAACTCGACCTGCGTGGCGGAATAGCCCTGCCCGTCGGTGACGATTTCCGCATACAGCCGCCGCGTGACGTATTTGCCGGCCGCGATCGACGTCCCCTGCCCGGTCTGCGGGTCCGCCGGCAGGATGCGCAGGCGATCGAGACCGGCCGCGCGGCGCACCGCGTTGATCGGGTTCAGACCGCTGCCGCCGCCCTGCAACGCCGCGACCGCCGCCGCCAGCTGCAACGCTTCGGGCGCGGACAGGTTGGTGATCGAGGTGCCGAACAACAGCCGCGAGAGCAGTTCGTCCTCGGGCAGCGCGGGCGTGCTCGTGAAACCGATTTCGGGTTTCAGCGCATAGCCGGTGACGCGGATCGACGCGCTGAGCCCGGTCGAATCCGCGTTTGCCTCGATATCGAGCGCCGGGTTGGCGGGCACGCCGCCGTCGAACCGGATCACGCCGCGCGCGAGTTCGAACTGGCGGCCGGCGAACTCGTAATCGCCGCGGACCAGCGTCGCGCGACCGGTGATCGCCGGGTTATCGGGCGCGCCCGCGATCTGGAGGTTGGCAGACCATTCGCTGGTCAGCCCGAGCCCGCTGACCATCACCTGGCTGGGGGCGCGCGCCTTGATCGCCAGCGTCCAGGGCGTGGTGCGTTTCGCGGTCTCTTCCCCGCCCTCGGGCAGGTTGATCTCGCGGATGTTGAGCTGCGGCACCGCGCTGGCGGCGGTCGCCTGGCCGAGACGGTAGCGGCTCTTGTCGAGCAGGACGTCGCCCGCGATCGTGCCGCCTGAGCCGTTAGACTTGAACGTCAGCGGCCCGGAGACGGTGGCGCCGATGTCGTCGCGGTTGATCATCACCGCCTTGTCGGCCTGCAGCGTGAGATCGAGGCCGATCCCGGCGGCGGCGGCGAATTCGAACTGGCCGGTGCCGGTGACGCGCCCGCCCTTGCCCGCGTCCGCGCCGAACCGGTCGATCACGAGCCGCGAGCCGCCGAAGCGGCCGGTCGCCTGGACGTTGGTGAGGACGGTGCCGGTGGTCGCGCTCTCGATCCGCGCGCCGTTCGCCTGGACGACGCCGCGCAAGGTCGGGTTGGCGAGCGTGCCGACGACGTCCGCGCCGATCGCGACCGGGCCCGAAAGGTCGAACAGCTCGACCCCGGTGAGCCGCCACAGCGTGTCAGCGGGCCCGCTGTACCGAAGCTGCCCGAACAGCCGGGCGTTGCTGATGCGCGACGCGAGGTCGCCCCCTCCAGCATTGGGCCCGAGCGGTGCAAGCTGGGCCTGCGCGCGCCCGATCGTCTTGCCGCCCGAGGCGATCACCGCGCGCAGGCCGAGCTTGTCGGGCGACAACACCGCCGCGACGCCGACGTCGATCGGTCGCGACGACAGGACGAGGCCGGCGCGGGCGAGGCCGCGGATCGTGAGGTCGGCCTTGCCGGTCGGCGCGGCGCCGTTCGTCGTGGCGAAGTTGAAACGCCCCGATGCCGAACCGCTCAGGCCGAGCCCCGGATAGCCGATGTCGAGCAAGGCAAGCGGCATCCGCGTCAGGCTGGCATCGATCGCGGTGCTGGTCGCGGTGAAGAGCCCGCCGACCTGCGCCTCACCGCCGCCGAAGCTGAGCTTGGTCGGGGCGAGGTGCCAGCCGTCTTCGGCCTGGGTGACGACGGCGGGGGTGAGCAGTTTCAGGGGGCGACCGTCGAGCGTCCCTTGCGCGGAGATCGCGTAGCTGTTCGCGGTGACCTGCGTAACGCTCTGGATATCGAACGCGCGCCCGCGGGAGCCGGCGATCGACGCCTTGATCGTGCCGATGCCACCGCGCAGGGAGGCGGAGCCGTTGAACCGCGCGAGGCTGAGCGCACCGCGACGCAGGCCGAGCCCGGTCGCGGTCGCCTCGATCGAGGTGCCGGCGGGATCGAGCAACGTGACGAAATCGAGCTTGCCCTGGCGAAGTGCAACGGTGTCGAGCGTCGCGGCTTTTACAGCGAGATGGCCTTCGATGCGCTGGATCTGTCCAACCGGACGGAACAGGAGTTCACCCGAGATACCGCCGCCCGCGACCGCGAGCGCACCGTTGAAGCCGCCATCGACGACCGCGATATTGCCGCTCGCTTTGGTGCCAGCGACGTTCAACGCGGCGATCGCGATCGTCGCGCCCTTGCCCGGCGGCAACAGGATCGCGCCGTTGGTCGTGAACGGCCCGAGCCGCGAGCCGCCCGCCGCGGTGAACGCGAACCCCTGCGCCGTCGGATCGAGATGCGCGCGGACGTTCGACAGGCCGAGCGTCGCATTCGGGCTCGCGAAGACGAGATCGAGCGTCGGCTTCTCGATCTGCCCGTCGAGTTTCAGCGTCACCGGGCCATAGGTCTGCTGGCGTCCGCCGCCCTCGAAATGGAAGGTCCCATCCCGACGCCGGTAACCGTTGCCGGTCAGCCGAATCTGCGGCGCGGTCAGCACCAGATTGGTGAAGTGCAGCACGCCATCGGTGGTACGTTCGAGGTTGGTCGTGATCCTCGGCAATCCGCCCGCGAGGCTGCGGAAGAACGCGTTGTCGAGCCGCACCATTTGCGCGCTGCCCTGCCCGATCACGCGCATCCCCTTGCGGTTCGGGCCGGGGACGACGCGCAAGGTCGACTTCACGTCGACGATGCCGAGCCCGGGGATCAGATAGCGCCCGAGCCCGCCATTGATGCCGACCTCGAACTGCCCGTTGCGCAGGTCGACCGCCAGATTGATGCTGCCGGTGAGCTTGTCGGACCGCAGCCTCAGCGCGTCGCCGGACAGCAGCGTCGGGGTCACGCGGAGGAGCCCGTCGACCGACAGGTTGCGCAGGATCCCGCCCGCGACCGTGCCGACGCCGGTGACGCGGGCGGCGGTGAAGCGGATCGGCACGGTCACCGGCGCGGCGGAAAGCCGCCCCTTGCCGGCGGCGTGTGCATTCTCGAACCCGGTCTGGTCGAACGCGAACCGGCTGGCGTCGATCCGGTAGTCGAACGCCGCGGTCGCGAACGGCCCGTCGAGGATCGCGCGCAGTTCGACCATGTTGCCCGTCATATTGGCGAACAGCGCGGGCGGACGCAGCAGCCGCGCCTTGATCCGCACGTCGCGGTACGCGTTGGCGCCGAGATCGATGATGCCGGTCGTGTCCACCGCCAGCGCCGGCGTGCGCAACGAGAGTTGCCCGTCCAGCCGGCGGTCGGCGAACCCTGCACTGCCGTTGACGAGCACGCGCGGCGCGGTCAGCTTTTGCAGGCGGCCCTTGAGCAGCGACGACGGCGCGAGCGTGCCCGACAGCGTATAACGCCCGGCAACCTGCGCCAGCGCGAGATCGACCACCCGCGTCGTCCCGATCATGCCGTTGGCGCGGCCGTTCCACTTCGCCCAGCTGCCGTCGCCGGTCACCGCCAGCGCGACCGGCCCCTTCGCCTTGACCATCCGCGCGAGCACGCCGCCCGCGGCCCCCTTCGCGGCGACGTCGATGTCGAAGCGGTCGCGCGCCGGCTCCGCGTCGATCCGGAGCGTCAGGTCGTCGCTGCCGGCAACGCGCGCCTTCAGGTCGACCAGCGCGCGCCCCGAACGAATATCGGCACGTCCGTCGAGTCGCGCAATCCGCTGCGTCCCCAGCACGCGCTTCGCGAGCGTCAGCCGCCCGACCGACAATTGGCCGATCCGGATATCGAAGTCGGGCAGGATAGGTCCGCGGGTCTTCGACGGCCGGGTTCGCGGCGTGTGCGTCAGGATCGCGCGATCGACGATCAGCCGCCGGATCTCCAGCCGGTTCGAGAACCAGTCGAACGGCGACCAGTCCAGCCGGACGTTCGGCGCCTGGAAGACAAGCCCCTCCAGATCGTACACGCGCAGATCGATCAGCCGCGTTTCGCCGTACAGCGACCCGTCGATCCGCCCGACCGTGAAGCGCAGCCCGTTCGCGGTCCGGATCGCGGCGATCCGGTCCGCGACGAAACGATGCCCGATCCCCGTGTCGACGATCAGCAACGCCGTGCCGAGGATCACCAGCAGCGCCATGACTGCACTGACAATCCAGCGCCACCACGCGATCCGGCGCTTTGGAAGGGTCGCTTCCTCGCTCAAAACGCCTGCCCCAGCGACACGTACACCGCGATCCGGCTATCGCCCGGCTGTGGGTTGATCGGCGTGCCGACGTCGAGGCGGATCGGCCCGAAGTTCGAATAATAGCGCACGCCGATCCCGGTGCCGTATTGCAGCCCGGTGAATTTCGGCAGCGGCGAGGTATAGATGTTGCCCGCGTCGAGGAACGGGACGATGCCGAAATTGCCGAACGCCTTCACACGAGCTTCTATCGAAAATTCGGTCAGGCTGCGGCCGCCGATCGGGTCGTTGTTGGGATCGCGCGGGCCGATCGACTGATAGCCGTAGCCGCGCACCGACGCGCCGCCACCGGCATAGAACCGCCGCGACGGCGCCACCTGATCGCGCGGCGCACCGACGATAGTGCCGAGCCGGGTCCGCGCCGCAAGCACCACGCTGCCGCCGATCGGCTGGTACACGCTGCCGTCGAACTGCGTCCGCGTGTAGCCGAACACCGACCCCTGCAACGACACTTCGGGGCTGAGCCGCCCGCCGAGCCGAAAGCCCTTGGTCGGGTTCAGCAGGTCGTCGGAGCCGTCGTAGTTGAGACTGGTGGGCAGCGCGCCGATGAAGAACGTCCGCCGCCGCGGATCGCCCGTCGACACGATCACGTCGCGCTCGTCCGACGCGATCAGTTCGGCGCCCAGCGACCACGTCCAGGTCTTCTGGAAGAAGATGTTGGTCTGCCGCTCCAGCGTGCCCGCGAGCGTGAAGGTCTTCGCATCATAGGCATCGCGGTTGGTGTGCACCGCGGAGGCCTGCAGCGTCAGGACGCGGTCGCGCGCCCGGAAATTGTTGCGCCGGAACACAATCGAGCCGAGCTGCTCCTGCGTCCCCAGCACGCTGCGCAACGTCAGCGCCCCCTCGGGCGGGAACAGGTTGCGGTGCGTCCAGCTGATCTCCGCGCGCGCGCCCTCGCCGGTGCCATAGCCGAGTTCGCCCGCGACGGTATGCGGCGGCGCCCGATCGAGCTTCACCGCGACATCGACGGTATCGGGCGTCGCGCCCTGCACCGGCTTGATGTTGACCGCGGAGACCAGGCTGGTCTGGATCAGCGCGCGGCGGAGATCGTCGATCTTGGCCGCGTCATACGGGTCGCCCGGCGAGAAGCGCGCGATCTCCGCGACGTGATCGGCGCCGAACACCCGATTGCCAGGGAGTGCGACGATCTGCCCGAACTTGCGCGCGCCGCCGGGCTGCACCGACAGGTCGAGCGTCGCGGTGCGCGTGGCGTGGTCGACGACGATCGCCGGATCGCCGACCTTGGCGAACGGAAAGCCCTCGCGGCCGATCTGCGTCGTCAGCTTGGCCTGACCCGCGACGATCGCATCGGAATTGACCGGATCCTCGGGCTTCACGCCGAACGCGGTAGCCAAACCCGGCGCCTTGTCGCCCGCCGCGGCGATGCCGTCGATCGTCACGCCCTTGAACCGGTAGAGCGTGCCGGGCGCCACCGACAGCACGACCATCGGCTTCGCGCCGGGCTCTATGCGCGTCACGATATTGGAGTCGTAATAGCCCTCCGCGCGCAGCAGGCTGTTCAAAAGGTCGGCGTCCTCGCGGGCGCGGCGATCGAGTTGCGCGGCGTTGGCGGACTGCCCGTCGTTCGCGTCCAGCGTCGAAAGCTGTGCGAATCGCTGGCGGAGAAGGCCGGCGTCGATCGCATCGATTCCGTCGATCCGCCAAGCATAGCGGGTTTCGGCGTTGGCATCGGTCGCGGCGATCGCGGTCGCGGGATCGTCCGGCCGGACGGCGAGATCAGGCCACGCGACGCCGATATCGGGAAGCGGGGCAAGCGGCGAGTTGGGGTCGAGCGACATCGGCGTGTCGGGCGTCTGGCCCGCGGGCACCTGCCCAAGCGCCGCCTGTACTGGCACCTGAACTGGCGTCGGTACGGGCGCCGGAGTCTGTGCCACGGCACCGGAGATCGTCAGAACGAAAAAGGCGGCGGCCGGCCCGGCTCGCCCGACGCGGGACACCATCACCGGCTCCTAGCCGGGCTTGTCGTTGCGGAACAGTATGTAGCGCCGTATTTCCGCCACGTTTCGTCCGGGGCCCGCGGGCAGCTACGGCGGCGGCGGCGGCAAGGCTGGCATCGCGGCGCGTCGCGTGGCAGGACGAGGCATGGCCGACCCTAATTCCCGCGACCCCGTTTCCCGCGATACCTCTCCTCCGCACAAGGATCCGAGCGCCGCGGGCGGGTTTCTCGTCGCGCTGGGGATGCTGGGCGGCGCAGGCGTCGGCTTTGCGATCGGGCAGGTGACGCCCGGGTTTCTGATCGGGACCGGGGTCGGGGTCGTGGCGGCGGTGTTGGTGTGGCTGCGCGATCGACGTTGAGGCTGGCAGTCCATTTGGGATCGCGACCTCCTCCCTAGCATTTCCCACCCCGGTTCGTCCTGCGCAGCCGCCGGGTAGCTGCGCAAGCAGCGTATCGAGATGGCATATCGAAGGACAGGTTGGCGCGCGAAACCCATGCTCCGGTACGCGCCCTCGATACGCCCAAGCGGGCCTACTCGGTCTCTAGTCAGCACGAACGGAACGGGGCCGCTCGACCGGCCTAGACGGATCAAATGTTTGATCCTCCCCCGCCAGGGGAAGGTGTCGCCGATGGGGGCGGATACGAAACGGAGGTGCTCCGCCCTCCCCCTCCGTCTGGCAAGAGCCAGCCACCTCCCCCTGGCGGGGGAGGATCGTGCTTCACCACCTCAACGCGGCTCGCGCATCTGCCACACGACGCGACCGATCACGGCGATCCGTCGTTGCGGGATCGGTCCCGCCGCCGGGTTGTCACTGGTCGCCACCAGCCTCCCACCGGTCAGCGCAACCCGTTTCACCATCACCGTGTCGTCGATCCGGATCACGTAAACCCCGCCGCGGGCGCGCGGCGCACGGTCCGCGGTGTCCACCACGATATGATCGCCGTCGAACAGCCCTGGCTCCATCGAGCTGCCGCGTACGCGGATGATCGCCGCCTGCCCGTCCTTCAATCCAAGCCGGCGCGCGAGACCCGGATCGAGCGTGTCGGTGCCAAGCGCGATCTCACCATCGACCAGCGCGCCGGGGCCTGCCGATGCGACGACGTTGAGCTTCGGGACGCGGAACTCCGCCGCACGCTCCGGCGGTGCGCCGAGGATGGCCTCGCTGACCCCGAGATAATCCGACAGCAACCGCCGATCCCCTTCGCCGAGCAGCTTGGGCGATCCGCGGCGGACATATTGTTGAAGATACGCCGGGTTGCGCCCGAGCATCGCCGATAGCGCCGCCAGACTGTCGCCGCGCGCCGCCGCGAGCGTCGCCAACGCGCGTCGCGGATCGGGATCGGGTGCGATTTTGGCCACCGACCGACCGTAACGTAGGAAATTTCCTAGACAAGTAGGATTTGTCGGAACAGATCAAGAACATTGGCCAAGGACTCGGGCCAGGACTCGGGAGGAGCGACGATGACCGTTCTCGTGAAGATCGATCGATATCTGCGGCAGACCGGCATGCCGATGACGAAGTTCGGGCGGCTGGCGGTCGGCGATCCGCGGCTGGTCCACGACCTGCGTCGCGGTCGCCAGCCGCGCGAACCGATGGTGGCGCGAATCGAGTTGTTCATCGCGGCGGACCGGTCGTGAGGATGGACGCGCTGCGCGGCCCGGATGCCGGCACGCTGCTGATCCGCGCGCTGCGGAGCCAGGCGATGACAGCGAGCGTGACCATGCACGTCGAGTCGATCGCCTGCACGCCGTGGGCCAGCGCGACGTTCGTCGGCACGCAGCACCGACTGACGATCGCCGCCGATCCCGTACCCGGTCTTCGAGAGTGGATCGATCAACTGCCCGAGGCGGGGTTTGCGATCCGTGGCCATATCGTCGCGGATCTGTCCGTCGATCGGGTCGAAGCGATCGACGGACGGACACATGCAACGGTCGCCATACTGACGCTGCTCGACGCCTAAACCGTTCGCGGCCTGCCCGTGGGGGGTGGACTTTCGCGCCGCGAGACACGAAGTCGGCGGTCAACGAAGGAGATGACGATGGCCGGCATGGGCAAGTTCGACTGGGCGGATCCGTTTTTGCTGGACGACCAATTGAGCGAAGACGAACGCATGATCCGTGACAGCGCGAAGGCCTATGCCGACGACAAGCTGGCGCCGCGGATCATCGACGCGTTCCAGCACGAGCATACCGATCCCGCGATTTTCCGCGAGATGGGCGAACTCGGATTGCTCGGGCCGACCATTCCCGAGGAATATGGCGGCGTCGGTGCGTCCTATGTCGCCTATGGGTTGGTCGCGCGCGAGGTGGAGCGGATCGACTCAGGGTATCGCTCGATGATGTCGGTGCAGTCGAGCCTGGTGATGTACCCGATCAACGCGTTCGGCTCCGAGGCGCAGAAGCGCAAGTTCCTGCCCAAGCTTGCGAGCGGCGAATGGATCGGCTGCTTCGGCCTGACCGAACCCGATGCCGGTTCCGATCCGGGCAGCATGACGACGCGGGCGAAGAAGACCGCGAACGGCTATGTGATCTCGGGCGCGAAGACGTGGATTTCCAATTCGCCGATCGCCGATGTGTTCGTGATCTGGGCGAAGTCCGACGAGCATGGCGACGCCATCCGCGGTTTTATCCTGGAGCGCGGCATGAAGGGGCTGGAGACGCCTAAGATCGAGGGCAAGCTGAGCTTGCGCGCGTCGATCACCGGCATGATCATGATGGACGAGGTCGAGGTCGGCGACGACGCGTTGCTGCCCGACGTGCAGGGCTTGAAGGGGCCGTTCGGCTGCCTCAACCGCGCGCGCTACGGGATTTCGTGGGGCGCACTCGGCGCGGCGGAGTTCTGTTTCCACGCGGCGCGGCAATACGGCCTTGATCGCAACCAGTTCGGGACGCCACTCGCCGGACGTCAGCTGTACCAGAAGAAACTCGCCGACATGGAGACCGAGATCGCACTCGGGTTGCAGGCGTCGCTGCGGGTCGGGCGACTGATGGACGAGGGCCGGTTCGCGCCGGAGATGGTCTCGATCGTCAAGCGCAACAACGTCGGCAAGGCACTCGATATCGCGCGGATGTCTCGCGACATGCACGGCGGCAACGGGATTTCGGGGGAGTATCAGGTGATGCGTCACATGATGAACCTCGAGACGGTCAACACGTATGAGGGCGCGCATGACGTGCATGCGCTGATTCTCGGGCGCGCGATCACGGGTATCGCGGCGTTTTGACATCCCCCGTCACCCCAGCGAAAGCTGGGGTCTCCCTCCGCAAGGGCACGCTCCATTACCGAGAGATCCCAGCTTTCGCTGGGATGACGAACTTGGGTGACGCGTCGATAAAGATGGGTGATTGGATGAGACCGTGGTGAAAGACACCCCCCTCACCAGCCTCAAAGTCGTCGAACTCGCGCGCATTCTCGCCGGGCCCTGGGCGGGGCAAGTCCTCGCCGATCTCGGCGCCGACGTCATCAAGGTCGAGAGCCCTGCCGGCGACGACACCCGCACTTGGGGCCCGCCGTTCATCGACAACCCCGACGGCAGCCGCGACGCCGCGTATTTCCACGCCGCCAACCGGGGCAAGCGGTCGGTCGTGGCCGACTTCACCACCCCCGAAGGCCAAGCCGTCGTCCGTGACCTGATCGCCGACGCCGACGTCGTGATCGAGAATTTCAAGGTCGGCGGGCTGGCCAAATACGGGCTCGACTACGCAACGCTCGCCGCGATCAACCCGCGGCTCGTCTATTGCTCGATCACCGGGTTCGGGCAGCACGGGCCTTATGCCCCCCGCGCGGGCTACGACTTCATCGTCCAGGGCATGAGCGGGATCATGGACCTGACCGGCGAGCCTGATGGCGCACCGCAGAAGATCGGCGTCGCGTTCGCCGACATCATGACCGGACTGTATGCGGTGATCGCGATCCAGGCGGCGCTGGCGATGCGCGAGCGGACCGGCCGGGGTCAGCAGATCGACATGGCGCTGCTCGACACGATGACCGGGGTGCTCGCGAACCAGGCGATGAACTGGTTCGCCAGCGGCGTGTCGCCGACGCGGGTCGGGAATGCGCATATGAACGTGTGTCCGTATGCGGTGTTTCCGTGCCTGGACGGGTGGTTCATCCTCGCGGTCGGCAATGACGGGCAGTTCCGGCGGTTCTGCGACGCGATGGGCTCGCCCGAGATGCGCGACGATCCGCGGTTCGCGACGAATGCCGGGCGGCTGGCGTTCAAGGACGTCCTGTTCGCGGGGATCGAGGCGGCAACGTCTCGGGTGGCGAAGCTCGAGTTGCTTGCGCGGCTCGAGGCGGTCGGGGTGCCGGCAGGGCCGATCAATACGGTCGCGCAGGCGTTCGATGATCCACAGGTTGTCGCGCGGGGGATGGCGATCGATGTGGCTCGGCCCGATGGGTCGTTGGTGCCGGGGCTACGTACGCCGATCCGGTTTTCGGAGGCTGAGCTCGCGACCGGTCGGGCGGCGCCGATGCTAGGGTCGTCCGAGTAGGCCGACGCTCCTCCCTACAACCACCCCCACACCATCGTCGCCCCAGCGAACGCTGGGGTCTCATGCGGCAAAGCGCGCGGCTCGAACCGGGAGACCCCAGCTTTCGCTGGGGTGACGGACGTTGCGGGGGTGACGGACGTTTCTCGGGTTGCGGCTAGGGTTGGCGGCAAATGGTGCCAAGGTGACGGATGGGGCGGTTCAGGCCGAAGAGTTCAGGCCGCGACCTCTGTCACCGGCTTCCGGGCGTACAACCCGTACGCCAGGATCAGCGCATAGCAGATCGCCGGGAGCAGCAGCGCGAAGTGCAGGCTGCCCGACGTGTCCGCCAGCATCCCCGTCAGATACGGGATGATCGCGCCGCCGACGATCGCCGTGGCGATCACGCCCGAGCCTTCCGCCGCGCGCTTGCCGAGACCTTCCGACGCGAGGCTGAAGATCGTCGGGAACATCACCGCGTTCATCAGGCCGATCGCCAGCAGCGCCCAGCCCGACAAAGCGCCCTCGGTGTTCGCCGAGATCAGAATCAGTGCCAGCGTCCCCGTCGCGACGCCCGCGAGAACCTTGCCCGGCGACACCTTGTTGAGCACGTACGCACCGATGAACCGGCCGACCAGCGCGCCGCCCCAGTAGAACGGCACGTGCTTGCCCGCCGCGACGTCGCTCAGGCCCATCACGCTCGGCTGCATCAGGTAATTGACGATCAGCGAGCCGACCGCGACTTCGGCGCCGACGTACAGGAAGATGCACGCCGTTCCCATCGCGAAGCGCGGGCGCTTGAGCAGCGTGAACGCGTGCAAGATGCTGCCGGTCTGCTCCTGCTCCTCGTTGAGCCGGTTACGGCGGGTCCACACGACCGCAGCAACGATCAGCAGCGCGATCGCGAGACCGATATAGGTGTGCACGACCGTTCGCGACGACTCCGTCCGGTACGCGTCGAGCGCGGCGCCGGTGAGCGTCGAGGAGTCGACCGTCGCCAGCCCGCCGAGGATCAGCGCGGAGCCGACATACGGGAAGATGGTGGTGCCGAGCGAGTTGAACGCCTGTGCAAACGTGAGGCGGCTCGAGGCGGACTTGGGATGGCCCAGCGCGGAGATCAGTGGGTTGGCGACGACCTGCACGACGGTGATGCCCGCGCCGAGCACGAACAGCGCGAACAGGAACATGCCGAAGCTCGCCTGGCCCGCGGCCGGGATGAACAACAGGCAGCCCGCGGTCATCGTCACGAGGCCGATCGACGCAGTCCGCATGTACCCGGCCTTGCGCACGATCGCCGCGGCGGGGATCGAGAACAGCGCATAGGCGAGGAAGAACGCCGACTGGACCAGCATCGCGGTCGCATGGTCGAGCGTGAAGAGCTCCTTCATCTTCGGGATGATGATGTCGTTCAGCGAAGTGATACCGCCGAAAATGAAGAACAGCGCGAACACGAACACGCGCAGGTCGGGTGCGTCGTAGCCGTGGCTGGCATCGCCGCCGGCTGCCCCATCCTGACGGGGTGTGGATTTGGTATCGACGTGCATCGTGTTGCGCCCTCTCGCGGTATTATGCGCGCGACATAAGCCGGGGCGCCGCTGCGTGGCAATGGCGCGCGGGAATGCTGCTTGGTGCGATCCGCGCGGACCGGCTAGGACGGCGACCATGAGCCGCTTCACCGTCAACAACGAGCCGATCGAATACAAGCTAGACAACGAGACGCCGCTGCTGTGGGCGTTGCGCGACGCGTCGAACCTGACAGGCACGAAATATGGCTGCGGTACGGGGCATTGCGGCGCGTGCACGGTGGACATCGACGGGCGCGCAGTGCGCAGTTGCCGCGTACCGATCGGGTCGATCGAGGGCGCCTACGTCACCACCATCGAAGGTCTGTCGCGCGAGCGCAATCATCCGGTGCAACTGGCCTTCATCGCGGAGGCGGTGCCGCAATGTGGGTTCTGCATTCCGGGGATGGTGATGGCCGCCGCCGCGCTGCTGAAACGCAACGCGGACCCGAGCGAGGCGCTGATCCGCGAGCAGATCACCAATCTGTGCCGGTGCGGGGTCTATCCGCGCGTGGTCGAGGCGGTGCAGCGGGCCGGGCGGGCGATGCGCGGGGAAGAGGTGATTCCGGCGGGGCCGCGGCCGGGGATCGATCCTGCGGATTCAGCGCGATTGGTGCCTGCTCTGGTCCCCCCGCCGGCGCGGTAGAGCGCGCGCGCAAAACCAAGCATGGTCTCCCGCGAAGGCGGGAGTCCAGACTGAGCTGCCGCCTTCGCGGGAGAAACTGGGCTGCCGCCTTCGCGGGAGAAACTGGGCTGCCGCCTTCGCGGGAGAAACTGGGCTGCCGCCTTCGCGGGAGAACTGGGAGGGCGATCTTGTGCGCGTGACTCGATCGCTTGCACGGTTAGCCGCCGCGATCGCTGCATCACCCCGGCGGAGGCCGGGGCCCAGTTGGAACGTCCAGCGTGATAGATCGCAGTACGTCGTTACACGCCATCCCCAACTGGGCCCCGGCCTTCGCCGGGGTGGTCGTTATTTACGGTAAGCTCCGCGGCGCATTGGCGGCGAACTATTGTTGGTATAAAACTACAAAATTCACCCCCAAACCTGTCTAATCACTGACGAACCCATTCAGCGTCCCCACACGCCGCACCGTCTAGACCGCGCCCATCATAGGAGCCGGCTTGTGCGCCGGCAGTCGAGGACCACCGCGATGACGGGCAAGTTTCTAAAACTCTTGATGGCGGCGTCGGCGTTGGTGCCGGCGACGTTCATGGCAAGCACCGCCAGCGCACAACAGGTCGAGCAGGACCGTGGCGATCGCGGCCCCCGCGATGACCAGCGTCAGGAGCGCGCGCCACGCACCGATCGCGGGGATCGCGGGGATCGCGGGGATCGCGGGGATCGTGGTCCGCGCCAGAACGGCCAGGCGTTCCAGCAACAGCGTCCCGCCGCCGCCGATCAGCCCCAGCGTCCGCAACGCGCCGACCTGGACACGCGCGCTCAAATGCGCGGAGACCGTCCTGACTGGAACGGCCAAAACCGGCCCGGCCAGCAGACCGGCCAGAACCGCGGCAACTGGAATCGTGGCGACTTGAATCGCGGCGACTGGAGTCGCGGCCAGGGTCGCCCCGGTTTCGTCCCCGGCAGCGATCGTGGCAACCAGCAGGCGGATCGCGGTCAGTTCGATCGTAACGATCGCCAGCGCGATTGGCGGAATGATGGCCGCACCGGCGACCGAGGCGACTGGCGTGGTGACCGCGACGGTTACCAGAACCGCCAGCCCAACCGTGCGTACGGCGCGGCGCCTGGCTATGCCCGCGGCGGCGACGAAAGGGGCCGCTACGATCAGGGCGGGTACAGCCAGGGCCGCTTCAACCAGGGCCGCTTCAACCAAGGCGGCGCGTGGAACCGTGGCTGGCGCAACGACAACCGCTACGCCTGGAGCAACTACCGCGCGTCGAACCGCGGCGCTTACCGCCTCCCGCGCTATTATGCGCCGAGCGGCTGGGGATCGGGCTATCGTCGCTTCGGAGTCGGCTTCTCGCTGAACAGCATTCTCTACAACCAGAATTACTGGATCCAGGACCCGTACACCTATCGCCTGCCCGAGGCGTACGGCCCGTATCGCTGGGTGCGCTATTACAACGACGCGTTGCTGGTCGATCTCGACAACGGCCGCGTGGTCGACACGGTGTACGACATCTTCTGGTAAGCGCCCGCCTACCCGTCACGCAGTAACAGGGGAGAGCCCCGTGGTGACAGACGTCGCCGCGGGGCTCTTGCGTTTCCCCCTCTTGCCTTTCGGGGCCAGTTCGCCAAATCCTGCGGCGTGGGTATCTTTTCAAAAGCCAAGAAGGTCGATCCGGCCATGGCACTCCGCCAGGCCGCCGGATCGCAGGTCGCCGCCCGGCTCAACGCCAATCCCGCGGTGCAGCGCATCGCGATGGACACGGTGCAGTTCTATTACCAGTCCGACTTCCTCGATCCCAAGACCTGCAAGCAGCTGATCGCGATGATCGATTCGAAACGGCGGCCGTCGACCTTGCTGTCCGATCGCCCGAACAGCAGCTTCCGCACCTCGGAGAGCTGCGACATGGATCGCTGGTCCCCCGAGGTGCAGCCGACCGACGAGGCGATCGCCACGCTGCTCGGCATCGACCTCCTCCACGGCGAGACGATGCAGGGCCAGCGCTACGCCCCCGGCCAGCAATTCCGCGCGCACCATGATTATTTCCACGAGTCCGAAAGCTATTGGGCCAAGATGCAGGAGCAGGGCGGCCAGCGCACCTGGACCGCGATGGTGTTCCTCAACGACGTCCCCGAGGGCGGCGCGACGTGGTTCCCGCAGGCCGGCATCAAGATCGCCCCGAAACGCGGCATGCTGCTGGCGTGGAACAACATGAATCCGGACGGGACGCCGAACGGGCTGACGCTGCACGAGGGCATGCCGGTGATGGAGGGCGTGAAGTATATCGTGACCAAGTGGTTCCGCGAGCGGCCCTGGATCAAGTGAGGGGGTGGCAAGCTGCCGCCTCGCGGGGAAAAGCACTTCCCGCCTGCCCTCGCGTCATTCCCGCGGAGGCGGGAACCCATAAAGGTTAGCCTCGGCGATCTGACCGCAACCGCGGCGTATATGGATCCCCGCCTGCGCGGGGATGACGAAGTTGGGGGCGGTTTCCCCTGCTTCCCTACTGCGTCGTTCCCAGCCCACCACCGTTCGTCCTGAGTAGCCGTCGAGTAGCTCCAACGGAGCGTATCGAGACGGCGTATCGAAGAACAGGTTGGCGCGCGGAACCCATGCTTCGATACGCACCCTCGATACGCTTCTTGCGAAGCTACTCGGTCGCTACTCAGCACGAACGGGTGCGGGGGGCGGGAGCGTCTTCTCCTTCCACCGCCCCCCACCAACAAGCCCCCTCTCCACCCCCGTCACGTCATCCTGACGAAAGTCAGGATCCAGAGCCATGAACGCCCACCCCCGTAATCCTGGATCCTGACTTTCGTCAGGATGACGGTGCGAGCGCTCGCCCAATGCACGGTCCGCTCGACAATCCCCCCGCAGCCACTACGTCCGAGACATGACAGTTCTCGGCGTAACCTCCTCCATCCTCGGCCAACCCTGGCGCTGGCGCGCGTTCGCCGCAGACGGCCGGGACGGTTTCACTGGCGACGACCTCGTTACCCAGCTCCTGCTCGCTAGAGGCTGCCCGCGCGACGGCCTCGACGCGCACCGCACCCCCTCGATCCGCGCGTTCATGCCCGACCCGTCCATCTTCCGCGACATGGACCGCGCCGCCGAACGCCTCGCCGACGCCGTGCAAACTGGCGAACAGGTCGCGATCTTCGGCGATTACGACGTCGACGGCGCCACCTCCGCCGCGCTCATGGTCCTGGTCCTGCGCGACCTGGGGATCGAAGCGCGCCCCTACATCCCCGACCGCCTACTCGAAGGTTACGGCCCCTCGGGCGAAGCGCTGGTCCGCCTCGCCGGCGAAGGCGCCACGCTGATCGTCACGGTAGACTGCGGCGCGCAGGCGTTCGACGCGCTCGACGCAGCTCGCGACGCGAAGGTCGACGTGATCGTCATCGACCACCACAAATGCTCGACCGCGCTCCCGCACGCGTTGGCGCTGGTAAACCCCAACCGCCTCGACGAGACCGAAGGCGCCGCGCACGGCCACCTCGCCGCGGTCGGCATGTGCTTCCTCGCCGCCGCCGCGCTCGTCCGAAGCTTACGCATCCGCGGCTTCTTCAAGGACCGTGCCGAGCCCAAGCTGATCGACCTGCTCGACATCGTCGCACTCGGCACCGTCGCCGACGTCGCTCAGCTCCGCGGCCTCAACCGCGCGTTCGTGTCGCAGGGCCTGAAAGTCATGGGCGCGCGCAAGAACATCGGCGTCGCCGCGCTGATCGAGGCCTCGCGCCTGACCCGCAACCCGACCTGCACCGACCTCGGCTTCGCGCTAGGGCCCCGCATCAACGCCGGCGGCCGCGTCGGTCGCGCCGATCTCGGTGTCCGTCTGCTCACTACGCAGGACCCCGACGAAGCGCGCGCGATCGCCACCGAACTCGACCGTCTCAACGAAGAACGCCGCGCGATCGAAACCGCGGTGCAGGAGGCCGCCGACCTGCTCTCCAGCCGCGACCGCGCCGTCGCGGTGGTCGCAGGCCACGGCTGGCATCCCGGCGTGATCGGCATCGTCGCCGGCCGCCTGAAAGAGAAACTCGGCCGCCCCGCGATCGTCATAGCGATCGACGAGAACGGCATCGGCAAGGGCTCCGGCCGCTCGATCCCCGGCGTCGACCTCGGCGCGGCAGTGATGGCCGCACGCGAACACGGCCTGCTGGTCGCAGGTGGAGGCCACGCGATGGCCGCCGGCCTGACGATCAGCGAGGCCGCGATCCCCGCCTTCACCGACTTCCTCGAAGAGCGCCTCGCCGCCGCCGTGGAACGCTCCAACGGCGACCGCGCCCTCCTGCTCGACGCAGTGCTCGCGGCCGGCGGCGTCAATCCCGGCCTCGTCGAATCAATGGAAGCCGGCGGCCCCTACGGCATGGGCTGGCCATCTCCCCGCGTCGCGATGGGCCCGGTCCGCATCATCAAGGCGGACATCGTCGGCAACGGCCACGTCCGCACGATCGTGGCGGGCGATGACGGCCGCAGCATCAAGGCGATGGCCTTCCGCTCGGCCGAGAGCGCGCTGGGCCAAGCGCTGCTGGGCGCCGCCCCCCACCGCAAGCTCTGGCTGGCGGGCCGCGCGAAGATCGACGACTGGTCCTCGCGCCCGTCGGCCGAGCTTCATGTCGAGGATGCGGCATGGGCGGACTAAATTGTTGCACCGAAACGCTTGACGCCCCGCCCCCTTCCCCTTAGTCGGCCTCCACCACGCAGGCCCCTTCGTCTAGCGGTTAGGACGCGGCCCTTTCACGGCTGAAGCACGGGTTCGATTCCCGTAGGGGTCACCAATGGCTGAAATCAGCGGTTTTTGGTGGAAGTGTTTGGAGCGGTTGCCCCCGATTTAATCCTGTTTTTGCCCCCTATATTGGTTGGGTTATGTCGCAGGGAACATAGGGCGCCGCACGTTGACCGAGCGAGGCGTTGTTCCTAGGAAGCCTAGAACCTCGTCGTTGCGGCAATAGGATGGAGAACGGCATGGACTGGAAAGCTGATAGCGTACAGGCCGTGATGTTTATTCCGCCCACGGATACGCAGCGAGATGCGCTAGCGCTTTGGGCACTTGTGTTCCCAAACAACAGCCCCGACGCTTTCCAAAAAGCCGCTGCCTCTCCAAACCTGCATTCTTCGGCCTCTGGCGAACGAAACGGTTTTAACATCACGATCGGGTCTCAAGTCGGGCGCATCGATGTTTCATTTGGTCCCGTCATGCCGCCGATGTTTGGCCTTCAGCCTGTCTTGGCCCCTCCCCGCATAAGCGATATTCAAGGCGCAGTTTACGGCGCCAATGCTATCCTCAAGACGCTCGGGGGAATTTTCTCCCCGTCACGTATCGCAATTGTATTGGACATGGCGGTCACCGTTGCGGCGGGCAATGAGGTAAGCGTGTTACGGTCAGCCCTACCATCCATACCTATTCCGGATAATTCCAGCGACACCGTCGTCCAATTCAACGTGCCCCGTTCATTTGAAAAATATCCGATGCTTCCTATGAACAGACTTTGTACATGGAGCGTCGGCGAAATTGGATTTATCATCGGGAACAACTTAGGCACTGCGGTAAATAACGGGTTTCAGCTAACGCGCTTTGTTGGGTTCAAAATAGATTTGAATACTGCTCCAAATCACGCACTATTGGGTTACGATGTTTCTATACTAGCTGATGAACTAGCCGCAGAAGCGGGTTTACTTTTACGCGATGGCCTTGGGCGCTTGCTATGACCGAGCATTCCGGCGCTGGAACGACCATTGGATGGGGGTCATTGCGGATCGTCGAACAAGAAAGATCGCCGATTGCAAACGTACGTAAAAATTCTTCTAGTGCACTTCAGTCCGCAGCCGATATATTCACAGCCGATTATCGAGTTCACAAATCGATTTTGACTGGAAGTGCAATCACCTCTGAGGCTTTTGAACCAAGATGTTATCTGCGTTTTACGCCAATCGATCGACGATTAACAACTAGTAGTTCAGACTCAATGATGGCGACGGCAGAAACCTTTTACCGGCGCGCTGAAGAACAATTAGGCGCGTTACGTCTACAGACTGACGAAGATGGAGATGCTCTAGTTGAGTCGGGAGCATTAGATACGGCTACCGAAATTCTCGGCCAGTTAAAAACCCTTGACTACGCCCCGCCCGAATTGAGTTGGCATGGAGGTGATGCCGTCGTGATGCTTTGGGCAGCAGAAGATGCAACTTTTGCAATAACTGTAACGGACGATGAGTGGGGTTACGTTCTACGTCGAGGCGGCAAGCAATTGCGGATTGCGGATTCCATAAAGCTTACACGCTTAGCGTTGCAAGATTTACGCTAAGATGGAAACAAGCTTACGACCAGATGATCAAATTGCACGTTGCCTCATCTATCCTCAGTTTTTTGAGGGTAGTATACATGTCAATGGTAAATTGTGGGAGTTTGGAAAGCGTGCCGATGATGGTGCGTCGCATCAATCAGCGGTATTATGTCGGCTAGCGCCGCCGCCGAACGAGGTTCATAGAGTCGGCTGCAAAATTGCCAAGGCGGGTAACGATCGCCTTGGCGACAACTTAACCGCCGAAAAGAAGCGGTATTATTGTGGCTACCGCATAGCCGTCTTGGACTCGATGGTCCTGGTTGGCGACAAGTATCGGATCGAGTTACGCCTTCAAGAAGAGCTGGGGGAGAAGGCGCATGTTGACGTTGCGCTTTTTATTTCGACGGACGCGCCCAGGAATCGGCATGCACAACTACGGACCGCCGCTGGAATTGCGTTAGCCGAGGCATTCACTTCAATTCCGGTAAGCCACAGATGCGAAGTCGACGACGGTGACGACAACCATCCGTTTTCGCGGCTTGGCGAAGACTGCTTAGAAGCCGGATTGCTTGGTCCATGGCAGGGGAAGTCACTGCATCTAACCGATGCCGCTATCATTAACAATATAGTCGAGCTTGGAGGGTGGCCGGGGCTTCTGGAAGCACCATTATTGGACAAGGGGTTGGAAAATCCTTTGCAGGGCAGCCCTGAACCATCAGGTTAGGGCTGCTATTGATGCAGTCCTATCTAGATAAAGCTAGGATACTGCCGCCAGTCATGCGGTTCGCGGCGCCACGAGCCACCATTAGAGCCCTCGCCCGCTTGCTGTAGTGGCGCACCATCTCCGGCGACATGCCGAGGATTTCCCCGATCTCGCTGTCGTTGATGCCGCACTCGACCAGGTAGCAGCATGCGTTCTTGCGCAGGCCATGGAACGTGAAGCTGGCGTCGTCGACGATCATCTCGCGCGCGATCAGATCCGCGATCACCTCCTGCACGGCCGGCTCCGACATCAGCTTGCGCAGGCGCTCCTGGATGGCGGCGGTCGTCTTGAACGGCGCGCCGGACCGCTCGTAGAGCAACGTCACCGAACGGCGCGGCAGCTTGGCAAGCTCCTCCAGCCAGAAGGGATGCATCGGCACGGCGACGTCCTTCGTCACCCCGCCCTTCCGCTTCTTCACCTGCGTGAATTCCATGATGCCGGACGTGATCCAGCCGTACTGCATCCTGACGCAGTCGCTCACCCGCTGCCCGGAGCATAGCCCGGTGACGATCGCGAGGCGCGTCATGGGCGTAGCTTCGGCGAGGCACACCGCCAACAAGTCGGCCGGCCACGGCTCGTGCTCGCCGATCGCAAGGATCGGGATCTTGTCGCACGGGTTGTCGTCGCGCAGTCCCAGCTTGATCGCGTGACGCATCAGCGAGCCAAATGCGCTAAGCCATACATTCGCCTTGCCGGGAGTGTCAGCATAGGCGTCGCGCATTTTGAACAAGCTGACCGGCCGGACGCCTGCCACCGTTCGGTGACCGTGCACGGTGGCGATCAGCTGGAGATAGCGACCTTGGTTCTCGCGCGTCTTGAGGCCCTTCGCCTTCCACTCCGGGCTAGCGCGATAATCCGCGACCAGCCAACCTAACGTACCGCGAGCCGGGCCAACGACGACTGCCTCGGGCTTCGACAGCCGCGCATACTCCGCGGCGAAGTCAGGACTGTCGACGGCCGGTAGGCGGATGTACGTGTCCTTCCCGGCGATCTTGCGCCGGAAGTACAGCAGCCCTTTTCGTTCGGTGACGTTCTTCACCGCAAGTCGTCCCACGAGCTATCTCCATCGCCGTTGGCGACAGGCTGGGGGATGGCGAACTGCTTGGCAATGATCCTGTCCAGCTGCACGCGCGCCCAGAGGACGTTCGCGCCCTCTTTCACGCCGATCGCGCCGAAGCGCGTGGCGAAGGTCGACTTCGATATGCCCATGTAGATCGCAGCGACGTCTGCCGTCATGCGAGCCGGCCAGTCGGGCAGCTTTTCGAGACGTGCGAGTGCGCTCACGCTGCCGCGGTAGCCCGTTCCAGGTACCCCACGCGTCGATATCCTATCCTCAACATGTCAGTCATGCATCAGCCCTTTGACGAAGCGACGGTCCCAATCATCCGAACGCGGCGATCTCGGCAGCACTCGGTTCCACTGCGATGGGATACTCGCCCATCAGCAGTTCGCGGCGCTCGGCAGCCGTCACCGGCATAAACACCGTTTTCGGCGCGACCGACCGCACACCGTCCTTCAGAACGCTACCTCGAATTACTTCCTTCGGATTGAAGAGAATCTGCCCGGTCGCCTTCAGCGGCTTCAGACCGGCTTGCTGCGCTCGCGCAGGCGCCGTGAATTCGGGCCCTTGGCGGAAGAACTGCTCATGATCGGACATCTCAGATGCCTCCTACACTCCGGTAGGTTGAAGGTCGCCTGCGGTGGAGTGACGCCGCAGGCGACCAACTGGTCAGGCGAACTCGGTCTGCTGGTCAGCGAACAGCGAGAGTTCGGCCGTTGAAGGCTCTTCCGCAGGGGGATACTGGCCTTGCAGAAGCTCTAAGCGAGTTGCTGCGGTCGGCGGTACGAACAGCGATCCAGGTAGCGCAGTCTTCTGCGCGCCGTATGTGATCGAATTGATCGCCTTTAGCGGAACGATGCCTGCTTCCTGAACCACGGGATCTGGCAGCGCGCCGCTGGGCGAAAGGTTGGGCTTGCCATCGGGAAGCCGCTTGCGATCGATATCGAGGGTGTCTGCGCCGGTGGGGCGGGGTTTGGCGTTGGCCATGATATGCATCTCCGTAGGTTGTACCGCATCCCGCGAATATGCGGACCAGTGCGGAGACACCGATCCGCACGTTCGCGGGACGACTCGTAATACCCTACGATTGATGGATGCTGAAATTTCGGAGGGCTAGACTCCGCTTCATCATTTCAGAAGCGCATCAAAGTCGTCGTCAATTTCAACTTCCAGTTCAGTACGTCGAGTCGACATTTGATCCTGCTGCCAACGCTTGACGTCGTTCAACAACCAAAATCGCCTCTTGTCGGTAAACTGGTAGCTGTGCGACCGCGGGAACTTGCCGGATTTCATAAATTCATACAGAGTCGTCTTTGACAGCCCAGTAATTTCCTGAACCCGTGTTAACGGCCAGAACTCAGCGTGCGCGACGGTTCTCGCTTCGACAATCATGCTACCGCTGCAACCGACCGCTCGGCCAAGCGCTGAAAAAAACCGGTGTGGACGGCCTCCCACCTGCCAGCCTTCATCATTTCGCGGACGACTGCCCCAAGGGCCGGCGTGTAGTCAGTATCAGCCATTCGCTTGATGAGTGCATCAGCCATTTGGCGGCCAGTCGCGCAATCGGCGCCGTAGTCGCCAGTTTCAGCCATCTGTGCATAGCCGAGGATCTCGTCACTCGAGATGGCATTTCCGTTGATTTCGTTGGTCATGGACTTGGCTCCTGCTGAGATGCGCCCGGGCCAAACTGCCGATTGGTGGCCGGACAACGACGGGCGGCAATATCGTGCAGCAGACACGACGAGTCATAGACTCCCCATCGTCGCCCGACCGTAGTGCACCGCTCAAAGCGGATACTGGAAAGGCGGTGCCTGCAGCTACGGATTACCGTCCGTATCGACTCCGTTTTCGAGCCGACTGCAAACAAATACTCGACTTAATTAACAGTCGTAAAGTTAGTTCTTCCTTACCGACGCAGTTACAACCAGTGCAGTTGATAATCAACTGTAAGTTGAAAGTCCAATAGCTCTCCGAAATTCTACGAGTCGGCAGATTCATGTTAATTTGCAGACTCCTTACGGAGTGACCGGCGACATGGATAACATACTATCCCTCAAGCAGCTTTCTGAAGTCATCGAACGCAACCCAACGGCGCTGACGGTCGTGGCGAACATGCCGCGCATCGAAATCGACGACGTGGCGTATGCGGTCTCGAGAATGGCAATCGATGCTGACGTCGCGCGTGACTTGGTTGCAACCAGTAGCGGTCGCCCCATAGGTGATATTCAGGGAGGTTTTCTGACCTCTCTTCAGGCCGCCATAGTCGCTGCGCGAACGATTGCTGCACATACCCCCCAGAGTATTGCCGGCGTTCTAATCGCCGCGGTCGTTCCAGGGTTCGGTAGCGAGACAGGAAGCGTTCAATGAGCGCCCGCCGCCAAGTCGACTCCGTACTCGTAATCCGCGCCAGAGACGAGGCGACCAAGGCTGTCACGGCGATCGGCAGCGCACTCGAGCAGTTGATCGGCACCCAGAAGCGTGTCGCCGCCGGCAGCGAAACTGCGGCGACCGGGATGCAGCAGATCCTCGGCGTGCTGGCATCGCTGGACAAGGCGTATTCGAAGACCGCGCAGGCAGGCGACGCGGGCGCGGAAGCCCTTGAGCGGCAAAACCGCGCCATCGCCGCCAGCAAGCAGCAGTATGCATCCCTGGAAGCCCAGCAGCGCGGCGCCGCGCGTGCGGCCGACCAGTTGCGTGTGGCACTGGTCGATGCGCTGCTGACGAACGGTAACGCCGACGTCCTCCGTGCGCAGATCGCTGAAGTCACCGGCGAAATGAAGCGCCTGGAATCGGAAGCGGGCAAACTGCAGCGCACCATCGCCCAGCAGGAAGTCGGATACACCCGTGCAGCATCTGGCATGGCCGAACTCGAACGGCAGACCCGCCTGGCAGGTGCCGTCAGCACGTTCGCCAGCGGCGAGGCCAACGATTACGCTCGGTCGCTCGACAACCAGACGGCAGCCGCGCAGCGGAATGCCAGCGTCATGCGGAGCATCGCCCGCGTCACCGGCGCCGACCGCGGCGCTGCGGCCGACAACGGCGCCACGTTCGCCGCACTAGAGAAGCAGGCAGCGGCCACGGAAGCAGCAGCGAACGCAGAACGCGATCGCGCGCAGGCGGCTGAACTGACGAACAACGCTTTGCGTGCCCGCGGCCGGATCGAAGGCAACGGTGGCAGCGCGCCGAAGGCAGCCGACACCGCGTTCGCCCAGCAGTTGCGCGACGAGGAAACCGCCGCCACGGAAGCCGCACGTGCAGAGAAGGAACTGACGGCGGCGACGGCGAAGTTAAAAGCTGAACTGAATCCGCTCGGCGTTATTCAGGCGAACCTCAACACAGAACTGGCCGAAGCGAACCGGCTGTACAAAGCCGGGAAGATCAGCGCGACCGAACTGGCCGGTGCGACTGCGTTGCTGAACAACAGCGCTGACAAGGCACGCGCGACGCTCGCGAACAAGGGGAAGGACGGCAAGGCCCAATTGTTCGGGTTGAAACCATATGAAGTCCAGAACCTCGGGTACCAGGTGAACGACGTCGTTACGCAGCTGGCGTCCGGCACCTCACTGACGCAGACCTTGGCGCAGCAGGGCGGCCAGATCCTGCAGTTGTTCCCGCGCGTTGGTAGTTCGATTGTCGCAGCGCTGACCAACCCAGCGCTGATCGCATTCGTCGCCACCGTTGGCGCCGTCGTCCTCGCCCTGAAGAACGCCGGCGACGAAGCCGAACGCACGCGGAAGTTCATGGGGCTGCTGGCTGCATCGGCCGACGGCGCCACGTACGGCGCGAAGCAACTCAGCGAGGCGTCCGAAGCGCTCGACCACTACGGCCTGTCGGCCGCCGACGCGGTCACCGTGGTGCGCGGGTTCGTGAAGGACGGCGTCAATCCGACCCGCATCGTTGAGTTCGGCAAGGCCGCGCAGGATCTCGCCGACGTGCTGGGCATCAAGGTGGTCGATGCCGCGCAGCAGGTCAGCGACGCGTTCACCGGCGGATTCGACAGCGTCAAGAAGCTGGATGACGCGACGAACTTCCTAACGTCCGCCCAGCGCGACAACATCAAGTCCCTGTTCGAGCAGGGCAAGGCCGCCGAAGCGCGGAACGAGGCCCTGCGTATCTTCAGCGAGCAGCAGGAAGACGCTGCCAACAAGATGCGCGGCAGCTGGTCGGAGGCCGCACGGTCGCTGGGCGGCGCGTGGCAGGACTTCCTCAACGTGCTGTCGGACACCGCGCCGATAAAGGAAATCGCGAAGGAACTCGACGGTCTCGGTCGCATCGCGTCGCAGGCCATTCGCGCGATCGCCGGCGCGAAGTCCGCGGGCGACATCAGCGCGCAGATTGCACGCGCGAACACGGACATCGTCACGTCGCGGTAGGGCCGGGAGCAGCGTCGCGCTGGTCGCCTGCATACACGACCAAGGTGGCAGGCGATGACCGACGTGGGTC
Organism: Sphingomonas fucosidasi; assembly: GCF_036663855.1. Taxonomy (NCBI): domain Bacteria; kingdom Pseudomonadati; phylum Pseudomonadota; class Alphaproteobacteria; order Sphingomonadales; family Sphingomonadaceae; genus Sphingomonas; species Sphingomonas fucosidasi. The sequence goes on along the minus strand of NZ_JAXOJR010000010.1, from coordinate 135,980 downwards.
CATGACGCTGCTGCCGGGTCAGCAGACGGCACCGCTGACGATCCAATGAGAGGAATTCGTTTGCGAGTAGAAATGCGTTCCAACTTTCAGTTGCATTGATTGTGCACGTCACATATAGCTGGACGATCGCGAGAGTTACGACTGGCTACCGATATTGGACTCTAAGTTGGTGATGATCCATATGCTCTGACGTGGAAGCGAATCGCGCGTCCCGTTGGAGAATCGACATGACCCATCCTGCCGCCACCCCTTGGAGTTCCGTGCCGCCGACGGGCCCCATGCTTCGCCCACCCGAAGCCGCCGCCTATCTCGGGTTCAAATCGCGTCAGCAGCTACACCAGATGGTAAGAAGCGGAGAGGCACCGGCACCGATCCGGCTGCGCAAAGAAGGCAACGCCTGCGGCATTCCGCGTTCATGGCTTGACGCCATCATTGCGGCACGCGTTGCCGAGAGCGTTGCAGCATGACCCCGCAGGAGCAGGTTAAGAACCTGCAGACCAAGCGCGCCACGGCAAAGGGCACGCATGATGCCAATGCCCTAGCAATCTCTGCCGATGATGCAGCGCGACTGGTCAATGCGGAAGCCGACGTGCTGGGCCTACCCCGTCCCCACAAGCAGATGTCAGACGCTAAACGCGCTGAACTGATCGAAGCGCAGGCAGCCTGCGTCCGGATCATGGAGTTCGTCGACAAGCAGCTACCAAGTGCTCTGCAGGACGTCGAACATGCCCAAGCCGAGCGGCGGCGGGCGCAAGGCCAGCACGTCCGGTCGGAAGTGGTGCCGCCGTTGCTCACTGCCGCCCAGGAAGCCGGCGCGCTGTTTGGCCGAGCACTCGCGAGTCTCGCCGCTGCCGAGGACTACGCGCTTCGCCTGCACAGCCGCCAGGCCACGGCATACGTAGAAGGCAACGCGTCCAAGCTTTGCGCCGCCATGAGTACGACCGCGGGGCAAAATATCTTCTGTGACGCCGGCCCCGGACGGGGCGCGTGGGATTGGGCAGGCTACTCAGAAACTACTGCCCGGATCGAAGAAGTAATTCAGGAGATCGAGGCATGACCCAACCAATCAAAAGCGATGCGGTTACGCTGCTGGCGCTGGGCAGCCAGATGGGCCTGCAGGGCTTCGAAGGCACGCCCGCGAAGGCGGCAAGTGAACCGGATACGCAACCGACAGCGACCCCGAAACCTACGGCTGCGGCGAATAGCGATCATGCCGACGCCTCGACCGTCATGGCGCTTGCGAAGTCCGCACGCCTGCAGTGCGTTTCCGACGACGCAGGTGCGCAGTGAGGCCGCGCCGCATGGTCCCTTGGCCGCTGTGGCAGCAGCGTCGGATTGGAGAACTTCAAGCGGAAGGCATGCCGCCGGAAGTCGCCCAGTGCATCGGCAAGGCCGAAACGGTCAATCGGCAGCGCATTAGCCGCTGTATCGGCTGGCGAAGGGCTCGGGCGGCTGAGTTGGACTGCGTAGTCACCGGCGAGACGGTCAAGTTCGTGATCATCGGTGGCCTCGCGGGGCTAACTGCTGCGCAGCGAAAGCGCCTCTTTGCCCTGCCGAACCTGTCGGCGATGATAACGCCGTAAGGCTTCGTCGACCCTTAAAAACAGAAAGCCGGAGCGAGGATCAATCCGCTCCGGCTTCCCTGGATTCTGCGAATCCGTCCGACCACGGATACATAGCACAATTCAGGGCCAACACAAGGCTTTGTTGAATTATGGCTACCGTATTACAGAAGTTTTCTGAACAATCCGACGCATCTATTCTTGAAAGCGCGGCGGCATTTGCTGCAGCCGGATTCGGCCTACATTGGCTTCATAAAAAGCAAAAGCGTCCTATCGGTGATGACTGGTCGAAGCGACCCGTTGCAACGGTTGAACAACTGAGAACGACATACCGGACTGGTAACAACCTGGGCGTACGACTGGGTGAGTTCTCTCGAGTAGACGGCGGCTACCTCCATCTTATTGATTTGGATATCCGTAAACCTGCAGAGGGACACGCGGCGTGGGCAACTTTGAAGTCGCTGCTGCCCAATGTTCAATTCGAGATACTGCCGAGCGTCATTTCGGGCAGTGGAGGTGAGTCCCGGCATATCTACTTCGTCACTGATCAACCGTTTGCATCCAGGAAGCTAGCGAAAAGCCCCGGTTGGGAGATGGTGTTCGACCGAAGCGTCAAGCGCGACGTCAAAAAGCATCACTGGGAAATTGAGCTATTCGGCGGGCCGAAACAGGCAGTGATGCCGCCGTCTATTCACCCGGATACCGGACTACCTTATCGCTGAGAACGCGAGTTTGACTTCGACGGGTTTGAGGGTGCGCCACGCATCTCGGTTGCAGCGATTGAGCGCGCCGGTGCGATTGTTGCCGATCTCGACGACGATTACGCCGGGAACACCGATCGCTTGGGGCTAACGGTCGAAGAAGTTGAAGCAATCCTTGCGGCGCTCCCGCTTGATCCATGGTGCGAAGCTCGCGGAGGCGATCCAAGGGAGATTGGCTGGGTCAAGGTCGGGATGGCCTGCAAGCATGAACTTGGGGACGAGGGTTACGGCCCGTGGTGCGAGTTTTCTAAGCAGTCGTCTAAATACAAGGAACAAGATCAGCGCTCAAACTGGAAGTCTTTCAAAGGTAATACCCCAAGACCGTTTCGAATGGCCTCACTTCAGAAAGTCGTCCGTGACCTAAAAATGGTAGATGACCTTCCGGACCTCGATGACGACGCGTCCTTAGAAGCGAGCAATGACAACGACTTCGATGCGCTTCTCTATCAGAGCAACGCTGAAGACGACGCGGTGTTCACGACGGGCGAAGATGACGACGAGACGCCTGCAGCTGCAGTGGCGCGGCTGAACCAGAAGCACGCCGTCATATCTCATGGAGGTAAGACGCTGATTACCACTGAGAAGCGAAACGGCGAGGTCGTGTTCGCCACTTTCCACGATTTCAAGCTTCTGTACGAGAATGACCGGCGTCTTAAGTTGGGGGCGAAGGGCGGAGACAGTCCGGATCGTTATGAATCCGTGGCAGCATTATGGATGCGTCATCCATCCCGTCAGATGTATGAGAACGGGATCGTCTTCGCGCCAGGCGGAACGCCGGACGGTGCGTTGAACCTTTGGAAGGGCTGGGCGGTGGAGCCGGACTCGGCAGCGTCGTGCGAGCTCTTCCTCGACCACGTTCGTGAGGTCGTTTGCCGCGGAAATTCCGATCACGCGGCATATGTTTTCGGTTGGATGGCCCATCTGGTACAGAAGCCGGAAGAGAAGCCTGGCGTAGCGCTCATCCTTCGGGGCCTAAAGGGAACCGGCAAGGACACGATCGGTGAGTATCTGGCGGCCATGATAGGCAGGCGTCACGTGCCGACGGTAAGCGATCCGAGGCATATCACGGGCAACTTCAACCGGCATCTGGAGTCAGCGTTGCTCCTGCACGTGCAGGAGGGCATCTGGGCGGGCAGTCACCAAGCGGAAAGTCAGCTGAAATACCTCGTCACGAGCGAAATGGTGCAGATCGAACGCAAGGGCATCGACTCACTTTCTCTCGACAGCTTTATGCGAATCCTCATCACCTCCAACGCCGACTGGACCGTTCCAGCAAGCTTTGACGAGCGTCGATGGGCGGTTTTCGACGTAAGCGACAAGCACGCCGACGATCACGTCTATTTTGCGCCTCTACGAGCTGAACGGGAGAACGGTGGCCCGGCAGCACTGCTTGCATGGTTGCAGTCATATGACTTGACGAACTTCAACGTCCGCGCCGCCCCGCAGACTACCGGCCTTGTTGGCCAGAAGCTGGCGTCGCTTCGCGGCATGGAAAAATGGTGGCACGAGCTGCTTGGGGTCGGCGAGTTGGACTGCCGTAACGGCTACGGTGACGACTGGACGGCGGGCGGCATCACGGTTCTTCGCACCGCGCTTCGGGGAGAATATGCGAGTTGGATTAAAGAGCGGAAATTCGAAGGAGAACCGGTCGGCGAAAGGCGTTTCGGCGAATTACTGCGTAAGATGGTGCCCGGTTTGACCGATAAGCGTGGCACGCAAAACAGCCTTCGAGTGTACGAGTATCAGTTGCCGGATCTGCATGTATGCCGACAGCAGTTCGAGGGGTACATCCGCGGTCCGATCGATTGGACGGAGTAACCGCTGATTAGACGTAAACGCTCTTCTATTGGACGGGGAATATGGCCGATTTCCGCCGTTTTTATCTCTCCGTCCAATAGGTCTAATAGGTCCAATAGATATATCCCGCGTGTAGTTACGACCTCGATACAAGCCCATATTACCTCGATGCCGGATCGCAGAACATGAAGCGCCAGAACGACGTACTAGCGACTTACCCAATCGGACGTAGTGGACCTATTGGACGCGCCGCAGAAAACCGCCCTTTTTTGGCCGATTCCGATTGGACGCACGGCTTAGACGCATTGGACGGTTCGACTTTCCGCATATTGCCCAGAAGCTGGTTTGAAATAGGTCGGAAACAGGGACTCCGCGTCCCGCGCGGACGCCTACGGACGCTGGATAGTACCTTGAGCGGATTGCATGTGTCCGTCCACGTCCCTGGCCGTTCGGAAGCGTGGCACAGTAGGAAGGTCCAGCTGATGCCGGATCGGTGTCTACTGCCCCTGACACGTGGTCAGATGAGACGCGACGATCAACGGGTCGGGTGCAGTAGCCACCGGCTTGCGACTTCATTGCTTACGCCAAGGCACCAGCGGCTACTGCACCCCTGCTTCCCGTTCCAGCGCTGCAGAGTGCTGGGCGCCAGCATGGCCGGCAGTGGATCGGGCTGTACGGAACGCGTCGTGCAGCGAGAAGGCTACACGTCGGTCAGCGTGCCGGTCCCGCGCGGCGTCCTGATGCAAGCTATCGTGGAAGCGAGTTCGTGTCGTAGCGGTCTGGGCTTGGCGCTTTAAGGCACGTCTCGGGGCCACTGGTTTCTGGTTCACAAGGAGAGCATATTTGTCGCTCAACGCTGAGTCGGCGGGGTTCGCCATGTATCGCAACCAGAAACAATGGTCGAAGATCCGGGAGCGTATATCGAACGGCGCCTCCTTACGCGGCCTTTCGCGCGAACTGGGTATCGGCCGCAGCGTGCTGCGCAAGATGGTTGATGTACCGCGCCCTCCGCCATTCGGGCGTACCAGCGTGCAGTTGTCGAAGCTGGAGCCTTACAAATCAACCGTCCGGCAGATGCTTGTGGAGGCTGTTACGGGCGGAATCGATCGTCTGCCGTCAGCAAGAGGGATACATCGCTACCTTGTGGAGGCAGAAGGCTTCGCGGGCGGCTACACGATCGTAAAAGAATATGTCCGGCAGATCGCGATCGAACGACCAGACATTGGAGCAGCGGCCGTCCGCGGGCGTATGCGGGGCCAGGCAGCCCTAGAGCACCCGAAAGAGCAAATACCGCACCGCCCGCGGCTGGGTGATGTTCGCCGAGGCAACGATCGGGAATGGCTTCGGGCGGCAGTCCAGAAAGACGACTCGGAACAGACGCGTTGTCGCGACGTAGGAGGCGACGACGATACGAGCCTAATTAGAAGCCGCCTCTATGACGGCAGGCTTTCTGATCGAAACCGTGCTGTAGTGATTTTATCACGGAGAGCCGGAATTTGCGCGCGGACCGCCATGGCCTTCCTCGGAATTTCCAAGGGCACCTACTATAGCTATGTCAGGCTGTACCGGGAGGGTGGCGTTTCCGCGCTGTTTGCGCGAAAAATCATGCCGCACCGCAAGTTCGACGACGAGCACATCAAGCAGGCTGTCTTTCGTACGCTGCATGAACCTCCGACTAAGTACGGGATCAATCGCACCTCTTGGATTATGCCGGATTTGTCGCGTGTGCTGGGTGACTCCGGCTTTGCGGCGGGCCGAGATGTTATTCGGCGAATCACGCGAGCCGCCGGATACAAATGGCGAAAAGCTCGCATCCAGCTAACCTCTCAAGACCCAGCCTACCGTGAAAAACTCGCTGCGGTGCAGGCGATCTTATCCAACCTCTCGGCGGACGAAGCCTTCTTCTCCATCGATGAGTTCGGGCCCTTCGCCGTAACAATGAGACAGGGGCTCAAGCTCGACGCTCCGGGCCCCCGGCGCGTCGTCCCGCAGTGGCAGAAGTCGAAAGGATGCATGATCATGACGGCGGCGCTCGAACTCAGCGGCAATCAGATCACGCACTTCTATAGCGACAGGAAGAACACGACAGAGATGATCCGGATGATGGACGTGTTGGTAGAGCAGTACGCTGATCGCCGAACCATTTACCTGTCATGGGACGCGGCGTCATGGCACGTGGCGAAGAAGCTCATGAAGCGGATCGAGGAGCACAATGCCACCGCCGAGGCGTCCGGCAGGCCTCGCGTCGCGACCGCCCCTTTACCAGCCGGTGCGCAGTTCCTGAACGTCATCGAGTCAGTCTTTAGCGGCATGGCACGGGCGGTGATCCACAACAGCGACTATGCCTCTGCCGATGCCGCACGGGCTGCGATCGACTGTTATTTCAAAGACCGCAACCAGCAGTTCCGCGAAAACCCGAAACGGGCTGGTAACCGCATCTGGGGCGAGGAGCGCGTCGTACCGACGTTCTCCGACAGCAACAATTGCAAGGATCCGCGCTGGCGTTGAAACTGGCGGACGGTCAGGGCTACCCCGTCATTCGCTAGGCGGAGGGCTGATGCAAGCGATAGTCGGGGCTATGTTCGTCAGCTAGCGTCGCCTCGACCCCAAACTTCAGCGCGTTAATCGGTCCAACTCGTTGCCGTTCAACTGCGATCGACGATCATCCGTTCACAATACGCGCAGCGCGAATTGAGAATTTCGCATTTTCGCGATCGTCAACTGGCGAAAATTGATGTTTACGTTGCGTTCCATGCAGAACGGCGGATTTCCGGGGAGAAATTATTTTCGTTCCCGTCTCGTTCCCTTGCACATCCCTAATCCCGCTGAAGTCCACGCGTCGCGGCGGTAGTGTTCGACCAACCTGTACGCGAACGCGACGAACCGAGGGGATACCCGCTTGGTAACCCTCTTGCGTCTCTTTCAAGCATCGGTACACATGATGGGGTTGTGTCCGGAGACGGACCCAATCACTGGTAGCTCCAAACTGCTGGTGCAGCATTGATTGCCCTCTAGGGTTCTCCAACGATCTGGGGTCCACACCCGACCGTTCCTCCAGGGGCAATCAATGCTGATCGCTAGCCTATAAGCGATCTCTGACGGTCGCAACGACTGTTTTGCCATATTGGCAGGGTGCCGCATCGGTTCGACCCATTTTTGAATCAGCCGGCCACGTACTTCCCCCACTCGTCCGCCAGCGTGCGTCGCTTGAGGAGGACATCGCCGCGCCCGTAAGGCCCCTCAACCCCGCCGCCATTATGATCGCGCGTGACCGTCCAGGAGTGCACGCGCGATCATGATCATAGAGCCGTCGGTCGCATCAGTGCTTTGTCCGGCTCGCGTCTGCTACCGCGTTAAGACAGTCGGCTAAAATCTCCCATTTGCGGTACTGTTCTCGTTCCCCCGGCGGCGTCTTCTGCATACCGAACGCTACAATCTCACAAGCTCCCGCCTGCCCATGGCCGACCATCAACGCGAATGCCTGTTCCCACGCATCCTGCATCATGCGGACAACCAATCGGACTCGGCGTCGTCAACCGCGGCAAACATGTCGCCTTCTGCCTGCATGGCGCTGAGATGCTTCCGCACGGCTTCCGGATCTCCGGTGCGGGGGAAGCGGCGATCAGCGACAGCGCCGGCAGCCAGTTGGCCGACAAGATCGCTTCGGTCCTTCTGGGTCAAAATCCACTGGCCGAACGCCGGTTTCGGCTCATCGTGATCGGTCATTCTTGCGTCCTTCGAATCGGAGGCCTGCCAATCGCACCAGATTGATGTTCTTGCAATGTTCTTGCGAATCAATCGGGATCAGGCCTAGCTAGGGACACGCCACGACCGGCGACTCGATACTGACGGAGCAACGAAATGCAGCACGATCTGCGGCTGAGAGCGGCTGCCCGCGTGATATACGACAACGTCTATCCATCTATTGATGCGGTGCAATTCAGCTTCGACGATGCCGCGCGGTTCGGGACCGTAGAGTACCGCCAAGCCGTGGGTGCGGCCCAGGATGCCCGGTCGGTGCTGGCCGCCCAGCATGATCAGCTCCTCTTCACGGCAATCCTTTAGACCGTGTCTGCGACAAATCGAGATCGCCCGGTCGTCGTCCCGCTGAACCGCCCTAACGATGCGCTACGGCTTCACGATGTCCCGTTCGAACTGGTGCCGTGCGAGGTGCCTTTCTTCATCGTCCATACGCAGGCCGGGTTTCCCTCGCCGGCGCAGGACGACATGCAGGAACCGATCGATCTGGGGGCCTGGCTCGTCGAGCATCCAGCCGCGAGCTACATCATGCGCGTCGATGGCCGATCAATGTCTGGCGCCGGGATCAACGATGGCGATCTGATCGTCGTCAACCGTGCCAAGAAGCCGAAGACCGGCGCAATAGTCGTGGCTCTAGTGCATGGCGATCGGACGTTGAAGCGGCTGCGCTATATCGATGGCCGACACTGGCTCGTCCCCGAGGCCGAAGGGTTTTCGGACATCCTCGTGGACGAACATGTCGAGATCTGGGGCACGGTCGTCGGCGTCGCGCGCAAGATGGCATGAGCACGCCGATCGCCCTGATCGACTGCAACAACTACTATGTCTCCTGCGAGCGCGCCTTCGACGCCAGCTTGGTCGGCGTGCCGGTCATCGTCCTGTCGAACAACGACGGATGCGCGATCGCCCGATCGGCGGAGGCGAAGGCGCTCGGAATCAAGATGGGCGATCCGATCCATCACCTGCGCGACAAGGTGAGGCAGCACGGCATCCAGGTCCGGTCGTCGAACTATGCGCTGTACGGCGACATGCAGCGCCGCGTGATTGCTGCCTGTGAGGCTTTCGCCCGCGACTTCGAGATCTACTCGATCGACGAGACATTTCTCGATCTGGCGGGGTTTGAGGGCCGCGATCTCGTCGCCCACGCCAACGCAATGCGAGCGCAGGTCCAGCTATGGACGACGATACCCACGTGCGTCGGTATCGCGGAGACCAAGACGCTGGCGAAGCTGGCGAACGCGGCAGCCAAGAAGAACCCGGAGTTCGGCGGGGTGGCCGATCTTCGTGACGACGATGTGCGGCGCGATGTGATGCACGCCTTCGCGGTAGGTGACGTTTGGGGCGTTGGCAGCGCCACCGCACGCAAGCTGACTGATCTTGGTATTCATACAGCCGGCGCGTTGCGTGAGATGCCGATGAAGCAGGCCCGCGCCGTCGGGACCGTCGTGCTTGAGAGGCTAGTTGCAGAGCTACGTGGTGTCCCGTCTAACGCCGTTGAATCGGTCGAGCCGCGGCGCAAGGGCATGGCGGTCACCCGGTCGTTCGGGACGCCGATCTGTGACTTTGAGCGGATGATGGGCGCGCTGTCGCAATACGCGCTGCGGGCTGGCGAGAAGCTGCGATCACACGGGTTGGTCGCGGCCCGACTGACTGCGTTCTTCCACACGAACAAGCATAAACCCGACCGGCCCCAGTACGGCGCATCGCGCATGGTGACGCTGCATCCGATGACGAACGACAGCCTCGAGCTGATCGCGGCGGCCAGGCGCGGCGCTGAGAAGGCATGGCGCGACGGCTACGCCTACACGAAGGCCGGCATCATGCTCGACGACCTGCTTCCGCAGGACGAGCGACCGCGCACGCTGTTCGAAGCCGACACGGCCAGGCGCGACCGGCTTATGGGCGCGCTCGACGCGATCAACGGGAAGTTCGGCACGTGGACGGCCGTGACGGCGTCGCAGGGGTTCAAGCGCGAATGGAAGATGCGGTCGGAGATGCGCTCGCCGGCGTGGACGACTGACATTCGACAGGTGCCGACGGTTCGGGCCTAGTCGCACTCCCTTCAAGCGCACGTGCACGACATTGGTGGATCAATGGCGCGAACAGCGATACGCTTCACCGCAGTGGTCCGGGGGCGGGCGCCAACGAGGGTGGGCTATGAAGAAACTCGCATCGCTAATGGGCCGATCGTTTCTCCTCGTCGCGGTAATCTACTTCGTCACCGTGACTACATCAGCGATCATTTTCGAGATTGCCGAGGGTAAGTATGACGCGGTCGACTCATTCTGGTGGGCGTTCACCACCGCAACAACCACGGGCTATGGCGACATCTACCCCGTCACGAAGACCGGTCGGGCCGTAGCGCTCTTTCTCATGCACTTCGGTCCAGGTTTCGCCTTCCCCATGATGACGGCGATCATGTCGGCCAAGCTGATCGTAGACAGTGACGCATTCACTCACGGTGAGCAGGAGCAGCTGAAGGAAGACATTGCGGCGATACGGGGAATGATAACTTCCACCAAAGACGGTAGCTTTGCCGCTGCAGCCCGACTTGAGGCCGACATGAGGCGCTACTTGCACGATGAGGAGCCGACCCGCCGAGCCCAATGCCTGGATGAGTTCCGGCAGCGGCTGGCCCTGACACCCTGGGCGGAAGATGAGCGACATTCAGACGGCGATAGAGGAGACGAATTTTCCGAAGGCAGATGACGAGATAACGGGACCTGGACGACGAAACACGGCGTTAAAGTACAAAACTGAGAAATGAGATCGCATGCCCCACGCCAGCAATATCGTTTACTGCGACGGACCCGACAGCCCCCACGCGTTCGATGTCGTGCCGCTTCAGCCACGCAATGGCAGCCTTGATGCGATGTGTCCGGTCTGCAAAGGCCGCGGGCAGTGGAATACCGAGATCGATCTCGTCAGCTTCCGATGCAAGCGAACGGCATGCGATCGGTGCCACGGTGCTGGCTGGGTGGAAACCGGAACCGATCCGATCGGCCTGCCTGACATCGAAGTTTCGCCGGGAGGGTATCCCCGTTGGACGATCCGCTTCGAAGCCAGCGACACGGAGGTGAAGGTCGACCCGGCCAAACCTGGTCTGGCTAAAACTTAGGCCGGACCAAGCTGACCATGCTCAGATCAACCGAGGCGTCGGCGTGCGTGTCGGAAACACCGGCCCGCGTACTGTCATCTGGTCGGCCGGATATGGTCGCTGCAACGACAGAACGTCGTCATAGCTGCCGGTCAGCCACCGCTCGTGATCGTCCGGATGCAGGACCGTGATCATTGCCTTGGGGTGGATTGGCGCGACCAGCTCATTCGGATCGCACGTCAGCATCGCAAACCATCGCTTCGCGCCCAACTGCTGCCAGACACCGGCTACAGCGAATACGCTCTGATCAGACACGCCGAACCACATTTCGCCCTTGATCGGGCGCCCTTCTCCCACCTTAAAGCTCTCAGGCGTCCACTCGCAAAACTCCGTCAGCGGGATTAGGCATCGACCTTCGGGCTTCTCAAGCCGCGGCCGCCAACGTTTCAGGTCGCGGACATTCGTGATTGGATAGGCTGCGCCATTGCCAAGCAGGTCCCAGCTCATGACATCGAGACTGTTAGCCTTGCCGTCCCGCCGGATCACATAAGCTCGGCTGCGCGGGACCAGCTCGACGGGATTGAAACGGTTGTCCATCGGCTTCTGAACAAGCCATTCCGCACCAAACCTTTCGGTGATGGTCTCCGGCTCGCCGTCGAACCTTGCTCGGTTACACATAATCTAAGCTCGCTTCATTCCGTGTCTGCCTCAGCATCGCCAGCGCCAGGCGAAATGCCTCGCGCCGCTAAAGCCTCGCGCAACTGACGCTGTATGGTCGAACCATTGAGATGGCCATGAACGCCATCATACCCCTCGGCATGCAACCGCCGCCGAATCTCAACGACTGAGTGACATGCTCCCGTCCGCGCCAACTGAAACGCCCGCTCGACTGTGCTAGCGCTCGCCTCGTTGCTCACGGCGTAATGATTCCGGAATGGCCGCTGGCATTACGCTCCGGCTCAAGTGATCGCCCGGCCGCAGACGTCTGACCATCGACGTAGATCTCCCACATGATTAAACCGTCTGCGTCCGTCACCGATACGTTCCAAGGCCGGGAGCCCCAGAATACTTCGGGCGCGTCCTGCATCATCTGGCCGCAGGTCCGGATTGCCTCTCGACGCGCCTCCTTGAACCCCGGAAACTCCATCCCCTCATCATCGGTCGTTCGTACGTCGGTTTCGGTATGAAAATAGAAACGGGGCACGGCAATTCTCCTGTTCATCGCCAACGCAGCCGTGGTGATCTTAGTACCGTCAAGTTGTGAGACATTGTACTGCCGCAGATCAGCACGTGTCAGAACCATCTCTACCTTCGCTCCGGTTATGATTGCCGCGAAAGGCCAAATGAGTTCACTCCGACGGTAGCTGGCGTCGGGAAAGTATATCTGCGACGCGGACGGAGAATGCATGAAGCGCCGGGACGACTCCGGGAGCGGCTAACAGACGCGGTTGCGAATCCAGCGCACATAGCGTGCCGTAGAACGAGCCGTCTGGCAGAATTATTGGGACTGACGCATAACTTCGGAAACCATAAAGCGACGGTGCAGGATGGGTGTTCCACTGAGATTCGCTCGACGCATCGCCGATTACGACGGCGTTCCCCGACTCCCGTATATCGTTACAGATGGTCGTTGAGACACGCAGCTCATCGCCTGGCGACATCCCGAAGTCGATCTGGTCCAATATATGGCATGCGATCCAGCGCGTATCCGCAATCTGGGCAACCGCGACAAAGCCCATGCCAGTCAGAGATGCCACTTCAACAAGAACACGCCGGATAGCCTCATCGTCGCCATCACGAGCGACGTCCGACCCACGTTCATCAACCATAAGCTGTCCCCTGCCGTCTCTCTAGCGCAGCAAGGCAGCTCTGACGAATCCCCCCCCCCCCCCCCTCGGACAGTGGGACCGTTTTTTGCCCTAGCGAAAACGGCGTATGTGCTGCTTTACCGATTGGGGGGCGTTCGGGTCGGGCGTGATGGCTTCGATTTTGTCGAGCTGCGCGATGAGATCAGCGAATCCGTTGTCGTCATCATCGTCGGCGTCGACGGAGAACAGTCGATGGAAACCCGTACCGAGGACATCGAGATCGCGCTGGGTCAGCAGGCCCACTGCGACAATACGGTCTTTCGTCAACACTCGTCTCCCGGCGTGGATAAGGGCAACGGGTGGACGGCAAATAAGTGCCTCGACGAACGCCTTACCAAATGCTTCGCGCGCGGCTGCGCCACCGCGCAGGACGTAGCCTTAGCGTCGGTTGGTCGGCATGCCGGGGCAGACGGCCCCGAATAGCGAAGCGGAGTGGAACGGCCCGCCCGCCGAACGGTTCGAGACCGATGTTTTTGGTACAGCGTGAGTTTTCTTTTTCCGAACCTGATCACCTAACCCGCATTCATCTCTTGCTCGCCCTCCAGGATATTGGGTTTGATGTTACCGAGACGGGACTAACTCTGAGCTTGGTAACCCCGAGCAGGGATGCGAACTCCAGAACTTGTTGGTGCGGTAGGTGACTTGACCGGAAGGTTAGCACGACGCAATTTTGCCCGGCCCGGTCCTCGGGCAGGAGAATGCCAGATGCGTAAACTGCTGTTCGCTGCCGCTTCGCTGTCGTTGCTCGTCGGGGCGCCCTCGATGGCTGCGCCGTGCAAGGACGCCAAGGGCCGCTTCACGAAGTGTCCGAAGGCGCCGACGAAGACGGTCCGGTGCAAGAGCGCGAATGGCAAGTTCGCGAAATGTGGCACGGCTGGTGCCAAGCCAGTCTGAGGTGAGACGAGCGCGGGCGATAATACCCGCGCTCGCTACTTCAGTTTTTCGCCGGCGCGGTGACGACCATCGGCATAGTAGCCGGTACCACAGCCACCGATACGTCTTCGTCGATAAACGCCGTCACCGGAGCCCCGAGCGGTACTTCTGCGCTGGTGCCGGTCATGAAGAAACCTGCAACAGGAAGCAGCGCCACAGCGCCGACAACGCCGGCAGTCCCCGTCTTTCCCTTATCGTCGATCGAGCCGCTCATGCGGATCTGACGGCCATTCGCACGCACGTACAGGACGCGCCCGTTGATGCGGCCGGACTTGCCCCACATGCCCTTGTTACGAACTTCGGTGATCTCGCCAGTCGCAGGGCTACCAGCCGGGATGACGACGTTGCCGTCGACGGTGACGGCTTCTGCAGTCTCCATTTGGAAACGCTGGCCGACCTTAAGCTTCTTGCCCTTCGTCGTAAGGCCCTCAGCCATTTTCAGCGGAACCGAAGTGCCGGCACGGAGCGTTCCCGACGTAGTAGCCGCGGTCGCGATTGGACCGGTCTGCGCCTGAACCGTAGGCACAACGACAGTAAGCGCGCACGCGAGCGCGCCAATTGTAAATTTCATAAGATAACCCCTCCTGATTCGGCCTCCCCAGGCCGACGTTCGAAGCTTGTCGATCAAGTCCTTCGGGGTCAACGACAAATACGTACTCAAAATGGATGCAATAAGCATCGCCGATTGACATTAGATGAGTGCGCGCGGCTTACGCGATCCAAGCGGATGCTTGATAAACACAGGAGGGATGAATGCGCGGTATTATGAGATGCTTGGTGATCGTCCTCGGCCTAATTTCCGGAACCGCAAGCGCCACGACTGTGACGAGCAACGTAAACTGCCGGAACCAGCCTCGGGCCACTGCACGGATCGTCGCCCGAATATCAGCCGGCACCGAAGTGCCCGTAGAACGGCGCCAAGATGATTGGTCGCTGATCCGCCATGCGCCGCGAAGCTGCTGGGTAGCATCCCGTTATCTCGGCGCGCACAGCACTGCGGAGGCTAACCGCGCAAGCCTGCGGCAGACCCGTGCTGTGAGCCGTAGCGCCAACACGAACAGCGAACGCATCACCCGCCCTAGTCACCGATCTTCGTTCTGGTCCAGCACGCCTCATCGTTCGACCCGGCGAAAGAACCGCGCTCGAAGTGCGCCTGGCTACAACTATGGTGGCGGATCTTGCCCCTGCTCTGGGCGCAACATCTGCGTTGGGCCGCGTGGTGGGCGGTATTGCATCACTAGCGGCGGCAACAAGCGATACGGTGTCTGACCACGCGCCGACAGCATTACGCATCGTTGGTAGAGATCGGCTTGCTCGCCGCCATCTGCATTGGCTTACCGATCACCGGGCGGCCTGTTGGCCATGACTGGCGTCTTGGTCGACCTACACCAGCGTTGCATCAGTGACCTGACTTGGCAGCCGCGTTGACGACCGCACGCGCCGCCGTTTCTTCGGTTGCCTTGGCCATCGCGTCCCAAGTTTCGGCAGAGCGCTCATGCATAGCGCGGCGGTTAGCTAGCGATGTTGCCGCCGCAGCCTCGCGCTGGGCAGTCGCGTTCGCGCGGTAGGTTTCGGCAGGGGTCATTTTATATATCCGGATCAGCGCGCGATAAGCAGCGCCGGCAAATTTGCAGATCCGGCTGTGGCGATCAGGTCCTAGCCTGACAAGCCAGTCACCGAGAAATCAAAACCTAGCCGCTAAGTTGTCGCTCCGCGAAGCCGCCGAATTGCAAACCCTAATGTTTAACAATTGGGATCACGTCGATTGCTGAAGCGAGCAACGCACCGACGACCGTTAAGCCAAGCTGGTCCGCGAGTTGAAGCAAAATCTCCAAATCGTCCTTCAGATCTTGGGCCGTTAATGGGGCTTCGTGGCTCATAAGGTCAGCATACCTGCCAGAACCTGATGGTGTCGATGGTATGAATGCGCGACGACGGCTGCGATTTATACTATTTGCCGAGAGCGTCGCTGAACTGCTTTTGGTCCTGTTTTTTCAGCAGACTTTTGCGCTGTCGTTCGGTCGTCGGATCGCAGACATCCGGACCGCGAAAGAGGTCGCTCGGCGGCCGAGCCGATGCCCTCGCCCACCTAACCCATTGATATCTATTGCGCTGAAAATGCGGCGCGATCGGGCAACTGGCGTTGATAACAAACGAGATTACGCCTCCACGGCTGAAGCACGGGTTCGATTCCCGTAGGGGTCACCATAATCTGCCGAAGTGTCAGATTTGATGGTCGGGCCCTATCCACCCAGCCCATTTCCCGACTTCTGAGCGCGGGCACGGCTTGCCAATCCCCTGGTCTAGTCACGTCGGCATAGGCGCGCCGAGGCGATGGGTCAGGACACGGGATGGCTGGAGCCGAATCGCGATGACGCGGTCTTGGCTAACGCAGCCCTTGGCGTAAGACACGTCACAGCGACGCAGACGAGCGGGCCGGTAAAGCCCGGCCTCGGTTATCATCTCTTCGGGCCGATACGGCTGTCACACAAAACGATATGGTGAGGTCATTATGATGTCAGACCAGCATCATGCTATTTTCCCGGCAATACGCGTGGGCCTCATCGGATACGGGTTTTCCGGCAAGACCTTCCATGCGCCCTTGATCATGGCCGAACCCAACCTCGTCCTGACGGCGATCGCGTCGAGCGACGCGGCAAAGGTCCGTGCAGATTTTGCAGAGATCGTCATTCATGCCGATCCGCAGTCGCTGATCGCCGCTGCCGACATCGACCTGGTCGTCATCGCGACACCCAACGACACGCATGCGCCGCTTGCCCGTGCGGCGATAGCGGCAGGCAAGCATGTCGTCGTCGACAAGCCCTTTACGCTGAATCTCGACGAGGCACGCGACCTGGTCGCGTTGGCGGCGCAGCGCGACGTACTGCTTTCGGTGTTTCACAACCGGCGCTGGGACAGCGATTTCCTGACGATCCGCGCGGCGATCGAAGAGGGCGTCGTCGGCGATGTCACGCATTTCGAATCGCATTTCGATCGCTACCGCCCTTTGGTCCGCGATCGCTGGCGGGAAAATGCCGGCGTCGGCAGCGGCGTCTGGTTCGATCTCGGGCCCCATCTGGTCGATCAAGCGCTTCAGCTTTTCGGGCTGCCGGACCGGATACGAGGATCGCTCTCGGCACAGCGCGTCGGCGCCGTGACCGACGACTGGGCGCACGCGGTCCTCGATTATGGCGACCGTCGGGTCGTGCTGCAGGCGATCATGCTGGCGGCCGGCGGTACCCAGCGCTTCACCGTCCATGGTACCGCCGGCAGCATCACGAAACGGCTTGCAGACCGTCAGGAGGAACAACTGATTGCGGGGATGCGACCCGGAGCACCGCACTGGGGCGAAGATCCCGATCCCCTGATGATCTACCACCCGGAGGAAGTTCGCGCGTGTCCAGCGTTGGCGGGCGACCAACGCGCCTATTACGACGGTATCGCCGCTGCAGTGTCAGGCCGCGGCCCAAACCCGGTCGAACCGATCGAGGCGCTCGCCTGTATGGCGGTCGTCGTGGCCGTCCGAATATCCGCGTCGTCGGGGACGACCGTCGCAGTCCCGCTGACCGACGCGGAGCGAGAGGCCGCTAAACTGGTTTTGGGAGCCTTCAAAACGCGCTCACCCACCTGACCAAGCCAGATCCGGCGCGAACAAACGCGCGGCGATCACGGTGCAGTCATCCGCCAAGCCCTCGCTATGGCGTCTCCCCAGCCCGCTCCAGGATCCGACGCGCCTGTTTCAGATGCGGCGCGTCGACCATCCGGCCATCGACCTGCAACGCACCCGCATCCGGCTGCGCGGCGAACGCGGCGACGATGGCGCGGGCGTGTGCGATCTGCGCGGCGTCGGGCGTGAAGGCGGCGTTGATCGTCGCCACTTGCGTCGGGTGGATCGCCATCATGCCGGTAAAGCCGTCGCGCGCGGCGCGCTTCGCATAGGCTTCCAGTCCCGCCACGTCGCGAAACGCGGGATACACCGTCTCGATCGCCGGTACGCCCGCCGCATGCGCGCCGAACAGCGCGAGCGAGCGCACCATCTCGTACGGCGCCGTGTATCGGCCATTATCCTCGCGCGAGGTTGCCGCACCGATCGCGGCGGGAAGGTCCTCCGCCCCCCAGGTCAGCCCGGCCAGCGGCACCCCGCACCCGGCATAGCTGCCGAGCTGGAAGATCGCAGCGGGAGTCTCGGTCGCGATCGGCAGGATCGGCGCATCGATCCCTGACTTAGCCAGCCGCTCCGCGAGCAGGCGAACGCTCGCCGCCCCTTCCGCCTTGGGCAGAACGATCGCATCCGGCGCAAGGCCGTGCAGCGCCGACAGGTCCTCAATGCTCAGGTCGGTATCGAGCGGATTGATCCGCACGAACACCGCGACCCCGCCACGCTCCGCCCGCAATCGCGCCGCGACCGCCGCCCGCGCCGCATCCTTGGCCGATGCCGCCACAGAATCCTCGAGGTCGAGGATCAGCGCGTCGGCACCGCTGGCCGCGGCCTTGTCGAACCGTTCGGGCCGATCGCCCGGCACGAACAGCAACGATCGCAGCCTCATGCCGGCGACCGCTTGATCAGCGCGCTGCGCAGGCACTGGCACACGACCTCGTCGCGCTGGTTGAGCAGGCGGTGCGCGAACGTGACGATCCCCGCATCGGGTCGCGACCGGCTTTCCTTCAGCGAATGCACCTCGGTCTCGGCGCGCAACGTGTCGCCGATGAACACCGGCTTCGGCATCACGAGCTTGTCGTAGCCGAGGTTCGCGACCAGCGTGCCGAGCGTCGTGTCCCCCACCGACAGCCCCACCATCAGCGCGAACGTGAAGGTGCCGTTGACCAGGATCTGCCCGAACTCGCTCGCGCGCGCCGCCTCGGCGTCGAGATGCAGTGGCTGCGGGTTGTGCGTCATCACCGTGAACAGCAGATTGTCGGTCTCGGTCACGGTGCGGCGGATCTCGTGGACGATCGTGTCGCCGACCGTCCAATTGTCGTAGAAACGCCCGGCCATCATTCGCTCCCCTTATCGATGCGCGCGAGCATCGTGCCTTCGGATACCTGCGCGCCTTCGGTTACCTTCAGTTCCGCGACGACGCCATCGAACGGCGCCAGCAACGCCTGCTCCATCTTCATCGCCTCCAGCACTAGCATCCGCTGACCCTTGGTCACCGCCTGCCCGGCCTCGACCAGCACCGCGATGACGCGGCCCGGCATAGGCGCCAGGATCGCGCCGTCGCCTTCACCCGCGCCAGCGATATGGTCGGCACGACGCGGACCGAACGGCCAGGCCTCGCCGTCAAGGAACAGCACGTCGTCCGCGACGACCGCCGCCGACGCCTGGTCGCCGGTGACGAGATACGGCTTGCCCCCGACCTCGACCGCGATCTGCGAAGAAGACGCGGCATTGGTGCGAAACCCACGCAGGCTGGTCCAGGGATCGCCGGTCACGGCAGGCAGGATAGCCGCCGCTGCCGCCACCAGTACGGCCGGCGAAGGCTCGGCCGCCGGGATCAGCGCATCGACATGACGCTCGATGAACCCGGTATCGACCCGCCCCGCGACGAAATCCGGATGCGCCGCCGCACGCGCGAGAAACGCGGCGTTGGTCCGCACCGGCCAGACCTGCGTACCGCGCGCCGCCGCCGCAAGCTTGCCTGCAGCTTCGCGCCGCGTTGTGCCGTGGACGATCAGCTTGGCGATCATCGGATCATAATAGGGCGTAACCTCGCCGCCTTCCTCGACGCCGCTATCGATGCGGACACCGGTGGGAAAGCGCAGCCGGTCGAGCGGGCCGGTCGATGGCAGGAACCCGGTGCTCGGGTTCTCGGCATAGAGCCGCGCTTCCATCGCCCAGCCGGTGATCGACAGTTCGTCCTGTCGCTTCGGCAGAGGTTCGCCGCTCGCGACGCGCAACTGCCACTCGACCAGATCCTGCCCGGTGATCGCCTCGGTCACCGGGTGCTCGACCTGGAGCCGGGTGTTCATCTCCATGAACCAGATCCGGTCGGCACGCAGGCCGTCCGATCCGTCGGCGATGAACTCGATCGTTCCGGCGCCGACATAGTCGACTGCGCGCGCCGCCTTCACGGCCGCCTCGCAGACCGCGGCCCGCGTCGCGTCGTCCATGCCGGGTGCGGGCGCTTCCTCGATCACCTTCTGATGGCGGCGTTGCAGCGAACAGTCGCGCTCGAACAAATGGACCGCGCCGCCGTGCGTATCGCCGAACACCTGCACCTCGATATGCCGCGGCGAGAGGATGTATTTCTCGATCAGCACCTGCGTGTTGCCGAACGACGACGCGGCCTCCCGCTTGCAGCTCTCCAGCATCTCGGCGAAGTCGGCCGCGGCATCGACCTTGCGCATGCCCTTGCCACCGCCGCCCGCCACCGCCTTGATGAGGACCGGATAGCCGATCGCTTCGGCTTCGGACTGCAATCGCTCGGGCGTCTGGTCCGCGCCGAGATAACCCGGCGTGACGGGCACGCCCGCAGCGATCATCCGTTCCTTGGCGGCGTCCTTCAGCCCCATCGCGCGGATCGCGGCGGGCGGCGCGCCGACCCAGACGAGACCCGCGGCGAGCACGCTCTCGGCGAACTCGGCATTCTCCGACAGGAAGCCGTAGCCGGGGTGGATCGCCTCTGCGCCGGTCGTGCGCGCCGCCTCCAGCAGGCGGTCCTGCCGCAGATAGCTGTCGGTAGCCGCCGCGGTACCGATGCATACCGCTTCGTCGGCCTCGCGGACGAACGGCATGCCGACATCGACGTCGGAATGCACCGCGATGGTGCGGATGCCGAGCCGCCGTGCGGTGCGGATGATGCGGCGGGCGATCTCGCCGCGATTGGCGATAAGGAGACTCTGGATCATGCTTAGCTTTCCAGTCGCAAGGCGATAGCGTCGGTGCCACGTTCGGCGACCGCGTCCAGGATGACGGTGACGATGCGATCGAACCGCGCGCCGATCGTCGCGCGCGCCGCTGCGGCGTTGACGATGTGCAGGCGGATCGGCGGCGCGACGACTGCTACGAGCAGGTCGAACAGTGCGTCGAGACTGCCGCCATACCACTCAACGCCCGATGCCTCGCGGATCAGCGTATGGAAGGCGGCTTCGTCGGCGATCGAGGCACCGTCGATGGTCAGGTCCATGCCCATCACATCCGGAACAGGCCGAACTGTGCGCGCTCGGGGATCGGCGCGTTCAGCGTGGCGGAAAGGGCTAGGCCAAGGACGTCGCGAGTCTGCGCGGGATCGATGATCCCGTCGTCCCACAGCCGCGCGGTGGCGTAATAGGGATTGCCCTCGTCCTCGTATTTCTGGCGGACCGGCGCCTTGAAGGCCTCTGCCTGCTCCGGCGTCCAGGTGTCCGCATCGCGGTGGACGGTCGCCAGCACGCTGGCCGCCTGCTCGCCGCCCATCACCGAGATCCGCGCATTGGGCCAGGTGAACAGGAAACGCGGGGCAAACGCACGCCCGCACATCCCGTAATTGCCCGCGCCGAAGCTGCCGCCGATCAGCACGGTGATCTTGGGCACCGACGCGGTCGCCACCGCGGTCACCAGCTTGGCGCCGTTCTTGGCGATCCCCTCCGCCTCGTATTTGCCGCCGACCATGAATCCCGAGATGTTCTGGAGGAACAGCAGCGGCACGCGGCGCTGGCAGGCGAGTTCGATGAAATGCGCGCCCTTCAGAGCGGATTCGGAAAACAGCACGCCGTTATTGGCGAGGATCGCAACCGGCATGCCCCAGATCTTGGCGAACCCGCAGACCAACGTGGTGCCGTACAACGCCTTGAACTCGTGGAACTCCGAGCCGTCGACGATCCGCGCGATCACCTCGCGCACGTCATACGGTGCGCGAACGTCCTGTGGCACGATGCCGTACAGCTCCGCCGGATCGTATTTGGGTGCGCGCGGGGTGGCGATCTCGATGTCGACGGACTTCGGACGGTTGAGCGTCGCGACGATATCGCGGACGATCAGCAGCGCGTGCTCGTCATTCTCCGCGACATGATCGACCACGCCCGACTTGCGGCCATGCGTTTCCGCGCCGCCCAGTTCCTCGGCGGAGATCACCTCGCCCGTCGCCGCCTTCACCAGCGGCGGGCCGGCGAGGAAGATCGTCCCCTGGTTGCGGACGATCACGCTCTCGTCCGACATCGCCGGCACATAGGCGCCGCCCGCGGTGCAGCTGCCCATCACGCATGCGATCTGCGCGATGCCCTCGGCGGACATCTGCGCCTGGTTGAAGAAGATCCGGCCGAAGTGATCGCGGTCGGGAAACACCTCCGCCTGATGCGGCAGATTGGCGCCGCCGCTGTCGACCAGATAGATGCACGGCAGCCGGTTTTCGCGCGCGATCTCCTGCGCGCGCAGATGCTTCTTCACCGTCATCGGATAATAGGCGCCGCCCTTCACGGTGGCGTCGTTCGCGACGATCATGCACTCGCGCCCCGACACGCGACCGATCCCGGCGATCATCCCCGCACCGGGCGCGCCGTCGTCGTACATGCCGTTCGATGCCAGCGCACCGACCTCCAGGAACGGCGAACCCGGATCGAGCAACCGCTCGACGCGGTCGCGTGGCAGCAGCTTTCCCCGCGACACGTGCCGCGCACGATGCTGTTCCGACCCACCCAAGGCGGTCTTCGCGATGGTCGCGCGCAGCGTCTCCGCTAGTGCCCGGTTATGCGCCGCGTCCGCCTGGAACGCTTCGGACGTCGCATCGACCTGTGTCGTGAGCGTCGGCATTACTGGGCCTTAGGCGCGTCGTGACCGATCAGCTCGCGCCCGACCAGCATCCGGCGGACCTCGTTCGTCCCCGCACCGATATCGAGCAGCTTGGCGTCGCGCCAATAGCGCTCGACCGGCCAGTCCTTGGTATAGCCCGCCCCGCCCAGCGCCTGGATCGCCTCGTTCGCGACCTTCACCGCGTTCTCGGACGCCAGCAAGATGCAGCCCGCGGCATCGAACCGAGTCGTCTGACCCGCGTCGCACGCCTTGGCGACCGCATAGACGTACGCACGCGACGAATTGAGCGCGACGTACATGTCCGCGATCTTCGCCTGCATCAGTTGGAACTCGCCGATCGGCCGCCCGAACTGCTTGCGCTCGCGCACATAGGGCAGCACCACGTCGAGACAGGCCTGCATGATCCCGAGCTGGATGCCCGACAGCACCACGCGCTCGTAATCGAGCCCCGACATCAGCACGCCGACGCCGCCGTTGAGCGGCCCCATCACCTGCTCGTCCGCCACGAAGCAATCGTCGAACACGAGTTCGGCGGTCGGCGACCCACGCATCCCGACCTTGTCGATCTTCTGCCCGATCGAGAAGCCGGCGAAATCCTTCTCGATCAGAAACGCGGTGATGCCTTTCGATCCGGCGTCGGGTATCGTCTTGGCGTACACGACCAGCGTGTCGGCATAGGTCGCGTTGGTGATCCAGAACTTGGTGCCGTTCAGCCGCCAGCCGCCATCGACCTTGTCCGCGCGCAGCTTCATCGACACGACGTCCGAGCCCGCACCCGCTTCCGACATGGCAAGGCTGCCGATATGCTCGCCGGAGATGAGCTTGGGCAGGTATTTCGCCTTCTGCTCAGGCGTCCCCCAGCGGCGGATCTGATTGACGCACAGGTTCGAATGCGCGCCATAGCTGAGCCCGACCGATGCGGACGACCGGCTGATCTCCTCGCACGCGATCAGATGCTCGAGATAGCCGAGCCCCAGGCCGCCATCAGCCTCCTCGACGGTGATGCCATGGAGCCCGAGCGCGCCCATTTCCGGCCATAGCTCGCGGGGAAAAGTGTCCTCGGCATCGATGCGCGCCGCGATTGGCTCGATCCGGTCGAGTGCGAACCGCCGCGTGGTGTCGCGGATCATGTCGGCCATCTCGCCGAGCCCGAAATTCAGGTCTGCCATCATCATCTCCTGTCGATCTTTTGCCGACTATCTACGGGATCGCTCGATCGCTGGAAAATTGAAAGATCGCGATCAACGCTATAGATAATGTCTATGATCGATCGTTATCATCTGCGGTATTTCCTATCCGTCATCGATACCGGCAATTTCTCGCGTGCCGCCGCGGCCTGCAACGTGTCGCAGCCTACCCTGTCGGTCGGGATCGCCAAGCTCGAAACCGCGCTGGGCCACCCGCTGTTCAACCGCACCAATCGACGCGTCGCGCTGACCGACGCAGGCGCGCGGCTGGTGTCCCATGCCCGCACGATCGAGGCGACTTTCGCCGCTGCCGAACGCGAGGTGATTGGCACGCCGACCCAGCAGACGCTGCGGCTCGGCGTGCTCGCGACGACGCCACGCCGCTGGATCGAGGATTTCCTGCGCGAGCATCGGTCGCGCGGCGCGGGCAGCCAGATCGAGATCGTCGAGGGCAAGGAGCGCGACCTGCGCGAGCGGCTTGCGCGCGGCCGGATCGACGTCGCCTTGATGCTGCTCCGCGATGGCGACGATTACGCCAGCCAGCGGCTCTTCACCGAAGGCTACAGCCTTGCGCTAGGCGTGTCGCACCCGCTCGCGGGTCGCGACGTGATCCGCGCGGAGGAACTCGGCAACGATCCGATGATCGTCCGTCGCCACTGCGAACTGCTGCCCGAGACCAGCCGCTTCTTTACGACGCGGGGCGTGCGCCCGGTGTTCGCATCGCGCACGACCAGCGACGACAAGGCGCTGAGCTATGTCCGCGCCGGCCTGGGTGTCACCGTGATGCCGGACTGTTTCAGCGAGCCCGGAATCGTCCACGCACACCTCGAAGGATTCGACTTCACCCGCGATATCGGTCTCGTCTTCGCACCGCATGCCGACCCGCACGAGCTTGCCCAATCGCCGACGCTCGCCGCGCTGGTCGCGGCGATACATCCCGACGAGGTCTCCTGATGCCACCGCGTGCAGTTCGAGGCCGACGACCCGCTGCTCGCGATGCTCGCCTCCCACGACGTTCGTCCGTCCAGAGCCCCTCCCCTCCGAATACTGCGCAAACGTCACCGTTGGAGCGCATTTCCAAAGGTGAAGCCCTTGGGGATCAGGCCGTGCCTTTGTCCTTTGTTTCGGGCATGGCCAGCGCATACAGGCCCAACCCCAGTGCCGCGATGGTCGCCAGCGTCAGGAAACTGGCGGTGTAGCCGGCCCAGACGATGATAGCGCCGGCAAGCGTCGCCGACAGCGCCGCCCCCAGCCCCTGCGCGCTCGCCACCGCACCCTGGCTGACGTTGAAGCGGCCGGTGCCCTTGGTCAGGTCGGCGATCACGACCGGGAACAGCGCGCCGAAAATGCCTGCGCCAATGCCGTCCATCGCCTGCACGCCGACCAGCCACCACGGATCGTCCGACACGGTGTAGAGGGCGCCACGCGCGGCGAGGAACGCGAAGGCGACCAGGAACAACGGCTTGGTCCCCCAGCGCTCGGTGTTGCGACCGACGACGATCGCGACCGGCACCATCACCAGCTGCGCTGCGACGATGCATGCGGCGGTGAGCGAGGTCGCCAGATCCTTGCCGACGGTGCGCGCCAGAAGCTGGCTGACCGAGGTCAGCATCGCCGCGTTGGCGAGGTGGAACAGGAACGCAGCGAGCGCGAAGATCATCAACGGCTTGTTTTCCAGCAGCGTCTTCCAGCCGCTCGGCTGCTCGCAATCGGAGGCGTCGTCGTCCGCGGCGGCCTCGTCCGGTTCGCAATCGAGCCCGCGCGCGACCGCGTTGTCGATGTCGTCGTTCTTGATCCGCGATGCGCTCGCGATGCTTGCGACGGTCAGCCCGCCCATCAACCAGAACACCACGACCGGGCCGAACTTCCAGGCCAGCACGCCTGCCAGCGCCGCCGAGACCGCGTTGCCCGCGTGATTGAACGCTTCGTTGCGGCCGACTCGCTTGGCGAACAGCTTGGGTCCGACCAGTCCAAGCGTGATCGCCGAGATCGCGGGCGCGAACACCGCGCCGGCGATCGCCGCGATCGACTGCGTGACGGCAACCGCGGTAAAGCCGCTGACGATCGGCAACGAGATGCTGCTGAGCGTGACGAGCAACGCGGCGATCATCACGATCCGCGGCTTGTTCCTGGCGCGGTCGATCAGGCTGCCCGCGGGGGTCTGCGAGATCAGCCCGACGATCCCGGCGATCGTCAGGATCGCACCGACGGTCGCCTCGTTCCAGCCATGCGCCGGCCCTCGCACCGCGATCAGATAGATCGCCAGATACGGTCCAAGACCGTCGCGGACGTCGGCCAGGAAAAAGTTGAGCGCGTCGAGCGTGCGCGTCGGGACGTTTCTCGACTGTCGGCCTCCACCGGCGATTTTGGGCGCGCTGTCCGCGATTGTGGCCATCAGGAGTCCCTATACGTCGCTATTCGTCGAGCGCTAAAGAGCTGGCCAGCGGCAAAGTTTCCAGCACCGGGGAATATATACGATCGGAGTTTTCTTAATGATCTCCAAGGTTAAACCGAAACTGAACGAGCGGGTTCAGGATGAAATCATGAAAGAAATGTCACGGAACCAAGCGCCTATCCTTGCGCTTGGCTGCGACCGATCGAAACGACTTGGAATAAACTATAATGGCAGGATGCCTGACGTGGATTCACTCTAGCGACCTGCATATCGACGAAGCCGATGGGTACGATAGGCTGTCACGATTTGGTGCGCTCGCAGCCGTTGTGCAAAAGCACAGGGACCAGCCGTCAGAGCGCGGCATCGACGGTGCGCAGCGGGGCCCCGACAAGAATGGCCTCGGCCGGTGATCCGTGTCACCAATTCGCGGGTTCCAGTGACGGCGCAGCGTAAATTTTCGGACGGGACAGCCGTGACGTGACTCACCCCGACATAGCGGCCCGATACGCGATCTGGGCGGTCTGTTTCATCGCGACGTTCGGCGTGATTGCTCGGCCGTTCAAGCTGCCTGAAGCGGTGTGGGCGGTGACCGGGGCGCTCGTGCTCGTCGTGTTCGGCCTGTTGCCGATCGGCGAAGCGTGGGCCGCGGTATTGAAGGGCAGCGACGTCTATCTCTTCCTGATCGGCATGATGCTGCTGTCGGAAGTCGCGCGGGCGGAAGGGGTGTTCGACTGGGTCGCGGTGCAGGCCGTCCGGATGGCGAGAGGATCGACCAACCGATTGTTCGCGCTCGTGTTCGGTGTCGGCATCGTCGTGACAATTTTCCTGTCGAACGACGCGACCGCCGTCGTGCTGACCCCGGCGGTGTATGCCGCCGCGAAGAAGGCGAAGGCGGATCCGTTGCCGATGCTGTTCGCCTGCGCGCTGATCGCCAATGCCGCCAGCTTCGTGCTGCCGATCTCGAACCCTGCCAACCTCGTGCTTTACGGTGGCCAGATGCCGACGCTCGGCGCGTGGATGGCGTCGTTCGCGCTGCCGTCGGTGATGGCGATCGGCGTGACGTTCCTGATGTTGCGCTGGGTCGAGCGGGAGCGGCTGGACGGCACGTGCGAAACCGAGGTGACGGCGATGACGCTGCCGCGTGGCGGGATCGTCGCGCTTGGCGGGATCGTCGCGACCGCGGTGCTCCTCATCGTCGCATCGGCGCGCGGCTATGATCTGGGCCTGCCGACGTGCCTGGCGGGTATCGCGACGACTGCGGCGATCTGCATCGGTGGTCGCAAGTCGCCGGTCTCGACGGTGCAGTCGGTATCATGGGCGGTCCTGCCGCTGGTCGCCGGACTGTTCGTGCTGGTCGAGGCGCTGGCGAGCACCGGCGTCATCGCGATGCTCGCCCGGTGGTTGGCCGCCGGTGCCGCCAATTCGCCCGTGGCAACAGCCGGGATTGCGGGGACGATCCTCGCCTTCGGGTCGAACCTGATGAACAACCTGCCCGCCGGGCTGATCGCAAGCACGACGCTAGATCAGGCGCATGTTCCGCAGATCGTCACCGACGGGCTGTTGATCGGCGTCGACCTGGGGCCGAACCTGTCGATCACCGGCTCGCTGGCGACGATCCTGTGGCTCACCGCAATCCGTCGCGAGGGCGAGGATGTCGGGTTCTGGCGCTTCCTGAAGGTCGGGGCGGTGGTCATGCCGCCGGCCCTGTTCGCCGCGCTCGGGATGCGGTTGCTGATCGGCTGATCCTTCGCACGCGAAACGACGCGGGCGTTGCCACCCGCGTCGTGTGTCGGATCAGGCGCTAAGCTTGGCCGCCGTCTCGGCGATGCGCTTGCCCTGATAGCGCGCGCCGTCGAGCTCGTCCTTGCTCGGCTGGCGGCTGCCGTCGCCATCCGACAGCGTGGTCGCGCCATAGGGCGAGCCGCCCTTGACCGCGTCGACGCCCATTTGCCCCTGGAAGCCATAGTCGAGCCCGACGATCGTCAGCCCGTGATGCATCAGGTTGGTGATGATCGAGAACAACGTCGTTTCCTGGCCGCCATGCTGGCTCGCGGTCGAGGTGAAGGCGCCGCCGACCTTGCCGATCAACGCGCCGGAGAACCACTGGCCGCCGGTCGTGTCCCAGAACTGCGCCATCTGCGCGGGCATCCGGCCGAAGCGGGTCGGTGCGCCGACGATGATCGCGTCATACTGCTCCAACGCGGCGGGGCCTTCGATCTCTGCATGCGCGCTGTCGGTCTTGAAATGCGCGGCTTCGATCACCGACTGCGGTGCGGTTTCGGCGACGCGGCGGATGTCCACCTCGGCACCACCGGCGCGCGCGCCTTCGGCAACGGCGTCCGCCATCTGCTCGATATGGCCGTAGGACGAGTAATACAGCACGAGAACCTTGGTCATCTGTCAGTCTCCTGGAAAGTCCGTCACCCCAGCGGACGCTGGGGTCTTTATGGGGCGGGTGCGGCGGCTCGAACCGAGATACCCCAGCTTTCGCTGGGGTGACGGTAAAGGTCGCCGCGGGACGCTTACTCCGAGTCTACCAGAACGATCTCGGCGTCATCCTGTGCCGTGATCGTCACCGTCTGGCCGCCCAGCAGCGCCGCTCCGTCGCGCGCGCCAAAGGCTTCGTCGCCGATCGTGATCGCGCCCGTCGCGGGCACCAGATACACGTGGCGGCCGTCGTCTATCGCATAGTCGACGCTATCCCCGGCCTTCAGCGTAGCGGCCAACACCCGGGCATTCGCGCGGATCGGCAATGCATCGACGTCACCCTCGAACCCACTCGCAAGCGTTACGAACTGCCCGGAGCGCTCGCCCTTCGGGAACGGCTTGGCACCCCAGCTCGGCGAACCGCCCTTGCGCGACGGCTCGATCCAGATCTGGAAGATCGTCGTCGTCTCGGGCTCGAGGTTATACTCGGCATGGCGGACGCCGGTGCCTGCGCTCATCACCTGGACGTCGCCGGCCTCGGTACGCCCTTTGTTGCCGAGCGAGTCCTGGTGGGTGATCGCGCCGCTGCGGACATAGGTGATAATCTCCATGTCCTGATGCGGGTGCGGCGGGAAGCCCGAATTCGCGGCGATCTGGTCGTCGTTCCACACCCGGATCGCGCCCCAGCCCATCCGCGCGGGGTCATAGTAGCTGGCGAACGAGAAATGGTGCCGCGCGTTCAGCCAGCCGTGATCGGCATGGCCCAGGCTTTCGAAGGAGCGGCGTTCAACTTTACTCAAGGTCGTCGTCGTCATGACATGTCTCCACTGGTTGACGCCAAGATAAGCGCGTGGATCAAGACGTAAATAGAAACGCTGGAAACCGATCGTTTCGCTGCTAGCGTACCGGCTGTATGTAATCCTCCCCGCAAGGGGGAGAATACAATGAAGGAGCTCCCCTTATGCGCCTGCCCGATCTCGAAGCCTGGGCGATCTTCGCGAGCGTCGTCGAGCATCGCTCGTTCAGCGCCGCTGCCGACGCGATCGGATTGAGCAAGGCGACCGTGTCGAAGGCGATTACGCGGCTCGAAGCGCATCTCGGCCAGTCGCTGTTCCACCGCACCTCGCGCCGTCTCGCCCTCACCGAGGCCGGTAAACCTCTTGCCGAGCATGCCGGCCGTATCCTCGCCGAGGCCCGGCTTGCCGAAGAGTCCGCCAACGACGCCGCGAGTGCGCCCACCGGTCGTGTCCGCCTTGCTGCGCCGATGAGCTTCGGGATCAAGAACGTCGCACCGCTGCTCGCCGAATTCCTCGCCGCACATCCGGGAATAGAGGTCGATCTGCATCTGTCCGATGCGCGTGTCGATATCGTCGCCGAAGGGTTCGACATCGCACTCCGTATCGCCGAGTTGCCCGACAGCTCGCTCCGCGCGCGCCGGCTCTGTACGATCCAGGCGCATCTCGTTGCGGCGCCGCGATATCTCGAGGCCAACGGTACACCGACGCATCCCGCGCAACTCGGCGAGCACAAGCTGTTCGGCTATTCCAACGTCGTCGGGCCCTGGCGCTTTCAAGGTCCCGGCGGCGCGGAGGTTTCGGTTCGCGCGCAAGGGCCGCTGACCGCCAATAGCGGAGAGGCGATCGTACCGGCGTTGGTCGCCGGGCTCGGGATCGCGCGGCTGCCCGATTTCATTATCGATGCGTACCTGGCGACCGGGGCTCTCACGACGATCCTGCCCGAATGGGCCCCCGCCCCGATCGGGCTGCATCTTCTGACCCCGCCCAGTCCGTTGCGTCCTGCCCGTGTCGAGGCGCTGATCGAATTCCTGACGAGGCGGCTCCGGGACCCGCTCTGAAGGCGGCATAATAGCCCTTGGGTTTGGGGTAGCAGGATTCGTCTCGGTCCTGGCTCGCCCTGACGCGCGGAACACCCAGACGCGACCCGATTCGGCATCCTTCTGCAGAGACGTTCCGTTCCTGTTGCCGCTTTCAATCCGCGTCGACGCCCTGCGTCGGCATTGCGCGCAACCGCCAGCGATCGAGATTTTTCTTGCCCAACATCGTTACCGCAGCCGACTATGAACGGCTGGCCGACGCGGAGCTTTATGCTGCCGCCACTGCCGATACTTTGGCACAGCGCCGAACGCATCTCGACCAGGCTTCAGTATATGCGACGCTCAGCGAGACGATTCGCAATGATCTCGCCCGGCGAGACGACCGCTGACGGCAAATTGATTGCGCACGCCGCACTATAATGCGGTGCAAACCGAGGGGCTCGATCACGCGGCCATGAGCCTTAGCTCGAAATTAACCTTTTGCCTTCAGATGTTGTGTGGTTAATAAATCTAAGTCGAGCTGCAGACATGGGGTGTCGGGCGGTCTCGCGACAAGGGGACGACGCATGCGGGTTCTGCTGATCGAGGACGAGCCGACCACGGCGAAGGCTATCGAGCTGATGCTGACGACCGAAGGGTTCAACGTCTACATCACCGATCTCGGGGAAGAAGGCCTCGATC
Source organism: Sphingomonas fucosidasi (assembly GCF_036663855.1). Classification (NCBI taxonomy): domain Bacteria; kingdom Pseudomonadati; phylum Pseudomonadota; class Alphaproteobacteria; order Sphingomonadales; family Sphingomonadaceae; genus Sphingomonas; species Sphingomonas fucosidasi. The sequence goes on along the minus strand of NZ_JAXOJR010000010.1, from coordinate 104,951 downwards.
TGGGCAAGCTGTATGACTACGACATAATCCTGCTCGATCTGAACCTGCCCGACATGCACGGCTACGACGTGCTCAAGCGGCTCCGGGTCGCGCGGGTATCGACGCCGGTGCTGATCCTGTCGGGCGTGAACGAGATGGACTCGAAGGTGCGGAGCTTCGGTTTCGGCGCCGACGACTATGTCACCAAGCCATTCCACCGCGAGGAACTGGTCGCGCGGATCCACGCCGTCGTCCGTCGCTCCAAGGGTCACAGCCAGTCGGTCATCCGGACCGGCAAGCTGGCCGTGAACCTCGACGCGAAGACGGTCGAGGTCGGTGGCAGCCGCGTTCACCTGACCGGCAAGGAATATGCGATGCTGGAGCTGTTGTCGCTCCGCAAGGGCACCACGCTCACCAAGGAAATGTTCCTCAACCATCTTTATGGCGGGATGGACGAGCCCGAACTGAAGATCATCGACGTGTTCATCTGCAAGCTGCGGAAGAAGCTCAGCCTGGCATGCGATGGCGAGAATTACATCGAGACCGTCTGGGGTCGCGGCTACGTGCTGCGCGAGCCCGACGAAGCGCTCGAAGCCCAGGTGGCGTAACTCCCCCGTATTCGGGAGCGCTAGAGGCCGCGGTACCGGGGGGTATCGCGGCCTTTCGTGTTTGTGGATCTGATCCTCCCCCGCCAGGGGGAGGTGGCTGGCACTTGCCAGACGGAGGGGGGGGTCAGCGACAACCTTTGTTCCGTGTCCTCCCCCTCCGTCACCTTCGGTGCCACCTCCCCCTTGCGGGGGAGGATTTCGAGTCGGCGTCTACTTCTTCTTCCGCCGCAACCGGCGGAACAGGCCGCGCTTGCTGAACGTCTCGAACATCTCCTGCGGGCCTTCCGGGTCGAGCACCTCGTTGTCGGCGAGCCATTCCTCGACCGAGGTCAGGTCCGGCACCTCGTAAGGCTGCAACGTCTTGCCTTCGCCGCGCAGCCGCTCGATCGTCTTGATCAGCGAGCCGGTCTCCGAGATCAGGTCGCTCACCACCTGCGGCTCGACGCCGAGATGCTCCGCGATCAGCCCGTCGCGGATCGCGACGATGCCTCTCGACGTCGCCGCGTCGGTTGCGCGGATCGCGAGGTCGCATTCGGTATCGAGCCGCAGCGAGCGGTTGTTCACGTTAGACGAGCCGAGCCGGAACACCTCCTCGTCGGCGATCAGGATCTTGGCATGGCAATAGATCGCCTCGCCGCCCGCGGTGAACGGATGGTACATCCGCAACCGGTTATACGTGTCGCGCCGGTGCAACGCCTCCATCAGCCGCGCACGTGCGGTATCCATTGCGATCGGCTCCAACCAGCCCTGCGCGGTGGTCGGGTTGATGATCACGATCTCGGGACCGTTCGCCTCGTCTAGTCGCTTCGCTACCGCCTCGGCGATCTTGCGCGACGCGAAATACTGGCTCTCGATATACAGGTGTTTCTTCACCCGCGCGATCTGACCGAGGAACAGCGCCTCGCTCTCGTACACCGGCTCTTGGTCGGACATTTCGGGCTCGCTGCGCGCGATCGCCACGTCGACGTCGCGGAAATCGACCTCGAGCCCCTCGGGCCAGAATGTGCTGCCGGGTTCGCCCGACTCCATCTTCATCCCGCCTGCGAGATGCCAGCGGCGGCGGAACAACTCGCCCAGCGCATGCGCGACGGGGCCTTGCACGGCACTGATGGCGTCGTGCCACGGCTTGTAGGGCTTGCCCGAGGGCTGGATGCGGTGCGGTTCGTCGTCGCGGTGGTCGCGCGTGTCCCAGCGGTCGCCGGTCATGTCGATGCCGCCGCAGAATGCCAGCGCATCGTCGATGATCACGATCTTCTGGTGATGCGACGCGGCGGTCGGGTGATGCCCGTCGAGCTTGGTGTGGATGCGCTTGTGCTTCATCCATTTCATCATCGTGAAGACCGTCGAACCGCGGAACAGCGACTTGATCGCGCCGGTATCCCAGCGCAGCACGAACACCTCTAGGTTAGGCTCGCGCTCGACCAGCCACAGCATGAATTCGCCGAGTTTCTTCGGCTCGCCGGGGCGATCGACGCCGGGTTCGAGTTCGATCCTGGCGTCGAAATCCCAGCCGATCAACAGGATGCGGCGTTTGGCCCCCATCATGGCGACGCGTGCGGTGCGGAAATACTTCTCCGCATCGACGATCACCGCCATCTGTTCGGCGCGTTCGACCCGCCAGCATTCCGTCCCGACCTGCATTCGCGTCCCTTCGTTGCCCGTCGGCAGTACCCGCGGCCGCGCGATTGGTTGCGGATGCACCCTGTATCGCCGCCCCTTGCGCGCCTATCTAACGCGCTCATGCTTCCTCCTACCCAGCCTCCCGCCCAGCGCAAGGTGATCCATGTCGACATGGATGCCTTCTACGCTTCGGTCGAGCAGCGCGACGATCCGACGCTCAGGGGCAGGCCGGTGGCGGTCGGCGGATCGCGCGCACGCGGCGTGGTGGCGGCGGCGAGCTACGAGGCGCGGGCGTTCGGGGTGCGCAGCGCGATGCCGTCGGTCACCGCGATCCGGCGCTGCCCCGACCTGGTGTTCGTGCCGCCGCGCTTCGACGTGTACCGCGAAGTGTCCGACCGGATCCGCGCGATCTTCGCCGACTATACCGACCTGATCGAGCCGCTGTCGCTCGACGAAGCCTATCTCGACGTCACCGAGGATATTCGCGGCCTCGGCACGGCGGCGGCGATCGCGGAGGAAATCCGCGCCAGGATCAAGGCGGATACCGGCCTCACAGCGTCCGCCGGAGTAAGCTACAACAAGTTCATCGCCAAGCTCGCCTCGGACCAGAACAAGCCCGACGGGATCTGCATCATTACGCCGAAGCGTGGCGCAGCGTTCGTCCAGTCTTTGCCGGTCAAGCGCTTCCACGGCGTCGGGCCGGTGACCGCGCAGAAGATGGAACGGCTCGGCATCCTCACCGGAGCGGACCTGTTCGCGCAGAGCCTTGCCTTCCTCCAGGCGCATTTCGGCAGTTACGCCGAGTATCTCTACAGGGCGGCGCGTGGGATCGACGATCGCCCGGTACGGGTCAATCGTGCGGCGAAATCGGTCGGGGCGGAGCGCACGTTCGAGACCAACCTGACCACTGCCGAGGACCTGCGTGCCGCCCTGCAGCGGGTAGCGGATGCGGCATGGGTCCGGATCGAACGACACGGCACGCGCGGGCGGACGATCACGTTGAAACTCCGCCATGCCGATTTTCGCACGATCACGCGCGCCCGGTCGTCGCTGTCGGCGGTGACCAATAAGGCGGCGTTTCTGGACGCCGGGCTGGACCTGCTGATGGCACAACTGCCGGTGCCCGATGGTGTGCGACTGCTTGGGCTGACATTGTCGGGAATCATGGGCGACGAGGACGAGGTTCAGCCGAGCCTGCTGTGACGCGTGATTTTTTAGGCCGCTTTCGACTGCGCCCTATCGCCTGCGTCGAGCGTCAGAATCGCGACGGCGCCGAGCCCCGGCCCGTCGCTCTCGAGCCGCAAAGTGCCTTTCATGGCGGCCATGGAATTGGCGCACCAGTGTAGCCCCAGTCCGCCCGACTTGTGCGCACGCGTCGAAAAGCCCCGTTGGAACAGCATTGCAGCAGCTTGAGGTGAGAAACCCTCGCCATCGTCGCGGACGGCGATCGTAACCCGGCCATTCGCCTCGGTGATCGTCGCGACGATCGATCCACTTCCGGTCCCGCGCGCGGCGATCGATTCGACCGCGTTACCGAAAATATTGGCGATCACCTGGCTGAGGATGACCCGGCTCGCCATGACCGGGCTCGGGCCGGCCGGAAAGCTGAACGCAATCGAGGCGCCCAGCGAATATCGCACGATCGTCGCGTTGCGGGCGATGATGTCGCTCACATCGCACAGCTCCAGCGCGGGGCGTTCGTGCGCCGCTTTCTGTTGCTGACCGATGATCTCCAGGACGTCCGCCATTGCCTCGCGTCCGACTATCAACTCACGGCGCCTGGCTTCGCGGTCGGCGCTTTCGGCCTCGATCGCGGCCGCGACGAGCGCGGCGAGCTTGCCGCGACGCGCAGCGGGTATGTCGCCCCGAGCGAGTTCGGCGATCGCGCGGTCTAGCGTCGCCCGATCGATCGCGGCGGACTGCACGATGCCCTGGCTCAGGATCGTGCTGATCGGGTTCAGCGCGTTGCGGACGTTGTGCATGACCGCGACCGCGCTTTCACTCCGCCCCAGATCGAACGACTGCACTTCGATCTGTTCGCGCAGATCCTTCAGCTGTCGCAGCATCGCATTGAAACTCCGTCCGAGCGAGCCGACTTCGTCGCGCCGCCCGTCCTCGTCGAGCAAGGCCAGCGATCCCGACAGGCGAACCCGCTGCATATGGCTCTCGACACGGTGGAGCGGTCGCAGAACGAGCCTCTCGATCAATCGTCTGAGCACCAACAGCACCAGCAACAGCACCATGGTCGAGCCGGCGACTGCGAAGATCAGCATGTGCCGGCCCAGCAGCGAAACATCGCGGGGCACGCTGAAGCGGGCGTCGGCAACCGCATGACCGTCGGCACCGATCAACGGCACTGCAATCGTCACCTTCGACGATTCGCGAGTCACGGCCGCGACATCGCCGCGGGGCATGATATCGATCCGCGCACCGGCTTGGAGCAGCGTCGACAGATGCGGCGCGGTGATGACTCGCGCCATCAACACGTAGCCACGCGGACGTCCTCTGCCGTCCGGACGACGAACGCGTGCGACACCGATCGCAGCAACCGAGTTGCCGATCCGTGCATAAAACCGCCCCGAGCTGCGCGGACCCAGCGCGGTAGCAAGATCGGTACGCGCAATCATCGCCCTCAGCCTCTGGCGCTGGACCTTGGCACGCGGTTCGCCGGCCGCATCCTGCCAGCCCGCGATCACGGTACGACCCAGCGGACTGATATACGCCATGCCGTCGACCCCGATATTGCGCATCGCGACGGGCAAGAAGCGCGAGTGATCGAAACCCTCGTTCGCATCGGCCATGTCGACATAACTGTCGGTCCAGTCGCCATAGTCGCGCACCGCACTTTCGACCTTGGCGGCATAATCGGACAAGGCGACGCGGGCGCGCGCGACATGCCCCGCGATCGCCTTGTCCTCGAGCTTGGTGAAGCTCGGCGTGATGACGCTCGCGAGCAACAGCGTGATTGCGATCGTCGCGATCAACCCGACCGCGGTCATGATCATCACCAGCTTCCCGCCGAGCGACGACCGGGTCCGCGTCCGTCCGAACTGTCGACCTAGAAGAGGCGGCAGCCGACCCATCGCGGCAGAAGGCATCAGCTACGGATTCCAAACGTCTGGCGGATCTTGTGGTCGTCGTTCGACACGTCGTCCTTGCCCGTCAGCGTACCCGACAGCGCCATCGCCAGCGCGAGATCGGCGGTGACCGGGCGGGAGAAGAAATACCCTTGCAGATAGCTCACCCCGGCTAGGCGCAGCGCCTGGACCTGCGCCTCGGTCTCCACGCCTTCCGCGACCACGCCCAGGCCGAGCGCGCGGCCGAGATGAATGATCGAATGGACGATCGCCGCGCTTTCGCGCTCGCGGCCCATGCCGTCGATGAACGACTTGTCGATCTTGAGGCAATCGAGCGCGAACTTGCGGATATTGTAGAGGCTGGAATAGCCCGTGCCAAAATCGTCGAGCGCGATCCGGAAGCCCATCTGCCGCAGTTTGTAGAGCGTTTCGGCCGCGCGCTCGGCATCGTCGAAGATCGCGGTCTCGGTGATTTCGATCTGCAGACGCGCGGGGGCGATGCCTGCGCGCTGGACGCTCTCCATGATGTGCCCGACGAAATTGTGGCGGCGAAACTGGCGCGGCGAAAAGTTGACCGAGACATATTGCCCCGGCCATTGCTTCAGCACCTCGAGCGCCTCGCGCAGGACCCAGTCGCCGAGCTCGTGGATCAGGTTCGATTCCTCCGCGATCGGGATGAACGTCGCCGGGCTCATCAGCCCATATTCCTGCGTGTTCCACCGCACCAGCGCCTCGAATCCGACCACGTCGATCGCGTCGCGGGAAACGATCGGCTGATAGACGAGGCTGAGTTCGCCCCTTGCGATCGCCTGGCTCAAGCCGCCCTCGACGCGGCGACGGAAACGGATACCCTCGTCCATGCCCTCGTCGAACAACCGGACGATGCCTCGTCCGCCGCGCTTCGCATCGTTCAGGGCAAGGTCGGAGCGGCGCATGACATCGACCGGATCGCGGCCCTGACCGCCGGCCGTCACGACCAGCCCGGCGGACGCGCCGCCCTGCACCGAATTGCCGAACACCTGGAGACTGACCGAGCATGCCGCGACGATCAGGTCGCAGGCCATCACCGCAGCCTCCTCGCCCGACGTTTCGAACAGGATTCCGAACTCGTCTCCACCAAGCCGCGCGACGATCGCACCATCGGGTGTCGCGCGGTTGAGGATTGCGCAGATTTCACGGATCAGCGCGTCGCCTGCAAGATGCCCAAGCGTGTCGTTGACCAGCTTGAACCGATCGAGATCGATCATCACGGTCGCGAACAGGCCGTCGGCACGCGTCCGTGCGGAAAGCGCTCGCAGGAAAGCGAGCCGGTTGGGTGCGTCGGTCAGCGAATCATGCGTTGCCAGATGCAGCGCCCGGCTTTCGTTCGCGGCCAGCTCGGCAGCCTGTTCTTCGAGTTGCACCACCTGTGCCGCCAGCAGGTCGCGCGCGGCAGCCAGATCGCGATCGTTCCGCCAGCGCTGTGCGAGCGCCGTCGCGGTCTGCAGGATCTCGGCGACTTCGAAAGGCTTGGCGATGTAGAAGATCTTGTCGGCCGGCCCCGCAACCTTGCTGATTTCGACCGGCGAGAAGTCCGAGAAGCCGGTGACGATGACGAGGTTGATATCGGGATCGAGCGCACGAATCCGTTTTGCGGTTTCGCGGCCGTCGATTCCCGGCGGCATCCGGATGTCGATGAACGCGACCGCGAACGGATCGCCCTCAGCCAGCGCCTGCTCGACCGCGACCACGGCGTCGAGCCCCTGGTCGCAATGCGCCAGCGCGAACGCCGGCGCATTTTCGACGGTATGGAGCGCTTCGTTGCCGAATAGCTCGCCCACCATTGCGTCCAGCGCCATGCCGCGGCTCGATCGCGGACCGGCGAAACTCCGCCGGTAGCTGTCGTGCATCGGCGACTCGTCGTCCACGATCAGAATGCGCATCGATAACCGCTCCTCGCGAGGCAGGACCGGAGCCGTCCGGCGATAACCTACGTGCCTCCCGTCCTTGTTATGATGCGGTAACAAAAGACGGTTAAGACGCCGTGAACGACGTTTCCAATTGATGCCCCAATGCCTGCCCGCCGAGAACGATTGCTCCCAAAGGCCCGGCATTGTTGCCGAGTGCAGGCGGTACGATGAACGTTTCGGTCAGTGCGACCTCGGGGAGCGTGATGTACCCGCCCAGACTGCGCGTCATTGCCGCCCGAACGCGCGGAAACAGGTGGGACGCGCCCATCACGCCGCCGCCCATCACGATCCGTCGCGGAATACCGGTCAGCACGAGCGTGTGGCAAAGCTGGCCGAGCGCGTCGGCGACGCCGTCCCAGACCGGATGCTCGGCCGGGGCTTCGTCCGCCGGGAAGCCGATCCGCGCGGCGATCGCCGGCCCCGCGACGAGGCCCTCGATGCAGGCGCCGTGGAACGGGCAATTGCCGATCCAGTCGTCACCGTGAGATCGCGCGGGACGAATATGGCCAAGCTCGGAATGCGTCAGCCCGTCGACCGGGCGGTTGTTCGCGATCATGCCGGCGCCGACGCCCGTGCCGACCGTGACATAGGCGATATCCGGCAGCCCCTTTGCCGCCCCCCAGAACGCCTCCGCGAGCGCCGCACCGACGACGTCGCTGTGGAAACCGGTGGGCACGCCGTAGCGTCGCTGCAACCGCCCGGCGATGTCGGTTCCCGCCCAGCCCGGCTTGGGCGTGGTCGTGATATGGCCGTAGTCGTGCGAGTGGCGATCGATCGACACCGGCCCGAAACTGGCGATGCCGATCGCGACGAACCCGCTCCAGCGATCCAGCACCGCCTCGATTGCCGCCAGCGTCTCGTCGGGCCGCGTGGTCGGGATACGCACGGTTTCCTCGATCTGGTCGGGCCCGCGCGCAAGAATGCAAATGCATTTTGTCCCGCCGAGTTCGATCCCTGCGACCAGAGGTGCTTCCGTCATCCTGAACTCCCAACGCGTTGCTGGCGCCCGCTTCCTTCGCTGGAGCCCTCCCGTCAAGAGCGGGCCGGCCGTGCGATCACGGTGAACGAGGATTTCATCCGCTGTCGATCCGCCCGGTCATGCGTTATGCCTGTCGAGTTCAACCGAACAGACAGGAATCTCCCATGGCGAAGAAGCCCGCAAAACTGGCGAAGGCGAACACCAACGTATCGGTCGAAGCGCAGCCGCAGTACAAGGTCGAGTATCGCGAAATCCAGGCCTTCGGCACGCTCAAGCGTTTGCCGATCGCGCTCGAGGACAACGCACGCGCGCAGAGCGTGGCGACGCTGAACCAGGTTCTCGCGGACACGATGACGATCCGCGACATGTACAAGAAGCATCACTGGCAGATGTCGGGTGCGACTTTCTATCAACTGCACCTCCTGCTCGACAAGCATTACGAGGAGCAGGCCGCGCTCGTCGATCTCGTCGCGGAGCGTATCATGGCACTCGGCGGCATCTCGATCGCGATGGCGCACGACGTCGCCGAGATGACGACGATCCCCCGCCCGCCCAAGGGTCGCGAGGACGTTCCGACTCAGCTCGCCCGCCTGCTCGAGGCGCACGAGATCATCCTGCGCCAGGCTCACGAGGGTGCGCAGGCAGCGGATGAGTCGGGCGACGACGGCACCAACGACCTGCTGGTGAGCAACATCGTCCGCACCCACGAGCCGCAGGTCTGGTTCCTGGCCGAGCATCTCGCCGCGACCGAACTGGTCCGCGAGGACAAGTAAGGTGATGTTGCAATCCTCTCCCGTCAGGGGGAGGTGGCAGGCACTTGCCTGACGAAGGGGGAGGAAAGGAGTCACGGCCGTTGCGTGGTCCTCCCCCTCCGTCGCCTCCGGCGCCACCTCCCCTGGCGGGGGAGGATTGTGTTGCGGCGTAATCATTAAGTGACACTTGATTGGCGCGCCGCTCTCGTGAGGCCCGTTCGTGATCTACCACGTCGTGGCGCTGATTGGGTGACAGAATGCCGCAATAGCGCGCTTCCGACGTCGGCGTTCAACCAAATCATTGAGTGACACTCATGTTGGTTTCCCCAGCGGGAGCGTCGGTCCGGCATCGTAGTAGCGGTGCCATTCCTCACGCACCAGATCGGTGTCCTTCGTCATCCGCAAGCCCAGCAGATACGTGAGGCCAACGCGATCTCCCCGACCAGTCGCATCCTCGAACATCCAGCGCAGACGACGGCGGACGAAGTCGAAGTGGTCCTCCACCTCTTCGTCGAGCGCGCGGTTGGTCAGCGGCAGCGGATGGTCGCGTAGAAGCGAGCCGAGGCCGTGGACCGATCGAATCATGACCGCCTTCGTCAGTCTAATCCTCGGTGGCTTTGCGCGATGCATATTCGCCGCCGCGTGCATCTTGCCCGCATAGACTGGGTCCAGGTTGGCGATCTGCAACGCCGTCCTGCCTGTGGCACTGGCGGACTTCGCCACGGGCGCTTCATACTTCTTCACGATCGGCCGCAGCTCCGACGTGTCAGGCATGCTGTCGAGGAATCCATGCGCCAGCGCCATGCACGTTGGGTCGGTAGTGTAGGCGCTCCCGGGGATGAGCTGGCGAAGCCAGTGACGCCGGCGGTCTGCCCCCGTCTGGAGCCGTGGCCAGAGTTCCAACACGGCGCCATAGTGCCGATCGAACGCCTCGATCAGGTCGTCCATCGCGGTTCGGCGACCATCGGTGAATCCCTTGCGCCACGCGAGTTCCCGCAGATCCGGCAGCTGCCCGTGCCCAAGCCTGTCCCGTCCGTAGAGCATTTGGTAGCCGAAGGCTGTGATCGATCGATAATGGCGCATTGCCATCGCGCCCCAGGGAAACGCTACGGCAGCGGCATCCGCGCGGGACACGGAGGCCGCGGTGTAGGATCGTTCACGGCTGAGCGTCACGTCCACCTCGCTGTCGAGAAGTATCTTGCCGTGCTCCAGGCAGATCAGGCTCGTCACGAGCTGGTGTCGCCTCTGCCATATTGGATAGCCGAACCGGTTGAGGTTGGCGTCATCGCATTCCGGGCAGAAGCGGAGGCGAGACGGCCAGGGCACCGCCGTCTGAGAGCCCTTCACCTCGCGGAAAATCCTGTGCCCGCCAAGCATAAGACCGCGCAAGCGATCGTAGGCCGCCGGTTCACGCAGTGCCGTGTAGTAAGGTAGCAGTGTGTGCCGCTCGACGATTTGATTGGCGGTTAAACCGATGTCCCCACAATTATGCAGCAGTTTGCGGATCTGAAGTGGAATGTCGTGCGACAGACGCGCCTTTCGCTCGCCGAACAAGTCGAGGTTGATCCGTCCCGGCTTGTCCCGGCTGTAGCGTGCGTAACGCGCCACCACCGAGTAGAGCAGTTCGTCCGGGTGGAAGATCGGAAGGAATGATACGGACAGGATGGCCTCGGGCGCGATTCGCTTGAGGCTATATCATCCAGCAATCCTGAATTTTTCGCTGCGTTCACAAAGTCGGCGCGACCGGCACATACACGTTGGACACAGCAGGGTCGGGGCATCGCTGAGCGCTTGCCGGGCTGATCTATCTAGCCGCGCCAGCCTCCCTACGCGTCGGGCGAGGTCAACACAGTCACCTGCACCAGCGTGCCTTCAAGATCGTAGAACTCCGTTGCCAACCGCGCGAGCTCGACCCAGACGAGCGGCCTTTCGGCATCATCATCAACCTCGACCGCGACGTCCCAGCTGTCGTGGGAGCCGTCGGGCCGGCCAATCGTGACGCTGACGAAGCTGTCGCCGGCGACGTCGCGGGCAAGGCGCTCGAGCTGCCGTTCGAACAGGCGCGGACTGCGTGTGCCACGTGAACTGCCGAAGCCGTAGGACATGGCGCCCAGCCCTGGCAGGACGCGAGCGTCGCGTGGAAGTGCTGGAACCATGCGGTCGCTCGTGGCGGGCCACCGGCTCCGCCTCATCTCGAAGTTGCTGGCCGTGCCGAGCCTGCGCATCAGCACATTGGACCGGCCGCCCGGTTCGGGTGTGGACGGCTGCGCCATCTGTTCGGCTGCATCTTCGGGAACGCGGGCGCCGAAGGCCTTCGCGACGGCGTCGAGCACTACCGTCCGCGCCTCGTCCAGCGTGAGCGCCGCCTTGGTGTCGTCCTCGACATCCGCGCTGCGGCGGCGGACGGCCTTCGTGGATTGCAGGGCCACGTCCCCCAGCTTCGAGCCGAACGCGCGCCGTATCGGATCACCGTTCGCGAGCGTGGCGCTGGTATGCTCCACCGTCGGGTGGCCCATGCGGCCTAGCTCGTCGCCGAGGCCGCGCCATTCGAGATCAAACGTGGTGGCGAACATGATGGTCGGCGGTGCGAACTCCGGTCCACCGGCGATTCCGCGAAGCCGCCGCATCGCGTCTTCGACGGCCTCGATCACCCCGTCGCCGTTGGGATAGTTGTCGTAGACCGAGCCGCCTAGCGGGGTGCCCGTGTGCAGGTCGATCGCGAGTGTTATCGTCGGTGCCAGCAACTCGTCCTCGTCCACCAGGATGCTCGCCGGCGCGGTGTGGTCGATGACCAGCGCCTGGCCGAAGCGGGTGACGGGCTCGTCAAGCTGCTGCGCCCTGTCGAACGGATCCGTGACGGTGACCGGGGCTGGGTCGTTCCTTTCCCCGAGCGCACGGTCGATGAAGGCCCGGACCGTGACGTCGGTCGGTAGGCCCGCCTCCTTGCCCCACGCCTGCTTGACGGCCGTGACCAGATCTCTGACCGCGGCATCCGGGGCTTCAGCGATGGCGGATTGGACCAACTCGCGCAGTCGCACCGCGACTGGTTCCGCAAGCCGAGATCTTCGCCCGCCTCCATCACCGGATGCATAGCTGACCAGCTTCAGTGGTGAGCGCCCGTTCTCGCGCCAGTGCTTGAGTATGGCGTAGAACGACCTGAGCTTGACGCCCATCCTCGCCGCGGCCGCCTCGGCTTCGGCCTTGGTCCGCGTCCGCTGTCGATTGTAATCGGTCAGGACGTGGTGTCGCGCGAGGGCGACCACGCGCTTGTTCGCCGGGACCCTGAGCCACTCTGGGTTGTCGGCTAGCGGATCGGGGCGGCCGAATGTGTCGGAGCCCCAGACCGATGCGCGGTCCCGAAGCTCCTCCAGCAGGTCCGCCGCCCTCCGTGCGTCATGTTCTGAAACAGTCATATGCACCTCGACTCTTCCAATGCACTTAAAAGATAATATATGCAACGGTGCATTGAATAACTTTCTGGTATGGAGATTTTATGGATTGGGAGCCGTTCACCGAGTCGTTAACGGCTTCCTGTCTACGTTTTCAGGATGGCATTAGGCACAGCACCCTCTTGGGATCAGTTCGGCTTTTCCCCTCCGACGCCGCGTCTGTCGTCTGGTTGTCCAGCGCGTGGCATTGCGGTTCGGTCGCTCAACGGGCGGTGATGGCGTGAAGCGATCATCCAGCCCGTACCTGTTCAACGAGCAGCGCTTCGCCAAGTGGACGGCGGAAGGCCGGGGCGAAGGCGCGTCGATCGACTACAAGCCGTGGCTGCGGATCACGAACGTCCCCTCGCGTGGTCGGCGCCACCGGCTCAAGAGCACGATCCACGGGCGGGTCATGCACCTGCTGTCGGACCTTGAGCGCAACGCCGTGTTCGAGCTCGAGTGGCGCGGTGCGCTCGACATCCGGGAGCAGTTCCCGCTTGACCGCGAACGCACGCGCGCCATCGCTCAGGAACTCGGCGTGCGTCACCCCCGTGATCCCAGCTCCGGCGTGGACATCGTCATGACGACTGATCTCGTCATCGACGTCCCGATCACCGGCGGCGCGCGGCTGGTTCCCCATTTCGTCAAGCCGCAGAGCGAGCTCGGCAAGGGGCGGATCAAGGAGAAGTTCGCGATCGAGCGAATCTACTGGGAGTCGCTTGGCTGCCGGCTTCAGGTCCTAACCGATCGCCAGCTGCGCGGCCCGCGCTTCGAGACCATCCGCTGGCTCCGGGACTGGCACTGGACCGAAGGCGTCGATGGCCGGGATGCCCAGTCTTGGGAACGCATCGCCGACGTGGCCATGCACGTGGTGTCCGCCATGCAGGGACGGACGATCGGCGAGGTCTGCTCCACGATCGCGCGCGCAGAGGGGATCACCCCCGGCGTCGCCTTCTCCGTCCTTCGTCATCTTGGCTCACGCCGCCGCCTGCTGGTCGACGTGGATGTCCGCCGCCCCATGCTAAGCGATTCCATCGAGCGCTTCGCGCTTCCGTCTTCGGTCTCGCTTCTGGGTGCCGTTGCATGATCATCCGCGAGCGTCACGTGCTGTCCGGCTCGGGCGGTGGCCAGACCCGCCTGATGGTCCTTTGGGTCGGCCAGAGCCATATCGCCGTGCTGGATCTGCTGGACCGGAAGTCGAAGCCGGCGCTGATGTCCACCAGCGCCGTCGAGGCGGCCTTGGTCGCAGGAAGCTACGACGTCGAGACCAGCCCCATCGAGGTCACGCAGACGGTCGGTCGGACGCTCAACGATCGTGAGCTCAAGGCGCGCGACGAGTTCTGGGCGTTGATCGAGCCGCTAGTCCAGAACGTGCCGGCGATCTACGATCGACGGCAGCGGGGACCCCTGGTGGCCGCCCGGAGCCGCGAGGCCGCGGTGTCGGTCAACACCGTCAAGCGGCAGCTCGACCTCTACTGGCGCGGCGGCATGCGGAAGGCCGCACTCGTCCCAAACTTTGCGGGGCGCGGTCCGCAAGGCCCCCTGCCGGCACAGCCTGGGGCCGCCAAGCGCGGACGCAAAGCCGGGCCGACCGGCGATCCGCACACCGACGTCACGGTCGAGATCCAGCAGGCGTTCCAGCGCGCGGTCGACGCGCAGCGTAAGATCGCGAAGAACCGGTTCACGGTGGCTAACGCGTATAAGCGCTTCACCGATTTCGAGTGCACAGTCGCAGTCGAGGACCCCGAGACGGGCGCGATCATCTACGCCCGGCGCCCCGAGTATCAGGACCTGCCTGAACCGAGCTACAAGCAGTTCAAGCGCTGGTATGACGGCACCAACCAGAAGGAACGGACCGGACGGATCCTGAAGGGCGACGCGCTCTACGAAAAGGACAACCGGCTCACCGTGGGCACGGCGGCGGAAGAGACGTGGGGGCCGGGTTCCCGCTACCAGATCGACGCGACGATCCTTGAGGTGGCGCTGCTGTCCCGCCACCGCCACGGCGATATCATTGGCAAGCCGGTCCTCTACATCGTGATCGACGTGTGGTCGCGATACATCGTCGGCTTCTATCTGGGGCTGACGAATGCTTCCTGGGCTGGAGCGGCGATGGCGATCGCGAACTGCGTTGAGCCGAAGGAGGACCTGCTGCGTCGGTGCGGCTACGATCCCGAGACCCACCCGTGGGAAGCGCGTCACCTCAGCGCGGCGCTGCTGGCTGACGGTGGCGAGATCAAGTCGCATCGCGGCGATGTGCTGGTCAGCGATTTCAACTGCACCGTCGAGACGGCCCCGCACCGGGCCGACTGGAAGGGCATCGTCGAGCAGCGGTTCAACATCACGAACGTGCGCATCGGCCCGTATGTGCCCGGGCACGTCGACATCTCGTATCGCGGGCGCGGCGCCGAGGATTACCGCTTTTCCGCCAGGCTCACCCTGAACGACCTCACCGAGATTATCGTCGGGCTGATCCTCGAATACAACAACCACCACGAGTTGAAGGGGCTGGACCTCGACCCCGACGTCGACGCCGCCGGCATCCCGAAGATCCCGCTGCATCTGTGGCGCTTCGGGTCGGTCACGCGCGGCGATGCGCGGAGTTACGACCCGAATGCCCTGCGCTTCGCCATGATGAAGAGCGATTGGGTATCGCTGACGACGAGCGGAATCGAATATCGCGGCCGCTTCTACAGCTGTCCCGAACTGCTCGCCTCAGAACTGATGTCGAAGGTCAGGGACGGCCGGACCAAGGTCATGATCTCCTGGGACGACCGCATCGTCGGCCAGGTCTACTGGCACAACAAGGCGTCGCCCACCGGTTATTACGTCTGTCGCCTGACTACGAAGAGCCGGAGCGCGTCCGAAAAGGACCGCAGCTTCTGGGAACTCGATGACGCCGACGATCGGCGGAAGGCCGAGGCCCGCGACCGCAAGCATGGCTCGCTCGGCGACCGTGCCGCTCTCTCCCACCGTATCGACTCGATCGTCGAACGCGCCGAGGCCGCCTTCAAGGATGGCCCGCAGCGCGACGACCGCGATCGGGTGAAGGGCATTCACGATCATCGTCGCGCCGAGCGCGAGAGTGACGCCCCGTCCGAGGCGCCGCCGCTGCGCGACCCCGCGCCTCGGGCCACACCCCACCTGACGCTGGTGGCCGACCAGCCTGATGATGATGACGACGACGATTTCGAGATCGGCGTGACCGAATTGAGGGGCAAGGACGATGACTGAGACACAGGTCGCCCCGGCCGGGATGGCGGAATACGTCGACAACCCCTTCATCAATCGTCTGCCGACCGAGCCCGAGCTTGTCGACATCCACGCGGATCTCGACAAGCCCCCGCTGTATTCGGCGACCGACCGGCAGCTTCGACCCGGTCAACGCTTTCACTGCGTCATGCGTCTCGCCGAGTATTCGCAGCCGACGACGCCTGCCCTTCAGTTCGGCATCCTGCTCGATCTGGTGATCAAGCGTGGCTACGTCGGACGCGACCCGACCACGACGGATTATGTCCGGCGCATGGAACACGCCGTCGACCTGGAGGATCAGGTTGCGGACGGAGCGAAATGGGATGAGCTCGGTCTCGCGGCCGCGAGCGACACGTCGCTCGGGTTCGCCGCGATCGGCACGCCCGGTGGTGGCAAGACGCACACGGTGAAGCGAACCTGCGCGCGCTACCCGCAGGTGATCAAGCACACCGAGCCCTTCAAGCTCGCGCAGATCGTTTGGCTGCGAGTGGAATGCCCGCCTGCGGGCTCGCCCAAGTCGCTCTGCGATTTCTTCTTCCAGCAAGTCGACACGGCGCTGCGCTCCCATGGCGTGAAGTCGCGCTACGAGAAGCACTACCGCGGCAAGACCCTCGACGCGATGATGGCGGGCATGGCGCGAGTGGCGACGCTCCATGCGATCGGCGTGCTCATCGTTGACGAGATCCAGAACGTGAAGCGCGTGAAGCAGGACGTGAACGCGTCCGTTTTGAACTTCCTGGTGACGTTGAGGAACTCGATCGGCATCCCGGTTGTGACGGTCGGCACGATGGCGGCCCAGCGTCTCCTCCAACGAACCTTCCACGACGCCCGGCGTGGTGATGGGCTCGGGTCGATCCACTTCGAGCGGATGCCCTCGGCCCCGAAGGACCGGCGCAGGTTCGGGAAGGACTTCAAGGTCTTCGTCGAGCAGATGTGGCGCTGGCAGTGGACCGCTGAGCACACCGCTCTGACCGATGACCTCGTCCAGGCGATGTATCACGAGACCCAGGGCGTCATCGATCTTGTCGTGAAGCTCTTCATCCTCGTCCAGCTTCGCCTGCTCCAGACCGGCGGGATCCGCAACGTGAAGGAGGTGATCACACCCGAGGTCATCCGGAAGGTCGCCAAGCAGCGATTGCGCGTGGTGCAACCCTACATCGAGGCGCTTCGCACCGACGACTGGGAGAAACTGCGCGAATTCGACGACCTGTTGGATTTCGATCGCGAGTATAAGGCTGTCGTCGTCGCGCACCACGCGTCAATCGGCAGGCTGGAGAAGAAGACGACGGTGGCGGGCGACGACGGTGGCGCCAGCGCATACCCTGCCATCGGCGAAGCCAGCACATACGACATCCTCCTTGCCGCGCAGGGCATCCCCGCCGAGCGCCGCGACTGGATTATGTCCAAGGCCAAGGAGCTGGCGACTGGCGACGACATCGGCAGCACGATGCTCGCGATGAGCCAGGCCATCGCGGCCGACCGCGAACTGCAGGACGCGGCGACCGAGGCACCGCCGCCGGCGGCCGCGAAACCTGTACCGACGAAGGGCAAGTCGAAGGATTTCGTCGGGGAGAGCGCCGACGCGGCCTATGGCAAGCTGATGGCGTCCGGCCACATCGGGTTCGACGGTGACGGCTGATGGGGGGCGAGCCTGCCTTCTTCCCGGCGCCTCGTGACGGCGAACTCCTATACTCGGTCCTGGCCAGGCACAGCCGGTGGAGCGTCGACGGGCCCAAGGCGACGATGGACGCGCTGTTCGGCAACGCGGCCGTCATCGCCTCGATCGACCTGCCGAACCGGCTAGCCGCCCTCGCCCGGCACTTGCCGCCTGCGCTGTCGGTCGACAATCTGATCGAGCGTCATACCCTTGCGCCCTATTACCTAGCCTTCGCGCCTTCGAAGATCCGGCAGGCCGTCCGGGTCGGGATGAAGGGGGACGGCGCGAGTCTCCATCTGAGCGCCGGACTGGCAGCGTTCCGGGCGGGCCGTGTGACGCGCCTCCGGTTCTGCCCCGAGTGCATCGGCGACATGCGCGATCGGTGGGGAAGTCCGCATTGGCGGCGCGATCACCAGCTACCGGGCGTCCTGGTATGTCCTAAGCACGGCACGTTGCTTCGGCAGAGCACCGTCGATCTCCATACGGCTAACCGCCACGCATTCACCGCCGCGACCGACGCGACCTGTCCCGCATCCGCCGAGACTGTGACGCGGCCTGTAGGCTCGGCGGACGGCCAGACTCTGCTGCGCCTCGCTCGTGCAAGCGCCGCGTTGCTGGATCGGCAGGATGACGGGCCTGCGGACTTCGCGGAGCTGACCGAATTCTACCGTGACGAGCTGCGGTCACGCGGACTGATGCGCTCGCGGCTCAAGGTCGACCAAGTGGCGCTGCACGCCGCCTTCATGGCGCGGTTCGGGTCTGTCGCCGATCGCCTGCCCGGCCTCCTGTCGACCGAGCGGTTGCGTGGCGACTGGCTCGCTAGCCTAGCCAGGAAGCACCGCAAGGCGAGCCATCCGATCGAGCATCTGCTGCTGCGCGACCTTCTCGGCTCGCGTGATGAACGAAAGCAGCCGTTCGGCAGCGGACCCTGGGAGTGCCGCAACCCCCTCGCCGATCACTTCGAACGCGATGTCGTCACGGACCTGCGGATCTACCGCAACCGGGCCGCGAAGGTGGCGGTGTTCTCGTGCGGGTGCGGATACCGCTACACGCGATCGCCGCGAAACGATGGCGCCGTCGGACCCTGCCGTTTCAAGGAATACGGGCCCCTTCTTGGACCCGCCCTGGTGACGTTGATCAAGACGGGGACGTCGCTCAGGGGCGTGGCGGCGAGCCTTCGCGTCGATCCTAAGACGGTGGCCACGCTGGCGGTCGAGCTAGGCCTCGACGCGCCTTGGAGCATCCGTCCGTCCGCCCGGAACGCGACACCCACGAATGCCGACGAACGGCCCACGCTCAACCTTGTTACGACGCGGACCAGGTCAGGGAGCGCCAAGCCTCGCCGCGACTGGCGCAGGTCCGACTTGGAGATGTCCGCCCGCGTCGCGGGTGCGGCGATGCGCATCAAGGCCAGCGCCCCGCCGGCCCGTGTCACTTGCGCGGCGCTTGAGCGGGAACTGCTGGGTCGCCGAGGTTGGATCGCCAAGCGAGCCGACAAGCTGCCCCGCACTACCAACTCGTTGGCCGAAGTCGCCGAGTCGCTGAGGGATTTTCAGTTTCGCCGCATCGACTATTGGATCGCCACGGCGGCAGCAGACGGGCGATCGGTCCGCCCTTGGACGATCATGCGCATGGCGGGACTTCGATCGAACATGTTGGGCGTCATCCACGACCGGCTAGAAGCCCACCGCCAGCGCATTGAAACGGTCCATCATTCGCTCGGCTGACTGGTAAAATCTCCGCTTCAGGCGTCACGCAATACTCAAACTGTCAGCTTATCATTGGGAATGTCAGCTAATCATTGTCTCTTAACAGATTGAACCTGCTCGCGGTGTCCCGTTATTCGACGGTCACGCTCTTCGCCAGGTTCCGCGGCTGGTCGACGTCCGTGCCCTTCAGTACCGCGACGTGATACGCCAGCAACTGCACCGGCACCGCATAGACCAACGGCGCGATCAGTGGGTGGACCTTCGGCATGGTAATCGTCGCCATGCAGCCTTCGCCGGCCGCCTGGATACCGTCGTAGTCCGAGATCAGCACGACCTTGCCGCCGCGCGCCATGACTTCCTGCATGTTGCTGACGGTCTTGTCGAACAGCGGACCGGAGGGCGCGATGACGATGACGGGGACATGCTCGTCGATCAGCGCGATCGGGCCGTGTTTCATCTCACCGGCGGCATAGCCCTCGGCGTGAATATAGCTGATTTCCTTCAGCTTCAGCGCACCTTCGAGCGCCAGCGGGTAATCCGTTCCGCGCCCGAGATACAGCACGTCGCGGGCGCCGGCGATGTTATGCGCCATCGCTTCGATCGCTTCGTCATACGCAAGTGCGCCGTTGAGCGCCGCCGGCGCCTCGGCGAGGTGGCGGACGATCTCGCGCTCCTGATCCTTCGCCAGCAATCCCTTCGCGCGTGCCAGATTGGCGGCCAGCGCGGCGAGTACGGCAAGCTGACAGGTGAACGCCTTGGTCGAGGCCACGCCGATTTCCGGTCCGGCATGCGTCGGCAGCAGCAGGTCCGCCTCACGCGCCATGGAGCTGGTCGGGACATTGACCACGACCGCGATCTTCTGTCCCTCGGCCTTGGCATGGCGTAGCGCGGCCAGCGTGTCCGCAGTCTCGCCCGACTGCGAGATGAAGAGTGCGAGGCCGCCCTCTTCCATCACTGGCGCACGGTAGCGGAACTCGGACGCGACATCGAGGTCGACGGGGACGCGCGCGAACTGCTCGAACCAGTATTTCGCGACCATGCCCGCGTAGAAGCTGGTGCCGCAGGCGACGATCGTCACGCGCTTGATGCTCGACAGGTCGAACTCCGGGATCGGCAGCGAGACCTCGCCCTCCATCCGCTTCAGATACGACCGAAGGGTCTGCGCAACCACGATTGGCTGCTCGTAGATCTCCTTGAGCATGTAATGCTTGTGGTTGCCCTTCGAGATCAGGTCGCCAGTCACGCCCGAGATCGTGATCGCACGCTCGACGGGCGCGTTGTCGCGATCGTAGACCTGTGCGCCGTCGCGGGTCAGCACGACCCAGTCGCCCTCGTCGAGATAGGCGATCCGCTGTGTCAGCGGCGCCAGCGCGAGTGCGTCCGAGCCGAGGTACATTTCGCCCTCGCCGTGCCCGACGACCAGCGGCGAACCGAGCCGCGCGCCGATCAGCAGATCCGGATGCTGGCGGAACAGGATCGCCAGCGCGAACGCACCGTGCAGCCGCGGCAGGATCTCTCGTACGGCGGACACCGGGTCCATCCCTGCCTCGATCCTCTCGCTGACCAGATGCGCGACGACTTCGGTGTCGGTCTCGCTGGTGAACGTGCGCCCGCGCGCGATCAGCTCGTCGCGCAGGGGCTTGAAGTTCTCGATGATACCGTTGTGGACCACCGCGACCTCGCCGGTGGCGTGTGGGTGCGCGTTGTTGGTGGTCGGGCCGCCGTGCGTCGCCCAGCGGGTATGGGCGATCCCGGTCTTGCCCGGCAGCGGATGCGCGGCGAGTTCGTTCGCGAGGTTGACGAGCTTTCCCGACGCACGCCGCCGCTCGATCGCGCCATCATGATCGGTGGCGATGCCAGCCGAGTCATACCCGCGATATTCGAGCCGCTTCAGGCCGTCGAGCAACCGGCCCGCGACGTCTTCGCCGCTCAGAATTCCAACGATACCACACATAACGCCTGTCCGTTCTCGTTCAGTCGACCGAGAGGAGCTGTTCGCCCCGCTCGATGACAACATGGGTCTGATAATAATATTTGCCGGTCGGGCGGCCGTCGTAGGTGAAGTTGATCCGTACCCGGCGGGCTTCGCCATCGACATGGATCGTCCGCCCCTGCAACGCGGTGTCGACGGGGGTACCGAGCCGGCTTTCGAGCTGCGCCTGAGCGATCGGCCGAACCTCGAGCGAGAGGTTGCGCGGGTCGCGATAGTCGCTTTCCGAATTGAGATAAAGGCTCGATCCCTGTCGTCCCGACGCACGCACCGTCATGACGAAGACGCCCGGATACGCACCGGGGGCCAGCGCCGCCGCCCGCTCGATCGCGACCATCGGCACTACCGCATCGCGCGAGATCTGGGGCGTGGCGCAACCAGCCAACGCTGCGAGTACCGCCAGTGCAACGATCCTCATGCCCGCTTCCTGGCAAGCATTCTCTCACGGAAACGCGCCGCCCAGCCGGGTTTGGCGATCTGTTCGGGACGGACCAGCGCGAGCGCGTCGGCCTCGACATCGGCGGTCACCACCGAGCCGGCCGCGACGATCGCACCGGCGCCGATATTCACGGGCGCGACCAGTGCCGAGTTCGAGCCTATGAATGCGCCTTCGCCGACGACAGTGCGGTATTTGAAATAGCCGTCGTAATTGCAGGTGATCGTGCCCGCGCCGATGTTGGCGCCGGCCCCGATGTCCGCATCCCCGATATAGGTGAGGTGGCTGACCTTCGCGCCTTCGCCGATCACGGCCTTCTTCACCTCGACGAAATTGCCGACCTTGGCATTGGCGTGCAGGTCCGCGCCGGGGCGCAGCCGTGCGAACGGCCCGACGGTTGCGCCCTTGCCGATCGTCGCGCCCTCGACATGGCTGAAGGCATGGATCGTCGCGCCGTCCGCGACGTGCACGCCGGCGCCGAACACGACGTTCGGCTCGACCACCACGTCGCGTCCCAGCACCGTGTCGTGGGCGAACCAGACCGTGTCGGGCGCGATCAGCGTGACGCCGTCGGCCATCGCCTGCGCGCGGCGCATCGCCTGCCACGCCGCTTCGACGCCCGCGAGCTCGCCACGACTATTGACGCCGGCCACCTCGTCCGCGCCGGTCTCGATCACCGCCGACGATCGGCCTGCAGCACCCGCGAGCCCGACGATGTCGGTAAGGTAATATTCGCCTGCCGCATTGTCGTTGCCGAGCCGGTCGAGCAGTGCGAACAGGTCAGCGGACCGCACCGCCATCAGCCCGGAGTTGCACAGCGTCACCGCGCGCTCCGCCTCCGACGCGTCCTTATACTCGACGATCCGGTCCATCCGGCCCGCAGCGTCGGCGATGACGCGGCCATAGGCACCTGGATTTGCGGGACGAAAGCCGAGCACGACGACGGCGGGCGAATCGTCGCCGCGCAGGCGGGCGATCATCCGCTGCATCGTCGCGGCGGTGACCAGCGGCACGTCGCCGTAGAGGATCAGCACGTCGCCCTCGAACCCGGCCAACGCCGCACGCGCTTGCGCGACCGCATGCCCGGTGCCGAGTTGCTCGGCCTGGAGCGCGGTGGCGATGCCGAGCGGCGCGACCGCCGCCTCGACCTGTTCGCGCCCTGCACCGGTCACCACGACCGTCTTCGCCGGGCGCAACGCAGCGGTGCTGGCGACGAGGTGCAACAGCATCGGCCGCCCCGCGATCGGGTGGAGCACCTTGTGCAGATCCGATTTCATTCGCGTGCCCTTGCCCGCGGCAAGGATCACGACCGCAACGGAATGGCCGGAAATCGGTTGGTCGGAAGAATGCGTCGTCATAGGATTTCCGCTGCCACGAAAGCCTTGCCAATTCTATACCGTGGCTGGCAGGCCCTGCCGCAATGACGCATTTTTTATTTGAAACCGTGGGTTTCGACCTCGACGGGACGTTGCTCGACACCAGTGGCGACCTCGCGGCGGCGGTCAACCATGCGCTGACGTCGGCCGGTCGGTCGCCGCTGACCGTCGAGCAGGTCAAGCCGATGATCGGCGGTGGTGCGCGGCATATGCTGAAGCAAGGCCTGACCGCGACCGGCGGGTATGAAGAGGCCATGCTGGACGAACTCCACGCCACGCTGCTCGCCTATTACGAAGCGAATATCTGCGTGCTGACCACGCCGTATCCGGGGGTGATCGACGCGCTGGACGCGCTGGCAGCGCGCGGTGTGACGCTTGGCATCGTCACCAACAAGATCGAGCGGTTCGCGCGGACCGTGCTGGCCGCGTTGAACCTGACCGACCGGTTCGCATGCATTCTGGGTGGCGATACGATGGCGGAATCGAAGCCGTCGCCGATGCCGATCCACGAGATGATACGGCAGTGCGGCGGGGGACGTGCTGCGTTCGTCGGCGATTCGATCTTCGACATCCAGGCGGGGCAGGCGGCGGGCGTTCCGACGATCGCATGCAGCTTCGGCTTCCTGATGCAGCCCGTCGGGGAATTGGGCGCGGATGCGGTGATCGACAATTTCGGCGAATTGATCCCGACGCTCGAAAGGGTCGGCGCATGAACCGGACCGTCCTTACGCGGGTCGCGCTGGTGCTGGCCGTGGTATTCGCCGTGACGATGGCGCTGCTGCCGAAGCCGCCGCATGTGCCGATCGATCAGTTCGGCGACAAGTTCGAGCATATGCTCGCGTTCGCGACGTTGGCGCTGCTGGCCGCGCTGTCCTATCCGACCGCGCGGCTGTTCCGGATCGGCGAGCGACTCTCGTTCCTCGGCGCGCTGATCGAGGTGCTGCAGTCGATCCCGTCGCTCCACCGCGATTGCGACATCCGCGACTGGATCGCCGATACGGTGGCGATAACGATCGTTTTGCTGATCGTCTGGATCGTCCGGCGCGGTCGGGGCGCGCGACTGCCCTAGGACTTGCGCCACTTCGTCCAGAGGTGCCGTGCGAGCATCGCCGGCGGCATCCGCAGCCAGTGCGAGCGGACGTAGAATGCCAGCCGCGTGACCGGCCGGATCGGCCTGCCCCAGCCATCGCGCGCGGTGATACGGCGGATGTAGAGACGATCGGTGCCGCTTGCCTTGCGGTCGCCGAACAGCGTGTCGACCAGGCGTAGCGACCGGGCCATTTCGCGCGACAGACCGTGTCGCTGCGCCTCGGCATCGAGCCCGTCGGTACCGAACTCGTCGATCAGGCAGCGGATATCCCACAGGTTGCGGAGGCCGCCGGCAAGGTCGCCGTCGGCGAACAGGTGGGCCGCCGCATGGACCAGCATGCCGTTGGGGGAGAGCGTTCGCAGGCCGCTCTCGAGCGCCACGCTGTCGTCGATCAACGCCCCCGCATCGGGCGTGACCCGGGTGGTCAGCGGCAGGATCGTATGATGGACATCGATCATCCGGTCGCGCTCGCGGTGGATCAACGGCGGGAGTTCGTGCATCCAGCGCCGGTAATAGGCGTCGTCATACGGGTCCGGCTTCACCCACTCCCAGCCCGCCGCGAGCAATGCCGCCTCGACCGCGTCGATCGCTGCGCGCGGCACCAATATGTCCAGATCGCCGATCGACCGCCCCTGCCCCGCCGACAGTCCCGCCGCGACGAACGCGGTGCCCTTGAGCAGCACGGGCTGACATCCGATCGCGGCCAATGCCCGCCGCGCCATCTCCGCCTCCCACAACGCCGCGCGGCGGCCGTGCTCCGCGGCGGCGCGCGCATCCGCGAGGATCGCTTTCGCCGCATCCGGCATCGGCAAGCCGTCGATGCGCAGGGCAAGCGTACCGATCAACTGCTCCGCCCGCGCCATGGCCAGCAACGCCGTCCAACCGGCGGCATCGAGCCCGACCACGCTGCCCGGATCGGCGAGCGCGCGCGCGAGTAGCCGAGCATCGTTCACAGCGCCGACCATAACGCCTCGACCTGGTCGATCGCACTTGCCCCATCCGGATAGTCGACCGCGACCGAGGGGACGTCCGCGATCAGCCCCGTCAGCGCGTGAAACCCGGCCTCGCCTAGCGCCACGTAATTGGTCGAAGCCTGCGTCATCCGCACGAACGCTTCGGCGGGCGGCACCGGTCGCGTCTCCGCTTCGAACCCATAGCGCGGAAACAGCAGCAGCGCGGGCGTGGCTGGCATATCCATCAGCGCGATCGCCCGCGCATCGGGCACCATGTGGCGAATGTCGCCCTTCGGCGTTGCCGGAAGCAGCGGCCCCATCCGCGCATCCGGCCATGCCGCCTCGGCCGCGGCAATGGCGTCGTTCTTCAGGCTGATCAACCGTGGAAAGGCGTGGATCAGCCCGGTCGCGGGATCGAGCAACGCGAACTCGTCGCCCATGAACCGCCAGCCCTTCGCCGCGAGCAAGGTCGCCAGCGTCGACTTGCCCGCCCCGGAAATCCCGGTCATCAACAGCGCCCGTCCATCGCGCTCGACCGCGGACGCATGCAGCAACAGATAGCGCCGCGCGCCGAGCGCCATTTGCAGGTTCATCGCCATCTCGGCGGCGAGCAGCCCTTGCCGCAACGGCAAAGGCGCCGCCTCGGGCAGCATATAGTCGCCGCCGATCTCCACGGAGGGACGGATAAACCGCCGCCATGGCCGTCGTGCGAACAGCCGCACGGTGAAGTCGGGTATGCCGTCATGCGGCTGGGGGTAATCGCGGTAGAGGGTCTCGAGCGCGGCAATCGGCGCGCGCCAGTCGGAGCCGATGCGAAAGCCGACCGGGCCGATGCGAACGGAGAAAGCGTACTTCATGCGCGCTCGACGAGCCCCGCATCGACCAGTTCGTCGAGCCGAGCCGCCAGCGCTTCGCCGGTGCCCTCATCGAGATCATAGTCCCGGCCGAGCCGCGCCAGCAACGCATCCAACGACGATGCTCCCTCTCCCAGCACCGCCAGAATCTGCGGTGCGGGTTCGGCCAGCAGGTGGGTTATCCCCGATGCGCGGTGATAGGCTGCGGTGAACGCGTCGAGCGGAGCGATCAGCAGGCTGCCGTCGGGCGCCGCTCGAAAGATCGGCTCGGGCACGGCCTCAGCCGCGCGGCATTTGCAACGATGCGAAGCAGGTGAAGCCGCCCTGGCCGCGCTGCAACCGGCGGATGTATTTGACATAGGCACGACTGCGCTCGGATTCGGTGCCGGGCAACGTGCTGCCGTTCGCCATGGCGCGCTTGACGTCCTCGCCCTTGAACGGACGTGATGACGGCGGAAATGCACCCCGGGTCCGCGCCGGCACGACCTTGCCATCCGCATCGATATAGCTGCCCGCCCGACCTGGATCGGGGACCGGAATCTCGCAGTTCAATACCGAGCCGGCGGTCTGGGCTAGCGCAGGACGGATCGAGACGACCGCCCCCGCCGTCACCGCACCCAGAGCCAGCACGCGTCGACGCGTCGGTACACCCGCATCGGCGCCTACGCTTGCATCGGGGTCCTTGTCAGGCAGCCCCTGGGTTAGTCGCGTGTCGTCCATGATGCCCCTACTAGACGACAGCCCTTTCACAATCCTGAAGCGCTGACAATATCGCCGCATCAAAGCTTGCGGGAGCGTACCGGAGTAGGACGATCCGGCAGGCTGGCCCGGTATCCGATTACGTATCGCGCCGGTAGCGCCGAGCATCCTCATTCACGACGGCATACCGGTTTGCGGCGCGCCGCTGTATGGCGCAGGGGGTGGGCGCCGATTCCGTCCCAGGAGACCGCAATGCTTTCCGGATTTGGCCTGCGTACGTTTTGGGCGATCGTCGTCGTCGTCGTCGCGGCGGTGGCGGTGTTCGTTATCACGCGCGACGTGCAGGGCGCGATCGTCGCGCTGGTCGGCGGGATTGCGGCGGCGCTGGTCGCGGCGGGAACCGGCGACGAGACCCCTGCCCCGACCGATACGACCACCGCGACATCCTCCATGCTCGACGATGTGCTCGATGCGATCGTCGCTCCCGTCATGCTGGTCCAGGACGGGCGGGTCACGCTCGCCAACCGCGCCGCACGGACGTTGCTCGGCACGCATATCCTCGGCGAGGACGCCCGCGTCGCGATCCGCCATCCCGCGGCCGCCGAGCGACTCGGCACGCCGGGACCGATCGATGGCGAGCGGCCGATCGAGCTGGTCGGGCTCGGCACGCGCGACCAGCGCTGGGAGATGCGGCTCGGCGAGGCGTCGGACGGCCAGCGGATCGTCCACCTCGTCGACCAGACCGGCAATTACGCCGCCGAGCGGATGCGGATCGATTTCGTCGCCAACGCCAGCCACGAACTGCGCACGCCGCTCGCCTCGATCCTCGGCTTCATCGAGACGCTGCGCGAGGAGGCGGGCGAGGATGCCGAGGTCCGCGCGCGCTTCCTGAAGGTGATGGACGACGAGGCGCGGCGGATGCAGCGGCTGGTCGAGGATCTGATCTCGCTGAGCCGGATCGAGGCGGAGAAGTTCCGCCTGCCCGACAGTGCGGTCGATCTGGCCCAATTGGTGGCGGACGTCTGTGCGGAGGTGGCCGATGCGGCGGGCGACCGCGGCCTCGATCTGGTCGCGACGCTCGACCCGCGGCTTGCGCCCGTATCCGGCGACCGCGCGCAATTATCGCAGATGCTGCACAACCTGATCGGCAACGCGATGAAATACGGTCGCGCGGGCACGCCGGTGTCGATCGACCTGAAGCGCGACGATCTGAACATGATCCGCCTGTCGATCCGCGACGAGGGAGACGGGATCGCCGCGGTGCACATCCCGCGGTTGACCGAGCGATTCTATCGCGCCGATGCGGGCCGCAGCCGCTCGCTCGGCGGCACCGGGCTCGGGCTCGCGATCGTCAAGCATATCGTCGAGCGCCATCGCGGACGGCTCGACATCGCCAGCCAGGTCGGCGTCGGCACGACGGTTTCGGTCCTTCTGCCGCCGAGCGGATTCGCGTCACAAGGCGGTGTCATAAAAGGGTAACTCAACTGTCACACAGGATCGTCTTAGCGCCGCTATGGGCGGTGGATGACGGGAATTCGGGTGCAGCGGCTTGCTCTTACAGGACTGATGGTGGTGGCGTCGGGCGCGCTGGCGGCGTGCGTCGATCAGGCGAACGGCGGCGGTGCCGGCTCACGCGACCAGATCACCGCGGTCGGATCGTCGACAGTCTACCCGTTCACGACGATGATCGCCGAACAGCTCGTCGCCAACGATCCCGATGCGAAGGCACCGGTGATCGAATCGACCGGCACCGGCGCCGGGATGAAGCTGTTCTGCGCCGGGATCGGCGCGGCGCATCCCGATATCGAGGATGCCTCGCGACGGATGAAGGCGAGCGAATACAAGAGCTGCGTCGAGAACGGCGTCCGCGACATCCTCGAAATCCAGGTCGGGATCGACGGTATCGCCTTTGCCGAGGCGAAGAACGGCCCCAAGATGCAATTGACGCCGACCGATCTCTATAAGGCGCTGGCGGCAAATCCGGGCGGTAAGACCAACACCGCGCGTGTCTGGCGCGACGTGAACCCGGCACTGCCCGCGGTGCCGATCCAGGTCTACGGCCCGCCGGCGACCAGCGGGACGCGCGATGCGCTCGCCGAGCTGATCCTGACCAAGGGTTGCGAGGAGAGCGATCCTTCGGCCAAGCCGCTCGCGAAGTCGGATCCGGATGCGCACAAGGCGCTCTGCACGCGGGTTCGCGAGGACGGCGTGTATGTCGATGCGGGCGAGAACGACAATCTGATCGTCCAGAAGCTCCAGTCGAATCCGAACGCGATCGGCGTGTTCGGCTACAGCTATCTCGAAGAGAATAAAGACGACGTGAACGGCGTGTCGATCTCGGGCGTCGCGCCGACCTATGCGTCGATCGCGGACAATGCGTATCCAGGGTCCCGGCCGTTGTATATCTATGTGAAGAAGGCGCATCTGACCGCGATCCCGGGCCTGCGGAACCTGCTGAAACTGTACGCTGCAAACTGGGGCGTGACGGGGCCGCTGGTAAAGCGCGGACTGATCGCGGCACCGGCAGCCGTGCAGGCGCGCTCGGCGGCGATCATCGCGAACGAGACGGTGCTGGATCCGGCGGTGTTGTCGTGATGCGCTTTTCGTCCAACCGCACGCCCGTCCTGGTTCCCCCGCGAACGCGGGGACCCAGGAGCCAAGCTCGATATCGGAACTTAGCCGGCCCC
Organism: Sphingomonas fucosidasi; assembly: GCF_036663855.1. NCBI lineage: Bacteria > Pseudomonadati > Pseudomonadota > Alphaproteobacteria > Sphingomonadales > Sphingomonadaceae > Sphingomonas > Sphingomonas fucosidasi. The sequence continues at coordinate 75,856 of NZ_JAXOJR010000010.1, read as the reverse complement.
CCGCGTCCGCGGGGAAACCGGCGTTTGGCGATGCGGGCTGAGCATTTCACCACCACCCCGGCGAAGGCCGGGGCCCAATTGGGCAACGCCCCGTTGGCTGATGCCACGCGCCATTACCTCGACCTTGCCAATTGGGCCCCGGCCTCCGCCGGGGTGGTACTTATGGACGGGCGAGAACTATAATGTCCGCCATCGCGCTCCTCTTCCTCGTCGCCGGCCTCGGCCTCATCGGCTGGCTCACCGCACGCGTCCGCGCCACCCGCTTCCGCGCGGGCAGCACCGCACGGTTCAGTTCGCTCCCCGCGCATCACGGCTGGTACGTCGCGCTGTGGACTGCGATCCCGCCGCTCGTCTTCCTCGTAATCTGGTCGGTGACGTCGCCCGCGCTCGTCACCGATGCGGTCCTCGCAACGCCGGCGGCGATCCAGCTTCCCCCACCCGGCTTCGACCGCGCCTCGATCCTGTCCGAAGCGCGCAGCCTGGCCGAAGGGCAGAGCTTCGGAGCCTTCCACGGCCTCGCGCAAACGCTCGCGCCCTCCTACGCCGCGGCGCAATCACGCTACGACTGGATCGCCACCGCACTCGCGCTGCTGCTCGCCTTCGCCGGCGGCGCGTTCGCGTTCACTCGCGTCAAACCCGGGTTCGGCGCGCGGACGCAGATCGAGCGGGTCGTCATGCTCGCGCTGCTCGGCGCGTCGCTGATCGCGATCCTGACCACGGTCGGCATCGTCGCGTCGCTGCTGTACGAATCGGTGCGGTTCTTTTCGGTCGTGCCGATCACCGACTTCCTGTTCGGCACGCATTGGAGCCCGCAGGTGATCGACGCGCGCGATCCGGGCGCGTCGCTCGGCGCGGTGCCGCTGTTCTGGGGGACGTTCTTCATCGGCGCGGTAATCGCGATGATCGTCGCGATTCCGTTCGGGCTGATGAGCGCGATCTACCTCACCCAATATGCAAAGCCGACCACGCGCAAGTGGATGAAGCCGATCCTCGAGATGCTCGCGGGCGTGCCGACCGTCGTCTACGGCTATTTCGCCGCGCTGACCGTCGCGCCGGCAGTGCGCGATCTCGCCGTGTCGATCGGGATCAGTTGGGCGTCGTCCGAGAGCGCGCTCGCCGCGGGGCTCGTGATGGGCATCATGATCATCCCGTTCGTCTCGTCGATGGCGGACGATTCGATCGCCGCGGTCCCCTCGTCGATGCGCGACGGCAGCCTCGCGATGGGCGCGACCTCGTCCGAGACGATCCGCCGCGTGCTGCTGCCGGCCGCCCTGCCCGGTGTCGTCGGCGGCGTGCTGCTGGCCGTGTCGCGCGCGATCGGCGAGACGATGATCGTCGTCATGGCCGCAAGCGGAGTCGCGACGCTGACGCTCAACCCGTTCGCCAGCACCACCACCGTCACCAAGCAGATCGTCGACCTGCTGACCGGCGAGGCGGAGTTCGACAGCCCCAAGACGCTCGCCGCGTTCGCTCTGGGCTTGACGCTGTTCGTCGTCACGCTGCTCCTCAACATCGTCGCGCTCCGCGTCGTCAAACGGTACCGCGAAGCCTATGACTGACACGCTCGTTCCCTCATTGCCGACCAGCGGCGCGGAGCCGGTGCGTCGCGTGCCGACCGACTGGACGACGCAGGCGATGCAGTCGCGCATCCGCCGCCGTTACGCGTCCGAGCGTCGCTTCCGCTTCGCCGGGCTCGCCGCGGTGTGGATGTCCGCCGCCTTCCTCGCCTTCCTGCTGGTCTCGATGCTGAGCCAGGGCGCGAGCGGGTTTGTCGAGACGCGCGTTGCGCTGCCGGTCGATCTCGCCGCCGCAAAGCTCCCGATCTCGCCGTCGCGCTTGGTCGGACGCGGGGCCGATCTCGCGCTTGCCGGCGCCGGCCTCGAAGGCACGGTCCTCGCCGCCGCCAGTACCGCCTACGGCAAGGACGGTGCGAACCTGTTGTCCGACGGCGCCTGGGCGGTGGTGCGCGACGCGATCAAGGCGGACCCGTCGCTGCTCCAGCGCCGGGCCGTGTTCGAGGTTCCCGTGTCGAGCCCGATCGACGTCGCCGCCAAGGGCGTCGGCACGAACGAAGCCGAAGCGATCTATGCGCGCCTTACCGCACGCGGCGTGCTGTCGCGCGGGTTCAACACCGGCTTTCTGACCTCGGCCGATTCGACCGACGCCACCCGCGTCGGTATCTGGGGCGCGTTCAAGGGATCCTTGCTGACGATGGCGGTCACGCTGCTGCTCGCCTTCCCGATCGGCGTGCTGTCGGCGCTGTATCTCGAGGAATATGCGCCGAAGAACCGCTGGACCGACCTGATCGAGGTGTCGATCAACAACCTCGCCGCGGTCCCCTCGATCATCTTCGGGCTGCTCGGGCTCGCGGTCTTCCTCGGCACGTTCGGGATGCCACGATCCGCGCCGATCGTCGGCGGGCTCACGCTCGCGCTGATGACGATGCCGGTGATCGTGATTGCGGGGCGCAACGCGATCAAGGCCGTCCCGCCGTCGATCCGCGATGCCGCGCTCGGCGTCGGCGCATCGCCGGTGCAGGTCGTGTTCCACCACGTATTGCCGCTTGCGCTGCCCGGCATCCTCACCGGCACGATCATCGGCATGGCACGTGCGCTCGGCGAGACCGCGCCGCTGCTGATGATCGGCATGCGCGCCTTTATCGCCGCGCCGCCGTCGGGCCTGAACGATCCCGCGACCGTGCTGCCCGTCCAGATCTTCCTCTGGTCCGATCAGGTCAGCCGCGGCTTCGTCGAGAAGACGTCGGCGGCGATCATCGTCCTGCTCGTCTTCCTGCTCGCGATGAACGGCGTCGCGATCTACCTCCGTAACCGATTCGAGACACGCTGGTGATGACCAAGAACCTCAAGATGACCGCGCGCAACGTGTCCGTCGCGTACGGCAGCAAGCTGGCGATCGACAACGTCTCGATCGACGTCGACCAGGACGAGGTGGTGGCGTTCATCGGCCCGTCGGGCTGCGGCAAGTCGACCTTCTTGCGCACGCTCAACCGCATGAACGACACCGTCGCCAGCGCCCGCGTCACCGGCGAGATCAAGCTCGATGGTCAGGATATCTATTCGCCCGACATGGACGTGGTGCAGCTCCGTGCCCGCGTCGGTATGGTGTTCCAGAAGCCGAACCCGTTCCCGAAATCGATCTACGAGAACGTCGCCTATGGCCCACGCATTCACGGTCTGGCCGGCGCGAAGGCGGACCTCGACCGGATCGTCGAGAAGTCGCTGCGCCGCGCCGGCTTGTGGGACGAGGTCAAGGATCGCCTCTCGGACAGCGGCACGGCCTTGTCGGGCGGCCAGCAACAGCGGCTCTGCATCGCCCGCGCGATCGCGGTCGATCCCGAGGTCATCCTGATGGACGAGCCGTGCTCGGCACTCGATCCGATCGCGACCGCGAAGATCGAGGAACTGATTCACGAACTGCGCGGCCGCTACGCGATGGTGATCGTCACGCACAACATGCAGCAGGCGGCGCGCGTCAGCCAGAAGACCGCGTTCTTCCACCTCGGCACGCTGGTCGAATACGGCAACACCTCGGACATCTTCACCAATCCCCGCGAAGAGCGGACCAAGGATTACATCACCGGCCGTTACGGCTGAGTCGGGAAACGACCATGAACACGCATACGGTCAAGGCCTTCGACAACGACATCGGCGAGCTCCGCGGGTTGATCTCGCAGATGGGCGGGCTCGCCGAGGACGCGATCGACAAGGCGATGCTGGCGCTGCAACGCAACGACATCGCGCTCGCCGAACAGGTCCGCGCCGCCGACAAGCAGATCGACGTGATCGAGGCGGAGGTCGAGCGCCTCGCGGTCCGGATCATCGCCTTGCGCGCACCGATGGCGGTCGACCTGCGCGAAGTCGTCGCTGCGCTGAAGATCGCCGGCGTCGTCGAGCGGATCGGCGATTACGCCAAGAACATCGCCAAGCGCGTGCCGATGATCGAGAGCGAACACCGGATCGAGCCGATCTCGATTCTGCCCGCGATGGGCCGGATGGCGAGCGAGATGGTCCACGACGTGCTCGACGCATTTGCCGCGCGCGACGCGGAAGAGGCAGTGCGGGTGGTCGAAAGCGACGCCGCGCTCGACGATTTCTACGACAGCATCTTTCGCACGCTCGTCACCTACATGGTCGAGAATCCGAAGACGATCAGCCAGGTCGCGCATCTGCTGTTCGTCGCGAAGAACCTCGAGCGGATCGGCGACCACGCCACCAACGTCGCCGAGATGGTCTATTTCGCCGCGACCGGTACGCAGATGGTCGACCGTGAACGCGGCATCAAGCAGGAGCAGGCATAATGGCACGCGCGAAAATGCTGCTGGTCGAGGACGATGCCGCCCTCGCCGAATTGCTGGTCTGGCATTTCAAGCGCGAGGATTTCGAGATCGCGCATACCCCCGATGGCGAGGAAGCCTTGCTGCTCGCCAAGGAGAAGGTGCCCGACATCGTCCTGCTCGACTGGATGGTCGAGGGGTTGTCGGGGATCGAGGTCTGCCGTCGCCTGCGCCGCGCGCCCGAGACGCAGAACGTGCCGATCATCATGCTCACCGCGCGCGGTGAGGAAGAGGATCGTGTGCGGGGGCTGGAGACCGGCGCCGACGATTACGTGACCAAGCCGTTCTCACCGCGCGAGCTGGTCGCCCGCGTCGGTGCGGTGTTGCGCCGAGTCCGCCCTGCCCTCGCGGGCGAAGCACTCAGCTATGCCGACATCGAGATGGATACCGTCGGCCACAAGGTCCGTCGCTCGGGCGAAGTCGTATCGCTCGGACCGACCGAGTTCCGCCTGTTGAAGCATTTTCTCGAGCATCCCGGCTGGGTGTTCTCGCGCGAACGGCTGCTCGATGCCGTGTGGGGTCACGACAGTGATATCGAAAGCCGCACGGTCGACGTCCACATCCGGCGGCTGCGGAAAGCCATCAACGTCGGCGAACGTCCGGACATCATTCGTACCGTCCGGTCGGCCGGCTATTCGCTCGATACGGGCGGCTAAGGACACTGTCCCGCTCTGGGTCTAGCGGTGGGGCGAATGGAATCGGATGCGAAACGAAGGACCTATGCGCGACTTAGTGCGTTCAGACGTCGCGCTACCAAAATGGTGCACCCATTTAGGAGATTCGTATGAAGACCATTCTTCTCGCCGCCGCCGCTCTTCTCGCGTCGCCCGTGATCGCCCAGACGACCCCGCCGGCCGATCCCGCCGCGCAGACCGCACCGGCCGATCCCGCCATGCAGTCGGCACCTGCAGACCCGGCCGATCCGGCGATGGCAGCCCCTGCCGATCCTGCGATGGCCGATCCCGCGATGGCCGCTCCAGCCGCACCGATGGCAGCACCCGGACCCGCTGGTGGCGTGACGTTCGGTCAGCCGACCGTGACCCCGCCGACGCCGGCACCGGCCGAGTATCCGGTGTGCTCGAAGACGGTCAAGGACGGCTGCCGCAACCGCGGCGGCAAGTAAGCCCTTCGCGCAGGCGGTAGTGATCCTGCCGCTTGCGTAGACGGCTTTACGTTCTAGGAAAGGCGCTCCAATCATAAGAGAGGGGCGCCTTTTTCCATGTCTATCAGCTTTGAAAATCGAGTCGCGATCGTCACCGGCGCAGGCGGCGGTCTCGGTCGCGAATACGCACTCGAACTCGCCCGCCGCGGCGCCAAGGTGGTCGTCAACGATCTCGGCGCGTCGCGCGACGGCACCGGCCATTCGGATGCCGCACTGAAGGTCGTCGAGGAAATCGAGGCGGCCGGCGGCGAGGCGATGTCGAACGGCGGCAGCGTCACCGACTACGACCAGATGGTCGAGATGGTTGCCAGAGCGTCCGAGAAATGGGGCGGCGTCCACATCCTGATCAACAACGCCGGCGTGCTGCGCGACAAGAGCTTCGCCAAGATGGAGCCCGCCGACTTCAAGTTCGTCGTCGACGTCCACCTCAATGGCTCGGCGAACGCCACCAAGGCGGTGTGGGACACGATGCGGGCGCAGAATTACGGCCGGATCCTGATGACCGCGTCGTCGACGGGCCTGTACGGCAATTTCGGCCAGGCGAACTACGGTGCAGCCAAGCTCGGGCTGGCCGGGCTGACCAAGACGCTCGCGATCGAGGGCGCGAAGACCAACATCAAGGTGAACACGATCGCCCCCACCGCGGGCACGCGGATGACGCAGGACATCTTCCCCGAAGAGGCGTTCAAGGCCTTCTCCCCCGACAAGGTGGCGCCAGCGGCCGTGTTCCTCGTGTCCGAAGACGCGCCGACCAACATGATCGTCGGCGCAGGCGCCGGCGTGTTCCAGGCGGCGTTCGTGACGCTGACCCAGGGCAAGCTGCTGACCGGCGACGACCTGTCGGTGGAGGGTGTCGCGGCGAACTGGGACGCGATCATCGATCGTACCGGCGAAATCGTACCGCAGTCGGGTTCCGAACAGTCGATGACCATCCTGGGCAAGCTGCAGGGACGATGACCTCCGCAAGGCGGGGAACGCGCAGTCCTAGCGAGTCCCGACTTCGGTTCGGGGACGTGAATGATCCCGTGCGGTTCACGACTCGCCAAGGGATCGGCCGAACCAGGTCGTCTCGATAGCGGCTATAACACACGGCATTATTCAGCCCGGCATCAAGGTCGGGGCCATTTGGCTCCGTCGTGATAGTGGAGCGACGGCGTTCTTGCTCGTCCGTACGTCGCTCCACCCGTCACGTTTATCTCTACTCAGCCAGTCGTGATGCGGTACGCCCGGCGATCACTGCGGACCGGACCCGCGCAACGGCGCTACGGCATCCTTGCCGAATTTCATGATCATCTCGCCGATCTCCCGGGCCTGGCTCATGCTGCGCTGGCTCTGCTCGCGGAGATATTCGCTCTGGATCTTCATGACCTGCGTCAGATCCTTCGCACTGGCCGCCTCGCGCATCGCGGCAAACGCCTCGCGTGCATTCTGCTCGGCCTGGTCGATCATGGTCTTGCCGATCGTCGCGCCGCCCTCGGCGATCTTGCCGCCCGACTCTTTCATGGCGTCCCCGGCTCGCTTGGCCGGATCGATGATCTTCTCGGAAAAAGTATCGCGCGCTTGCTCTGCACCGGCGCGCATCGTGTCGGCCGCGTCCTTGGCGACACCCGCGGCGCGATCGGTCGCCGCCTTGTTCTTTGCAGCGCCTTCGTCGATCGCGCTTTTGAAGTTCTCGGCCATGCTATCGCTCCTGTGTAAGTGAAGGATAATGATGCGCCTTCAACCGGCGCCGCACAGTTTGGTTGCGCGTTTCCGGTCAACCCCGCCAGCTGGCTGCCGCGTCCGGGCGCCACCGCACTAAACCGGATTGACCGGTATTTTTACAAGTCACGCCCGTTCGCTTGCATGCCCCCCTGTTTATCCCAATAGGGATGCGGGATTTCGAAGGACGTCAATATGCGCATTACAATGATCGGTTCAGGCTATGTCGGTCTTGTCTCGGGCGCCTGTTTTTCGGATTTCGGGCATGACGTGATCTGCGTCGACAAGGACCAGTCGAAAATCGACGCGCTGCATGCCGGTCACATGCCGATCTTCGAGCCAGGCCTGGATCAGCTCGTCGCGTCCAACGTCGCGGCAGGACGGCTGACCTTCACCACCGATCTCGCCAGCGCTGTCGCCGGCGCCGATGCGATCTTCATTGGCGTCGGCACGCCCTCGCGCCGCGGCGATGGCCACGCCGATCTCAGCTATGTGTTCGCCGCGACCGAGGAGATCGCCGCCGCCGTCACCGGCCCGACCGTGGTCGTGACCAAGTCGACCGTGCCCGTCGGCACCGGCGACCGGGTCGAGGCGATCCTGCGGGAGAAGCGTCCCGACATCGACGTCGCGGTCGTGTCCAACCCCGAATTCCTCCGCGAAGGCGCCGCGATCGGCGACTTCAAGCGTCCCGACCGGATCGTCATCGGCACCGAGGACGAGCGCGCCAAGCAGGTGATGCGCGATGTCTACCGTCCGCTGTATCTGAACGAGTCGCCGATCCTGTTCGTAAGCCGCCGTACGTCCGAGTTGATCAAATACGCGGCGAACGCGTTCCTCGCGACCAAGATCACTTTCATCAACGAGATCGCGGACCTGTGCGAGGCAGTCGGCGCCGACGTGCAGGACGTGTCGCGCGGGATTGGTCTCGACAACCGCATCGGCAAGAAGTTCCTGCATGCAGGACCGGGTTATGGCGGCTCGTGCTTCCCCAAGGACACGCTGGCGCTGCTCAAGACCGCCGAGGATTACCAGACACCGGTCCATATCGTCGAAGCGGTCGTGAAGGTGAACGACAGCCGCAAGCGCGCGATGGGGCGCAAAGTGCTGGCGGCGCTCGGTGAAAACCCGCGGGGGAAGACGGTTGCGCTTCTCGGCCTGACGTTCAAGCCCAACACCGACGACATGCGCGACGCGCCCAGCCTTGCGATCGCCACCGCGCTGGCGGATGCGGGCGTGAAGGTGCGCGCGCACGATCCCGAGGGCATGGAACCGGCCAAGGCGCTGCTACCCGATCTGGCGTATTGCACCGACGCCTACGACGCGGCCGAAGGCGCCGATGCCGTGGTGATCGTAACCGAATGGGACGCATACCGTGCGCTCGACCTCGCACGGTTGAAGGGGCTGCTCGCGGCACCGGTGATGGTCGACCTCCGCAACGTCTACCAGCGCGCCGACGTCGAACAGGCCGGATTCGCGTACACTGCAGTAGGCCGCTGAGCAGAGCGCAACGGCGACACTGGGCCGCACCATTTGCACCACCCCGGCGAAGGCCGGGGCCCAGTTGGAAAGATGGTCGCAACGGGGCGCCGCCCTCGATTGGCAAAACGCCCCAGATGGACCCCGGCCTTCGCCGGGGAGGCGCTTGGTTCGAACGATAAATGCGGGGCCATCGCCCGCAATTGACGGTGCCTCAATATGCCAGCGCGCACCCGTCGGCACGCATCTCGCTCGCGGCTGCGTAAACCCGCGTGGACCCGTCCATCCGGTGCTCGACGCTTTCGTAGCGGCCGAACCCGCCATCGGGATCGCCGATCGTCCAGCCGATCTCCGCCAGCCTTTGCCGCGTCGCGAGCGGCACGCCGGTCTCGAGCCGCAACAGCCCGGTTGGGCCCATTCCAGGCGAGTCCTCGCCCATCGATTGCGACGACCCCTCGTGATGCCAGCGTGGCGAATCGCCCGCCGACTGTATCTCCAGCCCATAGTCGACGCGGTTGACGATGATCTGCGTCTGCCCCTGAGGCTGCATGTCGCCGCCCATGACGCCGAAACTCATCCACGGATCGCTTCCGCGCGTCGCGAAGCCGGGTATGATCGTCTGGAACGGCCGCTTGCCCGGCGCATAGATGTTGGGGTGGCCGTCCTTCAGGCTGAACAGCTGGCCGCGATCCTGGAACATGAATCCAAGACCGTCCGCGACCAGTCCCGATCCCATGCCGCGGAAATTGGACTGGATCATCGACACCATCATGCCGTCCTTGTCGGCACAGCTGAAATAGGTGGTATCGCCGCGGCTGGGCGCCTGGCCCGGATAGACCGGCGTCAGGATACGGTCCGGCCGGATCAGTTTCGCGCGCTCGGCCGCGTATTGCTTCGAGATCAGCCATTCGACCGGCTGCTTGGCAAAGTTCGGATCCGCGTAATATCGCGCACGATCCTCATAGGCCAAGCGCTTAGCCTCCGCCTGGAGATGGATCGACAGCGCCGATTGGAACCCAGCACCCTTCAGGTCGAAGCGTTCGAGGATGTTGAGCATCTGCAAGGTCGCCAGCCCCTGCGTGTTCGCGCCGAGCGCGTGCACCGTCGTCCCGCGATAGTCGGTCTGGCTGGGCTCGATCCATTCGGAACGATGCGCGGCGAGATCCTCGTACCGAAGCCAACCGCCGATCCGCTTGAAGTACCGGTCGACGGTCCGCGCCACGTCACCCTGGTAGAAGGCATCGCGCCCACCCGCCGCGATCGCACGATAGGTCCGCGCGAGATCCGGGTTGCGGAATACCTGTCCCAGCGCAGGCCCCCTGCCGTCCGCGAGGCCGTAGGTGCGCAGTGCGTTGGCGACTTCCTCCAGGCCGTTGCCCGGACGCTTGAACGCGGCGAGGCTGCGGCGGATGTAATAGGCGATGATGTCAGGCACCGGCGCGCCGGCCTCGGCATGCGCGATCGCCGGCTGGAACAGGTCCGCCCAAGGCAGCTTGCCGTAGCGCTGGTGCATCGTCCACCAGGCGTCGACCGTGCCCGGCACCGACACGCTGATCGCACCCAACGCCGGCAGTGCGCCGTTCTTCGCGCGCGCCCGCACCGTATCGAGGCTGAGGCCCCGCGGGCTCTTGCCCGAACCGGCGAGCCCGACGACCTTCTTCAGCTTGGGGTCCCAGATCATCGCATAGGCATCGCCGCCGATTCCGCTCGACGTGGGTTCCAGAAACCCGAGGCACGCGTTGATCGCGATCGCCGCATCGACCGCCGAACCACCGCGCTTGAGGATGTCGATCCCTGCTTGCGTCGCCAGCGGATGCGCGGTCCCTGCCGCGCCGTTCAGGCCGTATGCCGCCGTGCGCGAGGCGAAGCTCGCGCCGACCGGTCGATCGCCCGCATGCACGTCGGGCCTGATGAAACGGTCCAGCCCGGTCTCCCACGTCGGCGGCAACGGTGCTGCGGCAGCGGTGGTGGCGGGCTGTGGCGCACCGCCCTGCCCTGGTCCCTGAGCGCCCTGTGCGCCGGGTGTGCCGCGCGTCGCGCCGGTCTGGGCCTGCGCCATGTTGGGCAAGAACGCAGCGGCGGGCAGGGCCGCGATGAAGGTACGACGACGCATGATGGGCTCCCCTTGTACGGCGGCATGATTGCGCGACAGGCGATAAACGGCAAGCCCGCTGCTCCCCGATCGGTTTCTGACCGCCCGCTACGCGCAGAACTCGGGGGCAACTCACTGGACCTTTTGCGCTTTTACCCTATATACCGAACGGTATGAATAGGCTTTGCACGCTCACCGCCCCCAAGGGCCGCCCCCGCGAGTTCGATCTCGACGAAGCGCTGGCGGGTGCGTTGCGCGTGTTCTGGCGCAACGGCTACGAAGGCGCGTCGATGGCCGAACTGACCGCCGAGATGGGGATCACCAAGCCCAGTCTCTACGCGGCGTTCGGCAACAAGGAGGCGCTGTTCCACAAGGCGCTCGACCTCTACGAGCGCGAAAAACTCGCCTATATGACCTCCGCGCTCGAGGCGCCGACTGCGCGCGCCGTAGCGGAAAGGCTTCTCCGTGGGGCGTTGCAGATGCAGATGAGCACCTGCGATCCCAAGGGATGCCTGAGCGTCATCAGCAGCGTCGCGTGCAGTGCCGAGGCCGAGCCGATCAAGGCCGAGGTCGCCAAGCGCCGCGCGTCGTCCGAGGCCGCGTTGATGAAGCGCTTCGACGAGGCCAAGGCGGCGGGTGAGTTCCCCGACGGTCTCGAATCGCATGCCTTAATGCGGTACCTGTTCGCGATCATGCAGGGGCTGTCGATCCAGGCCGGTTCTGGCGCGACCTGCACCGAGCTCAACCAGCTCGTCGAGACCAGCCTGTCGGTGTGGCCGACCAAGTAAGCCGGTCGGTCCGCCGACATAAAAGTCACGCTTCGTTACGGTCGTGATAAAAAATACCGGCCGGTACAAAAGTCTGTTGACTAGATGAACCCCAGGTTTATATACCGACTGGTATCGAAGCTCTCTCCTACTTCGGATGGGGCAACCGGGGACAACAACCCATGACCACGGTCACCACCTAACCCAGAACGGATGGCTTCGGCCGCCCGGACTCTCGAAAATTCAAGCGGGCAAGCGCGGCACGAGGATGTGCCGGCAACGACCGCGCACGCCTTGCGACCAGCTGACGTCGGTGGACCGTCCACCGACGAAGGCCAGCGCTTGCCCGAAAAATCAAAAGGGGGACAATCCCATGGCTTATCTCGACCTCGACAACATGTTCGCTTCGCCCGTCACCAGCCGCGCCCAGACTGTGACAGCCCCTGCCCCGACCGGCTTTTCCGCGCTGGAATGGAGCGTCATCGCGCTCGCAAAGCGCGACACGTTGCGCAGCCTGTCCGGCCCCAGCCGCATGTCGCGGGCGATGGGCAGCCTGTTCGGCCTTAGCACCGCGTCGCGGCTCGCCGATCCCCGGCTCGAGGCGTTGCGGCGGATGGCGGTGTACGCCTGGCGCCGCGGCTTCGCGTTGCCGATGGCCGAGATCCAGAACTTCCTCGCCGCCGGCTTTGCCGAGGCTCAGATCGAAACGCTCGTCGAGAGCGTGACCGGCATGCGCGTCGGCGCCCAGCAGAAGCGGAGCATCGCAGCGTGAACCAACTTACCACAATCACGGCCGCGAACGACGCCGACCTCGCGTCTTCGCCGCCCACGGACCGTCATCGACGGCCGGCATGGCAGCGCGGCGCGATGGTGCTCGTGCCGATCGCGCTGCTTGGTGCGGTCGGCGTGAAGATGTTCGATCATCCCGACGCGGCGATGGCGGCGCCACCGCCCGCCTCGGTCACGGTCGCGTCGCCGCTGGTGCGGCAGGTCAGCGAGTGGGACGATTATGTCGGCCGCTTCGCACCGAGCCGTACGGTAGAGATCCGTCCGCGCGTCGCGGGCGAAGTCACGGGCATCCACTTCCGCGACGGCGAGATCGTCAGCAAGGGCCAGTTGCTCTTCACGATCGATTCCCGCCCGTTCGCCGCGGCTCTGGCTGAGGCACACGCCAACGTTGCGAGCGCGAAAAGCGCTCTGTCCCTCGCCCGCACCGATCTAGGTCGCGCGCAGCGGCTGGTCGCCGACGAAGCGGTCTCGGCCGGCGAAGTCGACGCATTGCGGGGTAGGCTCGAAGCAGCCCAAGCCGCACTCGCCGCAGCACAGGCCCGCGAACGTGCCCGCGCTCTGGACGTCGGTTTCACCCAGGTTCGCGCACCGATCGGCGGTCGCATCTCCGATCGCCGCGTCGATGCGGGCAACCAAGTCGCGGGCGGCGAAGGCACCGGCGGCACGGTGCTGACGACGATCAACGCGCTGGATCCGATCTACTTCACCTTCGATGGCTCCGAGGCTTTGTACCTCAAGACGCAGCGTGCACGTCAGCCCGGCGCGGCCCCCGCCGCAGTCGAGATCCAGTTGCAGGACGAGACCGAGCATCGCTGGAAGGGCAAGCTCGACTTCACCGACAACGGGCTCGACCAGCGCTCGGGCACGATCCGCGGTCGTGCGGTGCTCGCCAACCCGGGCTATTTCCTGACGCCGGGAATGTTCGGCAACATGCGCCTCGCGAGTGCTGGGACGCGGCAGGCTCTGCTGGTGCCCGACGATGCGGTGCAGACCGACCAGGCGCGCAAGGTTCTGCTGACGATCGATGCGAAGAACGTCGTGAGCCAGAAGCCGGTTGAACTCGGGCCGGTGGTCGATGGCCTGCGGATCGTGCGCTCGGGGATCGGGCCGAACGACCGGATCATCATCCAGGGCACGCAGATGGCGACGCCGGGTGCCACGGTCGCGCCGAAGGTCGGCCGGATCGTGGTGGCCTCGGGGACGACAGCGCCGGCGTCCGTCCAGCCGATCTCGGGTGAGGCCACGCTCGCGAAATAGCCGTCCACCCCGGCGAAGGCCGGGGCCCAATTGGGATAGCGTTTCGACTTAATCACTACGGTTCGCCCAATTGGGCCCCGGCCTCCGCCGGGGTGGTGTTGGGGCGTGTCCGTCGCTCTTCTTTCGAGGACACAAACCATGCGCTTCTCGCGCTTCTTCATCACCCGGCCGATCTTCGCGGGCGTGATCGCGGTGATCATCACGATCGTCGGCGCGATCGCCTACATGACGCTGCCGGTGTCGCAATATCCCGACATCGTCCCCCCCACCGTCACCGTCAGCGCGACCTATCCCGGCGCGTCGGCCGAGACGGTCGCCGAGACCGTCGCCGCGCCGATCGAGCAGGAGATCAACGGCGTCGACAACATGCTGTACCAGTCGTCGCAATCGACCGGCGACGGCAAGGTCACGATCACCGTCACCTTCAAGATCGGCACCGACCTCGACGCAGCACAGGTGCTCGTCCAGAACCGCGTCGCGGTTGCCGTTCCTCGTTTGCCCGAAGACGTCCAGCGGCTCGGCGTGGTGACGCGGAAGACGTCGCCCGACTTCCTGATGGTGGTGAACCTCGTCTCGCCCGACAACTCGCTGGATCGCGGCTATATCTCCAACTACGCGCTGACCCAGGTCCGTGATCGCCTCAGCCGCATCGACGGCGTCGGCGACGTGCAGCTGTTCGGCGCGCGCGATTATTCGATGCGCGTCTGGATCGACCCCGGTCGCGCCGCCGCACTCGACCTCACCGCGGGCGAGATCGTCGCCGCCCTGCGCGCGCAGAACGTCCAGGTCGCCGCGGGCACGCTCGGGCAGCCGCCCTATGACAAGGGCAACAGCGCCTTCCAGCTCAACGTCGAGACGCAAGGGCGCCTCACCGATCCCAAGCAGTTCGCCGACGTCGTCATCCGCACCGACGCACAAGGCCGCCAAGTCCGCGTCTCGGACGTCGCGCGCGTCGAACTCGGCGCGCAGGATTACGGCGCCAACACCTATCTCAGCGGCAAGCCCACGGTCATCGCCGCAGTCTTCCAGCGCCCCGGCTCGAACGCGCTCGGCGCGGCCCAAGCCGTCACCGCCGAGATGGAAAGCATGTCGAAGCGCTTTCCCAAGGGCCTCGAATACAAGGTCATCTACAACCCGACCGAGTTCATCGCGCAGTCGATCGACGCGGTGAAGCATACGCTCGTCGAGGCGATGATCCTCGTCGTGCTCGTCATCCTCGTCTTCCTGCAAAAGTGGCGCGCGGCGATCATCCCGATCGTGGCGATCCCGGTCTCGCTGATCGGCACCTTCGCGGTGCTGGCGGCGGCGGGCTATTCACTCAACAACCTCTCACTGTTCGGGCTCGTCCTCGCAATCGGCATCGTCGTCGATGACGCGATCGTCGTGGTCGAGAATGTCGAACGCAACCTCGAACACGGACTCTCCCCGCTGGAGGCGGCGCGCACGTCGATGGACGAAGTGTCGGGCGCGCTGGTCGCGATCGTGCTCGTGCTGTGCGCGGTGTTCATCCCGACCGTGTTCCTCACCGGGCTGTCCGGCGCGTTCTACCGCCAGTTCGCGGTGACGATCTCGACCGCGACGATCATCTCGCTGCTGATCTCGCTGACGCTGTCGCCAGCGCTCGCCGCGATGCTGCTCAAGCCGACCGCGCCTGCGGACTCGGGCAACCGCGTGACCCGCACGCTGCGGCGCGCAGGCGATGCCTTCAACC
Organism: Sphingomonas fucosidasi; assembly: GCF_036663855.1. Taxonomy (NCBI): domain Bacteria; kingdom Pseudomonadati; phylum Pseudomonadota; class Alphaproteobacteria; order Sphingomonadales; family Sphingomonadaceae; genus Sphingomonas; species Sphingomonas fucosidasi. The sequence continues at coordinate 60,547 of NZ_JAXOJR010000010.1, read as the reverse complement.
GCGGGTTCGAGCGGATGAGCGAGAGCTATGCCCGCCTTACCGCCCGCCTCGTCACGGCGCCGAAGCGGATGATGGCCGCCTATGCCGCACTGATCGCGGTCACGGTCGGCGTGTTCATGGTCACCCCGTCGGGCTTCGTCCCCGCGCAGGACCAGGGCTATTTCCTGACCGTCATCCAGCTTCCGCCCGGCTCCTCGGTCGAGCGCACCGACGCGGTCATGCAGAAGGTCGCCAAGCGCATCCTGCCGCTCGCCGGCGTCAAGGGCGCGGTCATGCTCGCGGGCTTCGACGGCCCGTCGCAGACGCTCGCTCCTAACAGCGCCGCCGCGTACATTCCGCTGAAGAGCTTCGAGGAACGCAAGAAGCTCGGCGTCACGCTCGCCAGCATCATGGCGGAGTCGCAGAAGGCGACCGGCGACATCACCGAAGCGCGCCTGCTGATCGTCCCGCCACCGCTCATCCAGGGCATCGGCTCGGCGGGCGGCTATCGCCTGATGGTGCAGGACCAGGGCGGCCACGGTTACGCCGACCTCGGCAAGACAAGCTACGCGCTGATCGGGCAGGCGAACCAGACCAAGGGTCTCGCGCAGGTCTACACCTTCTTCGACACCGCCACGCCGCGCATCTTCGCCGACGTCGACCGCGCCAAGGCCAATCTCCTCGGCGTTCCCCCCGAGCGCGTTTTCGAGGCGTTGCAGGTCTATCTCGGCTCGGCCTTCGTCAACGACTTCAACCTGCTCGGCCGCACCTACCGCGTCACCGCGCAGGCCGACGCGCCGTTCCGCAACACCACCGCGGATATCGCCAACCTCAAGACGCGCTCCAACTCGGGCCAGATGGTCCCGGTCGGCTCGGTCTCGACGTTCAAGGACAAAACCGGTCCGTACCGCGTGGTCCGCTACAACCTCTTCCCCGCGGTCGAGGTCGATGGCGACACTGCCAAGGGGTATTCGTCCGGCCAGTCGCTGGTCGCGATGGAGAAGCTCGCCTACGCGTCGCTGCCCGCTGGCTACGCGCATGAATGGACCGGCATCGCCTATCAGCAAAAGGCCGCCGGCAGCACCGCGGCGCTCGTCTTCGGCATGGCGGTGGTGTTCGTCTTCCTCGTGCTCGCCGCGCAATATGAGAGCCTGACGTTGCCGCTCGCGATCATCCTGATCGTGCCGATGTGCCTGTTGGCGGCGATGACCGGCGTGAACCTGCGGGGTATGGACAACAACGTCCTCACGCAGATCGGCCTGGTCGTGCTGATTGCCTTGGCGGCGAAGAACGCGATCCTGGTGGTCGAGTTCGCCAAGCAGGCCGAGGAACAGGACGGTCTCACCCCGGTCGAGGCCGCGGTGCGCGCGGCGAAGGACCGGTTGCGACCGATCCTGATGACGAGCTTCGCGTTCATCCTCGGCGCCGTGCCGCTGGTGATCGCGACCGGTGCGGGTGCCGAACTCCGCCAGGCGCTCGGGACCGCGGTGTTCTTCGGGATGATCGGCGTGACCGGGTTCGGGCTGCTCTTCACTCCCACCTTCTATGTCGTCGCGCGAGCGCTGGCGCTGCGGTTCGAACGCCGCAAGCCAGCCCCAGAGACCAACGGTCCCGCCACGACCCTTCAGCCAGCCGAATAGGACCAGCATCATGAAGTCCGCCCTCCTCGCGAGCCTCTCGGCGCTGACGCTCGCCGCCTGCGCCGCCGGCCCCGACTATGTCGCGCCGATCACCCCACCCAAGGCGGCGGCATCGTTCGTCACCGCGAATGCTGCCACCGTCACGACCGCGCCGGATAACGATTGGTGGCGGATGTACCGCGACCCGGTCCTCGACGGCCTCGTCGCGGACGCATTGGCCACGAACACCGACCTCCGCGTCGCCGTCGCTCGCCTCGACAGCGCCCGCGCCTCGCTGCGCGCCACGAAGACCGACCGCGAGCCGCAAGTAAACGCCGGCGCGAGTGGCAATTACGCGCGCACCTCGCAACTCCAGAACCTCCCCGGTTTCGACCGCCAGCGCGCTACCTATGATGTCGGGCTCGACGTCAGCTACGAGGTCGATCTCGCCGGCCGAGTCCGCCGCAACGTCGAGGCCGCGCGCGGCGACGTCGGTGCGGCGCAGGCCGATGCCGACGCGGTCCGGGTCTCGATCGTCGCGGCCACCACCCGCGCTTATGTCGACGCAGCCTCGTCCGCCGAACGCCTCGCAGTCGCCAAGCGGATCGTCGAGCTGCTCGACAAGTCGAACACGCTGACCGGCAAGCGCGTCGACGCGGGTCGTGCCGACCGCCTCGATCAGGTCCGGATCGCCGCCCTGCGTGACCAACGCGCCGCCAACATCCCGCAGATCGAAGCCGAGCGCCAAGCCGCGCTCTTCCGCCTCGCCACGCTTACCGGTCGCACCCCGCAGGACCTGCCCGCGACAGCCGGTGCCCGCACCACCACGCCGCGCCTCGACCAGCCGATCCCGATCGGCGACGGCGCGACGTTGCTAGCCCGCCGACCCGACGTCCACGCCGCCGAACGCCGCCTCGCCGCGGCCACCGCCCGTATCGGCGTCCAGACCTCGCAACTCTATCCGCAAATCTCGCTTGGCGGTTCGATCGGCTCGACCGCGCTCAGCGTCGGCGACATCTTCACCGGCGGCCCGATCCGCTGGCTGCTCGGCCCGCTGCTGAACTGGTCGCTCAACCAGTCCGCCGCCCGTGCCCGCATAGCGGGCGCCGAAGCCGACACCCGCGGTGCACTCGCCAATTTCGACGGCAGCGTCCTCACCGCACTCGAGGAAACCGAGACCGCGCTCTCGAACTACGCCCGCGAACTGGACAGGCGCACGCAGCTCCAGTCCGCGCACGACAACGCCGCCACCGCCGCCCGCATCACCCGCGCCCGCCAGCGCGAAGGCCAGATCGACTTCCTCGACGTCCTCGACGCCGAACGCACGCTGGCGGATACCGACACGGACCTCGCCGCGGCGGACGCGCGTATCGCCGGCGCCCAAGTCGACCTCTTCCGCGCGCTAGGCGGCGGCTGGCAGACGCGGACGTAACCTTCACGATCCTCCCCCGCCAGGGGGAGGTGGCAGGCGCTTGCCTGACGGAGGGGGCGGTAAGCGACCCATTCGTTCCGTGTCCTCCCCCTCCGTCGCCTGTGGCGCCACCTCCCCCTGGCGGGGGAGGATCGTGACGTCCTTTTCCTACAACCCGATCTGCAAGCTCGCGCGCAGCGACAGCGCCACGCGGCCCTGCTGCTGCTCGGCGCCAAACTCGCCGCCGAGCCGGAACACCGAACTCCCGCCGACCGCGCGCAGCTTGCCGACCCAACCGCTAGTCCGCTCTTCCGGCGTCAGTGTGAACGACTGCTCGCCCTCGAATGCCGCCGTCGTCGCGCCGAGCCCGCCGCCGACGAGTTCGCGCCGGCCGCCTTCCGCCTCGACCCTGAACCAGCCCTGGTCCGGGCTCGTGCCCCCGAAGTTCAGCCCCAGCGCCGTGCTCGCCGTCACCGCCAGCTCGTCGCTGCTGCGCGACTGGACCACGAGGTCGATAGCCTTGCCACCGCCGGTCTCGCTGTAACCGTCCTCCTTCAGCTTGTAATAATCGATGGCCAAGACCGGCCGGAACACGAAGATGCCCTTGCCGCCGTCCCACGAGACGCCGCCCGATGCGGAATAGAGCGTGCCGTTCCAATCGCCGTTCGTGGTCCGATCGACCGCTTCGCTACCGATCGCACCGCTGAAATCACGCGAGCCGTCGAACTTGATCGTGGCACCCGAGACGCGCGCATTGGCCTGCAGACCGCCCCAATGCCCGCGCCAATATCCGGCCAGCTCATACTGGTTCGATCGCACTTCGTTGTTGGTGCCATCATCGGCATCCTGCCCGTTCAGATACGCGAGCGAGGTGCCGAAATTGCCGACGCCGGTCTTGTATTCCGCACCAGCCGAAACGCCCCAGCCGCTGATGTCGTAGCCCGCGGTATCGGCGACGCTTTTCGACGTGCCCCATGCGACCTGCGTTACCCAATAGCCCCACTTCCCCTCGTCCTTGAACGGGCCATGCGGGTCGGCGAGGACGCGGGCGGTCGCGCGCGAGCCCATCGTGACCGCCTCGAATGTGCCGCCGGCATGATCGGGCAGCATCTGGCGGACCGAGCCGCGGAATGCGTCGCCATCGGTGATGTTGAGAAACGCCCCGCCGATCTTCGCGTCGTTGCCGAGCGCCTTGTAGATCGCGTCATAGGCCGACGCCTGCGAGCGGTTGAGCCCGAGTTCGGTCGACGATTTGCGCGCGACGTCGACCGCAAGCTCGTTGCCCGTGGCGGTTGCGATGCTGCCCTTGTAGAGGAACGGGAGCAGAGTCGTGGTCGCGGTGAGGTTTGCGGCACCCGTCAGCGTTCCGGCGCGCAGGACGGTGTAGCGCCCCTCGGCATCGACGACGCTGGTGAGCTTCAGCGCGAGCTTCGAATCCTTGTCGAAGGCTGCGGTGCCCGCGACCTGGATCGCCGTGCTGGTGCCACCGGCCTTGTCGAGCGTTACCGCGAGCACGCCGCCCCCGGTGACCGAGAGCGAGGCGATCGACGCCGCGTTGGTGATGTCGAGCGTGCCGCCGGCCACCGCGACCGCGAGCCCTTGCGCGTTGGCGAGCGTGCCCGAGAAGCGCGAGGTCCCGCCGAGCGTCAGCGTATCGGTACCGCCACCAAAGTCCGCCGCACCGACGAACACCGACGTACCGGCCAGCGCGAGCGCGTCGTTGCCCGCGCCGAACACCGCGCCGCCGGTGAAGTTCGCGTCACCCGACAACGCCAGGCGGTTGTTGCCGCTGCCGAACCGTGCGGTGCCGGTGACGGTGCCGTCCGCGACGTCGAACAGATCGTTGCCGGTGCCGAAGCGCACGTCGCCGACCATCGCGGGTGCGGCGATGCCGGTCGCGACCGCGGTCTGGCGGACGATCGTGCCGGTCGTGTTCGCCGACAGATCGACCGCGACGTTGCGCTCGGACGTGGCGAGCGCCCCCGAAGCACCGATACCGCCGCTGTTCTCGACCAGAGTGACGGTGCCCGACCGGTCGAGGATGCCGATCGCGGTGCCGTCGGCGGCTTGTGCGGTCGCCTTGATCGTGCCGCTGTTGCGGACCGTCGCGACCGAGGCACCGGTGTCGATCAGCACCGCCGTCGAGCGCGATGCCGCCGTGCCGCCGCCGGCTGCCGAGATCGTGCCGGCATTGCGGATTTCGGGGGTCGACGCACCGCTGCCGAGCTTCAACCCCGTCGCGCTCGCGCCGTTTGCCGCCGCCGCGACAGTGCCGTTGATGCCGATCCCGCCGGCGATCGTCACCGCGCCACCGAGCCCGCCGATCGCGAGGCCGTTACCCTCGACGCCACCATAGACGCCGCTGCCCGCGATGCCGCCGTCGACGATCAAGCCGAAGCCGGTTCCCGTCCCCGCGACCGCGCCGATCGCGACCGCACGCGTCGCCGAACCGATCTGCACCGCCGGCGCCGCGCCATAGGAGGTGATCGCCGCCGAGCCTTCGGTGGCGTCGGGCAGGCCGTCCTTGTCTTCGTCGGTATCGGTGGTGCTCGCGTCCTTCGGCGGCACCGCGAAGATGATCCCGCCCGAGACGTCGCCGGCGACGACCAGCGCGGAACCGCCCTGCAACAGATCGTCGGCTTCGAGCTTCGAGGGGTCGGCGGGGGCCGTCACGTAGCGATAGCCGGTCGAGCCCAGCGCGCCCTGGACGACCAGCGCACCCGCGATGTTACCATCGATGCGTGCAGCCACCGCGCCCTGCCCGATCGCCGCGATCGTGCCCGCGAGTCGGACGTTGCCGGTCACGTTCGCGATCCGCACGCCGGTCGAGCGATCGCCGGTGACCGAGGTTTGCCCGTCATGCGTGAACGCGCCGGTCAGCGGCCCGCCCAGCCAGATACCCGCGGAATCGTTGCCCTTCACCGTGATCGCGCCGCTGTTGACGATCGCGCCCGTGTAGGCGCCCGCGGTGCGGATGCCGGTGCGTCCGGTGCCCGCCGCGAACGGCCCGTCGAGGTCGCCGTCCTTGTCGGTATCGGTCGCGACGTAGCTTTCGTCGACGATGATCTTGCCGGCAGTCGCGTTGGTGATGCCGCCGCCAGTGCCTGCGTTGGCGAGGATGCCGGTCGATCCGTCGGCGTTGGTGACCTGGATCGTACCTTCGTTGGTGACAGAATTGACGCTGTCGACCGTGACCGCGGTGCCGCTGGTCGGCGTCACCGAACCCGCCGCGGCGATGCGGATGTTGTCGGGTGCGCCCGCCTTGATCGTCGAGGTCCGCACCGCATCGGTCCGCTTGGTGTCGATCACGGTCTGCGCCTGCAGCGGCGACGTGATCGCGAACAGGCAGGTGGTGGTCAGCAGGAGACGACGCATACGGAACCCTTTTCGATGTGTTTTCGAAAAGAGGACGGAGGCGAGGCTCGCGAACCTTGAACCGCGCGCTATTATCCCGTGGCACCAGGACCCCGGCGGCGCGTTGTCGGCTCGATAATTTCAGGGAAACGCCAGCATGATCACTACCATCGCCGAACTCGACCGCATTCGCGACGACACCAAGCGCCTCGTCACGACGCGCTCGATGATGTCGGCGGGGGCCGCGGTCGTGCCGATCCCCGGCGCGGATATCGTCGCGGACATCGGCCTGCTCACCAAGCTGCTGCCCGAGATCAGCAAGCGCTTCGGCCTCGATCACGACCAGGTACAAAAGCTCGAGCCGCAGATCGCGCAGCAGGCGCTGGTGATGGCGTCGAGCCTCGGCAACACGATGATCGGCCGGATGGTGACCAAGCGCATCGTCGTCGCCCTGCTCCGCCGCGTCGGCGCGCGCGTCGCGGTGGGATCGATGGCGAAATTCATCCCCTTCGCGGGCTCGGCGGTGGCCGCGACGATCAGCTTCGGCGCGATGAAGCTGGTCGGCAATTCGCACGTGGAGGATTGCTACAAAACCGCGCTGGCGCTGCTCCCCGCCGACCAGCGCGCGCTGGCAAACGGCTGAACCTCTCATTCTCCCCCGCCAGGGGGAGGTGGATCGCGTAGCGAGACGGAGGGGGAGGACACGCAACGGATGTGATCGTTACCTCCCCCTCCGTCTGGCAAAGGCCAGCCACCTCCCCCGCCAGGGGGAGGATTGCAGCGTCAGAACGCCGCGTCCAAACCTATCCGCACCGTCCGCGGTCGCTGCGGCGTAATCTGCCCACTCCCGACCTGGAACGGCGTCCCCAGCGCGAACCGGTTGCCGACACTGTCCGTCAGGTTAGTCACCCCAAGCGTCACCCCCAACGAAGCCCGCCCGACCCGCGCCGTCAGCGCCGTATCCAGATAATCCCCCTGCTCCTCGCCGAGCACAGGCCCGACCCCGAGCCGCGACCGTCCGACATAGCGCGCCCACCCATACACCCGCAGTTCCAGATCCCGCCCGACATCCCGCCGGTAATCCGCCCCCAGCCGCCCGGCATAGCGCGCGATGTTCGGCACCTGGCTCATCCGCGCGAGCGCCACGAACAGCGCCGGGCTGGGCTCGGTCACGCGGCTGTCGTTATAGGTGAAGCCCGCGTCGAGCGTCAGCCCGGCGACCGGCTTCCACCCACCCGCCGCGCTGAACGTCCAGATCCGCCCGTCGCCGATATTGGCGGTGCTCGGCAGGCCGGTAGCGTCGATGAAGTCCGCCTGGATATCCTGCCAGATCGTGTGCGAGACGCTCGCCGACAGATACGCGCTGTCGACCCCCGCCAGCCCATAGCGCACGCCGCTCTCCAGCGTCCGCACGCGATCATTCTCGAACCGCCGCACGAAATCGCTCTCGATCGCCAGCCCGCCCGGGCGGAATCCCTGCTGGTACCGCCCGTACAGCGACACCTTCGGCAGCACCGCGGCGATCAGCGAGGCGGACGGCAGTACGCTCGTCTCGATCCGGTCCGCGGTCACGCGCGCACGGGCAAGCGCGACGGTCTCTAGCCGCGCCGGCGCGACGTCCTCGCCGGTGCCTGCCAGCGAGGCGCGCGTGACCCGAGCGCCAGCGGTCGCGATCAGGCCGCGCACCAGTTGCACGCTCCCCTCGCCGTACAGCGTCGCCTCGTCGATGCTGTTGGTCACGCCCGTCACCGGCGCGGGCGCATCGACCGGCCCGAGCGACCGTGACAGCCGCGTCCGGTTGTGCGTGAAACTGCCACCGACCACCCAGCCGAAGCCGTTCCGCATCGGCCGCCAGACCCGCGTCTCGTTCGCGATCATCGATGTCGCATTGCGCTGTGCGAACACGCGGGCTTCGCCTTCGGGCAGCGTCGCGTCGTACCGCTCGGTCAGCGTCTGGCCGACGATCCCGGTCGAGGACTTGACCTTCAGCCCGCCGATCGCGCCCGACACGACCACCTGCCCCATCGTGTAATCCGCCGAGAATCCCTGCACGATCGCGCTCGACCGGGTCAGAGGTGGTGCGTCGCGATCGGCATATTGGCTGTCGTCGCCCTTGGTCCATTGCCCGATCCCGCCGAAATCGACGGTCCAGCCATTCCCCGCATCGAGCCGCAGCATCGCGCGACCACCACCGATCCGCGTCCGGTTCACGTCGCGCCGGTCGCGCACCGGATTGTCGATATACCCGCCCTCGCTGACGCCGTAGCCAACGACGCGCAGCGCCACCCGCTCGCCCAATGGCACGTTCAGCGTCACGCCCAGATCCGCACCCGGATCGCCGTGCCACGTCGCCGAGAGACCGGCTGCGATCGACGCCGACACCGCGCCCATCTCCGGTGCATTCGGCACGGTGCGGATGATCCCGCCGAGCGAGCCTGCGCCGTACAGCGTCCCCTGCGGCCCTTCGAGCACCTCGACCGATGCGATATCGTACAGCCGCAGATCGGGATCGGGCGCGTTGTAGCTCAGCCGAAGATCGCCGAAATATTGCCCCACCGTGGTCTGGGTCGGCCCCGTGAAACTGGAATCGGCGATGCCGCGGATGAACAGCTTGTTGCGCCCGGCGCCGAGATGCGTCGAGGACACGCTTGCCAGCCGCGCAAGGATCGCCTCGGTCCCGCCCGCGCCGCCGAGCGCGAGATCGACCCCGTCGAGCAACGCCACCTGACCCGCGAAATCGCGCAACCGCACGTCGCGCTTGCTGCCGGTCACGACGATATCCGCGCCCCCTGCCACCGGTGCGGCGACGGGAACGACCTTCGGCCGCTTCACCCGAACCGCCACGACACGCGGTGCGCGCGCCACGAGCCGCCACCCGACCGGCCCCGCCGCAACGACATCCGCATTCGCCGCAGACGCCAGCCGGTCGAGCGCCCCGCGCGCGCTCATTCGCCCACGCACTGCCGGCACACGCCGCGCCCAAAGTCCCGGATCGCCGATGACGATGCTCGTCCCCGACTGCCGCCCGAGCGCCAGCACCGCATCGCCGAGCCGCCCTGCCGGCAGGTCGACCGCCCCCTGCCCCGCCTGCGCGGGAGCGGCGACGGCGAGCGCCGCGACGACCAGACATCCGCGCATCCTCACGAGCGCGAGGACATCACCCAGTGACCGCCACGCTTGCGGATCGCCACCCCCAGCAACGGCGCGGCCAGCCTCGGATCGCCCACCAGCTTGGCGGTGGCGATGCTGCCGCTGAACGGCCGCTTCGCCACGGTCGGGTCGGCGCGCAGGTCGACGCCGAGCGCGCGCGACAGATCGTCCGCCACCTCCGCCAGCGTCGCGCCTTCATAGGCCAGCACGCTGTCGCGCCACGATCCGACGCTGGCGACATCGACCGCCGTCACGATCGCCTTGCCGTCGCGCACGAGCAGCCCCTGCCCCTTCACGAGCCGGATGCCATCGCGTCCCGGGTTATAGTCGACTGCGCCCTCCGACACCGCGACGTGGGTCTCGCCACGCGCGTACTTGACGTCGAACGCGGTCCCGACATCGACCAGTCGCGCGCCGCCGACGCTCACCTCGAACGGATCGCTATCGTCGTGCCGGACCACGAACATCGCCTCGCCGCGCTCCAGCGTCGCGATCCGCGGGTCGTCGCGATCGAGCATCAGCCGTGTCTCACCACCCATCGCGATGCTGCTCCCGTCAGCGAGCTGCACCGTCCGCATGGCGCCGGCCGCGGTCTCGACCGCATAGGGGTGCGCGCGCGTTTCGAGCGCCTCATAGCCGACGAACAGCGCCAGCGACGCCGCGATCGCGCCGCCCGTCCAGACCGGCCAACGCCGCTTCGGCATCGGCACGACGACCGGTGCCGCCGCCTCGGCCGGCACGGCCGCCGCCATCTCCTCGATATCCGCCGACATCGCATGATACGCCGTCGCATGACGCGGGTCCGCCTCCAGCCAGGCGTGGAACGCCGGCCAGTCGTCGAACGCGTCGCTGCCGGTCTGGACGACCCAGTCCAGCGCTTGCGCGTCGATATCGTCATGCTCCGCCATCATGGCCTCCTATACGCGATGACGGAGACGATCCGGTACGACCTTGAAAACTCAAGTCTCGTCATAGCGCCGCTTTGCATCGATCATCGCACGATACGCTTTCCGCAGGTCGCCCTCGACGGTGCTGAGGCTCACCCCGAACTCCGCCGCGACCGTCCGCTGCTCGACCCCGTCGATCCTGTGCCGTCGAAATATCCCGGCCGCGCGCGTCCCGACCGACTGCAATGCCGCCTCCGCCAACGCCGCCTGCTCACGCGCGATCACGACGCGCTCGGCGGACGGCTCCTCGGACCGATCGAGCGAAGCGCCGCCGGTCGCCTCGGTCCATTCCCGATCCCGCTTCTCCGCCTGACGCACCGCGCGGTGGCGGTCGAGCATCAGGTTGTTCGCCATCCGGTACAGATACGACAGCGGCGACGCGATCGGCCCGGTCGGTGCCGATTGTATCCGCATCCACAGCTCGTGCAGCAGATCCTCGGCCGCATCGCCCGCACCGAGCGACCGGAGAAACCGCAGCAGCGTGTCGCGGTTCGCGAGGAAAACGGCCTCAAGGCCCGAGGAGTCCATGTTCCGCCCGTGTCGATAGGCCGCCGATCGGCGCGCCACGGCGCCGGGTTCGCGGGGAGACCTACAGCGCTTGCCCCCCCCGCACAATCGGAACGCGGTCGGAACGGAATCGCGTCCGCCGGGTCAGGCCCGGCTGCTGATCGAGGATGGAACTACGTCTTCCGCGATCCGCACGATACCAGGCGATACTCGGGATGATCGCCCTGTACCGCTGCCAGATGCGAATCCGTCCCCGCCAGCCGGCCATGCAACGACGGTCGCAGATGCACGAAGGCGAAACGCGCCAGCATTCCCTCGTCGAGGTCGGTCCGGGGAAAAACCGGCGACTGCGCGCGCCGATTATCGCTGCCCGCCGCTGCATCCGGGTATTTCCCTACTTCTGCGCGCCGCGGTTGGCGGTATCCAGACGGAGATGGCATCCGTTCCCCTTCCCTCTGCCGATCATGTTGCCGATGGCGACGTGCAGGCGCCGTCGCGCGCCGATTGCGCGTCGTGGCTGCCACGCGACCGCGAATGGCTGTTGCTGGCAGGGTATGGCGTAGCGTTTCTCGCGTTGCACCGGCTGGCGATCCTGTGGAGCGGGACAGGCTATTATTCTCTCTGGTTTCCAGCCGCCGGGGTGCGTCTCGCCCTGTTCTGGCGGTTTGGCGCGCGCCTGGCGCCGACTGCGGCGCTCACCGAGATCGCCGTCCAGTGCCTGACCGGAATCGTCGTCTTCACCCAACCCGAATGGCCGCGCGCCATATTCGGCGTCGCCAGCCCCGTATTGGCGTATGGCATCGCGGTCGCGGTGGTGCGCCGGGTCGCCGATGGTGCCACCGGCAGCCTGGCGACCGCGCCGATGCCGCTCGGGCTCGCCTCCGTCCTTGCCCCGCTGACCGCGGTTGCGTTCGCATTGCCATGGTCGATCATCCGGCCCGACCTCACCAACGTCGCCAGCGTCCGCGACGTCATCGCGTCGCTGACCGGGTTCGCGGTCGGCGACATGCTCGGCGTCCTGCTGATTGCCCCGCCGCTGTTGTGGATCGCCGATCTGTCGAGCGGTCGGACGGTCATGCCGGCGATGTTTCCGTCGCGCCGGCACATCGCCGAGGCCATCCTCGTGCTCGGCCTGTCGCTGGCGCTGGTGGCGACGCTCGCGACGATCGGCCTCGGGCTGCCCGCGACCCCGGTGCTGCTCGCGATCGCCTGGATCGGGCTGCGCTTCGGACGGGCCGCGGCGTGGGCGGCGATCGTTGTCACCGCGATCCTCGTGCTGCCCGAGACGACCGGCGCGGTCCCGGTCGACCAGCGGCTCGCGCTTCACATGAGTCTCGCTGCGGTCACCGTGGTGGGCTATCTCGCGGGAAGCTTCGCCGACGCCGAAGCGCGGGCGCTCGCCGCCGTGGCGCGGCGCGACCGGATGCTGTTCCAGGCCGAACGCCTGAAGACGCTGCGCGCGATGTCGGTCGCGGTGATCCACGAGATCAGCCAGCCGCTGTCCACGCTCGCGATCGAAGCGCGTCATCTGGTCGAGATCAGTGCCCGCGCCGATCCCGAGATCGCCGAAACCGCGCGACTTATCGAGCGCAAGACCGCGACGTTGTCGACGCTGGTCCGCCGCCTGCGTCGGTTCGGCGGTCGTGCGGTCGACGAGCCCTCGCTATTGCCGGTCGCGACGCTGCTCGACACGGTCACGGCGCTGGCCAGACCCGAGGCGAGCGTGGCGGGCGTCGCGATCCGTATCGCCCCCGTCGATCCCGAATGGACGGTGATGGCGCAGGAGATCGAGATCGCGCAGGCGCTCGTCAATCTGGTCCGCAATGCCGTGCAGGCGACCGACGATGGCGTGGTCGAGATCGCCGTGACGCGCCGCGACGACCGGATTGCGATTGCGGTCGTCAACCATTGCACCGATCACCCCCTCGTCCATGAGGGCATGGGCGTCGGCTCCCTGGTGGCGAAGGCGATCGTCGAAGCGCATGGCGGCACGCTGTCCCGCGCCGATCGCGGACTGGCGCGGATCGCGCATGTCGTGACCCTTCCGCTTGCCGAAACGCCGATCGGGTATGTCGCATGACGCTGACTTTATGCAGTCCCGCAACGGTGTACGTGCTCGACGACGACGACGATCTCGGCGCCAGCGTTGCTCGCCTGCTGATGCGGCACGGTCACGTCGCACAGGCGTTCGTCGACCCGATCGCGTTGCTGCGCGATTATCCGCGCACCCCTGCCGCCTGCATCATCTCCGACGTGATGATGGGCGACATGGACGGCTTCGCCTTTGCCGATGCCGTGCGGGAACTCGATCCCGACGTCGCCCTGGTCTTCATGACCGCATGGCCCACTACCGCCAACGCGGTCGACAGCGTGCGACGCTATGGCGGACTCGACTACCTCGAAAAGCCGATCGACGAGGACCGCTTGCTGACCGCGGTTGCCGAAGGGGTCGCGTGGTCGAACGGTCGCCGCCTGCTGACACGACGTACCGCGTTGCTGACGACCCGGGAACGCCAGGTGTTCGACATGCTGGTACGCGGCCATAGCAACAAGGCGATTGCGGGCGCGCTGGGGCTCAGCATCAAGACGATCGAAAACCACCGTGCGGCGATCGTCACCAAGACCGGTACCAATGGGCTCGCGCAATTGATCGCGCTCGTCTCATGAACGGTCGCGCGGCTGCAAGCGCTCCCCAATCATCCAGCCAAGGGACGGAAAGGGCGCGCTTTCTTTTGCCGCAACCATGTCTCCATGTCTCAAAGTTGAGCGCTGTGGACATTTCGCGGTTGTACAATCTGGATCAAGTGTCGGCCTTGGCAGGGGGTCGTCGACGGTCGTCGCGCGCACCCGGAAGTAGGATGTGACGATGCTGGTTTTTCCAATGCGCTCGACCAAAAGCGTCGATGGGCTGCTGATCCCGGGACCATCGGTAGAGGGCCAGCTACGATCGCGGATCGACGCGCTCGGCACCATGCGTTCCCGGTCCGCGGGCGCCTTCGAGATTTCGCGCCTGCCGGGGACCGCTCGAGTCCTGGTGATCCCCGAAGGCACCCGGGTCTCCGCGCGGATACGCAATCGCTATTACGATCGGCTGCCCGATGTCGCCATCGTCGGCCCCTCGAGCCAACCGGTCACCTTGCAGATCGATGGCACGGCGCCGGTCGAAATTCCGTTGAGTCCGCTGGACTGGTCGCGGTTGACGGCCGTCGTGGCCGCGACGATGTCCGATCGGATCGTCGGCGCGCGCGATCTTGGCATCACCTGCCTCGACGACGTCGCCGACTTCGCTATGGCAGACTTGGATACGGCCCGTTCGGACGGGGCCGACTCCGACGTGGCCGACTCGCATGTCGTCGACCTTGCGACCAGGGCGATCGCGCGGCTTGCCGAAGCGGTGGTCGCGCGCGACATGACGTCGCTCGATGTCGCAACCACCACGCTGATCGCAGAACTGATGGCGCTGATCGACGCCGGTAGCGTCGACGATGCCGCGACTGCCGCCAGTCAATTGGCGACGACTCCGCATAATCTTCGCCGTATCGCACTGCGCTGGTTCGGTTTTCCACCCAAGACGCTGTTGATGCGCCGCCGTTTCATTGCCGCGCTCGAACGGTTTCAGGAGACCGGGATGGATTTTGCCACGATCACGAACTTTGGTTATTTCGATGCGTCGCACTTTCTCCGCGACGCCAACCGCTTTTTAGGGACCACGCCCCGGCGCTATCTTCGCCGCATCGACAAATAATTTCTTGCAAAACCTGGATCTAGTCGAAATGTCTAGGGATAATCCGGCAGTGTGATAATCTAATCTAGATCAAGTCTTACAGATTAGGAAATGAGCATGAGTCATGAACGATCAGATCGTTTGACCACTGCCGAGGCTTGGCAACAGCGGGCGGACTACCACCGCAACCGTGCCGCGCAGGAAAAACTACTTGCCGAGCGTTCGAAGACCGAAGCGGGTCGCGCCGCGCATCGCCTTCTCGGCGACCGGCATCTTCAGATGATGACGTCGGCTGAACATGTCATGGCGATGACCGACCCCGAAATGCCGCAGAGCTCATCCTTGCAGATGACAGGCTGGCTCATGCGGCAATGCTATAGCGATCAATCCTAACGAAGGGTCGGCGTAGCGTCCGCATCGACCGTTCCCAGGTTGATCCCGTCGTAAAGCGCTAGCAACGCCGTTACTTCCTCGACCACCGTCTCTTGTTCGGCACGCCACCGCGTCGTCGCGTCGTGCTGCGGGATGCCGCCATGTCCATCATGCAGCGTAAAGCCCTGATCGATCAGCCATATCGCATCCGCCGCCCGGGCGCGCTGACGCCGCAGGTGATAGACCCATTGCTCGATGATTCCCGATGGAACCAGCCTGTCCAGATCGCCCATTCGCAAACCGGTACGGCAAGCGCCACGGCAATGCCAGAGTGCAACCGATCAATCCGCACTCGCCGAGAATCGCACGGGATCCGCGCGCGCATCATGGTCTCGCCGCGGTACTCGGTGATCGAGCATTCCTCTTTTTGTAACGCCCCCGCCGCCCAAACACGCCGACGACGCTTTGCGTGCGGCACGCAGATCGTTAGAGCGCGCGGCGATGAACGACCCTTCCATTATCCGCCGCCTTTATGGCCGACGCCAAGGCCACAAGCTTCGCCTCGGCCAGGCCGCGCTTGTCGAGGAAACGCTTGCGGACCTTTCGGTGCCCGACGAGGGTCCCCTCGACGCCGCGACGCTGTTCGGTGATACCGACGGCAATGGCCGTTCCCTCCATGTCGAAATCGGCTTCGGCGCGGGCGAGCATCTTGCCGCCCAGGCTGCGGCCAATCCCGATATCGGGTTCATCGGCTGCGAGCCGTTTCTCAACGGCGTGGTCGGCGCGCTCTCCCATATCCGCGACGGGGCGCTGACCAACGTTCGGCTGTATATGGGCGATGCCCTCGAAGTCATCGAGCGCTTGCCCGATGCCAGCCTCGACCGTCTCTACCTTTTGCACCCCGATCCCTGGCGCAAGGCGCGACACGCCAAACGGCGCATGGTCAATCACGGACCGCTCGACACGATCGCCGCCAAGCTGAAGCCCGGCGCGGAGTTCCGGCTCGGCACCGACGACCCGACCTATTGCCGCTGGTCGATGATGATCATGAATGCGCGCCGCGATTTCGTTTGGCAGGCCGAAAGCCCACACGACTTCCTCACCCGCCCCGACGACTGGCCCGAGACGCGCTACGAACGCAAGGCGCGGCGGCAGGGTCACGAGGTCTGGTACTTCCGGTACATCCGGACCTGACGGCGGGCAGTTTTCAGCGACGATCCAAAGCTTTCGGCCCATCTCGTCGGTGGACGGTGATTGTCCGGCATGAGGCTTCTCGCTTACAAGGGCTCCAACGAGGCGCATCGGCTATCAGTGCGCCCAGGGAGAGACAATGGCTCGTCAGCTCGAACGATTCCCGAACCTCGTCTCGATGTTCTTCGCGCGCGCCGCGGAGAGGGGCGACGCGCCGTTTCTCTGGACCAAGACCAGCGGCACGTGGGTCGCCACCAGCTGGGCCGACGCGGCGCGGCAGGTCGCGAGCCTCGCCACCGCGCTCACCGCGATCGGCCTGAAGCGCGGCGACCGCGTCATGCTGGTCAGCGAGAACCGCCCCGAATGGTGCCTGAGCGACCTCGCGATCATGGCGGCGGGGTGCATCACCGTGCCGACCTACGTTACCAACACCGAACGCGATCACCTCCACATCATCGAGAATGCGGGTGCCTGCGCGATCATCGTGTCGACCGCCAAGCTCGCCAGGACGTTGCTCCCCGCGGTGGTGCGCTCGAACCAGGCGCAGACCGTCATCGGGCTCGAGGACATCAAGGTCCCCGCCGGAATCGATTTCCACAACTGGCACGCGCTGATCGCCGCGCACCAGACCGCCCCCGAAACCGCCGCCGCCCGCGCCGACTTCGCCCGCGAAGACCTCGCCTGCATCATCTACACATCGGGCACCGGCGGCGCGCCGCGCGGCGTGATGCAGCACCACGGCGCGATCCTCCACAATTGCGCAGGGTGCGCGAACGTGATCTCGGAGGATTTCGGCTGGGACGACGAGGTCTTCCTGTCGTTCCTGCCGCTCAGCCACGCCTACGAACACACCGGCGGCCAGCATTTCCCGATCTCGCTCGGCGGCCAGATCTATTACGCGGAAAGCCTCGAAAAGCTCGCCGCCAACATCGAGGAGACGCGCCCGACGATCATGTTCGTCGTCCCCCGCCTGTTCGAGGTTCTCCGCACGCGCATCTCGAAGACGATCGAGAAACAGGGCGGTGCCTCCGCCTACCTATTGCGTCAGGCCCTGGACATCGGCCGCAAGCGCTACGCCGGCCGCCTCCGCCTGATCGACCGTCCTATGCAGGCCGCCGTCGCCACGCTCTTCAAGCCGAAGATCTCCAAGAAATTCGGCGGCCGGTTGAAGGCGATGATCTCGGGCGGCGCCCCGCTCAATCCGGAGGTCGGCCTGTTTTTCGAATCGCTCGGACTCACCTTCCTGCAAGGCTATGGCCAGACCGAAGCCGCCCCCGTCATATCCTGCAACCGCCCCCAGGCCGGCGTCCGCATGGACTCGGTCGGCCCGGCGCTCAAGGACACCGAGGTTCGCATCGCCGAGGACGGCGAGATCCTGGTGCGCGGCGAACTCGTCATGCACGGCTATTGGCGCAACGACGCCGAAACCGCGAAGGTGCTGAAGGACGGCTGGCTCCACACCGGCGACATCGGCGAGATCGACGATCGCGGCCGGATCCGCATTACCGACCGCAAGAAAGACCTGATCATCAACGACAAGGGCGAGAACGTCGCCCCGCAAAAGGTCGAGGGGATGCTGACGCTCCAGCCCGAGATCGTCCAGGCGATGATCGTCGGCGACAAACGCCCCTACATGGTCGCGCTGGTCGTGCCCGATCCGGAGTGGACGCAGGAATGGTGCGCCGCCAACGGCGACGCGTGCAGCTTCGCGCGGCTGGCGGAGAATAGCGAGTTCCGCACGGCCCTGGGCGCGGCGATCGAACGCGTGAACAAGGATTTGACGGTAACCGAACGCATCCGCCGCTTCGTGCTGGCGGATGGCCCGTTCACGATCGAGAACGAGCAGCTGACGCCGAGTTTGAAGATCCGCCGGCATGTGTTGCGGCAGGTCTACGGCGAAAGGTTGGACGGCTTGTATAAACCCTAAAACCTAAGCCCTCTCCCCTCCGGGGAGAGGGAGGGGCCCGCCCGTGCTTGCGGGTGGGAGCGTGAGGGGCGTGAGGCTCGGGCGATCATCCCAAAGCCCCTCACCCTTCCGTCGCCAAGCGGCTCCTCCTTCCCTCTCCCCTGCAGGGAGAGGGGCAAACCTCACTTCTTCGCCGCGTCCGGCACGACCGCCATCGTCCAGTCCTTTTCCGGCCGCAGATACTTCGCCGCCGTCGCCTGCAACTCCACGGGCGTCGTCGCGACCAGATCCGAAGCGATCCGCTGCGTCGCCGCGATCCGCCGCGGGTCGAACGTCGCCCCGCCGAGCTGCTGCAACCAGAACTGGTTCCCGGTCGAGGCGCGCAGGATATACTGCCCCATCGGCTTCTTGATCCGGTCCAACTCGTCCGCGGCGATTGGCGTCGACACCAGCTCGGCCGCGATCTGCCGCGCGATCTGGAAGAAGAACGACACCTTCTCCGGCGCGACCTGCCCGATCGCGACCATGCGGCCGCCGGTGTTCATCCCGACCGGCCACTGGCTCGACACGTTCGGGCTGTAGCTCGCCCCTGCCGCCTGCCGCAGCCGCTCGAACAGACGATCGCTGAACACTTGCGCCAGCACGTCCAGGCGCCGCGCCTCGACGATGTTGTCGATCCCACCGCCGGTCGGCCAGGCGATCACCGCCGCCGCCTGGTTCTCCGGGCCGGTATGCGCACGCATCACCGGCGTCGTATTATGCGCCGGAAAACCGACCGGAGCACCGACCGTAGACACCGCCGTCCGCGGCTTCATCGCCCCGAACGACTTGGCGACTGCGGCAATCGCCTCGTCCGCCTTCACGTCGCCGAAGATCGAGACTTCGATCGGTCCGGTCTTCAGGATCGGCTCCCAGAACGCACGGAAGTCCTTCGCGTTGAGCGCCTCGACGGTCTCCTTCGACGGCGTCCCCCAGCGCGGATCACCGGCCCGCAACAGACCTTCGAGATCGCGCGACAACACGCCATCGGGCGACGAATCATACCCCGCAAACCCGGCCAGCGCCGCCACTCGCGCACGCGCCACCGGCGCCGGATCCCAGGCCGGGAAGGCGAGCTTGGCCGCCATCAGCCGCAACTGATCCGAATAATCCGCCGGCGAGGTGATCGCGCCGAGCGTGAACGCGTCGTCGTCGATCCCGAAGTCGAGGCCGATCCGCCGCCCCGCGGTCAACTGGTCGAGATCGCCCTGGTCGAGCTTGCCGATGCCGCCCGCAACCAGCGCGAGATCGCCCGCCCAGGCCGGCGTCGGCCGGTTCGACGGGATCGCGGTATAGCCGCCACCGAACCGCACGCGCACGTAAACGCGCCCGGTCTCGCCCGCGTTGGGGAACAGCAGCACGCGCGTCCCGTTCGCGAAATTCACCTGCTCCATGTCGAACGCGGTGATCTTTTCGCGGCTCGCGACCGTCCCCGGCTTGCCGAGCGACGGCAGCTTCGAGAAATCGACCGACGCCTGCGCGCGACGCTTGCCCGCAAGCCCCGAGACGTCCGCCTTCAACGCGGTCGCCAGCTTGTTCGCAGCACCGGCATCGGGCGTCTGCGTATTCACGAGCGCCCGCGTCGCGGTGCCCTCGAAGATCGCCTTGCTCGAGGCGAGCAGCGTGGCGGGCGTGAACATCCCCTTCGCCTTGGCGTCCTGCAAAATCTTGTAGGACGTCTCGGGCCCCGCCACCGTCTCGCGGATGTCGAGCGCGCCGACCATGTCGTCGGCCTGCTTCGAGCCGGCCTCGACCTTCGCGGTCTCGACGCTGGTCCGCATGATCGTGTCGAAATCGGCATATTCGCGGTCGACCTCGGCCTGGCTCGGCGGGTTGGTCTGCGCGTCGGCGATCACCGCGCGCACGTCCTTCAACGCCGCTTCCCAGTCCGTGCCGATCGGCACGATGTTGACGCTGGTCAGGTTCGCCGAGCGCGACACGTCGTCGATCGACACGCTCGCCTGAAGGAAACTCCCGCCCGCACGCGCCCGCGTTTCCAGACGCCGGCTGATCAGCCGGGTGGCCAGCACGTCGACCAGCCGCTTCTGGTTCATGATCGCGGTGTCGTCCTTATACTCCCACGGACGGACCACGCCGAGCGTGACCACTGCCGGAATCGCAGGCTCGGCGACCGTCGCGGAGACCGGCGCCTTCGGGTCAGGCTTGCCGAAATCGGGCGCGGGCACGACCGGGTCGGTGCGCTTCCAGTCGGCAAAGTTCTTGACGATCAACCGCCCGAACAGCGCCGGATCCATGTCGCCCGAGATGATGACGACGGTGTTCTCCGGCCGATACCAGCGATCGTGAAACGCCTTTACCGTGGCGCCGGTGGCGGCCTCCAGCGTGTTGATGTTGCCGATCGGCGAGCGATCCGCGAGCGGCTGTCCGGCGAAGAACGTCGCGCGGATCGCATCGCCGAACCGCACCTGCGGCCCCGGCTGCTCGCGCTGTTCGGCCAGCACGATCGGGCGCTCGGCGGCGACCGACGCGTCGGTGATCGTCGGCTTTTCCATCATGCCGGCCATGATCTTCAGGCTCTCGTCGAGCCCCGCCTGCGTGGCCGAGGGAAGATCGAGCTTGAACGTCGTCGAGGTCGGCGTGGTCTGTGCGTTGGTATCCGACCCGAAGGTCGCCCCGAACCGCTGCCACACGCGCTTCGCCTCGCCGTCCGGCACATATTCGGACCCGCGGAACGAGAGATGCTCGATGAAATGCGCAAAGCCGCGTTCGCTGTCGGTTTCGTTCAGCGAGCCCGCATCGATCCGCACGCGTACCGAGACCTGGCCCGGCGGCACGCCGTTCTTGCGCACCGCGAACCGCATGCCATTGGGCAGCGTCCCGAACTTCCACTCCGGGTCCCGCGTGAGGTCGCTGCCCTTGTAGAGCCACGCGGTCGTATCGATCCCGGTCAGCTCGGGCAGCGTCGGCGCTTCTTTAGCGGGTGTGGAGGCGGCCTGCTGACTTGCCATCTGGCCGCTCGCCGGGATAGCGAGGCCGAGCAGGACGGGTAGCAGGACGGGAGCGCGATACAGGCGCGATAAGGATACCATGGCGCATCTCTAGCGTCCCCGCGCGCGCATCGCCAGCGTCGCACCATGGGTGGGGGTCGCGGCTGCCATCATTTCGTCCAACACCCGCGGTATATCGTGTTCAAACAAAGGGATCGGCGCCGTGACGCGTCGGGATGCAGGATAGAGATGACGGTCGAAGCGGAACTGGGGCAGTCTTCATTGTGGCGAGATTCGGGCGAGCCGGCCGTACGCCGCAGCACCCGCATGCCTGATCTCGCGCGCGTGCCCGATCTGAACGTCATCTCCGGCGCACCCAGGCCCGGCGCGCCGATGGTCGCCGAAGCCAACCGCCCTTTGATCATCCGCATCGGCAAGCATTTACGCGGCGTATTCGACCGGATGATCGCCTCGTCCTCGCTGGTCGCGAACGATCCGGTGCTCGACGTCCGCGATTTCGCCTGGACCGCGGTGCTGCGCGAGAACTGGGCCGCGATCCGCGACGAGGCCGTACATGTCGCGCTCAAAGGCGAGGCGTCGCCCAGCCTCGCGACGATCTCGCCCGATCATCGCTCGATCGCCGAGGTCGACAAATGGCGATCGTTCTTCCTCTACGGCTACGGCTATCCGATCGAGGAGAGCCTCGCCCGCTGCCCTCATACGGCGGCGGCAGTCGCGCGCATCCCTGGTCTCAACAGCGCGTTCTTCTCGATCCTCGCGCCCGGCACGCACATCCCCGAGCATCGCGGCGTGACCAAGGGGCTCATCACCTGCCACCTCGGCCTGATCGTGCCGCGCGACGGCGACGTCCGGATGCGCGTCCACGACCGCGTCGTGCGCTGGGCCGAAGGCGAGACCTTGGTGTTCGACGACACCTACAACCATGAGGTGTGGAACGACACGAACGGCACGCGAGTCGTCCTGCTGATCCAGTTCGAACGCCCCCTGCGCAACCCCGGCAAGTGGATCGCCGACCTGTTCCTCGGCATCGTCCGCCGCTCCGCCTTCGTCCAGGACGCGGTCCGCAACATCGGCAGCTGGAACGCCGCGGTGAAGGCGATGGACGTCTGAGTTTATCCAATCAATGATCCAATAATCAGTCGCCATAGCCAAGTCCGTCACCCCAGCGAAAGCTGGGGTATCCCGGTTCGGGCCACCCGCGTCCCAGCGGGAGACCCCAGCTTTCGCTGGGGTGACGGACTTTAGTGGTGAGGACGTTCGGATCTTCTCTAAGTTAAGCCCCCCGCCCCTCACCCCCCGAAAGAAACCGTTTCCCGTTCCGCGCTTGATCCACCGCGCTCGTCGGGCCACATGCGGTGCATGCTCATCGAAACGGAATCCACCCCGAACCCCTCGACGTTGAAGTTCCTGCCGGGACGCGCCGTCATGGACGCCGGCACGCGCGACTTCGCCACCCCCGAGGAGGCCGAGACCAGTCCGCTGGCCGAGGCGATCTTCAATCTCGGCGACGTGACCGGCGTGTTCTTCGGCCGCGATTTCGTGTCGGTGACCGCCGCGCCGGGCGTCGCCTGGTCGGACCTGAAGCCCGACGTGCTCGCGATCCTGCTCGATCATTTCTCCGCCGCGATGCCGCTGTTCAAGCCTGCACGCGCCGGTTTCTCGGTCCCGTCCGACGAGCCCGCTCTGTCGGACGACCCCGCAGATGCCGACATCGTCGCGCAGATCCGCGAACTGATCGACACGCGCGTCCGCCCGGCGGTGGCGAACGACGGTGGCGACATCGTCTATCGCGGCTTCGACAAGGGCAAGGTGTTCCTCCAGCTCCAGGGTGCCTGCGCCGGCTGCCCGTCGTCGAGCGCGACGCTCAAGAACGGCATCGAGCAGCTACTAAAATACTACGTCCCCGAAGTCACCGAAGTGAGAGCCGTCTGATGCGCGCGAAACTCGACGATAGCGTTCTCGACACCGTCTTCCGCGACGCACGCACCTATAACGGCTACACCGACGAGCCCGTCGCCGAGAGCGAGCTGCACGCGATCTGGGACCTCATGAAGTGGGGCCCGACGTCCGCCAACCAGCTCCCCGCGCGGTTGATCTGGTGCGTCAGCGACAAATCGAAGCAGAAGCTGGCGGATGCGTGCAGCGCGCAGAACAAGCCGAAGATCCTGAGCGCCCCCGTGTCGGTGATCATCGGCATGGACACCAATTTCCATGAGCACCTCCCCGAGTTGTTCCCGCACGCCGATGCGAAGTCGTGGTTCGACGGCAACGCCGAACTGCGCGAGGCGTCCGCGTTCCGCAACTCCTCGTTGCAGGGTGCGTATTTCATCATCGCCGCGCGGATGCTCGGGCTCGATACCGGGCCGATGTCGGGCTTCGACGCGGGCAAGGTCGACGCGGCGTTCTTCCACGATACGCCGGCGGTGCGGACCAACTTCATCTCGACGCTTGGCCACGGCGATCCCGCGACGATCTACGCCCGCTCGCCGCGCCCCGACTTCGCGAAGTTCAACACGATAGCCTGAACGCGCTAGCCGACTGCGCTAGCCAAATACCGTCACCCCAGCGAAAGCCGGGGTATCCCGGTTCTGGCCACGGCCTTCGCCAACCGGGAGACCCCAGCGTTCGCTGGGGTGACGGACGTTGGGATGTGACGGAATACACAATGCGCACCTTAGTCATCGAAACATCCACCACAGCCTGCTCGGTCGCGCTCATCGAGTCCGGCGCCGTCATCGCCCGTGCGCACGAAGTCGTCGGCCGCGGCCATGCCGAACGGCTCATCCCGATGATCGCCGAGCTCCCTAACGGCGGCCGCGCCGACCGCATCCTCGTCGATTGCGGCCCGGGCAGCTTCACCGGCGTCCGCGTCGGCATCGCCGCCGCACGTGGTCTCGCGCTCGGCTGGGGCGCGGAAATCGCCGGCTTTTCCTCACTGCCCCTCATCGCCGCCGCCGGTTTCGTAGACCGACCAACCCACGATATTGCGGTGATTATGGAAGGCGGGCATGGCGAGGTCTTCATGCAGGCTTTCTCCGCCGATCTGTCGCCGCGATCCGACATGGTATCGCTGAAGCCCGACGCCGCGCTCGCCGCGCTGGCGGGCCGACGCGCGGTCGGCAACGGCGTCCGCTGGCTTGCTGCACTGGATGCCCAGTTCGAAGGGAGCCTCGACCTGACCGAAGCGCTCCCTGACGCAGCCTCCGCGATCCTGCTCCCGCCAGAACTGACCACGCTCGCACCAAGCCCGATCTACGGCCGCGCGCCCGACGCCAAGCCCTCGGTCCCGAAATAATGGCCAGCCGCCAAGTCGCGACCCGCGCGGTCTCGCTCCGCACCGGCGACGCGCGCGATCTCGCGATCGTCGACGCGCTGATGACCGAGGCGTTCGACCCGCGCTACGGCGAGGCGTGGACGCGCAGCCAATGCCTTGGCGTGCTCGCGCTCACCGGCGTCCACCTCACGCTTGCGTTCGTCGACGAGTTCCCGGCGGGTTTCACCATGACCCGCACCGTCGCCGACGAAGCCGAGCTGCTGCTGATCGCGGTGGCCCCCGACTATCGTCGCCGCGGCGTCGGCACCGCGCTGATCCGTGCGGCGATCGCCGAATGCTCGGTCGGCGCCATCGCGAAACTCCACCTCGAAGTCCGTGCGGGCAACGAGGCCGTCAAGATGTACGGCGCGCACGGCTTCACCAAGGTCGGCGAACGTCGTGCCTATTACCGCGGCAAGACCGGCGTCGCGTATGACGCCCACACATATTCGCGAGTTATCACCGGTTAAGGCTTATTGCGAGTCACTATCCCTTTTCGCAACAGCGCGAACGTCCTACATGGGGTGCAACGAGGGAATGACACATGCCGCGCAAGATCGATCTGGAAGCACTCTGCAACGAGAAAGGCCTGCGCATCACCGAGCAGCGCCGCGTCATCGCGCGCGTGTTGTCCGAGGCGGATGACCATCCCGACGTCGAGAAGGTCTATGAGCGCGCATCGCAGATCGACCCCGGCATCTCGATCGCGACGGTGTACCGCACGGTCCGGCTATTCGAGGAAGCCGGCATCCTCGACCGCCATGATTTCGGCGACGGTCGTGCGCGCTACGAGCCCGCACCCGAAGCGCATCACGATCACCTGATTGACGTCGAGAGCGGCAAGGTCATCGAATTCGTCGATCCCGAACTCGAGCAGTTGCAGAAGGCGATTGCGGAGAAGCTCGGCTTCCGACTGGTCGATCACCGGATGGAACTCTACGGCGTCGCCCTCACCCGCAAGGACTGA
Organism: Sphingomonas fucosidasi; assembly: GCF_036663855.1. Classification (NCBI taxonomy): domain Bacteria; kingdom Pseudomonadati; phylum Pseudomonadota; class Alphaproteobacteria; order Sphingomonadales; family Sphingomonadaceae; genus Sphingomonas; species Sphingomonas fucosidasi. Next base: position 35,099 of record NZ_JAXOJR010000010.1, on the reverse strand, counting down.
GCCGATCGGCCGGATCCGCTTTGGCGCGCGGCTGGCGGCGCTGCTGCTGGCGCTGATTCTGGCGCTTCCGTTACATGGCGCGTGGCGGCTGTTCGGGCGGAAATCGCCTTGGCCGCCGCGTTTCCTGGGGCTTGTCGCACGGATCGTCGGTGCGAGAGCGCGGGTCGTTGGCACCCCGCTGCGTCATGACGTCGTCTTCGTCTCGAACCATCTGAGCTGGATCGACATCCTGCTCCTGTCCGGCGCGACCGGCAGCGCCTTCGTGGCGAAATCGGAACTCCGCGCGGCCCCGCTGTTCGGCTGGCTCTGCACGCTCAACCACACGATCTTCGTCAGCCGCGCCGACCGCATGGCCGTCACCGCCCAGATCGCCCAGATCCGCGACGCGCTGGCGGCAGACTGGCCCGTGACGCTGTTCCCCGAGGGCACGACGGGCGACGGCACCTCGCTCCTCCCGTTCAAGGCGGCATTGCTGGCGGCCCTGGACCCACCCCCGCCCGGCGTCCGCGTGCAGCCCGTCCGCATCGACTATGGCACGGCAACCGACGAACTCGCCTGGGTCGGCGACGAGCCCGGCCAACACCACGCCGCCCGCGTTCTCAAGCGAAAGGGCAGCTTCATCGCAACGCTGCACTTCGCCGAACCCTTCGATCCGGTAGAATACGGCGACCGAAAAGCCATAGCCGCCGAAGCCCGCCGCCGCATGGAAGCGCTATAGCTCGACCAACGAGTGTTCCCCCGCGAAGGCGGGGTCCCAGTCTGGACTCCCGCCTTCGCGGGAGAACAAGGGGGCGCCACCGCTTCCTAACAGAGGAACACCACCCCGGCGAAGGCCGGGGCCCAGTTGGAAAGGTCGCAGTAACGGAGCGCAGGCCTCAGTTAGCAACGTCCCCCCAACTGGGCGCCGGCCTCCGCCGGGGAGGTGCAAATCGCCAAGCGGCCCTTCGACGCTTTACCAACCAACAACGCCCCCTCCCCCCACGCGCACAAATTTGGTACGGCCCCCGCATGTCCCCTCCTAAAACCTTCCACGTAAAATCCTTCGGCTGCCAGATGAACGTCTACGACGGCGAGCGCATGGCCGAACTGATGGCCGCCCAGGGCCTCACCCAGGCCGACGTGGTCGACGCCGACGTCGTCGTCCTCAACACCTGCCACATCCGCGAACGCGCCACCGAAAAGGTCTATTCCGACATCGGCCGCCTCCGGAAGGACCAGCGCCGCAAGTCCGGCAAGACCCCAATGATCGCCGTCGCCGGCTGCGTCGCGCAGGCCGAGGGCGAGGAGATCTTCACCCGCGCCAAGGTCGACATCGTCGTCGGCCCCCAGGCCTATCACAACCTCCCCGACCTCGTCGCGAAGGCCGCAGCCGGCACCCCCTCTCTCGACACCGACATGCCGCTGCTGTCGAAGTTCGGCGCACTCCCCGCCCGCCGAAAGGTCGCCCCCTCGGCGTTCCTCACCGTGCAGGAAGGGTGCGACAAATTCTGCACCTACTGCGTCGTCCCCTACACGCGGGGCGCAGAGATCAGCCGCCCGTTCGCCGCGATCGTCGACGAGGCGAAAGCGCTGGTCGACGCCGGTGCACGCGAGATCACGCTGCTCGGGCAGAACGTAAACGCGTGGTCTGAGAATGAGCGCGGCCTGCACGACCTGATCCGCGACATCGACCGCATCCCCGGCCTCGCGCGCATCCGCTACACCACCAGCCACCCCAACGACATGACGCAGGGCCTGATCGACGCACACCGCGACATCGAGAGCCTGATGCCGTTCCTCCATCTGCCGGTCCAAAGCGGCAGCGACCGCGTGTTGAAGGCAATGAACCGGTCGCACACTCGCGACTCCTACCTCCGCCTGCTCGACCGTGTCCGCGCCGTCCGCCCCGACATCGCGCTGTCCGGCGACTTCATCGTCGGCTTCCCCGGCGAGACCGACGCCGAGTTCGAGGACACGCTCAGCCTCGTCGATGCGGTCGGCTATGCGCAGGCATACAGCTTCAAATACAGCCCCCGCCCCGGCACGCCTGCGGCGTCGATCGTCGAACAGGTCCCGGAATCGGTGATGGACGAACGCCTCCAGCGCCTCCAGACCGCGCTCAACCGCGACCAGCACGCCTTCAACGCCGCCACCGTCGGCCGCACCTGCACCGTCCTGCTCGAACGCACGGGCAAACTCCCCGGCCAGCTGATCGGCAAGTCCCCCTGGCTGCAATCGGTCCACCTGCTCGGCAACCACGTGATCGGCGACCTGGTAGAGGTGACGCTCGCGGCAGCCGGCCCCAATTCCCTGAGCGGCATCGAACGCATCGCCGAAGCCGCCTGACCCCCTTCCGATCCTCCCCCGCAAGGGGGAGGTGGCAGGCACTTGCCTGACGGAGGGGGAGGTAAGGCGTCACCGCTGTTTCGCGTGCCTCCCCCTCCGTCGCCTACGGCGCCACCTCCCCCTGGCGGGGGAGGATCGTGAGGAGCGCATTCAAGGCATGGCGGCAACACTCACGAGCCATCGCTCGAGCCCCGCGATTTCGCTGTCCTACACCCCGATCGCCTGTCACACTCGCCGCCGATGCAGCTTCGCCCGCGCGACTCGAATCATCTCTCGGCCAGCGCTCCGGCGCGGCTTGAACGCGTCGCTTGGCGTGCTCATCTCCGGTCCGACGACACGTCAATCGCACTGTGCGTTGGCCTAACCCGGCCTAACCTTCTTTTGCAAAAGCCCTTCTTTTCCAAAAGCCTGTCCCTGAAAGGACCGTATGAGCCGTAAACCCGTTCCCGCCCAGTCCGGTGACCGCGCCCGTGTCGAGCTGCTGTTCGACAAGCCCCAATTGCTCGTCCGGCTGTTCGGCCAGTACGACCAGAACCTGGTAGCGCTCGAGAATCGCCTCGGCGTCTACATCACCGCACGAGGGAACAAGATCGGCCTGGAGGGCACCGCCGAACAGGTCGCCAAGGCCCGCGATGTCCTCCACGACCTCTACGCCCGCATCCAGCGCGGCGAGGACGTCGACACCGGCCTCGTCGACGCGTCGATCGCGATGGCGGACGAGCCCGTGCTCGAAGGCATCATCCGCGCCGATGCCGGTGGCGGCGGCGCCCCCCCGATCATGATCCGGACGCGTAAGAAGACGATCGTCCCGCGCACCCCCGCGCAGGCGCACTACATGCGCGAACTCGCCAACAACGACATGATCTTCGCGCTCGGGCCGGCAGGGACGGGCAAGACCTATGTCGCCGTCGCGCAGGCGGTGCAGCAGCTCATCACCGGTAGCGTCCAGCGCCTCATCCTCTCGCGCCCCGCGGTCGAAGCCGGCGAACGTCTCGGCTTCCTCCCCGGCGACATGAAGGAGAAGGTCGATCCCTACCTCCGCCCGCTCTACGACGCGCTCTACGACTGCCTCCCCGCCGAGCAGGTCGAACGCCGCATCGCATCGGGCGAGATCGAGGTCGCCCCGATCGCCTTCATGCGCGGCCGCACGCTCGCCGACGCGTTCGTGATCCTCGACGAGGCGCAGAACACCACGCCGGCGCAGATGAAGATGTTCCTCACCCGCTTCGGCCAGAACAGCCGCATGGTGATCTGCGGCGACCCGAAGCAGGTCGACATCCCCGGCGGCGTCGCAGCCTCGGGCCTCGCGGATGCGGTCACGAGGCTGGAGGGCGTCGAGAGCATCTCGATGTGCCGCTTCACCGTCGGCGACGTCGTCCGCCATCCGATCGTCGGCCGCGTCGTCGCCGCCTACGAAGGAACCGATGCTTGATGGTCGGGATATCCTGGAGTACATCTTCAGGATATCCCCGGAGTCGGACGATGGCATCGCTCTATATCAAGAACGCGGATACCGCGGATCTCGCACGTGAGGTGGCGGGCTTGCTCGGTACCAGCAAGACTGCAGCGGTCCACGACGCTCTCCTGCACCGCAAGCGTATGCTCGAGACAGAGAAGCGCGCGAGTATCCATGATCGGTTCGCGGCTTGGCGAGCGGCTCACCCACTAGGCGAACCGACGGGGTTGGAAGCGGACAAGGCCTTCTACGATTCGCTTAACGACGAAGACGACGATTGATCGCGTTCCTGGACGCTTCCGCAATGGTCGCAATCATGACGGGCGAGCCGGAAGCCTTCTCCCTCGAGAAGCGATACGGTCAGGCTGAAGCGGTACTGTGCTCGGCGATGTCGCTATGGGAAACAGTCCGCGCGGTGGCACGCAAGCGCAAGGTTCCCGTCACCGTCGCACACGCCGAAGTCGAGACGTTCATAGTCGACTTCGCCCTCCGCCTCGTTCCGATCGGCGAGATCGAGACCCGAGAGGCCATCAAGGCTCACGAACGCTACGGCAAAGGGAACCACCCCGCGAAGCTCAACATGGGCGATTGTTTCGCCTATGCCTGCGCAAAGACCAATGGTGCGGAACTTCTCTACAAGGGTAATGATTTCGCCCAAACCGATCTCGCCTGAAGGACCTGCATGCTCGAAATCGCGCTCTCTTCCGATGCCCCCTGGCCTGAGCAGGACTGGGACGCGCTCGCCCTGCGCGCAACGACCGCGGCCATTGAGCGGACTCCACATGGCGAACTGCTGACCGGTACCGCAACCGTCGAGATCTCGATCCGGCTCGCATCCGACGAAGAGGTCCACACGCTCAACAAACAGTACCGCCAGAAGGACAAACCGACCAACGTCCTGTCCTTCCCGATGGTCCAGCCCGATCTGCTCGCCACGATCACCCAGAACTCCGACGACGGCGAGGTCCTCCTGGGTGACATCATCCTTGCGCACGGCGTCTGCGTGGCGGAAGCCGCCGAGCGCGGCATTTCTGTCGAGGATCATGCCATGCATCTGATGGTGCACGGCACGCTGCATCTGCTAGGCTATGACCATATCGACGACGACGAGGCCGAGGGTATGGAGCAGATCGAGCGTGATGCGCTCGCCGCGCTCGGCCTTCACGACCCTTATCTGATAAAAGAGGACTGACGACCACGATGGCCGATGGCCCCAATGCCGGTAACGGCGATAGTAGCGACAGTATCTGGCGCGGGCTCAAGGGCCTGATCTTCGGTAGCCAGGACGAATCTCTCCGCGACCAGCTCGAGGATGCGATCGATCGGCACGAAGGCGATCCCGCGCCCGACGCCAAGGGCGATCTCACGCCGCTAGAGCGCCAGATGGTCCGCAACCTGCTCCACTTCAGCGAGCGCGACGCCGGCGACGTCGGCGTGCCGCGCGCGGATATCATCGCGGTCGAGGAGGACACGCCGTTCGCGGATCTGGTTAAGCTGTTCGCCGAGGCTGGGCACAGCCGCCTGCCGGTATATCGCGACAACCTCGATACGATCATCGGCATGGTCCACATCAAGGACGTCTTCAACATCCTCGCGACCGGCGCCGAGCATCCCGCGTCGATCGCCGGGCTGATCCGCGAGCCGCTCTACGCGCCCATGTCGCGCGGGGCGCTCGATCTGCTCGCCGACATGCGGCAGAAGCATGTCCACCTGACGATCGTGCTCGACGAATATTCGGGCACGGAGGGCCTCGTCACGTTCGAGGACCTGATCGAGGAAATCGTCGGCGATATCGAGGACGAGCATGACGATGCGCCGCAGGTGTTGATGACGCCGATCGAAGGCGGTGCCTGGGATGTCGACGCGCGCGCCGAGCTGGAGGACGCCGCAGAACTGATCGACGCGCGACTGGCGGAGGTCGATGGCGATATCGACACGCTGGGCGGCTTGGCGGCGCTGCTCGCGGGCCATGTGCCGCAGGTCGGCGAATGCGTCGATCACCCCAGCGGCTGGAAGCTCGAAGTCATCGACGCCGACGAACGCCGCATCAACCGCCTCCGCCTGCATCCTCCGGTGGTGGCGATCGAGGACGACGACTGAGTTTTGACGTTTGAGGATAACTGACGGCCTTTAATGTTCCCCGTAATCCCGCCCCCCTTGCCGCAAACCCGCCCCTCTTCCTCATTCCGTATCGTCCCGTCATCCCAGCGAAAGCTGGGATATCATCGTATAGGCCACGTCGCCCGCAAAAACGGGGAGACCCCAGCTTTCGCTGGGGCGACGGGGCTTGGCGGGGGCGGCGGGGTTGTCTGGGCGACGGGGTTGTCTGGGCGGCGGGGTTGTCTGGGCGACGGGCTTGGCTGGGTGCTGGGGTTGAAAGGCGGCAGAGTTGGCCGGACGACGGGGTTTGGCGAGAACGGTCCGTTGAAGATGGGCACCGCGCCCCCGTCAGCCGCTCCACCGCAGATATCACCCAACCGATCACTGCCGACGACGCAATCTATTTCCCCAATCAGTCCGCTGATGGCATATCGTCTCCAACTGAAAATGCGCCCGATTGGAGATGGTATGACCACCGAAGCAACCACCGCAGCCCCCGCTGCCGGACAATGCCCGATGCATGGCGGCTCGACCCACCAGGCCACCAACGAGCCCGGCAAGATGGATGGCCCCGCCGTCCTGTTCGAGATGACCAACCGCACCTGGTGGCCAAACCAGCTCAACGTCTCGGTCCTCCACCAGAATCCGCCGGCCGGAGATCCGATGGGCGACGACTTCGACTATGCCGAGGCGTTCAAGTCCCTCGATCTTGCCGCGGTGAAGGCCGACATCGTCGCGCTGATGACCGACTCGCAGGAGTGATGGCCAGCCGATTTCGGGCATTACGGTCCGCTCTTCATCCGCATGGCGTGGCACGCTGCGGGCACCTACCGCATCGGTGACGGCCGTGGTGGCGCAGGCGCGGGTCAGCAGCGGTTCGCGCCGCTGAACTCGTGGCCGGACAACGCCAACCTCGACAAGGCCCGCATGCTGCTGTGGCCGATCAAGGAGAAGTACGGCCGCAGCCTCTCCTGGGCCGATCTACTCGTACTCACCGGCAATTGCGCACTCGAATCAATGGGCTTCCAGACCGCAGGGTTCGCCGGCGGCCGCATCGACGTGTGGGAGCCAGCGACTGACGTGAACTGGGGCGCCGAGCGCGAGTGGCTCGCCGACGAGCGCTATTCGGGCGACCGCGACCTCGCGCACCCGCTCGCCGCGGTCCAGATGGGTCTGATCTACGTCAATCCCGAGGGCCCGAACGGCAACCCCGATCCGATGGGCTCGGCACGCGATATCCGCGAGACGTTCGGCCGCATGGCGATGAACGACGAGGAGACGGTCGCGCTGATCGCCGGTGGCCACACCTTCGGCAAGACGCACGGCGCCGCCGAGCCGGAGCCCTATATCGGGCCTGAGCCGGAAGGCGCGAGCATCGAGATGCAGGGGATGGGCTGGGCAAACAGCTACGGCAAGGGCAACGCCGGCGACACGATCACCAGCGGCCTCGAAGTCATCTGGACGCAGGAGCCCACCAAGTGGACCAACCTGTATTTCGAAAACTTGTTCGGCCACGAGTGGGAGCTGACCAAGAGCCCCGCCGGTGCGCACCAGTGGATCGCCAAGGACGCCGCCGAGGACGTGCCCGATGCGCATGACCCGTCGAAGAAGCATCGCCCGACGATGCTGACCAGCGACATCGCGCTCCGCGTCGACCCGGCCTACGAGAAGATCTCGCGCCGCTTCCACGAGAATCCGGACGAGTTCGCCAAGGCATTCGCCGAGGCCTGGTACAAGCTGACGCACCGCGACATGGGCCCCTACCCGCTGCTGCTGGGTCCGGAAGTGCCGGCAGAGCCCCGCATCTGGCAGGATCCCGTCCCCGCTGCCGAAGGCGAGCCGCTGTCCGACGCCGATATCGCGGCGCTGAAGGCGAAGATTCTCGACTCGGGCCTGTCGATCTCGCGTCTGGTGAAGACGGCGTTCGCGTCGGCCTCGACCTATCGCGGCACCGACAAGCGTGGTGGTGCGAACGGCGCCCGCATCCGTCTCGCGCCACAGAAGGACTGGGCGGTCAACGAGCCGGCCGAGCTGGCGCAGGCGCTCTCGACGTACGAGGGCATCCAGCGCGACTTCGCAGGCAGCGGCAAGACCGTATCGCTTGCCGACCTGATCGTGCTCGGCGGCAATGCCGGCATCGAAGCCGCGGCGAAGAAGGCTGGTCACGAGCTGACCGTGCCGTTCACCCCGGGCCGTACCGATGCGTCGCAGGAGCAGACCGATGCGCTGTCGTTCGCCCCGCTCGAGCCGCGCACCGATGCGTTCCGCAACTATGTCGGCGAGACGTCGGTCTATTCGGCCGAAGAGCTGATGGTCGACCGCGCGCATCTGATGGGCCTCAACGCCCCTGAAATGACGGTGCTGATCGGCGGCCTGCGCGTGCTGGGCGCCAATCACGGCGACTCGAAGCTCGGCGTGTTCACCGATCGTCCCGAGACGCTGACCAACGACTTCTTCCGCAATCTCCTGCGGACGAGCTTCACGGCAAAGTGGACCGCGACCGGCGAGGGCGTGTTCGAAGCCCGCGACCGCAAGACCGGCGAGACGCTGTGGACGGGCAGCCGCGTCGATCTGGTGTTCGGCTCGAACTCGCAGCTGCGGGCACTGGCCGAAGTCTATGCCGCAGACGACGCGAGCGAGAAGTTCGCGAGCGCCTTCGTGAAGGCCTGGAACAAGGTGATGAACGCCGACCGCTTCGACCTTGCCAAGGTCCGTGCGGAGCAGGATGCCGCGATCTCGTAAGCGACGTTTGGTTGATTAGAGGGCCGCCAGCAGCAATGCCGGCGGCCCTTTTTTTGTGCGCTGATCCGGTCTCCGACCAATCCCGCCATCCCCACTCTCCCGTCATCCTACCCCCCTCCCCGTGATCCCACGCCTACCCGTCATCCCAGCGAAAGCTGGGATCTCAATGAGGCGGATGCTGCGGCCCGAACCGGGAGATCCCAGCTTTCGCTGGGATGACGATCCTGGCGAGGATCACGCCGGGATTGCCCCCGCCCCGCCGCCCCCCTAATCTCCCCCCATGCGCAAACACATCCTCATCGTCCTGGGCCTGATCCTGCTCGTGATCGCCGCTGGCGTCACCTATCTCGCCTGGCCCGACACGGCGAAATTGCCGGTCGATCAGGTCACCGGCAAGCTGCCCAAGATCACCGACCCCCGCATCCAGACGATCCCGACCGTCAAGGTCGCCAAGGTCGTCGGCTGGCAGAACGGCGCGATGCCGACGCCCGCCGCAGGGCTGGCGGTGAAGCCGTTCGCGACTGGCCTCGATCACCCGCGCTGGATGTACCGTCTGCCTAATGGCGACGTGCTGGTCGCCGAGACGAACTCGCCCCCGCGCGAGGGTGGCGGGATCACCGGCTGGGTGATGAAGGTGCTGATGGGCCGCGCCGGCGCCGGCGTCCCTTCGGCCAACCGCATCACGCTGCTGCGCGACGCGAACGGCGACGGGGTGGCGGAGACGAAGTCGGTGTTCATGACCGGTCTCAACTCGCCGTTCGGCATGACGCTGCTCGACGGCCAGCTCTACATCGGCAACACCGACGCGCTCGTCCGCGTGCCCTATACCGACGGCGCGACGAAGATCACCGCCAAGCCCGAACTCGTCATCAAGCTCAACCCCGGCGGCAATCACTGGGCGCGCAACGTCATCACCGCAGCCGACGGCAAGACTCTCTATGTCGGTGTCGGATCGTCCTCGAACATTGCCGAGAACGGCATGGACGCCGAGAAATACCGTGCCAACATCCTGCAGGTCTGGCCGAAGGACAAGAACTGGCGGATCTACGCCGCCGGCCTGCGCAATCCCAACGGCATGGCGATCAACCCCAGGTCCGGCGGCCTGTGGACCGTCGTCAACGAGCGCGATCAGCTCGGCTCCGATCTTGCGCCCGATTACCTGACGCAAGTCGAGTTCGGCGATAATTTCGGCTGGCCCTGGTATTATTGGGGCGGCTATCCCGACAGCCGCGTCGAGCCGAAGAACCCCGCACTCCAGCAATATTCGAAGCGCCCCGACTACGCGCTCGGGCCGCACGTCGCCGCGCTCGGCCTGACCTTCTCGGCCGACGCCAAGCTCGGCGACCGCTTCACCAACGGCGCATTCGTCGGCGAGCACGGCTCGTGGAACCGCAAGCCGGTATCGGGCTACAAGGTCGTCTATATCCCGTTCGGCGACACCGGCTTCCCGGCGGCAAACGTGAAGCCGGTCGAAGTGCTGGGCGGGTTCCTCAACAAGGACGGCGACGCACAGGGCCGCCCGGTCGGCGTCATCACCGACGAGACCGGCGGTCTGCTGGTCGCCGACGACGTCGGCAACGTCATCTGGCGGGTCAGCGCGGGAGGCTGATCTTGGCGGGGGTACGCGACGCCCAGTTGGTCAGTCTGTCACCCCTGACGTGTTCTGTGCCTATCCCCTTCAAGTAAGGGCCGGTTGACCTTCGTACGGTACCCTGCCCTTCCTTGTTCTCCCGCGAAGGCGGGAGCCCAGTCTGGATCCCCGCCTTCGCGGGGAAACACGTCTTCTTGATTGAATGGCAAGCCGCCGACGTGCTGGAGGGAACCAGGATTCCGTAAACTCGAACTCGTCGCGGGCGCAGCATCGTGGACGCCGGGACGAGGCTCTCCCGGGCGTAGCCGAAGGGCCCGCATGAAAAATGGTCAGTCCGGGAGAATGTCTCTCGCGGCCACAAGATCTTCCTCGTCGACCATGACGCGCACCGGGATCAGCAGCCAGCTCCCCTCCATGATCGACATCCCCCCGTCGAACGCGACCGCGGGGATACCTTCGCTCTCGAGGCGCCCGACGATAATATGCGCTTCGTTCCGGCCGTACCGCCCCAGTTCGACCAGGCTCATGCGCCGACACGGTCCGGCAGGACGGTCCCAAGCCGCACCGGCAACCCGTCGATGCTCGCGGTCGGCCCCGCCAGCTCCTCGATCCGTTCGGCCTCGGTTTGCCGGGCATGATATTTCGACAGCGTCTGCCGCTCGCGGTCCAGTGTCATGAAGGGCACGCCCCAGCCGCAACTCGTCTGAATTTCATCGACGTCGATCACGAAAATCTGTCGCGTGCCGGGTAGCGGCGTGAACCGGGCAAAGAGGTCCGCCCACCCCTCGTCCTGCGGCAGCACGGCACGGCCCTTGCCATAGATCCGGAAGATCAGCGCCGGCTGGTCGAACGCGCAGAACATGATCGTGATGCGCCCGTCCGCGCCCAGATGCGCGTTCGTCTCGTTCCCCGACCCACCGACGTCGAGATACGCGACCGTCTTCGCATCGAGCACGCGGAAACTGTCCATGCCCTTGGGACTAAGATTGATCCGCGCGCCCTCGGCCGCCGTCGCGACGAAGAACACCGGCTGCCGGTCAACGAACGCACGATGCTCGTCGGTGAGCGCGGGGAAGAATTCCATCGGTTGGCTCCGAATTGACGCGCAAGGATCATGCGCATAGATCTGTGCAATGAAACACGATGACATAGCTTCGAGCAAACGCCGCCCCGTCAACATGTCGATCGATACCGGCATCGTGGCGGCAGCGAAAGAAGCAGGTGTCAACATGTCGCGCGTCACGGAGGCTGCGCTTCGCGCGGCGATCAAGACCGAGCGTGAGCGACGATGGAAGGACGAGAACCGAGAGTGGATCGAAGCGCATAATCGCTGGATCGACGAGAATGGAATTCCGCTGTCTGGTCTCGAGACGCTCTAAATGGCACAGTTCGATGTCTATGCGATCGAAGGTCACGGCCTCGTCGTCGATTGCCAAAGCGATCTTCTGAGCGACTTGCGCTCGCGGGTCGTAGCTCCACTACGCGAACCCGACGAACCGTCTGTATCCAAGTCCCGCCTCAACCCTCTCGTGACGATGGACCGAACGGAATACCGGGTAGCGATCCAGTTTCTGCGCGCGGTCGATGATCGACGACTGCGCGAAAAAGTAGGTTCGCTGCTCAACTATGAATACGATCTCAAGGCCGCGATCGACATGGTGGTCAGCGGCCTTTAAGCCGCCGTCCCGCCGACCGTGAGCCCGTCGACCAGCAACGTCGGTTGCCCCACGCCGGCCGGGACCGACTGCCCGCCCTTTCCACACATCCCGATTCCCTCGTCGAGCGCAAAGTCGTTGCCGATCCCGCGCACCTTGGTCAGCGAGCTCGGCCCGTCGCCGATCAACGTCGCGCCTTTGATCGGTGCGCCGAGCTTGCCGTCCTCGATCAGATACGCCTCGGTGCAGCTGAACACGAACTTGCCCGAGACGATATCAACCTGCCCGCCGCCGAACGCTTTGGCGAAGATGCCCTTCTTGACGCGCGACAGAAGCTCGGCCGGATCGTCGTTGCCCGCCTTCATGAAGGTGTTCGTCATCCGCGGCATCGGCGCGTGCGCGTAGCTCTCGCGGCGGCCATTGCCGGTCGCCTCGACACCCATCAGCCGCGCGTTGAGCCGGTCCTGCATATAGCCCTTGAGGATGCCGTCCTCGATCAGCACGGTCTCGCGCGTCGGCGTGCCCTCGTCGTCGATCGTCAGCGACCCGCGGCGATCCTGGAGCGAGCCATCGTCGACCACCGTCACGCCCTCGGCCGCGACTCGCTCGCCGATGCGGCCGGAGAAGGCCGACGTGCCCTTGCGGTTGAAATCGCCTTCCAGCCCGTGACCGATCGCCTCGTGCAACAGGATGCCGGGCCAGCCGCTACCGAGCAGCACGGTCATCTCGCCGGCCGGCGCCGCGATCGATTCGAGGTTCACCAAGGCCTGTGACAGAGCCTCGTCGATCGCGCGGTTGTACGTCGCAGGCTCGAACAGGTCGTTATAGAGATAGCGACCGCCAATCCCGTAGCTCCCCGTCTCCCGGCGCCCGTTCTGCTCGGCGACGATCGAAACGTTGAGACGCACCAACGGCCGCACGTCGGTCGCGACGAAACCGTCGGCACGAACGATCTCGACCACCGACCATGTGCCCGACAGGCTTACCGACACCTGCGCGACGCGCGGATCTCGGCCGCGCGCGGCGGCATCGATCGTCTGGCACAAATTCACCTTGTCTGCGAACGAGACGAGGTCGAGCGGGTCGACGGCGGTATAGCGGCGCTGGTTCGTGCCCTGTGGCGGGCCCGCCTTTGCCACGACGCCAGGTTCGATCAGCGCCATCGTCTCGGCGGCGCGGCGGATCGCGGCGGGGGTCATCTCGTTGGAATGCGCGAACGCGGTCATTTCACCCGAGACAGCGCGAAGGCCAAACCCCGAGCTCGTATCGTAGGAGGCGGTCTTCAGCCGGCCGTCGTCGAAGCCGAACGCCTCGGCCTTGCGATATTGCAGGTACAGCTCGCCGTCATCGGCCTTGCCGAGCGCCTTGGCGGTCAGGGCCTGCGCCTGTTCGGGGTCGAGCGTATCGCGGTAGAGGAACGAACGGGGGTCTGCTGCTATCGTCATCCGATAGATATAAGCGGCTTAGCGCCCTGCGCCATCCCCGTGATCGCGCAATGTCGACTGGTCCGCGCCATCGGCCGTGCCGCCGACGAGGATGAAACGCCGGTCGCAATAGCCGCAATCGACATAGCCGGTCTCGTCGATCTGCAACCACACGCGCGGATGGCCGAGCGCTGCACCGCCGGGAATGTCGGTGGCGCCGTCGCAGGCGACGCGAGCGTGGGTGACGCGGGTGGTTTCGAGCGGCGGATGCATGAGGGGGCGATAGCAAGGGTGCGCCGGCCGGGCAATTGCTTCTTCGGCGTGGGCTAGAAGGAAGAATGGGTTCACGCGGAGGCGCGGAGACGCGGAGGTGTTACGCTTGTCGCAAAGCGACCTTCCGATCATCTACGGCGAAACAGACAGTTGCGTCTCCCGACCGACAGGCTGGATGCAACACCTCCGCGTCTCCGCGTCTCCGCGCGAACAAATCTTCTTTGCCACGCCCGAGGGGATGACCAGCCCGCGACGCCCCGCTATGCCGCTGGCATGACCGAAGCCGCGATCGCCATCAAGAACCTCTGCAAGACCTACGCGCCCGTCGGCACGGCGCCGCCGAAACGCGCGCTCGACGATGTGACGTTCGATATCCCCCGCGGCCAGATCTTCGGGCTGCTCGGCCCCAATGGCGCGGGCAAGTCGACGCTGATCAACATCCTCGCCGGCCTCGTCAACAAGACCGACGGCAGCGCCGCGATCTGGGGGTTCGACATCGACGAGCACCCGCGCAACGCCAAGGCGTCGATCGGGATCGTCAACCAGGAGATCCTGTTCGACCCCTTCTTCTCGCCGTTCGAGACGCTGGAGATCCAGGCCGGCCTATACGGCGTCCCCAAGGCAAAGCGCCGCACGATGGAACTGCTCCGCGCGGTGCACCTCGAGGACAAGGCGCACGCGTATGCCCGCACGCTGTCGGGCGGCATGAAGCGCCGCCTGATGGTGGCCAAGGCGATGGTCCACTCCCCCCCCGTCCTCGTCCTCGACGAGCCCACCGCGGGCGTCGACATCGAACTGCGCCAACAGCTCTGGACCTATGTCCGCAGCCTCAACCAGGCCGGGGTGACCGTGGTGCTCACCACGCATTATCTCGAGGAAGCCGAGGAACTCTGCGACCGGATCGCGATCATCAACAACGGTCGCCTGATCGCCAACGAACCCACGCGCGAACTGGTCGGCAAGGCGCAGGAAAAGATCGTCGCCGTCACCGTCGACCGCGACGTGACCGATATCCCCGCCAACGCCTGCTTCCAGAAGATCACGCTGATGGGCAATCGCACGCTCGAGATCACCTACAAGAAAGACCGCGTGAACGCCGGCGAAGTCTTGGCGGCAATCCAGTCCAACGGCTTCGGCATCGTCGACGTCTCGACCAAGGAACCCGATCTGGAGGACGTCTTCCTCAGCCTGACTCGCGCCGCCAACGCATGAACAGCGACATCCTGATCGTCGGCTCGGGCGCCGCAGGTCTTACCGCCGCGCTCAACCTCGCCTACCGCTTCAAGGTCACCGTGCTCGCCAAGGGCGCGCTGAACGAAGGCTCGACCGCCTGGGCGCAAGGCGGGATCGCCGCCGTGCTCGAGCCCGGCGACACGTTCGAGAACCATGTCGAGGACACGATGGTCGCCGGCGCCGGTCTCAACGACCGCGCGATCGTCGAGATGGTCGTCGAAGGCGCGCCCGCCGCAATCGAGCGCCTGACGCATCTCGGCGTGCCGTTCGAGACCGAAGGCAACGCGCTGCACCTCACACGCGAAGGCGGCCACTCGCACCGCCGCATAGTCCACGTCGCAGACGCGACCGGCTGGGCGGTCCAGGAGGCGCTCCAGAAAGCCGCCGAAGCGCATCCGAACATCACCCTAGTCCCCGACCAGATCGCGATCGACCTCGCTACCGGCCGTCACGAGCAACGCTATTCGGGTGCCGGCAACGTCTGGGGGGTCTACGCGGTCGACCGCAAGACCGAGCGTGTCGCGCTCTACACCGCGCGCGCGACGATCCTCGCGACCGGCGGCGCAGGGCGGACATACCTGTTCTCGACCGCCCCACGCGGCGCGACCGGCGACGGCATCGCAATGGCGTGGCGCGCCGGCGCACGCGTCTCCAACATGGAGATGATGCAGTTCCACCCGACCTGCCTCTACAATCTGGAGGTCAAGAATTTCCTGATCACCGAGGCAGTGCGGGGCGAAGGCGGGCGCTTGATCAACCCGTCGACCGGCAAGCGCTTCATGACCTATTACGACCCCGCGCGGATGGAACTGGCGCCGCGCGATATCGTCGCGCGTGCGATAGATGCCGAGATCAAGCGCTACGGCCTCGATTACGTCCATCTCGACATCAGCCACATGCCCGCCGAATTCATCCGGCATCACTTCCCGAACATCCACGAGAAGCTGCTGACGGTAGGCATCGACATGACGACCCAGCCGATTCCAGTCGTTCCCGCGCAGCACTATACCTGCGGCGGGATCGTCATCGACGAACATGGCAAGACCGACCTTCCCGGCCTGTACGCCGCCGGCGAGTGCACCGAATCCGGCCTGCACGGCGCCAACCGCCTCGCGTCCAATTCGCTGCTCGAATGCTTCGTGTTCGGCGAGGCGGCGGCGGACAACATCGCGGCGAACTGGGACAAGTTACCCCCGCCCCCGCCAATCCGCCCCTGGGACGAAAGCCGCGTCACGGATTCGGACGAAGAGGTCGTCATCAAGCAGACCTGGACCGAAATCCGCCGTTTCATGTGGAATTACGTCGGCATCGTCCGCACCACGAAACGGCTCGAACGCGCCAAGCACCGCATCGAATTGCTCAACGACGAGGTCGCGGAATATTACCAGCATTTCCGCGTCACCCCCGACCTGATCGAGTTGCGCAACCTGCTCCAGACCGCCGAACTGATCGTACGGTCCGCGCTGCACCGGCACGAAAGCCGCGGGCTGCATTTCACGCTCGATTATCCCGGAACGCTGCCCGACGCGGTCGATACGGTTCTCGTTCCCTGACATGGGGGCGGCTTGGCGCACGGTCGGCGCGCTTCGTCGCAGCGGGGAACAGGCGCTGTTTCCCGCGCCGGATCAACGGATAAGGGTCGCTGCTCCAGTGCAGGGCGTTCAATCCATCATGACATCGGCGAGTGCGTTCAAGCGGCTTCTGGCAACCACTCTCTTCGGCGTGGCGCTCGCTGGATGCGGATCGGCGTCGCGGCCGAGCCCACCGGCGGTCACCCCGATGCAGCAGGCCGGGGGGGTCGTCTCGATCCCGGTGCCGCCGCCACTGCCGCGGACCCCGCGCCCCGCGCCCGCCAGCCTGATCAACGCGATCTCCGAATTGCAGAGCGGCTTCCAGGGCAAGGCCGGCATCGCCGTCCGCGCGGTCGACGATGGCTGGACGGTCGAGGCCGGGGGGCGCCAGTTGCTGCCGCAACAGTCGGTCAGCAAGCTGTGGGTCGCGCTCACCGTCATGGACCTGCGCGATCAGGGCAAGATCCGCCTAGACGAACCGATCGTCGTCCGCCCGCAAGACCTGACGCTGTTCCACCAGCCGATCGCGATCCTGGTGAAGGGCGATGGCTATCGCACGACCGTCGGCGCACTGCTGACCCGCGCGCTAACGCATAGCGACAATACCGCGAACGACCGGTTGCTCACGCGGGTCGGCGGGCCGTCCGCGGTGCGGTCGATGATCGCGCGGAAACAGCTTGGTGCGATCCGGTTCGGGCCGGGCGAGCGACTGTTGCAGAGCGGCACGGCGGGGCTGGTCTGGCAGCCCTCCTATGCGGTCAACGGCGGCTTCATGACGGCGCGCAATCGGCTGTCGCCGGCCGTGCGCGAGGCTGCGATGAACGCGTATGTCCGCAATCCGCCCGATGGCGCCGCCCCGATCGCGATCGCCGATGCGATTGCCCGGCTGGCGAAGGGCGATATCTTGTCCGAAACCTCGACCAAGATCCTGCTCGACACGATGGGACGTTCGGTCACCGGCCGCGCCCGCCTGCGCGCCGCGCTCCCCGGCGGCTGGGAGATCGCGCACAAGACCGGCACCGGCCAGGACCTCGGGCGACGCAATGCGGGGTTCAACGACGTCGGCCTGCTGACCGCGCCGGATGGGCGTCGCTATGCGATCGCGGTGATGATCGGCGACACGATCCGGCCGATGCCGGAGCGGCAGAAGCTGATCCAGGCGGCCGCGGCGGCGGTGGCGAAGTACGCCGGGACCACGCGGGCTCTTAGTTAAAGCACGGCGGCGGTATCGGGCGGAAGCCTAGGCCCTGCCGTCATCCTGACGAAAGTCAGGACCCAGAGCCAAATGCGGTATCGCCCGCAATTCTGGGTCCTGACTTTCGTCAGGATGACGGTGTAGTAGGCGACGTCTTCCAAAACAGCCTCAGTCGAAGCCGTTTGCCAAAAACCGCTCCGCCACCGCGCAGTGCATCGCGATCCCATGCGCCATCACGCGCTCGTCGATCGTCATCTTCGTGTTGTGCAGCGGCGGGTTGGTGCGCGGATCGCTGCCCTCTGGCGCCGCGCCGATGAACGCCATCGCGCCCGGCAGTTTCTGAAGCACGTAGGAGAAGTCCTCCGCCCCCATCATCGGCGGCATCACCTGATACGCGCCCTCGCCGCCGATCGCGGTCGCGCATGCCTTCATCAGGTCGGTGGCGCGCTCGTCGTTGACGGTGACCGGATAGCCTTCCTCGATCGTCGGCGTTCCGACCGCGCCGTGCGCCGCGGCGATCCCCTCGACCATGCGGATGAACGCCGCGCGCACCTGCTCGCGCGTCCGCTCCGACAGCGTCCGCATCGTGCCGAGCATCTCGACGGTCGACGGGATGACGTTGTGCGCGGACCCGGCATTGAGCTTGGTGATCGACAGCACTGCAGGGTCGGTAACGGCCACCTGCCGAGCGACATAGGTCTGCAAGGCGGTGACGATCTCGCAGGCGATCGGCAGCGGATCGAGGCAGTCGTGCGGCATCGCGGCATGCCCGCCGCGGCCGGTGATCGTCGCGCGCAACGTGTCGGTCGACGCCATCAGCGTACCCGCGCGGCTGACGACATGGCCCATCGGCATGTTCGGCGAGATGTGGAGCGCGAACCCGGCCTCGGGCAGCGGGGCGTCGAGCAGGCCGTCGGCGATCATGTGCCGCGCGCCGTGATGGCCCTCCTCGCCGGGCTGGAACATGAAGACGACTGTGCCGGGGAGTTCGTCGCGACGTGCGCAGAGTGCCTTGGCCGCGCCGACGAGCATCGCCGTGTGCGAATCATGGCCGCAGGCGTGCATAGCGCCGTTGATCTTCGAGGCGAACGGCAGGCCGGTCTCCTCCTGCATCGGCAGCGCGTCCATGTCGCCGCGCAGCAACACCGTGCGACCGTTGCCGCCGGCGGTGCCGCCGCGCCCGCCGCGCAGTATCGCGACGAAGCCCGTGGTGGAGGTGCCCTCGCGGATTTCCAGCGGGAGGCCAGCGAGCGCGGCCTTCACCTTGTCCGATGTGCGGGGGCAGTGAAGGCCGACCTCGGGATCGGCGTGGATCGCACGACGGAGCGTGATCGCGTCGTCGAGGCTGTCCTCGCCGATAGTGGCCCAGTCGGTCGGGGCCCAGTCGGTGGTGGATTCGAAATCGAGGGACATCGCTTGGCTCCTTGAATGGCCTAACCACCACCCCGGCGGAGGCCGGGGCCCAAATGGGAAGGTCGATGTAACGGAGCGCCGTCCGCCGTTACCTCAGTCACCCAATTGGGCCCCGGCCTTCGCCGGGGTGGTGTTTGGTTGGGGCGGGTGGCTGCCCGCCCCCAATCATGGAGGCAGTCTACCCCCGGAACAGCCCGCCTAAAACCCCGCGCAGGACCGTGCCGACCAAGCCACCGCCCGTCGACGACCGTCGCGATTTGGTGCCGAACACCTGCTTGCCGATCTCGTTCGCTACCTGCCGGCCGATCGACGAACTCGCCGCGCGCGTCGCCGACGATGCCATCTTGGTCCAGGGCGAGTTCGCAGCCCCGCGGTCCGCTTCGCGTTGCTGGCGATCCGCCTCGCGCTGTTCTGCAACCCGAGCCCGCTCGGCCTCTTTCGCCGCCTTCGCATCGAGCTTCGCCTGCGCGGCCGCAGCCTTCTCCGCCTCGGTCGTCGCCTTCGCCTCGGCCGCGGCGGCGCTAGCTTCCTGCGTCTTAGCCGCGAGCAGTTCCTCGGCCGACTCGCGATCGACCAGCATGTCGTATTTCGCGCCGACCGCATCGGTCTCGATCATCACCTTCCGCTCGGCGGCCGTGATCGGACCGACGCGCGAGGCAGGCGGCTTGATCAGCGTGCGCTCGACCGGCGTCGGCGCGCCGTCCGCCTGGAGCAGCGACACGAGCGCCTCGCCGACCTTCAGCTCGGTGATGATCGTCGCGACATCAACGCCGGGGTTCGCGCGGAACGTCTCCGCTGCAGATCGCACCGCCGCCTGATCGCGCGGCGTGAACGCACGCAGCGCATGCTGGACGCGGTTGCCGAGCTGCCCCGCCACCGTGTCGGGGATATCGATCGGGTTCTGGGTGATGAAATACACGCCGACGCCCTTCGAGCGGATCAGCCGGACGACCTGCTCGATCTTCTCCAGCAGCGCCTTGGGCGCCTCGTCGAACAGCAGATGCGCCTCGTCGAAGAAGAAGCACAGCACCGGCTTGTCGGGATCGCCGACCTCGGGAAGATGCTCGAACAGCTCGCTCATCAGCCACAGCAGGAAGGTCGCATACAGTTTCGGCGAGGCCATCAGCTTGTCGGCGGCGAGGATGTTGACGATCCCCCTCCCCCGATCGTCGACGCCGATGAAGTCGTTCATCTCCAGCGCCGGCTCGCCGAAGAAATTCTCCGCGCCCTGCGTACGCAACTGGAGCAGCGAGCGCTGGATCGCACCGATCGACTGCTTCGAGACGTTGCCGTACGTCACCGTCAGCTCGTCCGCACGCCCGGCGCATTCGGTCAGCATCGCCTGGAGATCGTCGAGGTCGATCAGCAGCAGCCCCTCCTTGTCGGCGACGTGGAAGGCGATCGTCAGCACGCCCTCCTGAACCTCGTTGAGGTCCATCAGCCGCGACAACAGCAGCGGCCCCATCTCGCTGATCGTGGTGCGGATCGGATGGCCCTGCTCACCGAACAGATCCCAGAACTGCACGGGGTTGTCGGCATAGGCCCAGCTATCGTCGCCGATCGCCTTCGCACGCTCGGCAAAGCTCGCGTGCGTCCTGGCGGTCGGCGAGCCGGCCATCGCGAGCCCGGACAGGTCGCCCTTCACGTCGGCGACGAAGCACGGTACGCCGTTCGCGGAGAAGCCCTCGATGATCCCCTGCAGCGTCACCGTCTTGCCGGTACCGGTCGCGCCCGCGATCAGGCCGTGGCGGTTGGCGCGCTTCAATTCGAGCGTCTGCGGCTTGCCGTCCACGCTTGCGCCGATGAAGATGCCGTCGGTCATGGGTCTCGTCCTCTGTATCCGGTGCTGACCCTATCCCCGCACGATGCAAAGAAAAAGGACCGCCGCTCGGGTGAGCGACGGTCCTTTGAGATCAATAGGTCGGTCGAGTCTTACTTGATCTTGACCGGCAGGAACTGCGCCGGACCACGGGCACGCTTGACCTGCAGCAGGACCTGCGGGCGCCCGGCGGACTTGGCGGTCGTCACTGCGGTCTGAACGTCGGCCGAGGTACGCACCGGCGTGCCGTTGACCGACATGATGACGTCGCCGCGCTTCAACTTACCGTACGCATCGCTGGTCTGCGCGACCACGGCAATGACGACGCCCTGCGTGCCGGCCTCGACGCCGACCGCCTGCGCGATCGCCGGGGTCAGCGGCTGTACGCCGATGCCGAGCGCCGCACCGGCCGTCGGTGCCGCGGTCGCGCCGGAATCGTCGCCGTCATCGCTGTCGTCGCCACCAAAGCCCTGTGCGTCGCCGCCGAGCGTCGCCGCCAGCTTGTCTGCGCTCGGGCGCGGCACGACGACCACGTTGGCAGTGGTCGGCTTGCCGTTGCGCAGGATGTCGAGACGCGCGGTCTGGCCGGGCTTCACGTTCGAGACGAGGTACGACAGCGACTGGTCGACCGTCACCAGCTGACCGTTCACCTTGGTCACGACATCGCCCGCACGCACGCCGGCCTTTGCCGCGGGCCCGCCTGCGGTCACGTCGTTGATCAGTTCGCCCTGGTTCTTGGGGATGCCGAGCGCCGCGGCGGTATCTTCGTTGATCGTGCCGCCCGGCTGAAGCTGGACGCCAATATAGCCGCGCTCGATCGTGCCGCCCTTCATGAAGGTCGCGATGATCGGCTTGGCGACGGCTGCGGGGATCGCGAAGCCGATGCCGATATTACCGCCCGACTGGCTGAAAATCTGCGAGTTCACGCCGATCACGTTGCCGTTCAGATCGAACATCGGGCCACCGGAGTTACCCTGGTTAATCGACGCATCGGTCTGGATGAAGCGGTCATACGCGCCGCCCTGCCCGGTGACGCGGTTGATCGCCGAGACGATACCCGCGGTCACGGTGCCGCCCAGGCCGAACGGCTCGCCGATCGCGACGACCCAGTCGCCGACGCGCGCGCCGTTTGAATCGCCGAACTTCACGAACGGCAGGTTGGCCGCGTCGATCTTCAGCAGTGCGAGATCGGATTCCTGATCCTTGCCGATGACCTTGGCGACATATTCCTTCTTGTCGCTCAGCGTCACCGTGATCGAGTCGACCGTCGCGCCCTGTGCGCCCGGCGAGATCACGTGGTTGTTGGTGACGACATAGCCGTCGGGCGAGATCAGGAAGCCGGAGCCGAGCGAGGCGCCTTCGCGCTTCACCGGGGGGGCGCCCGGCGCGCCGCCCATGCCACCGAGCAGGTCGCCGAACGGCGTGCCCGCGAACGGATTGGCCTGCTGCTTCTGGACGATCGTCTGCTTGGTCGAGATATTGACGACCGCAGGCTGGAGCCGCGCGACCATGTCGGCGAAGCTCATCGGCGCGCCGGGTTTCGGCGAAACCGCCTGGATCGCACCGGGTTCGTTCTGCGCAACCTGCGCGCCGCTGGGCTGGAGCGCGAGCGTCGCGGTCGCGCCGCCGAGGAGAAGAGCACTGGTAATGGCGTAGGCGTAACGCACTAGATGTTGTCCTCTCGTTTCATCAATCGAAACAGGTATCCCGTAGGGATGCCGTTCTGAACAATGCTTGAATATGAACGGGGTTCAAAGGTTCCGCAGGCTCAACGCCCGCGGCCCTCGAATTCCCTCAGATAACTGTTGTTCGGCGAAAGAATGATCGAGGTCGATCCTTCGGGTGCCGGACCGCCATCCGCGCCAAACGTGTGCCGATACGACTGCATCGCACGGTAGAAGTCGTAGAAATCGGCGTCCTTGCCGAAGCTCTCGGCATAGATCTTCGCCGAATCCGCATCGGCCTGCGCGCGGACGATCTGCGCCTGCTTCTGGCCCTCGGCACGGATCGTGATCGCCTCCTGCTGGCGCGCGCTCGACATGCGCTTGAGCGCGCTTTCGAGCGGCAGGCCGACCGGCAAGTTCGCCTGCTTGATGCGGACGTCGACGATCTCGACGCCATACTGGCTGGCGACGCGCTGGAGCCCCTTCTGGATATTGTCCATCAGTTCAGACCGCTCGGGGCTCAGCAGTTCGACGAAACGCCGCTTGCCGAGTTCGTTGCGCAGCGCCGAGCCCAGGATCGGGCGCAGCTGATCCGGAATCCGGTCCTCGCTGCCGACCGCGTTGCGCATCTTCCGCGGGTCGACGATCCGGTAGCGGGCGTACGCATCGACTTCGAGCCGCAGCTGGTCGGTCGACAGCACCAGCGTGTTGTCGAGTTCGAGATCCTGCACGCGCTTGTCGATCCAGACGATCCGGTCGACGAACGGAATGCGCGCGATCAGGCCGGCGCCGGTCTGTCCGAACGCGGTGTTGGGCTGCCACGCGTTCACCGTACGGATCGGCTGGCCGAAGCGCAGGATCACCGCCTGCTTGGTCTCGGGCACGATCGCGAAGGTCGCGGCGGCGAGGATCACCAGCAGCAGCGCGACGATCCCGGCCACGATCGGATTGCGGAAACTCACGGCGTTCACTGGGCAGCTCCAGACTGGGGGGCAGCCGCCGCCGCGGCAGGCGCTGGCGTCGACTGGACAGCCTCCGGGTTCGGCAAACGCTTGGCGTTCGACAGCGGCAAGTACGGCACCACCCCGCCCGGCGTCTCGACGATCGTCTTGTCGCTCTTGGCGAGCACCGCCTCCATCGTCTCGTAATACATGCGGCGGCGCGTCACTTCGGGCGCGAGGCGATACTGCTCGTACACCTTGTCGAACGAGGCTGCCTCACCCTGCGCGCGAGCCACGACCTGCTGCGCATAGGAGCGTGACTGGTTGAGGTTGGCGATCGCCTCCTGCTGCGCGGCGGTGACGGCGTTGAAGTCCTCGACGATCCGCGCGGGTGCTGCGGCCTGCTTGATCGCGACGCCCTGGATGCGGACGCCGGATTTATAGTCGTTGAGGATCTGCTGCGTCATCTCCGCGACGCGCTGTTCGATTACCGTGCGTCCCGTACCGATCGCCTGGTCGAGCGTGGTCGTAGCGACCACCGCACGCATCGCGCTCTCGGCGGCGGCACGAACCGTGTCGTTCGGCTCGGCGAGCTGGAACACATAATCGCGCGGATCGGCAATGTCCCAGCGCACCGAATAGGCCAGATCGATGATGTTCTGGTCGCCGGTGAGCGTCAGGTTCTCGCCTTCGCCTACGGGGAAGTTGTCGGTGCGGATCTTCTGCACGTCGACCACCATCACATTGGCGATCGGCGCGGGCATCGTCAGGCGGATACCCGGATCGAGCGTGCCGGCATATTTGCCGAAATAGGTGACGACGCCGCGCTGCTGCGGGCCGATCTGGTGGATCGCGGTGAACAGGATCCAGACGACCGCAATGATCGCGACGCCGATCGCCCAGAGCGCACGGGCATTGGCACCCGACGGCAGGCCGCCGAAGCCGCCATTGCCGCCGCCCCCGCCGCCCGAGCCACGCGCTTTCCTCAGGAACTCGTCGAGCGCAGTCGGCTTGGCCGCAGGTTTGCGACCACCGGGCGGCAGGGCCCAGGGATTGCGCGGGCCAGGGTTACCGTCGTCGCCCGAGCCGCCCCAAGGGCCTTTCGGTGTTTCGGTGGCGAGGATATCGGGGCGCCGGAACCAGCGCGAGAAGATCGTCATACCAACCTTTATAGGTGTGCGGCGGCGGAAAAACAGTGCCAAGCGCCCTTAGCGGCCCTATCTGGCCACGATGATCGATATCGAAGCGGTAAAGGCGGCGGTTGCCGCAGTGGCGGGCAAGCGGGCGACCGTCCGGCTGGAGGGAACACGGGCCGGCATCATCATCGATGCCACCGGGCTGGATCCGCAGGCGCGCGATGCGCTGGAGGCGACCGTGCGGATGGCCGCGACGCAGCCCGGAGTGACTGAAGTGCGGATCGCGGTGACCGCCGAACGCTCGACCCGCCGGCTGATCGCGGTCGCCAGCGGCAAGGGCGGTGTCGGCAAATCGACGCTCGCCGCCAACCTCGCCATCGCGATGTCGCGTGCCGGGCGGCGTGTCGGGCTGGTCGACGCCGATATCTACGGGCCGTCCCAGCCTCGCCTGATGAATGTCGAGGGCACCCGCCCGACCGCCAAGGACAAGGTGCTCGATCCGGTCCCGACCCCGTACGGCGTTCCGTTGCTGTCGATGGGCCAGCTCGTCGAACCGGGCAAGGCGATCGCCTGGCGCGGGCCGATGGCGGCGGGTGCGCTCGGCCAGCTGGTCGAGGCGGACTGGGGCCTGACCGATACGCTCGTACTCGATCTCCCGCCCGGGACCGGCGACGTCCAGCTGACGATGGTCCAGAAATACCGCCCGGCGGGCGCGGTGATCGTCTCGACCCCACAGGATCTCGCGCTGATCGACGCGCGCCGCGCGATCGACCTGTTCGAGAAGGCCGGCATTCCCATCATCGGGCTGGTCGAGAACATGGCCGGCTATATCTGTCCGCATTGCGGCGAGGCGTCGGACCCGTTCGGCAATGGCGGCGCGGAGGCAGCGGCGCGCGAGCTCGGCATCCCGTTCCTCGGCCGCGTACCGCTGACGATTTCGATCCGCACCGCGTCCGATGCGGGGACGCCGCCGGCTTCGAACCCCGACGATATTGTGTTCATGCCGATTGCGGCTCAGGTCGTCGCATGGCTCGGAAAACTGTGAAACCCGCGAGCCCGATCTACGTTGTCTGATTACCGGTCGTACCCGACGCGTAGAGTTGCGGTACGAGCGGACCAGGTTTCCCCCGACAGGAGGCATCGATGCCGTTGACCGCCGATGCCGACATCAAAGCCTTGCTCGAAGGCGCACGGACGATCGCGATGATTGGCGCGTCCGATCGCCCGGACCGCCCTTCCTACGGCGTGATGGCCAAGCTCCAGGCACACGGCTACCGCGTGATCCCGGTCAATCCGCAGATCACCGGCGAGCATATCCACGGCGAGTTCGTCTTCCGCGAGCTATCGCAACTCGGCGACCCGATCGACATCGTCGATATCTTCCGCAACTCGGCCGCAGCCGGCGAGGCGGTCGATCAGGCGATTGCAGCGGGTGCGAAGGCGGTTTGGATGCAACTCGGCGTCATCAACGAGGACGCGGCAGCGCGCGCCGAGACGGCAGGGCTGAAAGTCGTGATGGATCGCTGCCCGGCGATCGACATTCCCAGGCTCGGAGTCGCCAAGATCGAGCAATGATGCTTGCCCCGGCGCGCGATCGCGGTCAGTCTGAATGTCTGTCCGGGAGGTGCCGATGCTCGCGATGCTGCTGTCGATACTGATCGAAGACCCCCTGATGGCAACCGCAAAGGCGCGAATGGCCGCCGAGCAACCCTGTATCCAGAGCGCGGACGAAACCGATATCACGGTCTGCGGAATGCGACACGCGGACCGGTTTCGCGTGCCGTTCGTCGTTCATGACGCGGGCGATCCCAAGCATGAAAGCATCCGCGACGAACGCACGCGGCTACTCCGCCGCACCTCGCCGCTCGCCGATCTCGGCCCGTTCCAAGTCGGCGGCGGGATGGCCGGAGTCAGCATGACCGTGGGTGGCGAAGGCGGGACATCGTTCCGCAAGCCTGCACCATAGAAGGGTCCGTTCGATGTTCGCCGTCATCCTGTCCGCACTGATGCAAGTCGCCACACCGTCTCCGACCGCGGCGCCGGAGCGTTTTTCGATTCTGGTCGATCCATGCGCGGCCGCCTCGAAGGACGGCAACGACGTCATCGTCTGCGGGGGCCCCGCGGCGAACAGCCCACGCCTGCCGCTGCCGGACGAGCGCGGCCCCCCCGACCGCGCGGTCGCGTCGAATCCCGAACTCAGCGCAGCCCGCGCACTACAATTGGAGGGTACGCCATGTGCAGCCAGCCAATGGGGGTGCCAGGTCGGATTCGGTCCCCCGATCGCCCCGATCGCCAAGGCGGCGGTTGGGCTGATCAAGAGCGCGCTGGCAAAGAAGCCCGATACGCGTGGTCGCGTGCCGATCGACCTCGACGGTCCCGTCGGTACGGTCAACTAGGATTTAGGGGGCGCCGTGATCCTGCTGTCGATCCTGTTGCAAGCCGCCGTCGGCACAACGCCGGTCGTCGCACCGCCCCCGCAAAGCTGGTCGATCCTGAACCCGCCCGCCTGCCCCGGTTCGAGCCCTAGCGAAGTCGTCGTCTGTGGCGGCAAGGGCACGTCCGAGCAGCGCCTGCCCCTCCCCGACGAGCGCCTGCCCCAGGACCGCCCGCGCCAGCCGACCGGCGATCCGCGCGCGGCGCTCGACAATGCCGGGCGACCCTGCCCGCCGGGTGGCTGTACCGGCGTGGATTTGCTGACGGTCCCGGTCGTCCTGATCCGCGGCATCGGCGCGCTGATCGATCCGCATAGCTGCTGCGAGAATGGCGAGGGCAAGGACCCGATGGCACTGGTGCGCGACGTGGCCGGCAAGTTCCGCAAGAAGCCGGATACGTCGAACCGCGTGCCGATCGTGCTGGATGATCCGGTGAAATAAAATCCGGCAAGTCTTCCACCGGACCAACCAAAGTATTTCCCCGCAAAGGCGGGGGCCCAGTTGGGAGACGAAGCTAACGAAGCGCGCGCGCCGTTACTGCGACCTCTCCAACTGGGCCCCGGCCTTCTCCGGGGTGGTCGCTTTTAGACGGGATTGGTAGTCATTACCGCCCCCAATCAATCCAGAATATGCATCCACATCGGCTGTCCGACGAGACTCTGCGAACCCCGCAGCTTCTCCAACGCCTGCGCGATCGAGCGTTCCGGGCTCTCATGCGTCACGATCGCCACCAGCACGCTGCCGTCCGCAATCGCCCCCCGCTGGATCAGGCTCTCGATCGACACACCCGCATCCCGCATCGCCGCCGCGATCTCGGCCAGCACGCCGACCCGGTCCGCGACGGTGAACCGCAAATACGCACGCCCCCGCCGCTCGCCGCTATCCGCTTTCGACGCAGCAGTGAGCGACACCACCGGCATCGCGAACGGCGGCCCGAACTCTCCGCGCGCGATGTCGATCAGGTCGGCCACCACTGCGCTTGCCGTCGGGCCATCGCCAGCACCAGCACCCTGGAACAGCAGGCGGCCGACGAAATTGCCCTCCGCCACGACGGCGTTGAGCGACCCCGTCACATGCGCCAGCGGATGATCGATCGGCACGAGATGCGGATGCACGCGCTGGAACAGCCCGGCCGCGCCCGCTTCCGCCAACCCGAGGAGACGCACGCGATAGCCCAGCGCCGCCGCCTCGGCGATGTCCGCCCCCAGCAGATTCCGGATGCCGCTCACCCCGACGTCGTCGAACGCCGGCTGCGTGCCGAACGCGACCGCGGCCAGGATCGACAGTTTGTGCGCGGCATCTACCCCGTCGATGTCGAAGCTCGGATCGGACTCGGCGAACCCCAGCGCCTGCGCCTCCGCCAGCACCTCGGCAAAATCGCGACCTTCGGACTCCATCTTCGACAGGATGAAATTGCAGGTCCCGTTGAGAATTCCGTACACCCGCGCGATCTCGTTCGCCGCCGCACCTTCACGCAGCCCCTTGATGACCGGGATGCCGCCCGCGACCGCGGCCTCGAACTTCAGCGCGACGCCCGCTGCCTCGGCCGCCTGCGCCAGCTCGAGCCCGTGATGCGCGATCATCGCCTTGTTCGCGGTGACGAAACTCCGTCCTGCCCCCAGCGTGCTGCGGGCCAGCGTCAACGCCGGGCCATCGGAACCGCCGATCAACTCGACCACGACATCCGCCCCTGGTTGCTTCGCCAGCGCGGTCGTGTCGTCGACCCAGGCGAACCGCGACAGATCGACGCCGCGATCCTTGCCGCGATCGCGTGCGGACACCGCGACGATCTCGATCTCGCGCCCCGCCCGCCGCGCAATCAACTCGCGGTTCGCATCCAGCAGCCGGATCACCCCGCCGCCTACCGTCCCCAGCCCCGCCAGAGCCACTTTCAACGGGGCCACGCGCAATGGTTCGCTCATTTTCGTCCTCCACTCGCGCGTCCGGTTACGTTTCGCGGAGGCTTTGCGCAATCCTGATGACGCGACACGCCGCCGCCCCTATCTGAGGCGACATGATAGGCCGCTTCGATCACCTCCCCAACCGCCGCACGATCATCGATCGCCGCGCCGTCGCCGAAACCATCGCCACGCTGCACGGCGAGGACGCCACCGCGCTCCGCCGCGACGCGACAACGCTACTGAAGGCAGCACTCGAGGCCGGCCGGGTCGAAGTCGAACGCCGCCTCGTCGAACATCCGTCGCGCGGGCTCGAAGCAGCGGGTGCGCAGGCGTATCTCATCGATCAGCTGCTCCGCATCCTGTTCGATTTCACCACCCAGCGACTCTACCCGCTGCCCAACCCGACGATCGGCGAGCGGCTGACGATCATCGCCGTCGGCGGCTATGGGCGTGCGGAAATGGCGCCGCATTCGGATGTCGATATCGGCTTCCTCACCCCCGGCAAGCAGACCCCTTGGGCCGAGCGCGTGATCGAATCGATGCTGTACGCGCTGTGGGATCTCGGTCTGAAGCTCGGCCAGTCCAGCCGCTCGCTGGACGAAATGGTGCGTCAGGCCAAGGGTGACGTCACCGTCCGCACCGCGTTGCTCGAGGCGCGCTACGTCTGCGGCGATGCCGACCTCTACGAACAGGCATCGCACCGCTTCAAGACCGAGGTCCAGGCCGACACCGCGCGCACCTTCATCGCCGACAAGCTCGCCGAACGCGACGCGCGCCACCGCAAGATGGGCGACACCCGCTATGTCGTTGAACCCAATGTCAAAGAGGGCAAGGGCGGCCTGCGCGATCTTCACGCATTGTTTTGGATCGGCAAATACATCTACGACGTCCAACGCGCCGCCGAGCTGGTCGAGGTCGGGTTGTTCACCAAAGCCGAATACCGGCTGTTCCACCGCGCCGACAATTTCTTCCAGGCGGTCCGCTGCCATCTCCACAGCATCACCGGCCGCGCCGAGGATCGGCTGACGTTCGACCTGCAACGCGAGATCGCCGACCGGATGCGCTTTTCCGATCGACCGGGGAAATCGAAGGTCGAGCGATTCATGCAGTTCTATTTCCTGCAGGCGAAGACGGTCGGCACGCTCAGCGGCGTGTTCCTCGCGCATCTCGACGAGAAGTTCGCCGCGCGCGGCCGCCGTTTCGGGTTGCCGACGATCCGTCGTTCACCGCGCAAGCTCAACGGTTTCGTGCTCGATCGCGGCCGGTTGGCGCTACCTAGCGACGACTTCTTTCAAGTAGATCCCGAACGCCTGATCGAGATCTTCCAACTCGCCGACAAGCACGGCGTCGAGATCCATCCGCTGGCGATGCGTGCCGCCGCCCGCGACGCCAAACTGGTCGATGACGTTCGGAACAGCCCGACCGCCAACGCGCTGTTCCTCGACGTGCTGACCTCACCACGCGATCCCGAACTCGTGCTGCGCTGGATGAACGAGGCGGGCGTGTTCGGCCGGTTCGTGCCCGACTTCGCGCGTGTCGTCGCGCAGATGCAGTTCGACATGTATCACCACTACACCGTCGACGAGCACACCATCCGCGCGATCGGCCTGCTCGCGCGCATCGAGAACGGCGTGTTGAAGGAGGAGCATCCGCTCGCCAGCGCGATCTTCGAGCAGATCGTGTCGCGGCGCGCTTTGTATGTCGCGGTGCTGTTGCACGATATCGCCAAGGGCCGCGGCGGCGATCATTCGATTCTCGGTGCGGAGGTGGCGCAGCGCCTGTGCCCACGCTTCGGGCTGACCGCCGCCGAGACGGAAACGGTCGCGTGGCTGGTCCGTTGGCACCTGCTGATGTCCGCCACCGCGTTCAAACGCGACCTCAGCGACTTCAAGACGATCCTCGATTTCTGCGACGTGGTGCAGAGCCCCGAGCGCCTCCGCCTGTTGCTGACGCTGACGATCGTCGACATCCGCGCGGTCGGCCCCGCCGTCTGGAACGGCTGGAAACGCCAGCTGCTTGGCGACCTGTACGAATCCGCCGAAGAGGTACTGCGGCTCGGTCACAAGCAGAAAGGGCGCGCCGAACGCATCGCCGCCAAGCAGGAGCATCTGCGCGATGCGCTTGGCTGGGACGAGGCGACCTTCGAAACGCTCGTTCGCCGTCTTCCCGAAGCCTATTGGATCGCCGAGCCCGAGGACGTGCTCGCGCACAATGCCCGCTTCCTCGCAACCACCGGCGACGCGCAACTTGCGATCGACGCCCACGTCTACCCTGGGCGCGGCGCCACGCTGGTGACAATCTACGCGGCCGATCATCCAGGACTGTTCTATCGCATCGCCGGCGCGATCCATGTCGCTGGCGGGAACATCATCGATGCGCGCATCCACACCACGCGCGACGGGATGGCGGTCGACAACTTCCTCGTCCAGGATCCGTTCGGCCGACCGTTCGATGGCACCGAACAGGTTTCACGCCTCAAGACGGCGATCGAGGATGCGCTCGCCAATCGCGGCAAGCTGGCCGACCGGCTGGTGGCGAAACCCCTTCCCCGGACGCGGGCCGAAGCGTTCGACATCGTTCCCAACGCGCTGGTCGACAACAAGGCGTCGAACCGGTTCACCGTGGTCGAGGTCAATGCGCGGGACCGGCCGGCGCTGCTGAACCAGCTCGCCAACGCCCTGTTCCAGTCGAAGGTCACGATCCATTCCGCGCATGTCGCGACTTACGGAGAGCGCGCGGTGGATACGTTCTACATCACCGACCTCACGGGGGACCGGATTACCCAGCCTGCCCGGTTGAAGACGCTGGAGCGAAGGTTGCTCGCGGCGGCGGCCGGCGAAGAGATCGATCTCGCAGCATAGTGTCGCGCGCCCGACTTCCGCGGGGGAAGCCCTAGGGACAGTCCGGTGTCACAAGCGGCAGCTGGTGCTCGGCGTTCGCGGGATGCGGCGCGTACGGCAGGTTCACTCAGACACGAAAAAGCCGGCCCGCAGCAAACTGCGGACCGGCTCTTCACGCAGCCCTTCCGATCAGAAACGCGAGCGCAGCGTCAGGCCATAGGTCCGCGGCTCGCCCAGGAACGAGGAGAAGATCTGGTTCGCGGTCGAACCGAACGCCTGCGTCTGGGCCTGGCTGCCGGCACCCTGGAACGGTGCGTTGAACGCCACCTGCTGATAATTGGTGTCGAGCAGGTTCTGTGCCCAGAGTTCCAACGCCCACTTCTGCTGAGGCCCACGGATACCGACACGGGCATTCACCAGGAAGAAGCCATCCTGCGCCTTTTCCGGGAACAGGTCAGATCCGGTGTTGTAGTCGCTGGTCATGCGGCCGTCGACGTAGAACAGCGCAGTCATCCCGGTCGACCCGATGTCCGGCGTCCAGGCGGTCGAGGCGGTCACGGTGTGCTTCGGCGCATTCGACAGGTTGCTGCCCGAGAGCAGGAACAGCGCGGGATCGAGTGCCTGCCCCGAGTCGCTGCCGACCAGATTGTTGCGGAAACGCGTGTTCGTGTACGTGTAGCCGAGGTTCACCGTGTAATTCGGTGCCGGGAACAATCCTGCCTCCAGCTCGAAGCCCTGCGAGATGACGCCGTGCTGGACGCCACCGGAGCAGGCGCCCGTGGCCGCGCTCGCATCGCGGTCCGCACCGTTCAGGCTGGTGCCGCAGGTGCTGATGTTCTCGACGATGAAGTTGGTGCCGTTGAAGGTGTTCAGCTGGAAATTCTTGAACTCCTGGCGGAAGCCCGCGACGTTGAAGGTGAAGTCCTTCGAGGTGAACTTCAGACCGAGTTCGTACGAATTCACCGTCTCCGGATCGAACCGGAGATTTACGACGCTCGCATTCGTCGGCGA
The DNA here is from genome assembly GCF_036663855.1 of Sphingomonas fucosidasi. Taxonomy (NCBI): domain Bacteria; kingdom Pseudomonadati; phylum Pseudomonadota; class Alphaproteobacteria; order Sphingomonadales; family Sphingomonadaceae; genus Sphingomonas; species Sphingomonas fucosidasi. The sequence continues at coordinate 2,377 of NZ_JAXOJR010000010.1, read as the reverse complement.
CGAGAACACGTTCGCGGTCAGGTCCGAACGATCGAGATTGTAGCCGCCAGCCTTATAGCCGCGCGAATAGGAGGCATATAGCAGCGTGTCGGTACGTGGCTTGTAGGAGATGACGCCGGTGCCGGTGAACTCGCCTTCCTTGAACCCGTCGTTCAGATCGAGGCCGTTAAGTGCCGACGACGAATTGCCCGTGCAGGTGAGCGTGATGATGCCACCGACGAGCGTCTTGAGCGCGGCGGGCACGGCTGCACTGGCGAGCAGCGGGCTGAGATTGGCCTGCTGGGCCGGACATACCGTGTTGTTGTTATTGAAGTCGGCGTGAAAATCCTTCGCCTCGCGCGTGTAGCGCAGACCGCCGGTGATCGAGAGCTTGTCGGTCAGCTTGAAGATGTTGTGCGTGAAGAACGCGTAATTCTCGCTGTCCTGATAATAGGTCGAGCGCTGATCGCCCAGATTGTTGAGCGTGCTGAGGCGATCGAGGCCGGCGAGGATCGTTGGTCCGAGAGCGCCGAACCCTGCCCCAAGCGCCTGTCGCCCATTGGCGCCGCCGAGCGCAGCCTGCGGGGTCGTGCTCAGGCAGCCGGGGTTGTTCGGGTTGCGCAGTGCCGCCAGCGGATTGGCCGTCGCGACGATCCGGCACGCCGCGAACGCGCCATATTGCGTGCCGAACTTCAGATTGTCGGCAACGACCAGATCTTCCTTCGAATAATAGCCGCCGATCAACCAGTCGAGTTTGTCGTTGAACAGGGAGCCGTTCAGCCGGACTTCCTGGGTGAACGTATGGAACTGGCGAAAGCTGTTCCCGTCGTCGGCCCGATAGCCGATGTCGAGGTTGCCGTAATCGATGTCGGACGCGCCGCCAGATTTGTATTCGCGGTATGCCGTGATCGAGGTGAGCGACGCGCCACCCAGATTGATGTCGATCTGGCCGGAGCCGCCATAGTCGGTCGTGAGGTTGGAATAAGCACGACCCGGCGTATTGGCGATGCGGCGGTTGTACGGGTCACCCGCACTGGCGAACACCGCACCCATGCTTTGCATGACCTGAACGATACGGTTGCCGGCAGGATTGATCGCGAAATCGCCGGGCACGCCTGGCGTCGGATCGATCTTTTCCTGGGTGTTCACGTACACCGCGCCGCAGCACTTCTCGTCGCGCCGCGTATAATCGCCGATCAGGCGGACACTGATGTCGCTCGACGGCTCGAACAGCAACTGGCCACGCACGAAATACCGGTTGCGATCGTTGTAGTCGGTCCGGTTGATGACATCGTAGTAGAACCCGTCGCGCTTGCCGAACACGCCATCGAGACGGAAGGCGAGCTTGTCTTTGATGATCGGACCGGTCAGCCCGCCCGCGATGCGGACATTGTTGTAATTGCCGTAGGTCGCCTCGGCATAGCCGCCGAAGTTATACGAAGGCAGCTTCGTCAGGATGTTGATCGAGCCGGCGGTCGCGTTACGGCCAGACAGCGTACCCTGCGGCCCACGAAGAACCTCGATACGATCGACTTCGCCGAGATCGTTGAGCCCGGAGCCGGTGCGGCTGCGATAGACGCCGTCGATGAACACCGCGACCGAGCTTTCGAGGCCGGGATTGTCACCGACCGTGCCGATGCCGCGGACGCGGGCGGAGGCGTTGGCTTCACTGCCGGTCGACGAGATGAGCAGCGAGGGGACGAGCTGCGTGGCCTGGCGAATATCGTTGGCGCCGGTGTTCTCGAGGGCTGCCGAACCGACGGCGGAAACCGCGATCGGGACGTTGGACAGCCGCTCGGAACGGCGCGTCGCGGTGATGACGATGTCGCTGGCGTTGCCCGAATAGGCCTGCGGGGCCGCGACCGGCGCCTGCCCCGCATCGACCGATCCAGCCGCAGTACCCGATGTCGTGGTGGTCGTCTGCGCCTCAGGCTGAGTCGTGGGCACGTCCTGCGCGAAGGCCGGCGATACAAGCACCGTGGTCGCAGCGGCAGACAACAGATATGCGATCATACGCATCGGCATTCCCTCCTGAGTGTTCGAATGTTTTCGAACTTATGGTTTGGACGTTAGGTAGCGAGGTTCCCACCTGCACGTCTAGCAATTTCCGCATACGGAAACCGGTTTTTTGAATGTTGTGTCTCCAAATCGCCACATAGGGCCAGCCAACAAACCCTAGTTTCAAAATGCAACCGTTTGAGAGGTTGGCTGGGCATGAAGCGGCTCATGGAATAACAATGGGTAGCATCGTCCGGCGGAGGCGCCGCCCCGCTACCTTGAGGTCTGAACCGCGCCGGGTTTGTCGGAGGCTCCAACTCCTGAGAAGGTGGAGCCATGACGAGCAAGACGACGAACAAGTTTGCGCCCGAAGTCCGCGAGCGGGCGGTACGGATGGTTT
>NZ_JAXOJR010000009.1:0-165349 GCF_036663855.1 Sphingomonas fucosidasi | reverse complement strand
CGGACTGTCAGACCTTCCTCGCGGTAAAGCCGCTGTGTCTTCTTGCGGTTGATCGTGATGCCCTCCCGCCGCAGCAGGATGTGCAACCGCCGATAGCCGAACCGTCGGCGCTGCTGCGCCAGCTCGCGCAGACGCGACCGAAGGTCGCCATCATCTGCCCGGCTTGAGCGATACCGCATGCTCGTGCGATCCGCCCCGACGACAGCACACGCCCGCCGCTCGCTCATCCCCAGCGCCGTCTGGAGATGCGCGACCGCTTCCCGCTTCGCGGCGGGCGTCACCATTTTTTTGCCAGCAGGTCCTTCAGACCTGCGTTGTCCAGCATCGTGTCCGCGAGCAGTCGCTTGAGCCGGGCGTTCTCCTCCTCGAGCGCCCGCAGCCGCTTCGCATCGGACACCTCCAAGCCGCCGAACTTGGCTTTCCAGGCGTAATAGGTCGCGCTCGACATCCCGTGCCGCCGGCACAGATCCGTCACCACCGCACCAGCCTCGGCCTCCTTCAGGATGCCGATGATCTGCTCTTCCGAAAACTGCTTCCGCTTCATCTGTCCGTCCCTTTCCGGGGTCGGACTCTAGCTCCAACTGGAGGAAAAAACGGGGGTCACGTCACGCGCGATGTCCTTTGTAACTCTGGATCCTGACTTTCGTCAGGATGACAGGAGGCGGTCCGCCCGCCATCAGCGGACCGCCTTTCCCACCAGATCACGCCCGCGGGATCAAAGGCCCCACGACAGACGGATATAGCCGAACTGCCCCGGCACGTCATACGTGGTCGGATCGTAATTCGGCCCGGTGCAGCTGAAGCAGGCCGGCGGGTCCTGGTTGAACACGTTGTTCACGCCGATCGTCAGCCCCAGCCGGTTCTGCAGCCAGCCCGGTGCCAGCGTGACCTGAACGTCGCCGTAGAACGTGCTCTTGAGCTTTTTGCCATCGGCTTCCTTCACGCTGTCGATATAGCGGCCGGTAAACGACGCGCGCGCTGCGCCGATATCCCAGTCGATCACCCCGTTTCCCTTGAGCTTGGGGTAGGATTGATCCGGAAAGCCGCGGGTCGTGCCGCGATAGTCGGTGGTGGTGAAGCCCGTCGCCGCCGGGAAGGTCTCGGCATATTTCAGCAGGATATTGCCGTTGAGCGACAGCCCGAACGTCCCCGCCGAGGTGCGCGGCGAGCGGTACACCATCGTCACGTCGACACCGCGGGTGCGGATCCCGCCGATATTCTGCAACTGCGCGTTGATCCGCGAGATCAGCCCGTTCGAGGTCCGCGTGATCGCCGCACAGCTCAGCGCATCGCCCGATTCCGCACAGCGGCTCAACGTCAGCTGCGCTGCGACGGGTGCGATCGCGTCGGTCACCTTGATGTCGTAATAATTGCCCTCGATGCTCAGCTGGCTCGCAAAGCCGCTGTTCCTCGCCCAGTTCGGAGCATAGACGCCGCCGAACAGCCAGGTCCGCGAGGTTTCCGGTTTCAACGCGGTGTTGCCGCCCGTCAGCACGCCGAGCTGGCCGCCATTCGGCTCCTGGTAACTCCCGTTTGCCGGCACGCCGTTTGCAGTGCAGTTCGCACGCACCGTGGCGGACGTCTGGTACGGCGACCCGGCGACGTTGGTGCAGGGATCGTCGATCGGTGCGTCCGAGCGGGATTCCGCCCCGAACAGCTCGCCGATGCTCGGCGCACGGAAGCCCTGCGCATAGGACGCCCTGAACAGCAGGTCGCTGACCGGCTTCCACAACCCGCTGCCGGTGTAGGTCGTGTTGCTGCCGCTGGTCGAATAGTTCGAATGCCGCACCGCGCCGCCGACTTCGAGCGAATGGATCAGCGGCGTGTCGTGGATCAGCGGTACGCGCAACTCGGCATAGACTTCGTCCGAATTGAAATTGCCGCGTGCGGGCTGCGCCGGGATGTCCGCACCGAGACCCGCGGTGATCAGAGGATCGGGCGTAAAGCTGCCATATTGGACGCGGTGCTCATAGCCCGCGGCGATGCCGACCGGCCCAGCGGGGAGGTCGAACAGGTCGCCCGATATATTGGCGGTGTAATCCTCCAGGCTCTGCGAACTACGCGCGCGCTCGTCGAACGCGATATAGGCGAGCATCTGCGGGGTAACGGAGCCCGCGCCGCCGAAGATGTTGAACGGGACGCACGCCCCGGTGCAGTTCGCGACCGGGCCCAGCGCCTGTTGTAGAAGCGCCGCATTGATGTTGCCGGTGAACAGCTGCTTGGCATCGTTGAAGCCGAGCACCGCATTGGCGTCCCAGTAGAATTTACGGCTGCCGACGGTGAACGAGCCGTCGAGGGTCGCGGTCGCCGACATCGTGTCGACGGTCTGCGAATAGGTCCGCTGCCCCGCCTCGACGAGACGACGCCGCACCGTCGAATAGTTCGCCGGCGCGTTACCCGCGCCGCCCGCCGACAATGTGTAGCCGAACGGGTTGAACGGGTTGGTCGCATCGATCGAGATCGTGTCGAGCAGATTGCCGTTGCCGGCGTCCGGCCCGACGAACAGCGGCAGGAATGCCGCCTGGTTTTGCGAATTGCGCCGCGTGTAGTTCATCTTCACGCGCAGGTTTACGCTGTCGGTCAGCTCCTGCTTGGCGCTGACGAAGAAGCCGTACCGCTCCGACGGTGTCAGGAAATAGTTGAACGGCGCGAAGTTGAACCGGTCCGACGCGGTGAGCAGGCGGAAGTCGCTGTTCGCGCCCGTGGGGTTCGCCGCATCGTAGCGCGGTCGGCCAAGGATCGGCGCGGATTTGAGCGTCAGCGCGGCGCCGGTGAGTTGCACATAGCCGTTCACCGTCGCGCTCGAACAGCCGCCGATCGGATCGGTGCAGCTCGTCTGGCCGGGGTTGGGGAATTGCGAGATCGCGCGGTCGCCGGTGCGCACCGCCTCCTGCTTCACATAGCTGCCGCCGAACACCACGCTCGTCCGCGGCGCCTGGATCCCGTAGCTGACATTATAGTCCTGCGTATGGCCGTCGCCCTGCCGGAACGTACCGAACTGCGCCGACGCCTTCAGCCCCTTTTGCTGCGACTTGGTGATGATGTTGACGACGCCGGCCAGCGCGTCCGAGCCATAGAGCGGCGACTGGCCCGACTGGAGGATCTCGATCCGCTCGATCGAGCCGACCTGGATCGTGTTGAGATCGACCGTCGAGGGGATACCGCTCGCCGAGGCGCCGTTGACGAAGCGCAGGCCGTCGACCAGCACCAGCGTCCGTTTGGCGGTGAGGTAGCGCAGGTCGATCTCCGCCGACCCTGCACCGACGCCACCGCCGTCGGGCGGATTGCCGATGTTCCCCGAATTGTTGACCTTCGAGTTCAACCCGCCCGCCGCGCTCGGCAACCGCTGGAGCACGTCGGCGACCGACGACAGCCCGGTCCGCTGGATCGATTCCGCATCGACCGTGATGACCGGCGACGGTTGATCGAGCGGACTGCGACGGATGCGCGACCCGGTCACGACGATATCGCCGCCGGTCTCATCGTCGGCTACCGGCGCCGCTTGCGTGGCTGGCGTGGTCACGGTCTGGGCTTGGGCCGCCGTCGCCGCCAGCATCGTTGCCAGCGCCAACCCCCCGGCGCTTGCATAGGAAAACGTCTTGAACGCGCGCATGAACCTGTCCCCCTGTTCGTGTATCCGTCCGGCATCCGCTCTATTTATTTTGTATACGGATCACGGCTTGGGCGTAACGAAGCAAGGTGATATCGGTCTATGCGACAACTTTATTGCGAAATATGTCGGTTCTGTTGCACGAATGCCACGTTCGAGGGTTAGACCAGAACCGGCGCGGCCGCGCGATCCGCTTCGCCGAACACGCGTAGATAGCGAGCGATCTCCGTCGGTTCGCCCGTCGCCTTGGCGGGATTGTCCGACAGCTTCACCGCCGGGCGCCCGTTGGCCGCTATCACCTTGCAGACCAGCGAGATCGGCTCCAGCGCAGTCGCCCCGTCCGGATCGCAGCCGCGGAAGTCGTTGGTCAGGTTCGTCCCCCAGCCGAAGCTCATGCGCACCCGGCCGTGGAAATGCCCGTAAACCTGCTCGATCGTGTCGATGTCCATGCCGTCGGAAAAGATCAGCAGCTTGGTCTTCGGATCGACCCCCTGTTCCTCCCACCAGCGGATGATCTGCTCCCCACCCGCGATCGGCGGCGCGCTGTCGGGGCGGAAACCGGTCCATTCCGCCAGCCAGTGCGGCGCGTTGCGCAGGAACGCGGTCGTTCCGAACGCGTCGGGCAGCGCGATCAGCAGGTTGCCGTTATAATGCTGTCGCCAATGCTCGAGCACGCGGTAGGGCGCCTCGGCCAGCTCCGCGTCGCTGTCGGCCAGCGCGGCGGTGACCATCGGCAGTTCGTGCGCGTTCGTGCCGATCGCCTCCAGATCCGCATCCATCGCCAGCAGTACGTTCGACGTGCCGATGAACCGGTCGCCGAGCCCTTCCTTCAACGCCTCGACGCACCAGCGCTGCCAAAGAAAGCCGTGCCGCCGCCGCGTGCCGAAGTCCGACAGCACGAGGTCGGGCAGTTCGCGCAACCGCTCGACCTTCTCCCACAGCTTGGCCTTGGCGCGCGCATAGACGATGTCGAGCGCGAACCGCCCGCGATCGCGCAGGGCTGCGCGCGATTTCAGTTCGTTGATGATCGTCAGCGCTGGGATTTCCCACATCGTCGTGTGCGACCAAGGGCCCTCGAAATGCAGCTCGTACTGGCCGTCGACTTTGCGCAGATCGTATGCCGGTAGCTGGAACTCGGCGAGCCAGCCCAGAAACTCCGGCCCGAACATCTTCTGCTTCCCGTAGAAGCTGTTGCCCGCGAGCCAGATCAGCTCCTTCTTCGCAAACCTGAGCGTCCGCGCGTGATCGAGTTGCGCGCGCAGTTCGGCCTCGTCGACGATTTCCGCCAGCCGCACGGTCTTCGTCCGGTTGATCAGCGCGAAGGTCGCGGTCACGTCCGGATAGACCTGCCGGATCATCTGCAACATCAACAGCTTGTAGAAATCGGTGTCGAGCAGGCTGCGCACGATCGGATCGAGCCGGAAATTGTGATTATACGTCCGGGTGGCGATATCGGTCACGGCCATGCGCGTGGGCTCCTGCGTTGCGTTAGGCGGCGGGTGTCCGAGAAGACGCGAGTGTGTCAAGCAGCGGGCAAAGGAGACGGGCGATGGCGCGGTTCGTGGTCGTGGTGGATACGCAGTGGGATTTCATGGCGGAGCAGGGCGCGCTGAGCGTGGCGGGAGCGGCGGCTCTGGTCGCGCCGATGCAGGCGTGGCTCGCGGCGCTGAAGCCCGGCGAAACCGCGGGCGTCCTGTTTACCTTCGACACGCATTTCGTCGAGACCTATCCGACGTCGCCCGAGGCGAAGATGTTCCCGATCCACTGCGTTAAGGGTACGCAAGGGTGGCGCAACATGCTCGACGTGGCACTGATCGAGCCGGCGATCCCGGCGTGGCGGATCGAGAAGGGGGTGTTCGACATGTGGGCCGAACCGGCCCTCGCGATCGAGGGCGCGCGCGAGGCGGGACAGCCGTCCATCTTGCGTGACGAGTTCTTTGCCGGACTCACCGCAAAGGGCGTCAGCGAGGTCACGGTGATCGGTGTCGCGGCGGACTATTGCGTTCGCTGGGCGGTCGAGGGACTGATCGCCCGCGGTTTCGCGGTGACGATCCCGCGCGATCTCACGCGCGGCATCGAGCGCCAGATCGACCGGGTTGCAGCGGAAGATTTCGCGGGCCAGCGCCTGGATATCTCCGGTCGATAGCGTTGGGCGCATCACGTCCTCGCGCAAACGGTCTCGCCCGTCGCGTCTGACCGGCAATGCGTTGATACGTACTTGAAACACTGCGGACAGGATCGGCGCGCATGCCTAGCCCGAAAACTCGGAGGGAAATGTCATGCAGCGCCTGTTGGTACCATCGCCGGAATGCTCGACCGGACGCCATGTGCCGCGGTCGCGTCACCGGGATGCGCCGAGCGATGCGATTCAGCGGTCTGCGTGTCGTCGGTGCGGTGTCGCGATCGTAAAATCCGCCGTAAGTCGCCGCTGGATCGTCTCCGGGCTGCTCGGCTGAAACTCCATCGCCACCGGAGAGAATCGACATGACATCGCGGGAGTATCCAGTCTCGCGCCGTTTCGGGATCAGGGCCTGACCGGCTCCCGGTCGCCGATCGGCGCGGCGGGCGCGTCGGATCCGTTGCGCCATGTCTCGGCTCCCGCCTGGGGCAACTCGCCACAGGTGAGCGCACCATCCTGGTTGCGGTCGAGGGCCGCGAACCGGAGCGTCGCGGTGGTGGTGAACTCACCCGCGTCGATGCCGCGGTTACCGTTGCGATCGGCCGCTACGACCGGCTCGGGGAAGTCGAAGAACCCGTAACGTGCCGCGCCCAGGCGTTCGCGTGGCCCCGCGGTCTTGCTGGCGCCGCCATTCCCGAAGCGCATGGCCGGCCCGCCACGGGCAGTATTGCCGGCAGTGCCGTCGTCACCCGGCCTGCTCCCATCGGATCTATGGCGGCCGCCGACGACGCGGATTTCCGGGACGAGCACGTTTTCATAGGAAGCGATGTCGTCCGGATCGATTTCGCCGTCCTTGCGGCGATCGAGTGTGGAGAAGAAACGCAGTGCGTCATGCTGGAATTCGACCAGCGTGATCCGCCCGTCACCGTCGGTATCCGCACCTGCAAACCACAGGTTTCGCGCTGCTCCGGGGCGAAGGATCGTACGAAACGGTTCGCCCATCGGGCTGATGAACAATTGGCCCCGACCGCGTTCGGGCGGACCGCCGGGGCGGGGGAGGCCTGTGGCACACCCTGCCAGTGCAGCGGCAAGCCCAATCGTGATGACACGTCGCATGGCGGTTCCTGGATGTTGAAAAGGATAGGGCCGGTCAGCCGGGCAGCGTGATACGGGCGCGCAGACCGCCTTCGGCGCGCGCCTCGATCGTCGCGTCGCCGCCATGTGCGCGCGCGACGGCACGGACGCTTGCGAGACCCAGCCCGATCCCGCCGGTATCGCGGTTGCGGGATTGTTCGGCACGGAAGAAGGGTTCGAACGCGCGGACCAGATCGTCGGGCTTCATGCCCGGGCCGCGATCCTGCACCTCGATCACGACCATGTCGCGGTCGCGGTACAGCAGCATCTCGGCATGACCGGCATATTTGACCGCATTGCCTATCAGATTGCCGATCAACGCCTTCAACGAGGGCGCGTCGCCTTCGATCGTCAGGGGGCCGCCGGACTGAAGCACGACGTCGTCGCCGCGGTCTGCGAACTCGTCGGTAACGCTCTCCGCGAGCGATCGCAGATCCAGACGCTGGCGGCGGACATGGCGGGTCATATCGCGCACGAAGGCCATCGCCGCGCCGATCCGGTGGCTCATCTCCTGGATGTCTTCCTCGGTGGCGATTCGGATATCTTCCGGTGCCTTTTCGAGCCGCAACGACAGCCGCATCAGCGGTGTCCGCAGGTCGTGCGCGACCGCGGCGATCAACGTCGTCCGATCCTCGACATAGCGATTGAGTCGTTCCTGCATCACGTTGAAGGCAACCGCCGCCTCGGCGATCTCGGGCGGACCGGTGAGCGTCAGGGGTTCTGCCCGCGGATCGCGACCGAGCCGTTCGACCGCAGCGGTGAACTGACCGATCGGCTTGACCACCCGCCGCGCCAGCGCCCACGCGATCGGCGCGACCACCGCCAGCGCCACCAGAAACCACAGGATGATGCGGATCCGCCACGGTCCCATCACGGCACTGGTCGGGCGGATCACCCGCCATCGACCGCCGCCCAGGTCGATGGAGACGATGAACGGGCCGAACAGCGCGTTCTCCAGGGCGGCGAAATTGTGATGGCGACGCGGTCCCATCGACGGTCCCATCGGTATCGGCGGCCGGAGCGCGCCTGCGAACATCGGGCTTCCAGACCGCTCGGCCTCGACGACGACCGCGGACGTGGGCAGGCCCAGATCGCTGGCGATCACCGCGCCGATCCGGCGGTCGCGCGGACTGTCGGTCGGGTCCGGTCGGCGCGTCGAGATTTGGGTCTTCAGCAACTTGGCGGGATCCACCCCGGTGCGCGCGAACGCCGCGATACGGGTGGTCGTGAAAATAATCGGCGTCGGCGGCGGCATCAGCAGCAGCGTGGCGAAGTTCAGCACCTGCACCAGCAATACGGTGATCAACATGAGCGCGAAGATCCGCAGGAACAACGGCCAGGATCGTTGCAGATTGCGCGCGCGCGCATCGTCCCTGCCGGTGTCCCTGCCGATCGGGTGGGACGCCCCGGTCATAGCCGCACCACGCGTGGGACGAAGAAATACCCCTCGTTGCGGATCGTCCTGATGATGTCGTCGCCACGCGAGCGGAGTTTGCGTCGAAGACGGCTGACCTGGACGTCGATCGCCCGATCGAAGGCGTCGGTATCGGGCCCGCGCGCCGCCTCCAGCAACGCATCGCGTGCCAGGACGCGTCGGGGGCGCTCGACGAACGCACGCAGCACGGCAAACTCGCCATCGGTCAGGTCGATGAGCGTGTTGTCGGCGTCGAACAGTTCATGCGCGGCGAAATCGACCCGCCAACCGAGAAAACCATAAGCCCGCCCTTCGCTGGCATCCTGCATCTCACGCGCACGTAAGGCTGCGCGGACGGTGGCGAGGATCTCACGCGGACTGCACGGCTTGGTAAGATAGTGGCTGGCACCGATCTCGAGCCCCAGGATCCGGTCGGGTTCCTCACCGAGGGCGCTCAGCATCACCACCGGCGGCCCGGCAGCGCGCGCGAGGCGGCGGCAGACCGACAGGCCATCCTCGCCCGGCATCATGACGTCGAGCAGGATCAGCGACACAGACTGGCGCGCCAGCACGCTGTCCATCTCCTGTGCACTCGTCGCGGTTTCGACCTGATAGCCGTGCATGCCGAGGCTCTGCGCCAGCAGCGTGCGGATCATGTGGTCGTCGTCGACTATCAGCAGCGTCGGTTTCGGCGACGCGCCGTCGGTAGCCGCATTGAACGATTCGGGGACGGGATTCGGCATCATGTGGCGATCCTAGCGCGCGCGTGTGTTCGCGATGTTTCTGCATGCGCCAAAGTACGTCGCCTCGCATCCTCTCGTTGCGAGAAACGTAGGTTAGAGAGGCCGTTACTAGCCTATGTGTCACGGTGGGGCAGGGGGCGTCACATCGGGAAACATCCCGGACAAACACCGGGTGCAGTTGGGACGGCATGGCTCACCGTCTCCCTCTCCCCGAAAGTCGCCGGCGATGAACGTTTCCCAGCATTACGAACCTGCGATCTCGCGCCCGCCGCTCATCGCCGAGTGGCGGGATGATGCGACACACGATCCCGCGGAGGACACGGCGTATCACGCCGCGCGGATCATCATCGTCGATGACGACCCCGGTCTGCGCGAGCTTCTGACCGAGTTTCTCGTCGATAACGGTCTCGGCGTGGAGGCGGTGTCGAGCGGTGCGGCGTTAAGGGCAAGGCTGGTTCAACGGCCCTGCGATCTCGTGATACTCGACATGATGATGCCCGGCGAGGATGGTCTTTCCGTGTTGCGCGGACTTGCCCAGTTCGCCGATCCCCCTGGCGTCATCATGTTGTCGGCCCTGTCGAGCGAGGTCGACCGCGTGGTCGCGCTGGAGATGGGCGCGGACGATTATGTCACGAAGCCATCCACCCCGCGTGAGATCCTCGCCCGCATCAGGTCGGTATTGCGGCGTCGCAATCGGACCACAGCCACGGGTACGGACGTGGGGATCATCGCCGAGCCAGGGGAAGCCGCGCGTTACAATACGACGTACCGGTTTGCCGGCTGGACGCTCAATTGCCGCATGCGATCGCTGCAGGCGCCCGGCGGCGAGATCGTGTCGTTGACCGAGGGGGAGTTCCAGATGATGGATGCTTTCGTCACGCATCCGCACGCGGTTCACACGCGCGAGGACATGATCGCATTGTCGGGACGCGCCGATACCTCGTCCAAAGATCGGACGATCGACGTCAACATCAGCCGTTTACGGCGCAAACTTGCCGCCTTCGATCGGACCGAGATCATCCGGACGGTACGTGGCAAGGGCTATCTTTTCATCGCCGACGTCATCGCCGCCTGATCAGGCAGGTCGTTCGCGGCGTCGGGCTGAACAGGTGGCGGACTCAGGCGCTGGAGTCGGTCGCCGGAATTATGCGGCGGCGCGCGGCGTGCTTGCGGCGTCGCCCGGATGCGCCATGAACCATTCCAGGAATTGCGCCGCGGGCATCGGTCGGGCGAACAGGAACCCCTGGGCCTCGTCGCACTCCATCGTCGACAAGCAGGCTGCGACGCCTTCGGTCTCGACGCCCTCCGCGACGACCCGGTAGCCAAGCTCGTGCGACAACCGGATCATCGTCCGGACGAGCGTCTGCTCGTCGCCGCCGTTGAGGGTCGAATCAAGGTCGCGCATGAAGCTCTGGTCGATCTTGACGACATCGACCGGCAGTTGCTGGAGATAGGCGAGACTGCTGTAGCCGGTGCCGAAATCATCGATCGCGAGCCGGACTCCGGCGGCCCGTAGCGCGGCGAGTTGCTCGCGCGCCTGCGCTACGTTCCGCATGATCGCGCTCTCGGTGACCTCGAGCTCGATCCGGTCGGCGCGGATCCGGTGTTTCAGCAGCAGCAATTGGATCCGCGCGGCGAAATCCGGTTCCTCGAGATTGTTTGCCGACAGGTTGATCGACAGATTGCCGGTAAAACCGTCGGTAATCCAGCCGCCGAGTTGCTCCAGTGCCCGGTCGACGACCCATTGTGTGAGGGGTTTGGCATGCGAGGTCTGCTCGATCAGCGGAATGAACTCCGCAGGCGACACTTCACCCAGGATCGGATGGTTCCAGCGCAACAGGACTTCTGCGCCCAGGCACCGGCGACACGTTAAATTGACGCGGGGCTGGTAGACCAGTCTTAACTGATCGTCGGTCGCCAGCGCAGCCTCGAAGTCCCGCAGCAGATCGTAGCGGCGGCGGTGGACCGTGTCGTTGGCCGAGGAGAAGAACGACACGGTCGTTTCGAGCGTTCGCGCATCTTGCGCCGCACCATGTGCGAACCGCAGCACGTCGGTCGGTTCGACCATGCCGAGAATGATCGGCACGACGCCGACTGCGCCGGTGGTCGAAAACCGCAAAGTCGATGTCCTGCTGCACTGCTCGACTTTTTCCGTCAGCAGGGCGACGTAGGCGTCGTCTTCGACGTCGGGCTCGGCGAAGAACACGAACTGGGTTGCGGCGACATGATAAGCGCGACGATTTTCGGCTAGCGCATCGCGCAATTGAAGCGCTGCGACCTTGACCATATCGACGACGTGCTCGGAGCCAAGGACCCGGGTCATGTTGTCGATCTGATCGGTCCGGGCGAGGTCGAGCATCACCAGCAGGCGGCGCTCCCCGCCGTGGTCGCGCGTAAGATCGTCCAGATCGTCGAGAAATTGCCGACGGTTCGGCAATCCGCTGATCGGGTCGATTCGCCCAAAGGCATGTTGCAGCTCGATCTGCGACATCGTCATGGCCGCGAGGTCGCGCAAGGCGGCCATCTCGTCGGCAGTCACGGTGCGGGGTTCGGTCCCAGTCACGCACAACGAGCCCAGGCCGAAGCCATCGCGGGTCGTCAGCGGCGCTCCAGCATAGAATCTCGTGCCCGACAGCGCGAGTTGGCTCGTCTTGTAGAAAGGGTGGTCGAGCAAGTCGGGAATCACCAAAGGCCTGGTCGTCTCGGCGACTTCCGAACAGGGCGCGCTGCTGCGGTCGAGTTCGGTGTGTTCGACGCCGACACGGGATTTGAACCACTGACGATCCTCGTCCGTCAACGAGATCGCCGACACCGGCAGGCCGAAAATCTGACTTGCCATCCTGGTGATCCGGTCGAAGCTCTCGCTGGCCGGACTATCGAGGATGTTGAGCTGCAGAAGTGCGTCGAGCCGCGCTTCCTCGTGCACCGTTTTGGTCATGATAGTATTTTGGCCTATATGACTTAAGTGAGTGTAAACTTAAGACCAATTATTTATAATCCGCGTTAAGTTCTTCGCAGGTGATGCTTGCGCTTCGCGGCATACAGCGCTGCATCGGCACGTCGCAACGCCGCCGCGAAGCTCTGGACTGCGGGTGTCGTGGTCGATCCGTCCATGAGAACCGCGCCGACGCTGCCACTGATTGGCAGCGGGGCGTCGTTGATCGTCATGCGCTCGGCCAACGCGCGTTCGATCCGATCGGCAACCACGGATAACCGGGCGTCATCGGCTTCGGGTAACAACACGGCGAATTCGTCGCCGCCAAGCCGCGCAAGATGATCGCTAGCGCGCACGGCGCCGCGCAGACGCCTGGCGACCTCGACCAGGACCGCGTCACCGACGCTGTGGCCGAAGCGGTCGTTGATCGCCTTGAACCGGTCGAGATCGATCGCGATGATCCCGACGGAGACGCCGGGCTTGGTCTGTTCGAGTCGTTGGTCGAGCCCTCGACGGTTGAGCAACCCGGTCAATGGATCGGTTTCCGCGGCGACGACGGCGCGCAATTGTCTTTCCCGATCTTCCGAGATGTCGATCGTCACGCCGACGATGCGCAAGGGACTGCCGTCCGGGGCACGAAGCAGCTTGCGGTCGCATCGCATCCAGCGCGGACCGTTGATCGTCGAAAGCTCGTACTCGACGGAGGCGTCGTCGATCTCGCCGTCGAGCAGCGTCTGGACCGAGGCGGCATCGCGGTTGGCCGGCGCGATATATTCGCCGTACGTATCGAGGTCGATCGGGCCCGCCCCCTCCGGCCCACGCACGAATCGCGAGAAACTCGGGGAGGTTTCGAAGCGTTTGGTTTCCACGTCGATGTGCCAGAAGCCGCCGCGTACGGCCTCCATCGCCAGCGTGAGCCGCGCGTTGATTTCCTGAAGGGCGCGATCCGCGCGCCGGCGCTCGGTCACGTCCTGGATATGCGCTATCATCCGGATCAGGCTGCCGTCCGGTGCGCGGACCGCCGAGACCGCGAGCGACGCGTGGACCGGCTCGCCGCTTGGATGAAGGTAGCGCTTTTCCAGCGTATATTCGTCCCGGTACCCTGCCACGATCTCTCCGAAGAGCAGCGCGTCGGCATTTTGATCGTCGGGATGCGTGATCGTCCGGAAATCAAGTCCTGCAACATCCTCGATCGTCCGTCCAAGCATGGCGGCGAATGCGGAATTCACCCGCTCCATCCTCCCGTCTGCGTTGGTGACGGCCATGCCGACGGGGGCATGCTCGAACGCATCGTTGAACATGATCTCGTTCTCGGCAATGCGCGCCTCGAGATCGCTGCGCACGCTGATATCGGTCACCAGCACGACGATCCCGCGGACGGCGCCGTCGCTATCGACGTCGGGGACGTAGCTCCCCTGGACACGCCGTGCGTTGCCGCCGTCGAACAACGCATATTCATAGGTAACCGGCATGCCGGCCAGGGCGTCGATCAGGCGCGGCAGGACGGTCGGAAAGTTGAGGTCGCCGACGATGTCGCGACAATGTCGTCCGACGATCTGGTCGGGGGCGATGCCGCGCCATGATGCGTAGGTCGCATTGGCGTAGCGATACGTCAGGTCACGGTCGAAATACGCCACGAGCCCAGGGAGCATGTCGAGCATCGCCGTCGCGGAGGGCATGCCGTCCGAGGATCGACCGGGTTCGCGCGAAACAGGTCGATCTTGAAAACTATCGGTCACGGGACGTGGGCAGTGGGTCATGCCACGGCTTACAGCCGGCGTGGTTAAGCGATGGTTCGTACCGCCGAGCGCCAGCACGCGATTATCGGGAGGCAACTGAGAAATCGAGCGATCACCTAAGGATGCATGACGTTTTACGCTCGCCGGACGTTACATTGTAGAAACCCTTGAGAAACCTGGTGTCTGTTGCGGTCATCCGTTCCGCGCGACCTGGAACCCCGCGAACGACTGGCTGACCGGCATGATCTCCAGCCGGTTGATATTGAGATGCGGCGGCAGTTCGGCAATCCACAGCAGCGTCGCGGCCAAGTCGGCGCCGGTCATCGGGTCGGCGCCGCCGTACAGCGTATCCGACGCCGCCTGATCGCCGGCGGTGCGGACGAGGGTGAATTCGGTTTCGATCATGCCCGGCTCGATCGACGTCACGCGGACGCCCTTGCCGTGCAGGTCGGAGCGCAGCCCGAGCGAGAATTGTTCGACGAACGCCTTGGTCCCGCCATACACGTTGCCGCCGGTATAGGGGTAGGTCGCGGCGACCGACGAGATATTGATCACCGCACCCTTCCGCGCGATCAGGCCGGGCAGCATCCGGTGCGTAAGCGATACGAGCGCGGTGACGTTGGTCGCGATCATCGTCTTCCACTGGTCGACGTCCGCCTGGTCCGCAGGCTTGGTGCCCAGCGCGAGCCCGGCATTGTTGATCAACAGGTCGACGTCGCGAAACGCCTCGGGCAGCGCGTCCAGCGCGGCATCGCGAGCGCGCTCGTCGCAGACGTCGAATACCGCGGGATGGACCGTGTCCGCGCCCAGTGCGGCGACCAGCGCATCGAGCCGCTCGGCGCGACGCCCGGTCGCGATCACCCGCCAGCCCGCACCGGCAAAGGCGTGGGCGGCGGCTTCGCCGATCCCCGAGGTGGCGCCGGTGATGAGAACGGTTCTGGTCATGTCGTTTCCTAGCCGAAGTCGCCCGGGGTGGGGGCAGGGGCTATCTAGGCACGAACGTCCGCCGCGCAAATGGTCCGCTCTTAAAGTGCGCGCACCGCCGCGAGGATCATCCGGCCGGTCAGCCGTGCCGTCTCGTCCTCCGACAGGCGCGGGCGCGACAAGGTGCGGTGGCCAAGTCCGAACATGAACGCCAGGATCAGCTCCTCGGCACCCTCCAGTTCCTTTTCCTGCAGATCGGGGTTGGCGACGCAGGCCAATTCGCGGATCATCTGGCGGAACCCGCGGCAGAGCTCGGCGATCGTGTCCGCGACGTCGGCATTGCGGTGCGCCTCGGCCATGATCTCGAACGACAGCGCCTCGTCGCCCTTGGACAGCGCGCGCCGCGCGAGCTCGACGAACCCGTCCTCGATGGTCAGCCCTTCGCATTTGACCGAGTCGTTCATCGTCTGCAATTCGGCCATCTTGGCGATGGCATCTTCCATTACGATCGCCTGGATCACCGCATTCTTGCCGGTGAACAGGCGATAGATCTGGCCGACGGAAACACCCGCCGCCACCGCCAGTTCGGACATCGGCGTCTGATGAAACCCCTGGGTCGCAAACAGATGACGGGCTGCGGCAACGATACGCTCCCGGCTACCCAGTTCATGCTGCACTGCACTCAAAATCATGTTCCCGATGCGTTTTTTGGTTGACCTGCCGCTCGCACAATCCTAGCGGGCAAGCAAGCGGAATGAACGTTCATTCCGGTAAAACTCATCTGCACGGACGTCGGGATGCTCAACATGCAGCGATTGAACCTCAAGGGATCTGTGGCACTGACCGCGCTTGCGCTGCTGTCGGCCTGCAACAAGGAGCAGGCGCCGCCACCCCCGCCGACTCCGACGGTCGGCGTCGTCAGCGTCGCCGAGGAGCCGGTGGTGCTCACCTCCGAGCTGCCCGGCCGGATCGCCGCGGTGGAGACGTCCGAAGTTCGCCCGCAGGTCAGCGGCGTGATCCGCGATCGCCTGTTCACCGAAGGCGCGATGGTCAGCAAGGGCCAGGTGCTCTACGCGATCGAGGATGCCCCCTATCGCGCGGCGCTCGCCAGCGCGCAGGGCCAGCTCGGGGCCGCGCAATCGCAGATCAACGCGACCCGTTTGCAGGCCCAGCGCTACGGCCAGCTCGTCGCGCTGAACGCGGTCAGCAAGCAGGAGGCGGACAACGCCACCGCCTCCGCGCAGCAGGCTCGCGCCAATGTTGCAGCGCAGCAGGCGGCGGTGCAGTCGGCGCGAGTCAACCTCGGCTTCACGCGCATCAAGGCGCCGATCTCGGGTCGCATCGGCCGCTCGCTGGCGACCGTCGGCGCGCTCGTCCAGACCGGCCAAACGGATGCGCTCGCGACCATCCAGCGCACCGACAGCGTCTATGTCGACGTCAACCAGTCGGCGGCGCAGCTGCTCGATCTCAAGCAGGCGATGGCGACCGGCGGCGTGACCCGCGGCGACGGCAGCGCGCGCGTCCAGCTGATCCTTCCCAACGGCACGATCTATCCGATCGAGGGTCGTCTTCAGTTCGCCGAAGTGACCGTCGACCAGACCACCGGTGCGGTGACGCTGCGCGCGCGCTTCCCCAACCCCAACGGCCTGTTGCTGCCGGGCATGTACGTCCGCGCCAAGTTGGTCGAAGGCACGCGCCGCAACGCGATCATGGCGCCGACCGCCGGTATCACGCGCGATCCGCGCGGCGGTGCGACCGCGTTGGTCGTCAACGCGCAGAACAAGGTCGAGCAGCGCACCGTCACCACCGATCGCGTGATCGGCGACAAGTGGATCGTCACCAGCGGCCTAAAGCCCGGCGACAAGCTGATCGTCGAGGGGCTGCTCAACCTGCGTCCCGGCGCGACCGTCAAGCCCGCCGCGCCGCAGCAGGTCACCAAGCCCGCCGGCAACGGCGCCGCGAATGCCGGCGCTGCTGCTGATCCAGCCGCCGCCCCGGCAGCAGGCAATACACAGGCCGGGAAGTAACCGCCCATGTCACGCTATTTCATCGATCGACCCATCTTCGCATGGGTCATCGCGATCATCCTGATGCTGGCCGGTATCCTCGCGATCCGTCAGTTGCCGATCGCCCAGTTCCCTGAGATCGCCGCGCCCAAGGTGACGGTCGCGACGTCCTATCCGGGCGCCGACGCGCAGACGCTCGAGAACACGACGACGCAGATCATCGAGCAGCAGATGAAGGGGATCGACAACCTTCGCTACTTCGCCTCGACCTCGGACGGCTCGGGCAATCTCGCGATCACGCTCACCTTCGAGCAGGGCACCGATCCCGACATCGCGCAGGTCCAGGTCCAGAACAAGCTGCAACAGGCGACGCCGCTCCTCCCGCAGGAAGTCCAGCAGGCCGGTCTCCGCGTGACCAAGGCGACCGCCAACTTCCTGCTCGTGATCGCCGCCTATTCGGAAAACGGCGCGCACGACCAGGTCGATCTCGGCGACATGATCGCCTCGAAGCTCCAGGATCCGCTGAGCCGCATCAAGGGCGTCGGCGACACGCAGGTGTTCGGCGCGCAATACTCGATGCGCATCTGGGTCGATCCGTTCAAGATGTCGAACCTCGGCGTCACCGTCACCGACATCACTTCGGCGCTGACCGCGCAGAACGCACAGGTTTCGGCGGGTCAGGTCGGCAGTCTTCCGGCGGTGAAGGGCCAGTCGCTCAACGCCACCGTGACCGCACAGTCGCGCCTGCAGACGCCGGAGCAGTTCCGCGCGATCATTGTCCGCTCGGCAACCAGCGGCGCGACCGTGCGCCTGTCGGATGTCGCCCGCGTCGAGATGGGGTCCGAGAACTACAGCTTCCAGGCGCGCTATAACGGCAAGCAGGCGGCAGGCTTCGGCGTGAAGCTGGCGCCGGGCGCCAACGCGCTCGACACCGTCAAGCTGGTCAAGGCCGAGGTGAACCGGATCGCCAAACAATTCCCGTCCGACGTCAAGGTCGCATTCCCGGTCGACAACTCCACGTTCGTGCGGCTGTCGGTCGAGCAGGTCGTCCATACGCTGGTCGAGGCGATCATCCTCGTCTTCCTCGTGATGTTCCTGTTCCTCCAGAACTTCCGCGCCACGCTGATCCCGACGATCGCGGTGCCGGTCGTGCTGCTCGGCTCGCTCGCGGTGCTGTACGCGGCGGGATTCACGATCAACACGCTGACCTTGTTCGGCATGGTGCTGGCGATCGGATTGCTCGTCGATGACGCGATCGTCGTCGTCGAGAACGTCGAGCGCCTCATTCAGGAGGAAGGGCTTTCCCCGAAGGAAGCCGCCAAGAAGTCGATGGACGAGATCAGCGGCGCGCTGGTCGGCATCGGTCTTGTCCTGTCCGCAGTGTTCCTGCCGATGGCGTTCTTCAGCGGTTCGACCGGCGTGATCTTCCGCCAGTTCTCGATCACCATCGTGTCGTCGATGGTGCTCTCGGTTCTGGTCGCGTTGATCCTGACGCCGGCGCTCTGCGCCACCATTCTGAAGCCATCGAAGCAGGATCACGGCGAGAAGAAGGGCTTTTTTGGCTGGTTCAACCGCACCTTCGACAAGGGCGTCGGCAAATACGGCAATGGCCTGCGCCGCGTCGAGAAGGGCTGGGTCCGCACGATGCTGGTCTATGCCGTGATCGTCGTCGCGATGGCGTTCGTCTTCCTGCGCCTGCCGTCGGGCTTCCTGCCCGAGGAAGATCAGGGGCTGATGTTCGCCCAGGTTTCGATGCCCACCGGCACGCCGATGGAAGAAACCGCGCGGACGATGGACAAGCTGCGCGATCACTTCCTCGTCGACGAGAAGGCCAACATCGCCGGCATCTTCACGATCAGCGGCTTCGGCTTCGTCGGCCAGGGCCAGAATGTCGGCCTCGCCTTCATCCAGCTCAAGCCGTGGGAAGATCGTAGCGGCGCCGAAAACACCGTCGCCGCGGTTGCCGCCCGCGCCAACCAGGCGCTTGCCGGGATCCGTGCCGGCATGGTGATCGGCTTCGTGCCGCCGGCCGTGCAGGAACTCGGCAACGCCAACGGCTTCGACTTCATGCTGAAGGACAATGCCGGCGTCGGTCACGAGAAACTGCTCGAGGCGCGCAACATGCTGCTTGGCATGGCCAGCCAGGACAAGCGCCTGATACAGGTCCGCCCGAACGGCCTGGAGGATGCGCCACAGCTGAAACTGAACGTCGACCAGGCACAGGCGGGGGCACTCGGCCTCAGCCAGGCGGACATCAACACCACCGTCAGCACCGCGTTCGGCGGCGCCTACATCAACGACTTCATCGACCGCGGTCGCGTGAAGAAGGTGTTCGTCCAGGCCGATGCACCGTTCCGCACCTCGCCCGCGGATCTCGGCAACTTCTACGTCCGTGGCACCACCAGCAACGCGATGGCGCCGTTCTCGTCCTTCTCGACGACCAACTGGCAATACGGCCCGTCGCGCCTGGAGCGCTACAATGGCGTCGCGTCGTTCGAGATCATGGGCTCGCCGGCACCGGGCGTCAGCAGCGGCACCGCGATCAAGGCGATGGAGGAGATGGCAGCCAAGCTGCCCCCCGGCATCGGCTATGAGTGGACCGGCCTCAGCTATGAGGAAAACCTGTCCGCCGGCCAGTCGACCACGGTCTATGCGCTCTCGCTGCTGATCGTGTTCCTCTGCCTCGCCGCGCTGTACGAGAGCTGGTCGATCCCGATCGCCGTGCTCCTCGTGGTGCCGCTCGGCGTGCTCGGCGCGGTGCTCGCGGCGATGATCGCGGGGCTGAACAACGACATCTACCTCCAGGTCGGTCTGATCACGACGATCGGCGTGGCAGCGAAGAACGCGATCCTGATCGTCGAGTTCGCCGAGGAGAAGATGGGCGACGGGATGAATGCGGCCGATGCCGCGGTCGAGGCGGCGAAGCTTCGCCTTCGCCCGATCCTGATGACCTCGTTCGCGTTCATCTTCGGCGTGTTGCCGCTCGCACTGTCGAGCGGTGCCGGCGCCGGCGGCCAGAACGCGATCGGCTGGGCGGTGGTCGGCGGCATGCTGTCCGCGACCGTCCTCGCGATCTTCTTCGTGCCGCTGTTCTTCTTGCTCGTGAAGCGCGTCTTCAAGCAGGACAAGGCCGGCTCGGGGCAGGACCGCGATCAGGTACGCAATGATGACGATAACCGTGACGGCGGCCACGACGATAGCCGTCGTCCGCCCCACGACCAGCGGCCGCAGGAGGCCTGATCCGATGTTGACCCCCATGCTCTCGCGCAAGACCGCGCTCGTGTTCGCCGCCGGGCTCACGCTCGCCGGGTGTAACCTCGCCCCGAAATACGCCCGGCCCGAATTATCGGTGCCGGTGGCGACCCCCGTCGGTCCCGCCTATGCGGCGACCGATGCGGCGGGCGCGATCATGCCCGCCGACACGTCGTGGGAGGTGTTCTTCACCGACGACCGCCTGCGTCGCGTGATCCGCACCGCGCTGGAGAACAACCGCGACCTGCGCGTCTCGGTCGCCAACGTCGCGCAGGCCCGCGCGCAATACCGCGTACAGCGCGCCGACCTGTTCCCGACGCTCGCCGCCAACGGTGGTGCGACCTATCAGCAGTCGCCGTTCGGCGTGGTCGGTGGCGGTACCGGCGGTGGAACGGGCGGTACTGGCGGCACCGGAGGCGGTGCGGGCGGCGCGGTGTCCAGCGGCCGTGCCGATATCTATTCGGCCAATGTCGGCGTCTCGGCATGGGAAATCGACCTGTTCGGCCGCGTCCGCAACCTGACTCAGGCGCAGCAGGAACAGTATTTCGCCGCAGAAGAAAACCGCAACGCAGCCCAGGTTTCCTTGATCGCCGAGATCGCGACGCAGTGGCTGACGATGGCGGCGGATCAGGATCGCCTGAAGATCGCGCGCGATACCGAGCGGGCGTTCGGCCAGACGGTCAAGCTGACGCAGGACCGCTTCCGGATCGGTATCGCCTCCGAACTTGAAGTCCGCCAGGCCAGCACCAGCTACGATCAGGCCCGCTCGGATATCGCCGAGGCGACGACGCTGATCGCGCAGGACCAGAACGCGCTGAACCTGCTTGCCGGCACTACGCTGACCGCGGACATGCTGCCGGCGCGGCTCGAGGAAACCAGCCCGACGCTGGAGAACCTGCCGGCCAACCTGCCGTCGGAGGTATTGCTGCGCCGTCCCGACATCGCCTCGGCCGAGCATCAGCTGATCGCCGCCAACGCCAATATCGGCGCGGCGCGCGCGGCATTCTTCCCGAACATCTCGCTGACCGCGGCGTTCGGGACGATCAGTCTCGGCCTGTCGAACCTGTTCGGCAGCGGTACGCAGAACTGGTCGGTCGCGCCGTCGGTCAGCCAGACGCTGTTCGACTTCGGCCGCAACAAGGGCAATCTGCGCTATGCCCAGGCCACGCGCGACGCCGCCGTCGCGACGTACGAGAAGAGCATCCAGACGGGTTTCCGCGAAGTCGCCGACGCCCTCGCGCGGCGTGGCACGATCGGCGCACAGCTCACGGCGCAGACGTCGTTGCGCGACAATGCGGCGGGCGCGTTCAAGCTGTCGGAACTGCGCTTCCGTGCGGGCATCGACGCGTTCCTGAACACGCTCGATTCGCAGCGGTCGCTGTATACGGCGCAACAGAGCCTGCTCGCGGCCCGCCTGACCCGCGACAGCAATGCAGTGGAACTGTATCGCGCCCTGGGCGGCGGGGTCACGACGACCCGGTCGCCGGACCCGCGCCCGCAAAACTGACCCGGTAATCCTCCCACGCCCGGGGGGATGTGTCTGGCGCTTGCCGGACGCAGGAAGAGGAAAGGGCGACGTAGGTTGGGTATCCGCCCCCTCCGTCACCTTCGGTGCCACCTCCCCCTGGCGGGGGAGGATCGTACGTGCCGAATGGCGGTTGGCCCCAGACCCTGTCTCCAGATGCTACCGATCGGGCCCATAGCGGGGCGCGGACCGTTGCGCCCCGGTGCAACTCTTCGAAAGCCTCGATGCGATCCTGCTCGCCGCGCTGGTCCTGCTGGTCCTCGCGCGCAAGCTGAACGTCCCTTATCCCACCTTGCTGGCGGCGGCGGGTCTGGGCTTTGCGCTGCTGCCGTTCGCGCCCAAGATCGCGGTCGAGCCGCATCTGGCGCTCGCGCTGTTCATCGCGCCGGCGCTGCTCCACGCGGCCTATCACACCAGCCCGCGGGCGTTGCGGCGCTACTGGTTCCCGCTCCTGTCGCTGGCGGTGTTCGCGGTGCTCGTCACGGCGGCGATGGTGGCGCTGGTCGGCATGACTCTCGGCGGCCTGCCGCTCGCCGCCGCCTTCGCGCTGGGGGCGATCGTCGCGCCGCCCGATGCCGCCGCTTCCGAGGCCGTGCTGGGCGAGGTCGGCATTCCCCGCCGCGGACTGTTACTGCTTCAGGGCGAAAGCCTGCTCAACGACGCCACCGCACTGCTCCTGTTCGGGCTCGCGGTGGCGTTCGCGACGCATTCGGACACGCCGGTGACGCCGCTCGCGCTCGCTGCCGCGGTGCCCGGCGGGATCGTCTTCGGCGCGCTGTCGGCATGGATCTATCTCCGCGTCGCACCGCTGTTCGCGGGCACGCTGGGCGCCAGCCTCGCCGATTTCGCCGTGACCTTCGGGATCTGGCTGCTGGCCGAACGGCTGCACATTTCACCCGTGCTGGGTGTCGTCACGTTCGGCATGATCGTGTCGCAGCGCCGTCCGATCGGCCAGCCGGCCCGCGACCGGCTCCAGAGTGCAGCGGTATGGTCGGCGGCGGTCCTCGTCCTCAACATCATCGCCTTCGCACTCATGGGGCTGCAATCGCGCGACGTGCTGGAGCGTCTGCCCGCGGCCGAGCGCTGGCCGGCGATCGGGTTCGCCGCCGCGGTGCTCGCGACCGTGCTGGTGACGCGAGTCGCGTGGGTATTCCTCGTGCGTTTCGTGGAGGGCGTGATCGCCAGCCGCTATGCGCCGTCCTGGCTCCCCAAGCCGCCGCCGTGGAATGCGTCGTTGATCCTGTCCTGGTCCGGCATGCGGGGTCTGCTGACGCTGGCCACCGCGTTCGCGCTCCCGAGTTCGGTGCCGGGCCGTGACCTGATCGTGCTCGCCGCGTTCGGCGTGGTGATCGGTACGCTGATGCTGCAAGGGCTTACGCTCGGCCCGCTGATCCGACGGTTGAACCTCGGTGCGGATTCCGGGCTCGCGGACGAGATCGCCCCCGCGCGCAAACGCCTGATCGAAGCCGGCCTCGCCGTGCTGCCCGCGCGCGCCGGCGAAGCGGCGGATGCGCTGCGCTTCCGCTATGGCGCCGCGGGCAAGGTCACCGCCGAGGCCGACGATCCGCAGGCCACTTCCGAATTCGACGAACTCCACCTTGAGATGATCGCCTGCCAGCGCGTCGTCCTCCACCGGATGCGCGACAGCGGCGAAATCGCCGAGGACGTCTATCGTCGGTTGCAGGAGGAACTCGACTGGTCCGAGGTCGACGCACGCTCGTTCGGCGACAATATCCTCACGGCGACCTGATCGCCCGGGTGAGCGCGACGGAACCACGTGCCGGGAACATCGGCGCACGCTACGCTGTTTGAGAGAACCACCCAAACCCCAGAACTGCCGTAGAAAGGGTCGATGCATGTCCGAGGCGAATTCATGAGCAAGTCCGTGAAGCCAGCACCGCCCACGGCGCTCGTGATCTTCGGGGCATTCGGCGATCTCACCCGTCGGCTGCTGATGCCCGCGCTGATCAATATGACGCGGCTGGGCCTGGTCGGCGATGACTTCCACGTGCTCGGCGTCGGCATCGACGAGGGGAACGACCAGACGCTCCGCGATGCGCTCGGCAGCTTCGATGCGAAGGGCGGCGAGGGCGCGGGCGAGAAAGGCGAGGCCTGGGCCCGCCTCAAGGATCGCGTCGGCTACCTCCAGGGCGATTTCACCAAGGACGACGTCTACGAAGCGCTCAAGACCCGCGTGACCGGCAACGTCGCGTTCTACTTCGCGGTCCCGGCCAAGTTCTTCGGCGATATCGTCGACAAGCTCGCGGAGCACGGCCTGATGGCCGAAACCCCGCACGCCTTCCGTCGGATCGCGATCGAGAAGCCGTTCGGCCATGATCTCGCTTCCGCACGCGATCTCAATGCGCGCATCCTCGACAAAGTTTCGGAGGCGCAGGTCTACCGGATCGATCATTTCCTCGGCAAGGAAACCGTGCAGAACATCATGACCGCGCGATTCGCGAACATGATGATCGAGCGGGTCTGGAATTCGGACTGCATCGCGCACGTCCAGATCACCGCGGCAGAAACCGTCGATGTCGGTACGCGCGGCAAATTCTACGATGCGACCGGCGCATTGCGCGACATGGTGCCGAACCATCTGTTCCAACTGCTCGCGATGGTCGCGATGGAGCCGCCCGCGAACTTCGATGCGGAGGCGATCCGCAACGAGAAGGGCAAGGTGCTCAAGGCTGTCCGCGCCTATTCGCCAGCGCAGGCCAAGCGCAACGGCGTCCGCGGCGCCTATACGGCGGGCAAGGTGCAGGGCCACGACGTCCCCGACTACACCGCCACCGCCGACGTCGCGCCGGACAGCCATACCGAGACCTATGTCGCGCTGAAGCTGATGGTCGACACCTGGCGCTGGGCGGGAGTGCCGTTCTACCTGCGCACCGGCAAGGCGATGACCTGTCGCGACACCGAGATCGTGATCACCTTCAAGCCCGTGCCGTTCGCCTCGTTCCCGGGTGCCGCGGCGGACATGCTTCCGCCCAACCGCCTGATCATCCAGATCCAGCCGGACGAGGGGCTGAGCATGGACATCAACATCAAGCGCCCCGGCCTCGAAGTCGCGACCGCCCCGATCGCGCTCGATTTCCGCTACGCCGACGCGTTCGATATCGGCCACCTGACCGGTTACGAGTCGCTGATCTACGATCTGTTTGCCGGCGACCAGACCCTGTTCCAGCGTGCCGATGCGATCGAAGCCGGCTGGGCCGCGGTACAGCCGTTCCTCGATCTATGGGCGACCGACCAGAGCATTCCGGAGCCGTACGAAGCCGGCACGCTCGGCCCGGCCGCGGCGGATGCGCTGCTCGCCCATGACGGCCACGAATGGCACGAACTCGCGCCGGCGGGTCAAACGGTGCCGTAAGACCACCCCTAAAACGACCCGCAGAATACCACCCCGGCGAAGGCCGGGGCCCAATTGGGGGACGGCAATAACGAGGCTCTGCGCTCCATTACGCCAACCTTCGCAATTGGGCCCCGGCCTTCGCCGGGGGGGTACTGTTACGATGTTGGTTTGAGTGCGGACCTGCCTTCAAACCCGCTCGGTCAGCTCGATCTCGCCCTCGACCTCCATCTCGTCTTCGTCGCCCATCTCGTCCATGTCGGGCATCGTGAAGTCGGCCTTCCAGTCATAGACCTTCTCGACCCCGCCCTGCACCCAGACGCGGACCGCGCCCGAGGTGATCTCGCCGCCCATCGCGCCGACGAAGTCCGCCACCAGCGAATCCGCCGCATCCTCGTGATCCGTCGCACCCGGGATCGTCGCGGCCGTCATCTCCTCGTCGAGTTCGATGATCTGCGCCCAATATTGCTTCGCCATGTGTCGCTCCTGCGTAAGATGAGATGCCGTCAGCCGGCGGTGATGATGGGATGATCCTCGCGCAGCCGGTCCGCCAGCCGCTCGACCGCGTCGACCTCGCTCGCGCTGCCCGACGGCGTCACCGCCCAGTTGCAATGCGCGTGCGTCGCGAGGCTGTAGACCTTCACGTCGCCGACGATCAGCCGCCACCGCCGCCGATCGCCGCTATTGTACCGGACGAGGTTGGTGACGAACAGGCTCTGGAGATCCGATGCGGTCATCCGCGCCCCATAGCCACAACCGCGCACCCGCCGCCACCGCAAACGGGACGCCGTGGACCCCTTCCAAAATTCGGCGCGTTTGGGACGTAACGGGATCATCACCAGATACGGGAATTACACATGGCCGGAACGGCATTGGTAGTGGGTACGAGCGGGATCGTCGGCAGCGCGACCGCGGCGGCGTTGGTGAA
This sequence comes from Sphingomonas fucosidasi, assembly GCF_036663855.1. Classification (NCBI taxonomy): domain Bacteria; kingdom Pseudomonadati; phylum Pseudomonadota; class Alphaproteobacteria; order Sphingomonadales; family Sphingomonadaceae; genus Sphingomonas; species Sphingomonas fucosidasi. The sequence goes on along the minus strand of NZ_JAXOJR010000009.1, from coordinate 139,668 downwards.
GGCGGGTTGGGCGGTATACGGCCTCGCGCGGCGGCCGACCGAACAGGATGGCGTGCAACCGGTCGCCGCCGACTTGCAGGATCCGACCAGCCTGGAGGCGGCCCTGACCGGCATCAGGCCCGACGCAGTATTCATCGCAACCTGGTCGCGCCAGGACAGCGAGGCGGAGAACATCCGCGTCAACGGCGGCATGGTCCGCAACCTGCTCGGCGCGCTCAGCCCCGGCGGCAGCGTGCGCCACGTCGCGCTCGTCACCGGGCTCAAGCATTATCTCGGACCGTTCGAGGCGTACGGGAAGGGCGTTCTCCCGCAGACCCCGTTCCGCGAGGAACAAGGGCGGCTCGACGTCGAGAATTTCTACTATGCGCAGGAGGACGCGGTGTTCGAGGCGGCGGAGCGCGACGGCTTCGGCTGGAGCGTCCACCGCCCGCACACGATCATCGGCAAGGCGGTCGGCAACGCGATGAACATGGGCACCACGCTCGCGGTCTACGCCACGCTGTGCCGAGAGACCGGCCGCCCGTTCCGCTTCCCCGGTTCGGCCGCGCAGTGGAACGGCCTCACCGACATGACCAGCGCCAGCCTGCTCGCAGATCACCTGTTGTGGGCCGCGACCACGCCAGCCGCGCGCAACGAGGCGTTCAACGTCGTCAACGGCGACGTCTTCCGTTGGAGCTGGATGTGGGGCCGCATCGCAGACTGGTTTGGGATCGAGGCAGCACCGTTCGACGGCACCGTTCTGACGCTCGAGGAACAGATGAAGGACGACGCCGGCATCTGGCGCGAGATCGCCGCCCGCGAAGGCCTCGCCGAGGCAGATTTGTTGCGGCTTGCGTCCCCCTGGCACACCGACGCCGATCTCGGTCGCCCGATCGAAGTGGTGACGGACATGGGCAAGAGCCGCCGGCTTGGGTTCAAAGAGTACCAACCGACCGACGACGCGTTCTTCGACCTGTTCGAACAACTCCGCGCGGACCGGCTGATCCCGTAACGACGACGGGGGCGAACCATCTGCGATCCTCCCCCGCCAGGGGGAGGTGGCGCCGTAGACGACGGAGGGGGAGGACACGGAGCGGAGGTTTCGCTTACCTCCCCCTCCGTCTGGCAAAAGCCAGCCACCTCCCCCTGGCGGGGGAGGATCGCAAGGTCGGACGCTAGCCCTTCACCGCCACCGTAGCCGTAACCCCCGGATCATCCCGCAAGCGCAGGTACAGCATCCCCCCAACCGGCTTCGGCACCGCAAACGAGCCCCCGGTAAACCCCTCCGGCACCACAGCCGCCTCCGCAAACCCCGCATTTGCCGCCACGGACTCGATCAAGAACAGATCCGTCCCCGCCAGCATGCAAGTCTCCGTACAGGTCACCCCGATAACACCCGGCACCCGCACCAGGGTCGTCAACGGCACCCAGTCGCCCGCGACTCCGTTCTGCACCAGTCGCCACTTGAGCGGCCCGTGCGCCGAAACGCCAAGCGCCTTGCCCGGCTCGACCGTCGCCACCGCGATCCGATCGTCCTGCACGGTCAACCCGCGCCCCGACGAAACACTCGTGGTCGTCTTCCCATCCGCCGTCGCAATCTCGACGCTATCGCCAGCGGAAAACCGCGTACCCTCGGCGCGCAGCGAAAACGTCAGCCGGGCATCCTGGGAAATCGCCGTATCGCCCACCAGCACCACGGGAAGCCCGGGCGAGGGCGGCGCCACTACGCTCTTGGCGATCAGCGTCGCCTTTGGCCGCGCGACCGCGACGACGAACTTCACCGAGCGCTTCCGCCCATCCGTCAGCGTGACGAGCGCCGTCTTCGCCTGACCCGCCGCAAACGCCGGCGCCGTATCCGCGACCAACCCCAGCCGATCCACCTTGTCCGCCCGAACGACATCGCCCGGCTTGAACGCCACGCCGTCCACGGTCATCGACGCCACCAAGTCCAGCCGCGTCCCCGCCAGCGTCCCCGCAGCATCGCCCGCATACAGCGTAAGCCCATCGATCCGCCCCGCCTCAGCGAGAGCGGTCAGCGCGATCTTGTCCGGCGCCTCGACGCCATATTGCTTCACCAGCAGCGACAGTTTCCCCGGCGCGGTTTTTGCCAGCGGGAGGGTCAGCCCGATCCGATCCCCCGTCGTCGTCCACGCGAGCGGCACCTGACCCGCATCGCTCACCAGCGTCACCGCCTCGACGCAACTCGGCGTCGGCCCCGCCAGCGCCACCGCATTGTCGCGGCCTACGACCAGGCTCTCGGGATCGGTATCGACCATCGTCCATCCACCGGCGCGCGGCACCTGCAACCGAAACCGCGGCCCGTCGAACGGCGTGAAACCCCAGCGTCCATGCAACGTCGCATCGGTCACGCTGCCAAGCCCGGCGGTCCGCATGCCGACCTGATCGAGCACATAGCCGCCACGCTCGGCATCCGCCTGCACCGGCAGTTCGACCACGCCACCCTGCGGCGTCGTCACGCGCAAGCTCATGTCGTGCGCGAACTTCGTCGCGTAGATCAGCGGCGCCCCCTCGACCGGCAGCACCAGATCGGGCCGGGCCGCACAGACCAGCCGGTCCGCCTCCGCCCGCCGCATCGTCGGAGTCTGTGGCGCGCCCGTCTCGATCACCGGCATCGCGACCACCATCACCGATTTCGGACTCGCAAACGACGGCGCCGCATTCAGCAACAGCGCCAGCCGATCGTCATGCGCCCGCGCCAGCGCCGGGATGTACCGGAACTGCGTCGACTGGAACGCGCCGAAGATCTTCGCCAGATCGCGCACCACGCCGATATACGGGCTGTAATAGCCAAGCCCGCCCTCCGGCGTCGCGCTCAGTTGCAGTGCCAGATCGGTCGGCGCACCCACCAACGTATCCGCCAGCGTCGAGCCCTGCCCATCCGCCAGCACCAGCGAATCGCGGCTTTGCGTGAGGCAGGAGGCTTGCAGGTCCGCCGCCAAATCGAGGCATTCCGCCTTCAGCTTGATCGCCAGACTGCGCGACAGCAACGGCGACACCGCCTCGATCCGCTCGGGCCGCGTCCGCTCCAGCGCATGGATCCCGTCGAGAAACGCATCGAGCCGCGCCCGATCGAGCGACGCCTGGTCGAGATCCTGCACCGCGCGTACGAACGCGCCCGGTTGCTTGCGCACCGCGGACACGACCGCATCGAACCCGCCGCTCTCCGGCACCAGGAACACGACCAACTGCCGCGCGCCCTCCGGCACCTTCAACGCGAGAGCGTTCTTCTTCTCTTTCCACGTCTCGGCCTTGAAGAACCACGATTTCGGCGGCGGCTCGGTCGCACCCCGCAGGAACGCCGCGACCAGCAGATAGCGCGCGCCATCGTCCTTCTTGCCGGTTGGCAGATCCGCCGCGATCGACACGCGGTCGCCGGTGGCGAGCTTGGGCACCCGCGCGATCGGCAGCGTCGTCGTCCCATGCGTCACGGCGACGCGCAGGGTCGGCCCGGTCAGGTCGAACGGTGCCGGATCAGCCTGTGTCGCCGAGGGCACGAGCAGGGCTGCGATCAGGCATGAGGGGAAGAGTCGAAGCTTCATCGGGGCACGATCTCGGATTAACGACGAAAGGATACGTCAGCCATGCTGTCTGCGCGCAAGCGATGTCGATTTTGAGGCACGCTTGGTCGCGACCCGTCGCTGCCCGAAATGCCGCAACTAAATCCAAAGATAACGGCAATTTAAGGATCGGCTGCGATGTAACCAGAATGAGTTGAACCGGACCTGATTCGGTTCGAAAGGGAGATGGATGCAACAGGGCAGGACACCAGCCAGCGGCCCGCGAGGGTCGTTGGGCAGCGCATTTCAACGTCTGCGCTCCGACCGCAAGGGGTCGGCGATCGCCATGATGGCGGCCGGGCTAATTCCGGCAATCGCCGCGCTGGGTTCCGCGATCGACGCGGGACGAATCTACATCGTGAAGTCGCAACTGCAAACCGGCGTGGACGCGGCGGCGCTCGCCGGCGCCCGCGCGTTTTCGGTATCGGGTACCGCGGCCAATTCGCGTGAAAACCAGGTTTCGGCCTATTTCAGTGGGAATTTTCCCGAAACCTATATGGGCGTCACGAACCTGAAGGTCTCGCCGGAGTTCACGGTGGTCAAGGATATCAACACGACCACCGTCGTGGCCAGCGCGACCCTGCCGATGTCGTTCATGCGACTGTTCGGTTTCGCGCAACAACCGGTCCGCGCAATCGCCAAGGCCTCGATCAACCCGCACCCGCTAGAAGTGATGATGGTGCTCGACAATACCGGCTCGTTGAAGGCCAATCTGCCGCGCGATTCGAACGGTGTGGTGAAGACGCGCATCACCGCGTTGAAGGATGCCGCCAAGAGCTTCAACGACATCCTTTTCCAGGGCAGCGACACCCGCAAGGATCTGGCGATGGGGTATGTCATGTACGACATCACCGTAAACGTCGGCAAATTGCTGACCGACTGGCGATCGTCGTCGGTACGCCAGATGTTCGGATTCAACGACACGATCGCCAACACCTATGGCGGCACATGGCCGAGCAACAAACTCAGCTGGAAGGGCTGCGTGTTCGGTGACGACACGGTCAAGGATCTGAACGCGACGCTTACGTACCGCGAGCCGAACGCGTGGGATATCGATCGTACGCTGCCAGGCGAGGGCGCGCATCCGCCGGTGAGCCCGTATTTCATCCCGCCGATGTACGTTCCGCAGATGCAGGGCAACGCCGTCGCGAATGGCGCCAGGTCGAACCCTTCTAGCGCGTATTACAGCGTCGCCAATGTCGAGCCGAACAACAATCTCTACAAGCTGCATCCAAGCTATTACGAGCAGATGCTGAATTGGGATTTCTACGCAAACCAGTTCGCCAACAATCCGTATCGCAAGGCATTTTACGACGCGTATATCGGGCTGAACGACACCGCAGCGAAGATGGACGACGACGTGATCGTCCGCGCGGACAATGGGGGCTTCTACGATCCGTCGAGCAATCCGTGGAATTTCTCCACGCGTGCGGGCGCGCAGTTCAGGATCCGCTACGACAAGATACCCCAGTTCAACAACTGGAAGGATCCTACGGAATATACGGTCAACCGGCTTGGTGGCAGCGTCGATGACGGGTCGAAGAACAAGACCGAGTTTCCTTCCCCCAACTGGCAGTGCCCGGAGGCCGCGACGAAGGTCGATTACGGTCGGTCGCGCAGTTTCTACAACGACGTGATCGATCGCCAGAACGCCGCCATCTATCCTGCCAATGGGACCCTGCATCATGCCGGACTCCTATGGGGCTATCGCCTGCTGGTACGCGACGACGTGTTCAAACGAACGCCGCCCAGGGCGCAGGAGCAGCCCAAGCGCGCGCTGGTGTTCATGACTGACGGCGAAACCGCGCTGGCGACGGGCCAGAACGGGTATGAGGACCGGACCTGGACGTTCTACGGCAACTATGCGGACTCGCCGATCTCTTCGAGCAGGAGCGGTCTGATAGGCCAGTCGGAACGCCGCTTTGCCAAGACCTGCGCGGCGCTTCAGGCCGAAGACAACGCGCCCAAGGTCTACATCGTCGCGCTGACGACGACCGATCGCAATACGATCTCGATGTTTGAGAAATGCGCGCCCGGCCACGTGTATCAGACGTCGGATACCGCGACGCTCAAGGCTGCGTTCGACGATATCGCGTCCGAACTCGTCGACCTGCATCTCGTCCAGTGAGAGCGTTCGCTACGCTGCGCGCGGACGTACGCGGTGTCACCATCGTCGAGTTCGCCATCATTCTGCCGGCGATGTTGTCGCTTATCTGCGGTGCGATCGAGTTCGGCCACATGATGTTTGCACGGGTGGTGCTGGAAGGGGCGGTGACGGAAGCCGCCCGCGCCGCCACGGCCACGCTGGAAACCAAGGAGTCGGAGCGCACCGCGATCATGCGCGCGAGCATTGCAAAGTCGATGGGCGAGTTCGGCACCGCGCCCGGCAGGTCGATCGATATCAGCACGACCGTTTATCGGGATTTCAGCACCGCATTCCCGGAAACCTTCACCGACGCGAATGGTAACAAGCAATATGACAAGGGCGAACCCTATGTCGACCGCAACAAGAACGGCATGTGGGACAACGCGACCCCCGTTGCCGGCAATACGCTTGGCGGACCCGGCGACGTCGTCAGCTATACCGTCAAATTTCCCAAGCGCGTGCTGTTCGGCTTCGTCGGTAGCGTGATCGGCTATGGCTCGGGAGTCATTCCGCTGTCGGCCTCGACCGTCGTCCGCAACGAAGCCGTCGTGACGAGCGCGTCATGAGGCGTCGTCTGCCCCCCGTGCTGCACCTTGTCCTGCCCCGCGTGCTGCCCCGCGCCCTGCTCCGCGATAAACGCGGGGTCGCGATGCTCGAGTTCGCGTTGGCCCTTCCGCTGTTCCTGGGGTTCGTGCTGACCGCGATCGAGTTCGGCAATTACGTTATGGCGAACAATCGGGTGCAGCGGCTCGCGGCAATGAGTGCAGATCTTGTTGCGCAGAGCGGAACCGGCGAAATCGGCATCGGCGAAGGGCAGATATACGATCTGTTCAGTGCATTGGACCTGACCGCGCGACCGTATGACCTTCGCAATGACGGCCGCATCGTCATTACCGGCGTTCGTGGCACCGATATCGACAATAACGGCACGACCGAAAATCGCATGCTGTGGCAACGCTTCGACGGCGGCTATGTGATCGCGCCACAGGTGGGGTGCAACAAGACGGTCGCGATCGCGACCCTGCCGAATGCGCGTGCGCTGCCGCTGGGCGAGATCCTGTTTCATGTCCAGGTCAGTTACAAATACCGGCCGATCCTTACCGATATCCCGTTTCGCATGCTGTCGCTGCCCGTTGATTTCACGCGCATTGCGATGTTCCGCGCGCGAAACAAGGACTTCCAGTCGCCGACGCCCGACGACCGGTTTCCGCCCAAGGATAAATGCACGACGGCGAGCGGCCTGTGAGCGCTTGCTCTGTCGCTGCAGGTACCCCACACCGCAATTAGATGGGGCAGGGGGATACGCCATGAAAACCGCTATGATTTTCGCCGCCGCGGCGCTTTCGAGCGCTACCGCTACGGCAGCCGATGCGAAGACGGTGATCGTCACCGCCGCGCACATGATCGATGTCCTCTCGGGCAAGCGTATCGACAACCCGCAGATAACGATCGTCGACGGGCGTATCACTGCGGTCGCACGCAAGGGTGACCCGCTTTCTGCGCCTGTGCCTGCAGATGTCGAACGGGTCGACCTGGGCGAGCGTACGCTGCTCCCCGGCCTGATCGACATGCACGTTCACCTGACCAGCGACCCGACGTTGAGCGGCTATCGGCAACTCGAATTCACCGATAATTTCTGGACCGTCGTCGGGGTGGCGAACGCGCGTCGTACGCTCGACGCAGGGTTCACGACCGTCCGCAATGTCGGCTCTTCGAATTACGACGACGTTGCACTCAAGCAGGGCATCGAGCGCGGCTATGTCCCCGGTCCTCGCATCGTCCCTGCGACCTATGCGCTCGGTGCGACCGGCGGGCACTGCGACGCGACCGAATTCCCGCCCTCGATCCAGGTTCCGCATCCGCAGATCGCCAACACGCCCGACGAGTTTCGCGGCGCCGTGCGGACGATCCGCAAATATGGCGCGGAGGTGGTCAAGGTCTGCATGACCGGCGGCGTCCTCTCGAAGACCGACAGCGTCGGTGCGCAGCAGATCAGCCTTTCCGAGATCAAGGCGATCGTCGAGGAGGCGCACATGCTGGGAATGAAGGTCGCGGTCCATGCGCACGGGGCGGAGGGTATCAACGACGCGTTGCGGGCCGGCGTCGACACGATCGAGCATGCGAGCCTGGCCGACGCGGAATCGTTCAAGCTCGCCAAGGCGAGCGGCGCCTGGTTCGACATGGATATCTATGACGACGATTATATCCTCGCCGAGGGCGCGAAAAATGGCGTGTTTCCGGAAAGTCTCGAGAAGGAACGCCAGGTCGGCCTCAAGCAACGCCAGACCTTCCGCGCCGCGCACGCCGCCGGGGTGAAGATGCTGTTCGGTACCGATGGCGGGGTTTATCCGAACGGCAACAATGCGCTCCAGTTCGCCAAGATGGTCGAGTGGGGGATGACGCCGATCGAGGCGATCCAGGCTGCCACCTCCAGCGCGGCGGTGGCGCTTGGCAAGACCGCGGACGTCGGCGCGATCGCCCCCGGTCGATTCGGCGACTTGGTCGCGGTCGACGGCGATCCGCTCGCCGATGTCCGCCAGCTACAGCATCCCAGCTTCGTCATGAAGGGCGGGGCAGTGGTCATCGCCCCAAAATAAACTCGCCGTCCGAATCCTCCCCCGGCAGGGAGAGGATTGATATTTGACGTCGTTACGCCAGCCACGCTTCACCGCTATCAAGGCGCAACTCGTCGCAACGCGGGTTGCCGTCGGGCCGTGTTCAGCCTCCCCCGCCCACAACGCCGCGACCAATGCGGGCAGGGGATTTTCGACGATGACGACCGATCGCGGGGCGCTGGCCGCCCTGCTCGCCACCATGACGATGCTTGCGTCGGCAAGTCCGGCAACGGCACAGACCGAGCAGACCGCGCCGGTCCGTGGCCTGGAGGGCTTGGGCAGCCCCGCGCCCCAGACCAACACGACGATCCCGATTCCCGACGCGCCGACGATCGTCCTGCCGAGCGAGACGACCGCGCCCCGCCGCGCACCGCGTCCCCGTGCAGCCGAACCAGACGCCGCAGGAAAAACTGCTGCCGAAAAGGCCGTTGTCGCACGGCCCGCCGCGCGCAACGAATCCGAATCGACACAAGCTCGCACCCCGACTGAGTCGACAAGTTCATCGGGCTCCGCCAAACTCGCGCCGATAGCCACCCCCGCACCCGAGCCGGCATCGGCTCCGCCGCCGTCGGAAGCATCGTCGACGGAATCCGCCCCGCAGGTCGCTGCTCCGCAACCCACGCCCCTGCAACCCGTGCCCACGCCCGACACGACGACACAATCGACGGTTACCGCGCCCGAGACGGGCAGGGCGATGCCGCTCTGGCTTTCGCTCGCGGTGGTTATCGTGGTCCTCGGCGGGCTCTGGCTACTCCGCCGCAAACCCCGCGGCCGTAGGCAGGACCGCAAAGAGGTCGAAACCGTCGTCCAGCCGACACCGGAGCCATTCGCGCCTGAGCCCGTAGCTGCGCCGGAACCCGCCGTCGGCCCCGCCTCATCGATCGAGCCTATAGCGGCCCCGGTCGTGCCCGCTACGTCCGCCGCAATCCCCGTGACCGCGGCGGCCGCGCCGAAATTTCTCGAACCGCGCGCTAAAACGCCACCGCCGCCGCCTGCCGTCCCGCGGGCTCGGGTCACCTGCGACCTTCGTCCCTTGCGCGCCGGTCTCAACCTGCTGAGCGCGACGGTCGAGTGCGAACTCGTCGTCACCAACACCGGCACCGCGCCCGCCGAGGCGATTCGCACCGGCGTCGCGCTGCTGACCGCGCATGTGGGTCAGGATACCGATCTTGCCCAGTTCAATGCCGCTCCGATTGGCCGCCCGGCCACGCCGCCGTTCGCGCTCGCACCCGGCGAGTCCCGAACGATCCGGACCGTCGTCGCGATCGCGCGCGAGGCGATCCAGATCATGACCGCTGCCAACCGTCCGATGTTCGTGCCTGTCGTCGCCACCAACATCCTCTACGTGACCGCCGGCGAAGGCGCGCAGACTGCCCGTGCGTGGGTCGTCGGCATCGAACGCGTGGATTCCGCCAAGCTCGCGCCGTTCTGGCTGGATGCCCCCGCCAAGATGTTCACGACGGTCGCCGCCCGGCCGCATGCGGCGACGTTCGAGCGGTAGACCGAAGGGAGGGGCGAGACGTCGCTAGCCCTCATCCCGTTCGTGCTGAGTAGAGACGGAGTAGCTTCGCAGAAGCGTATCGAGGGCTCGTATCGAAGCATAGGTTCCGCGCGTAACCTCAGCGCGTGAAAGGCTACCCACCATCACCCCGCACGAAAAAGGGCGACCCCATCGCTGGGGCCGCCCTTTTTCTTAGCTGCGGCCAGCAGGGGCAAAGCCCCTGCTTCGTCGGTCGGCATGAATGCCGCCGGCCGGCCTTGCGGGAGTGCGGGCCAGTATGACCCGTCTCTCCCGCTGCGGCTTACTTGACCTCGACGGTCGCGCCGGCTGCTTCGAGCTGCGCCTTGATCTTGGCGGCCTCGTCCTTCGACACGCCTTCCTTGACGGCCTTGGGAGCCGACTCGACCAGCGTCTTGGCTTCGGTCAGGCCGAGCGCGGTGATCGCACGGACTTCCTTGATGACGTTGATCTTCTTGCCACCGTCGCCGGTCAGGATGACGTCGAATTCGGTCTGCTCTTCTGCTGCAGGAGCAGCGGCGCCGCCGCCTGCTGCCGGTGCTGCGACCGCTGCTGCGGCCGAAACGCCCCACTTCTCTTCGAGCAGCTTCGAAAGCTCAGCTGCTTCGAGAACGGTCAGTTCGCTCAGGCTCTCAACGAGCGCGTTCAGGTCTGCCATGATAAATCTCCATCTCGGGGCTCATGCCCCATCAGTTCAAAAAGGTAACGAAAGGCCTGCAAGATCAGGCGGCTTCCTTCTCCGCGTAGGCGGAAAGCACGCGCGCGAGCTGCGCTGCCGGAGCCTGCGTGATCGTTGCCAGCTTCGTGGCAGGTGCCACGATGAGGCCAACGATCTTGGCACGCAGTTCGTCCAGCGAGGGCAGCGTTGCGAGCGCCTTCACACCGTCGACGTCGAGGGTCGTCGCGCCCATCGCCCCACCCACGATTTCGAACTTGTCGTTCGTCTTCGCGAATTCCACGACCACCTTGGCGGCCGCGACGGGATCAATGGAGCTGGCCAGACCGACCGGACCCGTGAGCATGTCGCCCAGCGAGCTGTAGTCGGTGCCGTCCATTGCGATCTTGGCAAGCTTGTTCTTCGAGACCTTGTAGGTCGCGCCGGCGTCGCGCATCTTGTTCCGCAGCACAGTGGACTGTGCGACGGTCAGGCCGAGGTTGCGCGTGACAACGACGACGCCGACCTCGGAAAAGGTGCGGTTCAGCTCGGCTACGGCCGCGGTCTTTTGATCACGATCCATGCCATTCTCCACGTTTTACGAGTTCACCGCTTGCGCAGTGGACCCGGTTACTAACCGGAGGCGCAGACAAACCCGCGCTTCCGGGGTGTCTCGTCGATGGGGCATGGGAGAGGGGCGGCACGCAGATGGGCCGACAAAATCTCATTCCCCGTCTAGGTGGGAGATTAAGCACCGGCAAACCCGCTGCACCCACTGTCTCGGACGGAGTTCGACGAGCAAGCCCGCCGAACGAAGCCGCGCCTTAGCGGAATTGGCGGCGGAGTCAATCGCCGAAGGGGCGTCCGCCGCTTATCCGTTCGTGTCGTTGCGTCCCGCCATGCTCTCCAGCTGGACTGTGCGTGTCGATGTTTCGGAGCACGCCTTGCATCCAGGGTCTTTCGGCAACCTGATCGTACGGAACCGCAGCGCCAGCAGGTCGACCAGCAGCAGCTTGCCCGCCTGGTCGTCGCCGAAGGGCGCGATGGTGCGGAGCACTTCGAGCGCGGCGAGGCTGCCGAGGACGCCGGTGACGGGGCCCAGCACGCCGTCCTCCGCGCAGCTCGTTTCCGCCCGCTCGGGATCTTCGCCGACGAAACAGCGATAGCACGGTTTGTCAGGCTCCCAGCCGCGATAGGTGGCGAGCTGGCCTTCGAACTGGCCGACTGCCGCAGACACCAGCGGGATGCGCAGCGTGTGCGCGGCATCGGCGACGCAGAACCGGGTGGCGAAATTGTCGCAGCCGTCGAGCACGACGTCCGCGCCGGCGAGCAGGTCCGCGACGTTGGTCGGGTCGATCCGGACGCAATGCGCGGCGATATCGACATAGGGGTTGATCCGACGCGCGGCGGCGGCGGCGGCGTCGACCTTGGCGATGCCGGTGTCGGCGGTCGTGAAGATCGTCTGGCGCTGGAGGTTGGAGGGCTCGACGCTGTCGTCGTCGATCAGGATCAGCCGGCCTACGCCTGCCGCGGCGAGATACTGGATCGCTGGCGAGCCGATCCCGCCCGCGCCGACGACGGCGACGGTAGCCGCCTTCAGTCTCGCCTGGCCGGTGCCGCCAAATTCCTTCAGGACGATATGACGGGCGTACCGGACGAGTTCGTCGTCGGACAGCGTCACGCCGGTCAATTGCCTGCCCAGGTGAAGGTCATGCTCGTGCGATACCAGGTGTCGACCTGCGTATCGTCGAGATCGATCGCGTCGCGCGCGGTGCCGACCAGCACGCCGGCGGCATATTGCTCGACCGTGGGGCAGTCGATCGCGCGCGGCGTCACGCGGCGCAACCGGCCTTGCGGCGTCGCCAGGACCGCGAGATCGAGGGTGAGCGCCCAACCCTGTGCGGTCCGCACCGCCTTTGCACAGCGTCCCGCCATCACTTCGCCGTGGACGTACATCGAGGTGTTGGCCTGGATCGTCGCGGACCGGCGGATCGGAAGAAGGGGCAGCCCGCTCCAGTCCTGCGGCGGCAGGGGGACGCTGGCGGTTGGCGTGGCGGCAGATGGTGCGGCCGGCGCGATCTGTGTCGCGACGCCCGGCGGGGCGACGGCCTGGAACAGGATGAGCAGCGCAGCGATCATCGGCCGGTCGATCCGAAGCCGCCTGCACCGCGGGTGGTGTCGTCGAGCGTCGCGACCTCGTCGAGCGTGGCGCGGAGGACGACCGCGGGGACCAATTGCGCAATTCGGTCGCCACGCGCGATCGCGAACGGGTCCTGCCCGAGATTGGCGAGGATCACCTTCACTTCGCCGCGATAGTCGCTGTCGATCGTGCCGGGGGTGTTGAGGCAGGTGACGCCGTGCTTGAGAGCGAGGCCGGAGCGCGGGCGGACCTGGACCTCGTGCCCCGCAGGAATGGCGATCGCGAAACCGGTCGCGACGGCGGCGCGGTCGCCGGGGGCGAGCGTCAGCGCTTCGGCGGCGACGACATCCATCCCGGCGGCTCCTTCGGTCGCATAGGCGGGCAGCGGCAGGCCCTCGCCATGCGGCAGGCGCTTCAATTCGATACGGATCATGACACCGCTTCTAGCGCATCGGCGATACGGTCCGCCAGTCTCGCGGCAACCGCGTCCTTGGGAAGCCGCTCCCAGCTCTCGACGCCCGCGGCGGTGACGAGGTGCACGCTGTTGTCCGCGCCGCCCATCACGTCGCCCGAGACGTCGTTGGCGACGATCCAGTCGGCGGTCTTGCGGATACGCTTGGCGACGGCGTGTTCGAGCACGCGTTCGGTTTCGGCGGCGAACCCGACCAACAGGCGGGGACGGTGCGGGCTGCGCGCCAAAGTTGCGAGAATATCGGGATTTTCCGCGAGCGTCAGCGTGGGCGTGGCGTCGCCCTTCTTGATCTTCTGTGGGACGGACTCGACGTGCCAGTCCGCGACGGCAGCCACCATGACTGCGGCGTCGGCAGGCAGCGCGTGGTCGACCGCATCGGCCATCTCGCGCGCGGTCTCGACGTCGATCCGGTCGACGCCGTGTGGAGTCGGCAGCGTCACCGGGCCCGCGACCAGCGTCACGCGTGCGCCGAGCCGTGCCAGCGCTGCGGCGATCGCAAAGCCCTGTTTGCCCGACGAGCGGTTGGCGATGTAGCGCACCGGATCGATCGGCTCGTGAGTCGGTCCGGCGGTGACGAGGACATGGTGGCCCGTGAGGCGCTTCGGCAGGGCAGGGGTGAGCAAGGCCTCGATCGCGGCGACGATCGCGGGCGGCTCGGGCAAGCGGCCCGGGCCGTATTCGCCGCACGCCATCGCGCCTTCGTCGGGCATCATCACCGTCACGCCGTCCGCGCGAAGCTGCGCCACGTTGCGGACGGTCGCGGGGTGGGTCCACATGCGGACGTTCATCGCCGGCGCGACGAGGACCGGCTTGTCGGTCGCGAGCAACAGCGTCGTCGCGAGGTCGTTGGCGAATCCGCCTGCCATGCGCGCCATCAGGTCGGCGGTGGCGGGGGCGACGACGATCAGGTCGGCCTGCCGGCTGAGTTGGATATGGCCCATCTCGGCCTCGTCCTTGAGGTCCCAGAGCGTCGTGTAGACCTTGTCCTCGCTGAGCGCGGCGAGCGTCATCGGCGTGACGAAATGATGCGCCGCCTCGGTCATCACGCAGCGCACCGCGTGACCCCGCGACTTGAGCAGGCGGATGAGTTCGGCGGCCTTGTAGGCGGCGATGCCGCCGCCGACGATCAGGAGGATGCGCGTCATGGGAGCGTCTTTAGCGGATAACGCGCGTCACGGTAATGCGTCGGCTGTCACTTGCCGCACGCACCAGATCGCGGACGCCATCTACCGCGAACACCATGCCGACGAGCGAGACCGGTGCGATCAGCAACGCCCAGTAGAAGGTGTCGAGGCGTCCGAACAGGCCGAGCATCAGGCCATAGCCTGCGAGCAGGGCGGTCATCCTGGTGGCGATCGGATCGTGCCATGCCGTCCAGCCCAGCAGCGCGATTCCGACCAGGGGCGCGGCGATCGCCAGCGGGAACAGGCTGAGCGCGGTAGCGTCGACGATCGCGCGTACGACGAACCCGAACCCCAGCATGCCGTCCCATCCCTGCGACGCTGGGTCGAGCGGACGAACGACGAGCGACACGGCCTGCGCGTGAAGCACCAGCACGACCACGACGACGACGAGTGACAGGATCCAGCCTGCGGCCTCGCGGCGGCGGCCTTCGAAAAACGCGAAGACCGCCATCAGCGCCAGATACGGCGCAGCGGTCTCGCGGATGAGCACGGCGGCAAGGCCTAGCGCGACCGCCTCGATCCAACGCCCCGGGCGACGCAGTGCCAGCGACAGCGCGATCAGCAGTCCGGCCCATATCTCGTGAAACAGGATCAGGCCCGACTGGAAGAACGCCAGCATCCCGCCGAGCAGCAAGATCATCGCGGTCGCCAGCGCCGGTCGGCTGAGCGCGGGCAGCAAGCGTCGATACCAGGCGATCATCGTCGCCATCGCCAGCGCGTACAGCAGGCCCACGACCGCAAATGGCGGCATCGCCGCGGCGCTGACCGCGAGGGTCGGCAGGCGCATAGTGACGAACGGCTTCATCGGGTAGTTGCCGGAACGCATCGCCTCGGCGGCAACCGTGTAATAGGGGCCGCCATGGCGAACGCCGTCGACGATCGCGGCGTAGAGCGCCATGTCGGTGCCGTGGTCCGCGCCGGTTTCGGGGGGCGCGGCCGGCACCGCGAGCGCTAGCCACGTCGCGGCGACCAGAGCGAGGACCAGCGCCAACATCGCCCGTGCGCCGGACTGCGACATCACCGCGAACCGCGACGGCGTCGTCATCCACACGGGCGCTACTGGACGGCGCATCGTCCGGTCCGGCGGGCGAACGTCACCGCAACAAGAGCCAGGTCGCACCGATGCTGGTCAGGGCGGTTGCGAGCGCCACCGCCATATAGCGCCAGCCGCCGCCGATCCGGATCACTTCGATCTCGCGCAGCGGCATGGTCGGCGGGGCGCCACCGGGGGCGGGGTAATGCGCTTCGATACGGCGGACCAGCTCGGGCAGCCGGGTGAGCGTCTGGAAGTCGGCGATCAGCCGGTCGGCGATCATCGCCTCGGGGCCGAGTTCGCCGCGGATCCAGTCGCGGACGAACGGCTCGGCGGCTTCCCAGAGGTTGATGTCGGGGTTGAGGCTGGTCGCGACGCCCTCGACCATCACCATCGTCTTCTGGAGCAGCAGCAGGTGCGGCTGCGTCACCATGTCGAAATCGCGCGTGATCGAGAACAGGCTGTCGAGCATCATGCCGATCGACATGTCCTTGACCGGCAGCCCGCGCATCGGCTCGCCGACCGCGCGAAGCGCCGTCGCGAACTCGCCGACGTCGTGATAGGCGGGAACATAGCCCGCCTCGAAATGGATCTCGGCGACGCGCTTATAGTTGCCGGTGATCAGGCCGTAGAGGATCTCGGCGAGCCAGACGCGGGCGCGGCGATCGATCCGGCCCATGATGCCGAAATCGATCGCGGCAATGCGGTTGCCGGGTAGTGCGAACAGGTTTCCCTGGTGCATGTCGGCATGGAAGAAACCGTCGGCGATCGCCTGGCGCAGGAACGCGCGAACCAATGTCTGGGCGAGGGCGGGGAGGTCGTAGCCGGCAGCGACGAGCGCCGGGCGGTCGGACAGTTTGATGCCGTCGATCCACTCGATCGTCATAACCTTGTTGGTCGAGCGCGCCCAGTCGATCGCGGGGATGACGAAATCGGGCTCGGCGGTCATGCCCTCGGCGAGTTCGGACGCGGAGGCGGCTTCGCGACGGAAGTTCAGTTCGCGCAGCGTCCAGCGCTTGAACGTCTCGATCGTGAGGCGCGGGCGCAGGCGCATCGCTTCGGGGCTGAGAGCCTCGAGTTGGGCCGCGGCCCAGCTATAGGTGTCGATCGCGCGGGCGAAATCGTCCTCGACGCCGGGGCGGAGAACTTTCACCGCGACCTGGCGGCCATCCGTCGTAACGGCGCGGTGGACCTGCGCGATCGACGCGGCGCCGACCGGGATCGGTTCGATGCGCGAGAACAACGTCTCCAGCGGCTTGCCGAAGCTCGCCAGCATCGCCGCCTCGATCGTCTCGTAGGGGACGGGGGAGAGCTGGTCCTGGAGCCTTAGCAGATCCTGCGCGGCATCCTCGCCGACGAGATCGGGGCGGGTGGCGAGCGTCTGCCCGAGCTTGATCGCCGCAGGACCGATCGCCTGGAACGCGTCGGCATAGCGCGGCACTGCCGGCACGCGCGCGCCGAACCGGGCGATCCGGGCGAGGCGGCGGACGGGGGCTGGCGTGTTCGGGTCACGCTCGATCCCGCGCAGCGCGCCGTGGCGAGCTAGGATGCGGCCCCATTTGAGGAGGCGCCAGACATGGGTTGTGGACGCGGTCACTGGGCGGGAGCGCCTTGAGAAGGGGTTTGTTCACGCGAAGGCGCGAAGGCGCGAAGAGAGATTGGTTCACGCGGAGACGCGGAGACGCGGAGAGAAAGAAGAAGTGGTTTGCGCAGAGGCGCAGAGGCGCAGGCGTGTTGGACCTCGCCGCGCTTGCGGCTTTTCATCACGAGCGAAGCGGTTTCAAGGCGCTGGCGCGCGAAAGCGTTTCCGGCGCCTTCGCGCCCACTTACTCTCCGCGTCTCCGCGTCTCCGCGTGAACCACTCTTCGCGCCTTGGCGCCTTCGCGTGATCACTAGATCTTCCACCCGCTGTGGATCGCGACGAGCCCACCCAGCAACGGCTCGACCTTCGTCTGCACGAACCCCGCATCCGCGATCATGCCCTTGAACTTGGGCATGTCCGGGAAACGGCGGATCGATTCGATCAGGTAGCGGTAGCTGTCAGCGTCCTGCGCGAGAAGCTGGCCGAGCTTCGGGACCATCTTGTGCGAATAGGCGTCGTACACTTCGGCGAAGCCGGGCCAGACGGTGGTCGAGAATTCGAGGCAGTAGAATCGCCCGCCGCGGCGCAGCACGCGGTGGGCTTCGCGCAACGCCTTGGGGATGTCGGTCACGTTCCGGATGCCGAACGCGATCGTGTACGCGTCGAAGAACTTGTCGGGGAAGGTCAGCGTTTCCGCGTTGGCTTCGGTCCAGACGAGACCGTCGATCCCGCGCTTCTGCGCGCGCTGCATGCCGACTTCGAGCATCTGCGGGTTGATGTCGGCGACCGTGATCGACGCGCCCGACGGCTCCATGCGGAAGGCGATGTCGCCGGTGCCGCCGGCCATGTCGAGGATCTGCTCGCCCTCGCGCGGCTTCACGCGGCGGACGAAGCGGTCCTTCCACAGCCGGTGCATGCCGCCCGACATCGCATCGTTCATCAGGTCGTATTTGCCCGCGACGTTCGAGAAGACCCCGCCGACGCGGGAGGTCTTTTCGGTGGCGGGGATGTCTTCGTAGCCGAAGGAGACGGTATCGGGCGTCGAAGCGGGCGCGGGCGCGATCAAGTCGTTCATATCCTGCGCTCTAGCCGCGCCTTGTGGCGCGAGCAAACGCAACCTAGCTGCAAAGCGTGCCAGAATTACCAGAAGTCGAAACCACCGTGCGCGGGCTGGAGCCCGTGCTCAAGGGCCAGCGCCTGACTTCGGTCGAGCCGCGCCGCGCCGACCTGCGGAAAGCGATCCCGGTCGACCTGCGTCAGCGGATGACGGGCGCGACGGTCACGACGCTCGGGAGGCGTGCCAAATACGGGCTGATCGATACCGATCGTGGGGATACTTTGGTGTTCCATTTCGGCATGTCGGGACGCTGGCGGGTCGATCCGAGCGAGCTGCTCGCACACGATCACCTGCTGATCGGCACCGCGGCGGGCCGGACGGTTGCGCTCAACGACCCACGGCGATTCGGCTTTCTCGATCTTTGGGCGACCGAGGACATCGCCAATTATCCGCCGTTCCTCAGCATGGGGCCGGAGCCGCTCGGACCAGACCTGACCGCCGCGTATCTGCTGGAGGCGCTCGAAGGGCGGGGGGCGTCGATCAAGGCGATGCTGCTCGACCAGCGGATCGTCGCGGGACTCGGCAACATCTATGTGTGCGAGGCGCTGCACATGGCGAAGATCGCGCCGAGCCGGGCGGCGGGGCGGATCTCGCTGTTTCGGCTCGAGCGACTCGTCGAGGCGATTCGGACGGTGCTGACGGCGGCGATCCTCGCGGGTGGCTCGTCCTTGCGCGATTACGTCCGCCCCGATGGCGAGCTCGGCTATTTCTCGAAGCAATGGCGTGTCTACGGGCGTGAGGGCGAGGCGTGCGAATGCGGCACGACCGTCAGGCGGCGGACCGAGGGCGGGCGCTCGACCTTCTGGTGTCCGAAGTGCCAGCGCGGCTGAGCGTTTCGGTTGACGCGCAGGAGCAAAGTGAGTAGGGCCGCGGCTTCGAGAGGGCGTAGGAGCAATCCGGCGCCCCTTTTTATTCATTCGAACATCTAGAGGGCTTCATGGCGAACACGCCGCAGGCGAAAAAGCGTATCCGTCGCAACGACCGTCGCGCGGAAGTGAACGGCAACCGAGTCGGCCGTATCCGTACCTTCATCAAGAAGGTCGAGGCCGCACTGGCGTCGGGCGACAAGGGCGCAGCGACCACCGCACTCGCGGCCGCACAGCCTGAGCTGCAGCGTGGCGTCGCCAAGGGCGTGCTGCACAAGAACACCGCGAGCCGCAAGTTCGCGCGTCTGACCAAGGCCGTGACCGGGCTCGCATAAGCGAACCCTCACTGTCGAAAGCGGATCACCCGTCGGGACCTTCCCGGCGGGTTTTTTGCGTCTGCGAAGGGAACCTCCGGAGAGTCCGCATAACTCTAGGATTCGCCACGATTCGTGTGCGAGAGAATCACGTCATGCAATCGCCAAAATTGCAAAAAATGCGTAAACACAGCGACTTATAAAAATATCGACGCATTTCCGCGGCTTGATCAAGTCAACCCGCTTTATTTCGAAAATGTGACGCGTCGGGGCCTTGCTCGGATCGCTGATCGCTTCATAACGGGGCTCACAGCGACGGTGGTTTCCACCGCTGCATCAACAAACAGGGCGAAGATGCCGGATGACCCTTGGGGTCGTCTGGGGGCCATTTTCTGTCGGGACTATGTCACCTGCACGCGTGTCGTGCGGGGTCGGAGAAGTGTGCGCGTGACGAAGTGGCAAGGACCGATGACCCACGCGACCGAGGCCGAGAAGGCCTGGGCCCGCGTGCGTGCGTCCTTGCGCGAGTCGGCGGGCGCACGACTGTTCGAGCAGTGGCTGAAGCCGATCGAGCTGATCCCGGGCGAGGACCGCGACACGATCCGCCTGGCGCTACCATCGGCGTTCATGACCAACTGGGTCCGCAATCATTACGCGGACCGACTCGTCCTCGAATTCAAGCAGATCCTGCCGAACGTTCGCACCGTCCAGATTGAGACCCGGGCACCGGGCCGCGCGCCCGTCGTGCTGGCGATCGAGCCGGTTGCCGCGGTCGAGCCTTCCGCGCCAAAGCCGGTTGTCGAAGCGAAGAAGGCCGTCGAGCTCAAGACGGTCGTCGAGCCCAAGCCGGTCGCGGAGCCTGCACAGGTTTCGATGAAATTCGGCGTCGATCCGTCCCTGAAGCCGGCACCGGCGCCGGTCGTGGCATCGGCCCCGGTCGGCGTGCCGGCCGAACGCCCGCCGCTCGATCCGCGCTATACCTTCGAGCGATTCGTCGTCGATCCGTCGAACAAGGTGGCGTTCAACGCGGCCAAGGTGCTCGCCGAGCCGGGGCCCGTGCGATTCAGCCCATTGTTCCTCCACAGCGGCACGGGGCAGGGCAAGACCCACCTCATGCACGCGATCGGCCACGCGTTCCTCGAGCATAACCCGCACGCGATCGTGCTGTGCATGTCGGCCGAGCGGTTCATGTACGATTTCGTCGCGTCGATGCGCGCGCGCGATACGCATGCCTTCAAGCAGCGGCTGCGCGGTGCCGACCTGCTGCTGATCGACGATCTCCAGTTTATCGCCGGCAAGGACGCGACGCAGGAGGAGTTCTTCCACACGGTCAACGAGATCATGGCGGCGGGCAAGCGGCTGGTGATCTCCGCCGATCGCTGCCCGCAGGCGCTGGAAGGCGTCGAGGCGCGGATCATCAGCCGGATGGCGGTCGGGCTGGTCGCGGACATCAAGGCGCCCGATCTGACGCTGCGCCGGACGATCCTAGATCGGAAGCTCGTCGACCTGCCCGACATGCGCGTGCCGACCGACGTGCTCGACCTGCTGGCCAGCCGCATCCATGCGAACATCCGCGAGCTCGAGGGCGCGCTGAACCGCGTCGTGGCGTATGCACAGCTCACAGGGGACACGATCGACCTCGACTTTGCTGTGGCGACGCTCGGAGAGGTGCTCCGCGGGGCGCAAAAGCGCGTGACGATCGATGAAATCCAGAAGCTCGTGTCCGCGCATTTCGAACTGAAGCCGCTCGACCTGATTTCGGCGCGACGCGCGCGGGCTGTCGCACGGCCGCGGCAGATCGCGATGTATCTGGCGAAGCGGCTGACGACCCGCTCGTTGCCGGAGATCGGCCGAAAATTCGGCGGGCGCGATCACTCGACGGTGATCCATGCTGTGCGGAAGATTGAGGAACTGCGCGATTCGGATCGCGATATCGATGCGGCGGTGCGCGTGCTGATGCGCGAGCTGGAAGGCTAGGTCACAACGTCTGTCATCCTGACGAAAGTCAGGATCCAGAGTTACGGATGCTACCCTGCATGGCTCTGGATCCTGACTTTCGTCAGGATGACAGGACGGCTCAACCGTCATGCCAGTACCACCGTCATCCCAGCGAAAGCTGGGATCTTTCAGTTTGGCGGATGTCGCGTGCAACGGGGGAGACCCCAGCTTTCGCTGGAGTGACGGTTATAGTGCAGGGGTGACGGTCGGGTACTCAGGCGCCAAGTGAACCGTCACGATAACGGATAAGCGGTCTCAGACCTGCAACCCCATCGCGTGCTGCGTCGCCTTCAACACCGGTGCCGCCAGCGCACGTGCCTTCTCCGCCCCCGCCTGCAACACCGCGGTCACCGCACTGCGATCATCGAGCAACCGCACCATCTCGTCACGGATCGGGCCGAGCTTCGCCACCGCCAGGTCCGCCAGCGCAGGCTTGAACGCGCCGAAGCCCTTGCCGCCGAACTCGCCGAGCACGGTCGCAACATCGCTATCCGCCAACGCCGCGTAGATCGTCAGCAGGTTGCGCGCCTCCGCTCGATCGCCCAGCTCCTCGACCGTCGCTGGCAGCACGTCGGGGTCGGTCTTCGCCTTGCGAAACTTGTCGGCGATGGTGTCGTCGCTATCGATCAGCTTGACCACCGACTGCTCGGACGGGTTCGACTTCGACATCTTCGCCGACGCATCGCGCAAAGACATGATCCGGGGCGCTGCCTTGCTGATCAAGGGTGCGGGGAGCGTGAACAGGTCGACGCCGTAGTCGCCGTTGAACTTGGTCGCGATATCGCGCGCGAGTTCGAGATGCTGCTTCTGGTCCTCGCCGACCGGCACGTGCGTCGCGTTGTAGAGCAGCACGTCGGCGGCCATTAGCACCGGATAGTCGTACAGGCCGACGCTCGCGCCTTCGCGGTTCTTGCCCGCCTTGTCCTTGAACTGCGTCATCCGGTTCAGCCAGCCGACGCGAGCCACTGTATTCAGCAGCCACGCCATCTCGCTGTGCGCGGGGACGCGGGCCTGGTTGAACAGGATCGATTTTGTCGGATCGATCCCTGCGGCGATCATCGTCGCGGCGACCTCGATCGTGTGGGCCGACAGTTCCGCCGGCGCGATCCATTCGGTCGGGGCATGGAGATCGGCGATGAAGAATAGCGACTCGCCGCCCTGCGCCGCGACGTCGTCCTGCAGCGCCACCCATTGCTTCACGGCGCCAAGGTAATTGCCGAGGTGGAGATTACCGGTGGGCTTGATGCCGGAAACAACGCGCATTGAGAGACCTATCGTGAACGACGCAGAAGCGTGGAAATGTCGCCCAACCGGAACGCGCCGGTGAGCAATGTCGCGATCGCATAGACCACCCCGCCGGTGGTAACCAGCACCAGCATGGCCCCCCAGCGCTGGATACTGGTGCCGGTCACGAACGGCTGGAACAGGTCGTTGAGGAAAAACATCACGACCCCCATGATCAGCGCGGCGACCAACAGCCGCCACGTCCGCCGACGAAGCCGTGCATCAGGCGTGAAATGCCCCCGGCGGACGAGCGTGCGGTAGAGCATCGCGACGTTGACCGTGCTCGCGATCGCGGTGGCGAGCGGCGGGCCCATATGGCCGAGCGGCTTGATGAAGGCGAGATTGAGAACGAGGTTCACGACCATCGACATCGTCGCGTAACGCACCGGCGTGCGCGTGTCCGACCGCGCATAATAGCCCGGTGTCAGCACTTTCACGAGGATGTACGACGGCAATCCGATCGAGAACGCGGCGAGCGCCTGTGCGGTGAGCACGCTGTCGTCGAGTGCGAACTTGCCGTGCTGGAACAGCGCGCCGACGATCGGCACGCCGCAGACGATCAGCGCGACCGTGGCGGGCAGGGTGAGGAACAGCGCGAGTTCCATGCCGCGGTTCTGCGTCGTCATCGCCTCCGCATCCTCGCCGCGGCCGAGCTGGCGCGAGATGGTGGGAAGCAGGACGGTGCCGAGGCCGATGCCGATCAGCCCGAGCGGAAGCTGGTTCAGGCGGTCGGCGAAATAGATGTAGGAGACCGAGCCCGCCGGCAGCAGAGCGGCGGCGAGCGCGGTCGAGACGACGAGGTTGATCTGCACCGCACCGGCACCGGCGGCGGCGGGCCAGATCAGCGACATCAGCTTCTTCACGTCGGGATTGAGCTGCGGGCGCTTGAGCCGGAGTTTCACGCCCGACGCGCGACAGGCCCAGATCAGCCAGAGAAGCTGCAACGCCCCCGAAACCGTCACGGCAATCGCCTGGTTGCGCGCGGTCAGCAGCGGCTGGCGCTCGTGGAACAGCAGCAGCGCGGCGATCAGCGTCGCGTTCAGGAGGATCGGCGCGGCGGCGTTGATCCAGAATTTATGCAGCGAATTGAGGATGCCGCCGAGCAGCGACACGAGGCTGATCAGCAGCAGATAGGGGAGGGTGATCCGCGACAGATGGACGACATAGTCGAACCGCTCCGCGCTGGCGCCGTTGAAGCCGAAGGTCAGCAGCCACGTCATCGGCCATGCGGCGAGCTCGAACAGCACCGTCATCGCGATCAAGGTGGGCAGCAATACCGACAGCGCGTCCTCGGCGAACGTGATCCCGTCGGGCAGTCCGCGCCCGGTCTTGTCGCCCACCTTCCGATTGAACATCGGGATAAAGGCGGCGGAGAACGCGCCCTCCGCGAAGAGGGCGCGGAACATGTTGGGGAGGCGGAACGCGATCAGGAACGCGTCCGACGCGAACCCCGCTCCGACGAACCGCGCGAACAGCGAGTCGCGGACCAGCCCCAGGACACGGCTGGCGAGCGTCAGCCCGCCGACCGATCCCAGTGCCTTGGTCAGGTTCATCTACGCGCGCCCCGCCTCCGGTCGATCAGGCCTGGCCGAAATCGCCGACGTTCGGCTGGATGCCCTGCTGCTCCGACTGGGTCAGGTACAGCTGGCCGAAATCGATCGGCTCGAGCAGCAGCGGCGGGAAGCCACCATCACGCACCGCATCCGACAGCACGCGGCGGGCGAACGGGAACAGCAGGCGTGGCGCTTCGCCGAGCAGGAACGGCTGGACATGCTCGGCCGGAATGTTTCGGAGCCCGAACAGGCCGGCATAGGAAAGGTCGACGATGAACGCGACCTGCCCGTCGGTCTCGGCACGGACGTCGATCTTCAGAACGACCTCGTGCACCTCGTCGCCGACCTGCGCCGCGCCGATGTTGAACTGCACGTCGATCGCCGGCGGGGTCTGGTTCTGGTAGACGGCGGGCGCGTTCGGGTTCTCGAACGACAGATCCTTGACGTATTGCGAGATCAGGCCGGCGGCGGGAATCGTGTCCTCGCCGTTCACGAGCTGGTCGCCCATCTGGTCGGGCGCGGTCACGCCATTGTCCTGATCATCCATTCGTCGTGTCCTTGCGAAGAAGCGTGAAATAGGGACCGAAGCGGCACGCTTGCGCGTTCATGTCGGTCAGGGGGCTGCGAGTAGCAGTGCCGACCGGGCGTTTCAACGGGCCCGGGTTTGAATAAGCGCAGCTTTGGCCTATGTTAGCCCGAAGATCGGAGGCACGGTTGTTTTACGTAGTTCTTCTCGCGATGGTTGCAGGCTTCTTGGCGATGCGACTGTATAGCGTGCTCGGCAAGCGGACGGGGCATGAACAGCCTTTGCCGCGCGCGGCCGAGGACCGTCCTGCGCTCGCCGCCGTTCCGCGAACGGTGGATGCGACGCCCGAACCCCGCGAGGTCGCCAGCCGCAACATCGAGCCGGGCGCCGAGGCGGGGCTGCGTTCGATCGTCGCCGCCGAATCCGGGTTCGACGTCAACCAGTTCCTCGAAGGCGCTCAGGCGGCGTACCGCATGGTGCTCGAGGCATTCTGGAAGGGCGACGAGGAACAACTGGGCTATCTCGCCGAAGACGACGTCCGGGCGGCGTTCGCCGAGGCGATCGCAGCGCGGGTCGCGGCCGGCGAAGTGCTCGACAACCGCCTCGTCTCGATCGAGCGCGCGGTGATCTCCGATGCGAGCGTGTCGGGTCGCGATGCGCGGATCACGGTGCGGTTCGATGCCGACATCGCGGCCGTCACGCGCGACGGCGAGGGCAATGTCCTGGCCGGGTCGCTGACCGACGCGGTCGAGACGCACGACGTCTGGACGTTCGCACGGACGCTGAAGAGTAGCGATCCGAACTGGAAGCTCGCCGACACCGACGAGGCGTGACCGTGCGCTTCAGGGGGGCGGGGCTCGGCGGACTTGGTCTTTCGCTGCTGTTGAGCGCCTGCGTCGGTGGCGTCGAGCCGCCGCGTTCTGGTTCTGCACCGGTCGATCGGGGCGGTACCGCCGACCGCGAACCTTCGCGCGAGCCGGTGCGTGTGCATCCTTCGCGCGATACGGGTGCTTCGCCCAACATTCGTGGCATCCAGATGCCGGCGCGGATCGTCGGCGCTGTGCCGATGTTGCCGATCCCCGTCGTATCGCCGACTGCACCGACGAACGCGGTTGCTGCGGGCGTCATCGCCGGTCCGCCGGTCGCCAGCCTGCCGATCGACGAGACGCAGGCGCAGTCGGCGCTGTCGGCGTTCGTCACGAGTTGTCCTTCGCTGATGCGCCGCACCGATACGTCGGGGCTAACGCGTGGCAGCGATTGGCAGCCGGCCTGTGCGGCGGCGGCCTCGGTTCCTCGCGGCGGTGCGCGGACCTTTTTCACGCAGTGGTTCGAGGCGGTGCAGGTCGGTGACGGCAAGGCGTTCGCGACGGGCTATTACGAGCCTGAGATCGCCGGCTCGCTCGAGCGTCGCGATGGCTATGCGCCGATCTACGGGCGGCCCAACGACCTGATCGACGTCGATCTCGGTGCGTTCTCGACCAGCTTGAAGGGCAAGAAGATCCGCGGTCGCGTCGATCGCAGCAATCTGGTGCCCTATTACGACCGCACCGCGATCGAGCAGGGTGCGCTTTCGGGGCGCGCGCCGATCCTCGCCTGGGCGCGCGATCCGGTGGAATTGTTTTTCCTGCAGATCCAGGGTTCGGGGCGGCTTCGGTTGCCCGATGGCGAGATCCTGCGGATCGGCTATGCGACGCAGAACGGCCGCGATTATACCGGCATCGGCGCGCTGATGAAGTCGCGCGGGTTGCTGCAACCGGGGCAGACCTCGATGCAGGGGATCGTCGCCTGGCTCCACGCGCACCCGGCCGAGGGGCAGGCGATCATGCGCGAGAACAAGAGCTTCGTGTTCTTCCGTGAACTGGAGGGGGCACCCTTGGGCGCACTCGGCCTGCCGGTCACCGGCCAGGTGAGTGCGGCGGCAGACGTCAAGTTCGTGCCGTTGGGGGCACCCGTGTTCCTCTCGCTCGATCGGCAGGATGCGAGCGGTTTGTGGGTGGCGCAGGATACCGGCGGTGCGATCAAGGGGAGCAATCGCTTCGACACGTTCTGGGGCGCCGGGCCGGCGGCGGAGTCGACCGCGGGCGGGATGGCGGGACGCGGCACCGCGTTCCTGTTGCTGCCGATCGGCACCGTCCAGCGTCTCAACGGGCAAGCGAATGGGGCGCAATATGGCGGGCCGACCCCTCAACCCTGACCCCCTCACCCCCGAGGAGGCGCAACTCTGGGCGCGGGTGATGCAAACCGTTCGGCCGATGCGCGCGGTCGCCGTCCGCATTCCCGAGCGCGCACCGCCGCTGCCGCCTCCGCCGAAGCCGGTGATCGGGCCCAACGGCAAGGTCGTGCCGCCGCCACCGGCACCGCTGGGCCGGGTGAAACCGATCGTTCGTACCGTTGTCACGCCGTTCGCCAGCCGCCCGGGTGCGAAACCGGCGGTACCGCCGCGGCCGGTCGCCAAGCCGATCACCGCGAATACGCTGGATGGTGGGTGGGACAAGAGGCTGACGCGCGGCGTGGTCAGTCCCGACAGCTCGATCGACCTGCACGGGCATACGCTGGCGTCGGCGCATGCGATGCTCGATGTCGGTCTGGGGCGGGCGATCGCGCGTGGCGACCGCGTGCTGCTGCTGGTGACGGGCAAGCCGCCACGACCCGAGAGCGAACGGCCGCATGCGCGCGGGGCGATCCGCTCGGCGGTGGCGGACTGGCTGGCGGGGTCGCGTCATGCGGACTCGATCGCGGCCGTGCGTGGCGCGCATCCGCGGCATGGCGGGCAGGGGGCGCTGTATATCGTCCTGCGCCGCGGGCGGGGGGCCGAATAGACGGAGGTTTCTCGACCTCTCCAATACCGTCATTCCAGCGAAAGCTGGGATATTTCACCGTTCCCATATCACCCGCCAAATGGGGATACCCCAGCTTTCGCTGGGGTGACGATATTTGTAGGAATGATGGTATTCGCGGTGATGCCAGTATTTGCGGCGATGCCGGGAACGGTAGGCGACAGGGGCCTGCGTCGCTTATTTATCGCAGCGCGCGGTCGATTACGCCGGCATAGATATTCGTCAGCGCCAGCAGGTCCTCGACCGCGACCGCTTCGTCGACCTTGTGCATCGTCGCGTTGATCAGGCCGAACTCGACCACCGGGCACAGCTTCGAGAGGAAGCGCGCGTCGGAGGTGCCGCCGGTGGTCGACAACTCCGGCGTGCTGCCCGTCGATGCGAGGATCGCGTCCGAGAGAAGCGCGGAAAACGCACCCGGCTCGGTCAGGAACGCTTCGCCTGACACCTTGCCCGTCACCACCGCACCCGCCGCATGACGCTCGGCAATCGTGCGGATGCGCTCGATCAGGTCGGCCCCGCGATGGCGGTCGTTGAACCTGATGCTGAGCCGGACCGAGGCCTTGGCCGGGATGACGTTGTGCGCCGGGTTGCCGACCGTGATGTCGGTGACCTCGATGTTCGACGGCTGGAACCAGTCGGTCCCCGTATCGAGCACCACGGTCTCGACCTCGGCGAGGATCGCGATCAGTCGCGGGATCGGATTGTCGGCGAGATGCGGGTAGGCGACGTGGCCCTGGCGCCCGGGCACGTCGATCCAGATGTTCACCGAACCGCGCCGCCCGATCTTCACCATGTCGCCGAGCCGCGCGGTCGAGGTGGGTTCGCCGACCAGGCACAGATCGGGTACGATTCCCCGCGCGGCCATC
Source organism: Sphingomonas fucosidasi (assembly GCF_036663855.1). Taxonomy (NCBI): domain Bacteria; kingdom Pseudomonadati; phylum Pseudomonadota; class Alphaproteobacteria; order Sphingomonadales; family Sphingomonadaceae; genus Sphingomonas; species Sphingomonas fucosidasi. The sequence continues at coordinate 111,404 of NZ_JAXOJR010000009.1, read as the reverse complement.
CGCTCCATCAACGCAACGGTGCCGTAGGTCGCCGGCCCCTCCTCGTCGCCGGTGATGATCAGCGAAAGCGTGCCGGCATCACTGCGGCTGGCGGCAGCTACGAATGCGGCAACCGCGCCCTTCATGTCGACCGCGCCGCGTCCGTACAGCAGCCCGCCGCGGACTTCGCCGGACCAAGGCGAACCGGTCCAGCCCTCGCCCGGTGGCACGACGTCGACATGGCCGGCGAACGCCAGATGCCGCGGTCCGGTCCCGCGTATGGCGAGCAGATTCTCCACCGGACCGTCCGGTGCGTCGCCAACCACGAACCGATCGACCGCAAAGCCGAGCGGCACCAGCGCCGCCTCCAGCACATCGAATACCTCGCCGCACGCGGGCGTGACGCTATCCGCGCGCAGCAACGCCTGCGTCAGCGCGACGGGGTCGATCATGCGGTTGCGGGCGTGGGCTGCTCATATTGCTCGAGCACCCATTCTTCTTCCTGCGCCGCCGCGATCCAGTCCTGCATGAAGGGATGCTCGAACATCGCCTGCATATAGCCGGCGGCAAAGCGCGCGATCGGCAACTGGTAGGTGACGATCCGGGTGACGACCGGCGCGAACATGATGTCCGCCGCGCCGAACTGGCCGAACAGGAAATCGCCGCCGCCACCGAAGCGCGCGCGGGCCTGCGCCCAGATCTCCATGATCCGCTGCAACTCGGCCAGCACGTCGTCGTCGGGGGTGCGCGCCGGAAACACCTGGCGGACGTTCATGCTGTGCTTGCGACGCAGCGCGGCAAAGCTCGAATGCATCTCCGCCGCCATCGACCGCGCCATCGCCCGCGCGGCATTGTCCTCGGGCCAGAAGCGCTCGCGCCCGACCTTGTCGGCGAGATAGTCGACGATCGCGAGGCTGTCCCACACGACCGCGTCGCCGTCCCACAGGATCGGCACCTTGCCCGACGACGGCGCGAATTCGTTCCCTGAGCGGCGCTTTTCCCAATCGGCGTCGTACATCGGCACGACCACCTCCTCGAACGGCAGCCCGGACTGCTTGCACGCGAGCCAGCCGCGCAGCGACCAAGAGGAATAGGCCTTGTTGCCGATGATCAGTTTCATGCGCGCGGTGCTAGGCGAGGGGACGGAAAGAGGCAATCGTTCCGCGTATCGCTTACGCCCATATCCCTCGTGTCCGTCTCCCCTGTCGCCACGGGATCGATCAGAACAGCCCCGGCACCTCGCGTTGGGGCGTATCGGGATGATCGGGCATCAGCAACGCATGCCCCGTGTCGGGCGCCTCCAGCGTCGCCCGCGTCTGCATGGACTGTCGATCGGCACCCGCATTCGCGCTCGTGCTTGCGCTCGAACTGGCCGTAATCGGCGTGCAACTGCGCCCGGCAAGGAAGTCGAGTGCCTGACGGGTCGACGATTCGAGCGGATCGCCCAACTGATAGGCGATATCGTCGTTCGCCCGGCATGTCGCCTCTACGGTGGTCACCAGGCCGTCATAGTAATTGCCGTTGCGCGCCGCATTCTGCGTGGCCAGCGCCACCACGCGGAGGCGGTCGTCGCAGGCCGCCCGGTCGAGTGGTATCTGGCCAACCGGCTTGCCGAAGGTGTTGGTGCCGATCAGCGCGGAATTGGTGCGCAGATACGGCGTGAAGGCGTTGATGACGATCTCGCTCGCCGACGCGGTACCGCCAGTACCGATAAAGGCGATCTTGGTCGGGGCGATCGATTCGGCCTGTGGCTTGAACAGGCGCGTGGTGTTGTTCGAGGCCTTTTCGGTCCGGAACGTGACGTAATCGAATACCTCCGCCGTCGACCGACCGCCGCCGAGCAGGTCGCCCAGATATTCCGCCGTAGCGATCAGGCCGCCACCATTATAGCGCAGGTCGACGATCACGTTGGTGATGCCCTTCGCGCGGAAATCGGCGAACGCGGCCTTCAATGCGGGCTCGGCGGTGGTGATGAACGTGCGGAGGTTGAGGTAGCCGACCTGCCGTCCGCCATCGTCGATGACCTTGGCGCCATAGCGCGTCGACACGGGCAACAACGTGAAGTCGGTCTTGGTGACGGTCACGTCGCGCGTGCCGGCGGAGTCGGCGATGCGAAGGACGCGCGACGTGCCGGCGGTGTTGGGACCCAGCGCGGTGTTGAGCCCAGCGGTGCCGTCCGACGCGATGATCGCCGACACCGTCCGCAGGTTCGCCGCGGTCGTGCCGATCGCCAGGATCTCGGTGCCGCGATCGATGCCGGCGGCGAGGGCAGGCGTATTTTCGAACGACTCCGCGGAGAACAGCCTTTGCCCGGTCTGGTCCAGAGCTAGGCGAATGCCGAACCCGGCGCTGGCGCCCGAATCATAATAGGCATCCTCTTCCCGGATCGACGTCAGATAGGTGAAGAACCGATCCTTGCGCTGCGCCCGCGCGGTTGCGGTCAGCGCATCGATGTAGGCGTCGACCGTCGTGTACGGCGCAGGGTCGAGGCTCGCCGGCAGCGTTTCCGGGAACAGATACCATTCGCGGAGCTGTGCCGCCGCCCAATCCTGGCGCTCGCGCAGCGTGCATCCCGTGCCGGTCGAGGCCGTGGGCGTGGGCGTGGGCGTCGCCGACGAACTGCCTCCCGTCGAGATCGACCCGCTATCGCTACCCCCGCAGCCCGACAGTATCGCCGTCATGGCAAGCATCGCCCCGAACCGCATCCGCATCACGCTATCCCCTTTGGCAGGAAGCTACGGATTTCAGAGCGAAATGTCAGTCGGAAAAGAAAGCCCGGCCCGACGCTGCTCGATCAACTGACCGCTTCGACCACCGCCGCGCGGAGTTCGGGGATACCCATGCCGTATTCGCTCGACGTGACGAGGATGTCCGGATGCGCGGCGGGACGCTTGCGCGCCTCGATCGCGGTGCGCTCGGTCACCTCGACCAGTTCGGACGCCTTGATCTTGTCCGCCTTGGTCAGGACCATGCGATAGCTGACCGCGGCCTTGTCGAGCATCTCTAGGATCTCGCGGTCGACATCCTTGATGCCGTGGCGCGAATCGATCAGCACGAGCGCACGCTTCAACACGTCACGTCCGCGCAGGAAGTCGTTGATCAGGAAGCGCCATTTCTTGACGACGTCCTTGGGAGCCTTGGCAAACCCGTAGCCGGGCATGTCGACGAGCCGGAACGCGAGCGGCGCGCCGACGTCGAAGAAGTTCAGCTCCTGCGTACGGCCCGGCGTGTTCGACGTGCGTGCCATCGAATTGCGCCCGGTGAGCGCGTTCAACAGCGACGACTTGCCGACGTTCGAGCGGCCCGCAAACGCCACCTCCGGCACCGACGCATCGGGCAGGAACTCGAGCGTCGGCGCGGACTTCAGGAAGCCGACATGCCCAGCGAACAGCTTTCGCGCATGCTCCAGCATCTCGGGCGTGAACGGCGCGCCGGTCTGCTCGAGGTCTGGACCTAAGTTCGGAACGTCATTCACTTGGTCACCGGCACTTTCAGGCCCGGATGGCGGGCGTAGAGCAGCTTCTGCTGGATGATCGTCAGGACGTTCGACGTGATCCAGTAGATCTGGAGACCGACCGCGAACGGCGCCATCACGAACATCAGCACCCATGGCAGCAGCTTGAAGACCTGCTTCTGCGTGTCATCCATCGGCGTCGGGTTCAGCTTGAACTGGAAGTACATGCTGATGCCCAGGATGATCGGCACCACGCCGATCGCGATCATGTGCGGCGGCGTGAACGGCAGCAGGCCGAACAGGTTGAGCGGTGTCAGCGGATCGGGCGCGGACAGATCCTTGATCCAGAGCACAAACTCCTGATGACGCATTTCGATCGTCAGCATCAGCACCTTGTACAGCGCGTACATGATCGGGATCTGGAGCAGCGTCGGCGCGCAACCCGCAAGCGGATTGACCTTCTCCGCCTTGTACAGCGCCATCACTTCCTGCTGCATGCGGACCTTGTCGTCCTTATACTTCTCCTGCAGCAGCTTCATCTTCGGCTGGACGGCGCGCATCGCCGCCATCGACTTGAACTGGCGCTGCGCGATCGGGAACAGCAGGCCGCGGATCGTCACGGTCAGCAGGATGATCGCGACGCCGAAATTGCCGACCATGCGGAACAGCCAGTCGAGATAATAGAAGATCGGCTTCTCGACGATCCGGAACCAGCCCCAGTCGATCGCATAATCGAGCTTGGCGACGCCGCCCGCCTGATCGGTGTAGCGATCGAGCAGGCGGACTTCCTTGGCACCCGCGAAGAAGCGCGACGTCTGCGTGATCGCCTGGCCGGGGGCGACTTGCTTGGGTTGGAGCGCGTAATCGGCCTGGTACGCCTTATTGGCGCCGGCGCGGAACTGGCCGTCGAACGCCTGGCCCTGGTCGGGGACGAGCGCGGTCAGCCAGTATTTGTCGGTGAAGCCGAGCCAGCCGCCGGTCGTCGTGAATTTCTGCGCGGCCTCGTCGATGTCCTTGTAGTTCGGACGGTAATGCGCGCCGCCATTGTCGACCGACATCGGCCCGACATGAATCGTCATCGACGACGGATCCTTCGAGATGCCGACCCGGTTGACGAGGCCGTAGGTGGCGACGGGGACAGGCGCGGTGCCGGCGTTCAGGACGGTCTGGCGGACCGTGAACATGTAATCCTGGTCGACCGCGATCTGGATGCGGAACCGCTGGCCGGTGGCGTTGGTCGCGTCGAGCGTGACCGGCGTGGTCGGCGTCAGCGTGGTGGCGCCCGACGACGTCCAGACGGCATCGGCGGCAGGCGGGGCCAGGCCCTGCGCGCGCCAGCCGAAGCTCGCGAAATACGCGTCCGGTGCACCGGCGGGCGAGAGCAGACGGATCGGCGGCGAGTTCTTCGCGACCGTCTCGTCATAGCCCTTGAGCACGAGATCGTCGATCCGCGCGCCCTTCAGGTTGATCGAACCCGACACGCGGGGGGTCTCGATGCGGATGCGCGGGGTGCTTGCGATCACGGCGTTGCGATCGCCGATGGCTGCGGCGCCGTCCGCGGCGGGATCGGCGGCGGGGTTCGCCACGGGCTTGGACTTGCCGCCCTCGATCTTCGTGACCGGCGGATTCGCGGTCGGGAAGAACTTGCCCTGGATCAGCGGCCATCCGAACAGGATCAGCGCCGCGATCACCGCGAACAGCACGAAATTCTGCTTGTCGTCTTTCACAGGGCGGCGTCTTTCAATTTCTTGTCGATGTCTGGGTCGTGGTCGGGAACCGGGTCAGGTCCGTACCCGCCCCACGGATGGCAACGCGCGATGCGCTTCGCCGCCAACCAGCCCCCCTTGAGCGCGCCATAGCGCCCAACGGCCTCTATTGCATAGGCGGAACACGAAGGATCGTAGCGGCAACTCGACGGCAGGACGAGCGAGGGACCGAGTTGCCAGCCGCGCGCGACGAGGATGAGGAGGCGGGCTAGCATGGTGCGGCCAAGGCCAGCACGCCCCAAGATTGTCTTCCCGCGAAGGCGGGGACCCAGACTGGGCTCCCGCCTTCGCGGGAGAACAAGGAGGAGGAGTGGAGCGTCGAGTTCGACCCGCTACCACGTAACCCGAGTACCACCCCGGCGAAGGCCGGGGCCCAATTGGGGAACAGAGGTAATGAGCCGCAGCTATTCATCACGGCCGCTTTCCCATTTGGGCCCCGGCCTTCGCCGGGGTGGGGGCGCTTCCTGTTGTGTCAGCGCTCTGCGGCGTAACCTTGCGAAACGCCTTGCCGAGCTCAGTCCGCAACAAGGCGAAATCCCGCTCGACCCCGCCATTACGCCCGATCAACACATGATCGGCCCCGGCAACGCCGCGCTCCGCCAACAGCTCGCGCGCCAACGCCCGCAACCGCCGTTTCATGCGGTTCCGGACGACGGCGTTGCCGATCTTCTTGGTGACGGTGAAGCCGATTCGCATCGTCTCGTCACCGTCATCGCGGGGGCGCATGAGCAGGACGAATCCCGGCATCGGTGCGCGCTTCCCCGCATTCGCCGCGAGAAAATCGCGGCGCTTGTCGAGAATGGTTAGGCCGACAGCTTCTTGCGACCGCGGGCGCGGCGTGCGTGGATCACTGCCCGGCCGCCGACCGTCGCCATCCGTGCGCGGAAGCCGTGACGGCGTGCGCGTACCAGGTTGCTCGGCTGAAAGGTCCGCTTCATTGGTCATTCCCTAGGTCATCAAATAGAAAACGGCCGCCACGGGGACGGCCTTGATGGCTGGGCGCTTACGGAAAGGGCGGCGGTAAGTCAATTCGCACCGGCCTTGGCAGCCGCGCTTTTCGACGCTTTCGCCCGCTCGTGCCGCCGCATCGCGCTCTGTCGCCGCATCATCCGGTCGACGAAATGCCCGGCGCGAGGCCAGCGCCGCTTCAATCGCGCCCATTTCAGCCGCGCCCAGCGCGAATTGCGCAGCACGAGCACCATTCCGCCCGCGAACAGGAATATCCCCGCCGGCCCCGGCAACGGCGCAAGGATCGGCGCGCTCAGGATCAAGAGAACCCCGAGCAGCAACTGGCCGATGCGCAGAATGGGGGAGCGGACAGCGTTCACGGAAGGCATGTGGGTCCGGTGTATTAGGATGGCAAGACGGCGCGGATCGACGGCATCATGTCGCGCGTCCTTGCAGACATGGCAATTCGGGTATGAATAAGGCGTGACGTCGTGTTCCGGGGGAGCGGGCATGGCGGCGATCGTGGCGACGGTGGCGTATCTCGGGCTGGAGGCGCGCGCGGTCGAGGTGCAAGTCCAACTGATTCCAGGACTTCCCGCGTTCAACGTCGTCGGATTGGCGGACAAGGCGGTCGGCGAAAGCCGCGAACGCGTGCGCGGCGCGATCGCCGGGATGGGACTGTCGCTGCCGCCGAAACGGATCGCCGTGAACCTGTCGCCGGCCGATCTGCCGAAAGAAGGGTCGCATTTCGATCTTCCTATCGCGCTGGCGTTGCTGGCTGCGATGGGGGTGGTCGATGCCGAGGCGCTGGCGGATTACGTGATCGTCGGCGAACTCGGCCTCGATGCGCGGATCACCGCGTCGCCCGGCGTGCTGCTCGCGGCGCTGCATGCGTCGGAAGTGGGGAAGGGGCTCGTCTGCCCCGCCGCGCAAGGATCCGAAGCGGCCTGGGCTGGTGAGATCGAGGTGATCGCCGCGCCCGACCTGCTGGCGTTGCTCAACCACTTCAAGGGCCACGGCCTGCTCAGTCCGCCCAAGCCCGGCATCGCCGACCAGGCCGATCACGGCCCGGACCTGCGGCAGGTCAAGGGCCAAGAGACTGCCAAGCGCGCGCTGGAGATCGCCGCCGCCGGATCGCATAACCTTCTGATGGTAGGGCCTCCTGGTTCGGGCAAGTCTCTCATGGCCTCCTGCCTGCCCGGCATCCTGCCGCCACTCGACCCCGCCGAGGCACTCGAAGTGTCGATGGTCCAGTCGGTGGCGGGCACGCTCTCCGGCGGCCGCCTGACCCGTACACGCCCGTTCCGCGCCCCGCATCACTCCGCATCGATGGCGGCGCTCACCGGCGGTGGCCTGAAGGTGAAGCCGGGCGAGGTGAGCCTCGCGCATCTCGGCGTGCTGTTCCTCGACGAACTCCCCGAGTTCCAGCGTGCCGTCCTCGATTCGCTCCGCCAGCCCTTGGAGACCGGAACGGTCAGCGTCGCTCGCGCCAATGCGCACGTCACGTTTCCTGCTCGCGTGCAGTTGATCGCGGCGATGAACCCATGTCGGTGCGGTCATCTCGGCGATGCGAGCCTGGCCTGCGCGAGAGCCCCGAAATGCGCAGCAGACTATCAGGCGAAGGTCTCGGGGCCGCTACTCGACCGGATCGACCTCCACATCGACGTCCAGGCGGTCAGCGCCGCAGACCTGATCCTACCGCCGCCCACCGAAGGCTCGGCAGAGGTTTCCATCCGCGTCGCTGCCGCCCGCGCGATCCAGTCCGACCGCTACCGCGATCACCCGGTGCGCACCAATGCGGAGGCGGATGGGGCACTGCTCGACGCGGTCGCCACGCCGGACGAGGCCGGACGGAAGTTGCTCGCCCAAGCGGCCGAGGCGATGCGCCTGACCGCACGTGGCTACACGCGCATCCTCCGCGTCGGCCGCACCATCGCCGATCTCGCCGGCAGCGACACCGTCGGCCGCATCCACATCGCCGAAGCGCTCAGCTACCGCCGCCAACCACCGAGAAACTGAGCAAGCGCGTTTTCCGATCAAGACAGCTTGCGGCAAACGAAAGCTTCGTCTAGCCAACCCGCCGCTGCCCCTGTGGCGAAATTGGTAGACGCGACCGACTCAAAATCGGTTGCCGCAAGGCATGCTGGTTCGATTCCGGCCAGGGGCACCACCGCATATCGCCGCGCATTTGTGCAAGGCGAGGCGGATCGACCATCCGCAACGCTCGGCTCGGCTCGCACATTCCACGCGACGGTGTGACCGATCGCCGGCAACCTTAGCCCCTTGGCTTCCCTACCGCCGGGTCCACAGATCCAGCCGGTACGATGCCGTCCGCTCCGCACACTCGACCGTGATGGCGTCGCCGAGCGCTGCGGATATCTTGTCGACGGCCGCGTCTCCGGTCTGCGGATAGTCGGTGTCGCCGATCCAGTGCACCAGCACTATCCGTCCGCCGGGGACGACATGCGCCCGTAACCACGCCCCGGCGGCGGTGATGTCTTCATCGCTCCAATAATACACGACCTCGGAGAGTAGGACGAGATCGAGCGCGTTGGTCGCGGGAACCTGATCGGGGAAAACGACCTTCTCGAAGCGAACCTGCGGCAGGCCTTCGCACCGCTTGCGTGCATAATCGATCGCCTGCGCGGCAATGTCGATGGCGAGGAGATCGTCGCATAAAGGCGCCAATTGCCGTGTGAGCACCCCGTGAGCACAGCCGATCTCGAGCGCGGCGGCGTAGCGACGATCGTCCAGCTCGGCGATGGTGCGCGCAAACTTGGCCGCTTCATACGGGCTGCTGGCCAGCGACCACGGATCGTCGTCGCCGGCAAAAATATCCTCGAAATAGGCGGCGGCCAGGCTGCCCCCGCTGTGGGGCGGCTTATCGGGCATCGGCAATTCCGTTCAGATGAAGGACGTCCTCCGCCGGCATCCGCCAGGCGGTCCGCGCAAGGCGAAAGCCCGCGCCATAGGCTGCACCCGTCTGGCTGCGATGCGCCAGGAGTGCCCGGCGGCGCTGGCCGACCGGCATCGGGCGCGTGCGGAATGTCGTACGCGCAGGCGGCACGGCGGGATCGGTCCATACGCGGTAGTCGAATATCCTCACCGTGCGCCGGGCGGCGCGGATTGCGGCGAGCGCGATCGTCCGGAACGCGGTATGATCGCAATGCGGTTCGTCGGCGCCGGTGACCGCGATCGCATCGACGCCACGTGAACGGATCAATGATGCAAGGCGACGGACCGTCGCGCGCCATGCCGGGCCGTCGGGGCGATGGGGATGCGCGTCGGGCCAGTCGAGGAACACGGGCAATGCCGCATCGCGTCCGGCCAGCCGCCGGACCGCCAACGCCGCCTCACGCCGCCGCACCCGCGCCAACCAGGCGCCGCCCGCGTCGTGCGATCCGGCACCATCGGTCAGGTAGACGACCCCCGCGAGGCGACGTGCCGCCGCCGCCTCTGCAACCAGCGCACCTGCGCCCAGCGTCTCGTCATCGGCATGCGGCGCCAGCACCAGCCATCGCGCGCGCGCGAACCTGCTCGTCGCGAGCCGGCGGGCAATGCCTACCACAGGCGATCCTCGCCCCAGCAATCATGATCGATCCAGTCGCGCACGGCGGCGTCGCGGACCTGGTCGGGCCCTGCCTGACGCAAATACAGGCTGAGATCACGGATGATCTTGTCGATGCGCTGCCCCTCGAACGTGCTGCGGGTGCCAACAAGCCGTGCCGCATGCTCCATCACGTCGAGGCCGGCGCGCTCGACGACGCCGCGGGTCATCCGTGCGAACGCCGCCGCGTCGGTATCCTCGCGCGCCGCGCGCGCCGCCGCCTCGCGCACCCACAGCCCGGCGGTGCGGGTCGCGACGACCGCGTGCCCGAATGCCGCGCGCACCAGCGGATCGGCGCGTGCCGCCCCCGAGAGCGCCGCGCGAGTCTCCGCCAGCAGCGCCTCGATCCCGCCGAGTTGGACCGCGGTGAACCGCCACGCACCCGCGGTGAAGCGCGGTTCGCGATCATAGTCGCCGGGCTGGCCCAGCAGCGCATCCTCGTCGATCGGATAGCCGGTCAAGTCATAGGCGCCGCTCATGCTCGCGCGCATGCCCCGGACACGCCAGCCGCTGGCATCGGTCCGGCCGGGATCGTCGGCGCCGACGATGGCGAGTCGGCGGTCGCCGCTATCGGGCTGGATCGTGACGATCGCATAGCCGATCCCGCCTGCGCCGCTGGCGAAGCTCTTTGCGCCCTGCAATGTTCGCCCGCCCAAATTCTCGATCAACGCGACCCCCGGCGCCGGCTCGGTTGCCCATACGCCGAACGCGGCGCCATGATCGAGCACGCGGCGTAACCAGTCCTTCTGCCCGATCGTCGCATACCAGTCGAACAGCGCCATTGCGTTGACATGACCTTCGAACAGGCGACCGACGCTCAGATCGCCGCGACCGACGCGACGCAGCGCGTCGTACATCGCCTGGTGCCGCGCGTCGGCATCGGCAAACTCTTCGCCCCCCGATTCGACCGGGGCGAACCGGCGTAGCAAACCCGCCTCCGCGAGCAGCGCGATGCTGTCGGCGGGATGCGCGCGTTCCGCGTCATAGCGTTCGCCAAACTTGGCGAGCGCAGCGACCAGCGGATCGTCGAGCACCGTCGTCATTCGTTCGCTCATCCGCACTCTCCATCGGCCAGGGCCATCACATAGGCTGCCAAACGGGCCGCGCCATTGGGGTCGTCGAGCGCCGCTTGCGCTTCGGGGTCGAGCCGCCCTGCCAGGGCAAGCAAACGGGGCCAGTCTGCGGTCGCGGCGTCGTCGCACAACAGCGCCGCGCCCGCTGCGAGCAGTTGTGCCGCCTTTGATCGCTGTTCGTCGAACGGCCGATCTTCCGGCAGGCAAATGAACGGACGGCGCGCGGCAAGCACCGCGCCGACCACGCCATCCCCCGCGCTCCCGACGACGATCGCCGCACGCGCGATCCGGGCGGGGGCATCGTCGACCCATCCCACCCTTACGAAATTCGGCGGTGGGTCGAGCACCGGTGGACAGTCGCCGATGATCTGCCAAATCCGATCGGGCGTAGTCCGCGCCGCTCTAGCCCAGACAGCGCCATCGATCGCAGAACCGCCTCGCCCCCTGACGACAACGACCGAATCAGGGTCCACGACGGTCGTCGTGACCCGGTCGACCAGCCCAGGGGCGTAAACGGTCTTGTGTCGCACCCAATCCGGGGTGGCCGGATCATCGAGCGCTTGCGCGAACGGCGCGACGATCGCGGTAGCGGCGCGATACGCTTCGAGATGCGGGATGTCGTCGCGCCGACCGCCGAGCCTTACGTAGATCGTGGGGACCGATGCGAGCCGAGCCAGCATCGCGACCTCGCACGACACGTCGACGATCATCAGCGCCGGGCGCTGTTCCGCAATCCAGTGCGTGATCGCCGAGACCCTGCGTCGTATTCCATCGTGATCGAGCGGCGCATAATGCAGCGCCGAGGGGCGTTCGGCACCGCCGTCGCGACCATCGAACATCGGATCGAGGCGATCGTCCGGGATGTCGACAAAGGGATGCTTGCCGGTCTGGCCGGCGAGATGCGTGCCGATCAACGTGATCCGTCCCTCCGCATGGTCGGCGATGGCGGATGCACGTGCGCGATGGCCTGCGCCGTGGTGATGGACGTAATAGCCGATCGGACGCGTCATGACCCGGCCGGCGATGCAACGTTCACCGCGCAGGCCCGATCGGCGCAGGCGGGCAGAGGCATGTCGGCGGGCATCGGCGGGAGATCGGCCTCTAGCGCCAGCATCGCTGCGACGCCGTGTGCGCTTCGTTTGGCACGGCGCCAGATCGCGCGGGCGCGCCAATGATCGAATCCGGGCATCCATGGAGCGTCCCCCCGATCGACGGTTGCCGCGAGTTCGGCCATCGCGATCGCCATGCCGCCGGCAGCGCGGCCGTCGGTGCGGGCCGACACGCGTGTCCAGACCGCTGGTGGATGCACCAGCCGACCCCCGGCGGCGATCGCCGCAACGACCATCGAGCGGTCCTCACCCGACGCGATCGCGGGAACGCCGCCGATTGCGCGATACAGCGCGGCGTCGATCGCGATGCTCGCGCCGGTGTGATCGCCGTGGCGCGGTGGCGGATCATGGGGAGAGGGATCGATCGCGTCCTCGATCGCGCGCACCGCCGCCCAGTAATCGTCGAAGCGCGACCGCATAGCGACGATGACCGGATTGATCGGCTCGGCGTCGTCCAGAACGATCCGTCCACCGACGATGTCCGCACCCGAGTCGATTGCGCCGAGATTGGCCGCGATCCAGCCGGCCGGGGGCCGACAATCCGCATCGGTCGACATCAGCACGCCGCGGGCGCCGCCAAGACTGCGATACCCCATGTCCATCGCATGGCCGCGCGCGCTGCCGGCATGCGCCAGGGGTGGCGCGAATGTACGGGACTCCGACATGATATCGAGCCGCCCGGCATGACGTGCGGCAACGTCCTGTACCGTGGATACGCTGTCGTCGTCGCTATTGTTGATGCACACCGCGACGGGAATGCGACCGGCGATCGTTTGCGCCGCGAGCGCGTCGAGCAGTATCGGCAGGCGCGTGGTTTCGTTGCGGGCAGGGACGCAGACGCAGAACGGGGTAACGATCATCGTGCGTGTGCGCTCACCGGGGCTGGGCGACCTGCCGCGACCATCGCCGGCCACATCGTCCGTGGCGTCAGCGGAACCGGGACCGCGGCGGCGACCATCTCCGCATACAAAGCCTCGTAGCCGTCGATCATCGTTTCGGCGTCGCAGATCGCGACGGCACGTGCACGACTGTCCGATCGATCGAGCTGCATCGCTCTAACGGCGGCCGCGGCGAGCGATGCGACGTCATCGGGCGTGGCCAGCACGCCGCTGGTCGAATCGAGCAATGTCGGGATCGCCCCGCGTGCAAAGGCCGCGACCGGCGTTCCGCACGCCAGGGCCTCGGCGACGACCAGCCCGTAGGGCTCGTCCCAGCACGGCGTACACAGGAACGCCCGGGCGCCACCGATCAGCAACGACAGATCCGTGTGATCGAGATGGCCGAAATACTGCACGGCAGTGCCGATATGCGGTGCGATCTGCGCGGCATAATAGGCAGGATCCGAAATCGGCCCGGCAATACGCAGCGTCAACCCGATACGCTGCGCCACGGCGATCGCGAGATGCAGGCCCTTTTCGGGGACGATGCGACCATACCAGACGAGATACGGATCGGCGTCGGGGATCGCCTGATAGGGAAACCGGACGAGATCGATGCCGTTGCCGACGACGCGGTCGATCGGCACGATCGGCGACCACATCGATCGAATAGCTTCCGATACCGCGACGAACCGGGTCGCTTCGGCACGGCAGAGCCGGATGCCGCTTTCCAGCCAGCAGAACGGCGGCGTATGCAAGGTGGTGACCATCGGCATCGGCAACGTATCGGCCATCGCAACCGGCAGATAATGCAGCGAATTGTTATGGACGATGTCGAACGGCCCGCCGCGAAGCTCCGACATCAGGCGCAGATAGGCGTGATGTTCGCGAAAGAACGCGACGTCGGTCGCTTCCGCGATCCCGGTCGCCATCAGCGCGGTCTCGTCGCAGATCGCGGCCAGACCGGTGGCGGGGTCGGAGCGGGTCGACGCGAACAGCGTCACGGCGTGGCCACGGGCGCGAAGCCGGGTCGCCAGCATGTGCGTGTGCATTTCCAGCCCACCCGCAAAAGGCTCGACGATCGCATGCTTCAGATGAGAGATGATGGCGATACGCATGATCGAGCCTCGGAACCCCCCCGTTTTGGTGGAGCTGTCGTAACGACCAAAGACGCGTACAGGGCCCGTATAGAGATGGTAAATCATGCTGATAGGGATCAATAGACTCGCTATACTATCGAGCGAGCGGCTAATCATACGCAAGTCACGCACCCCGCGACGGATATCTATAGCCTTTTGACGGACAAGATTTTTGTCGGGCAACCAGTCGCTTACAGGCGCACGACTAGCCATAAGGCAGGATGCTGGACCGCGTTAGTCTATACGCCGTGGCGCATGACAGTCGACGGCACGGTACTGGCCATTCAGCGCTGCGGCTGGTCGAGATTACCGGTGACGGCTTCGTTCACGCTGAGAATGTGGCCGATCCCGCCATCAGTCTCCGCGATTTCGATCGCGCGATGAAGATGGCAGGCGGCGTGATCGGCCCGATCGCGATCAAGCAGGGCCAACGCCATCTTCATCAGCGATACTGCAGTTTGCGGGCGAGTGAGCATGATGTAAGTTAGGATGACTGGGTCTGGCAGGCAAGCCAAAGCGGCGTGTTACGTCCGGTTCGGATACGACGAGCGGCCATTGCCCTGTCTGCGCGGAGGTTTGCGAAACGCCTGACCGAACCGCAGCACGCGGCGCTAACGAACCTGACGAACTCTGCGTTCAGCCCAACATGCCGGCATAGGTTTGCGGGGGGCGCGGAAGCCAGACGCGTGCAGCAATGCCACCGCTGACGATCAGACCGAGCGCGCCGGTACCCACCACGAGGATCTTCACTGGTGGTGCGCGATCGGCGAGCAGGACCGTGGCCACCGCGGTCGCGATCATCGACCACAGGTGATAGCGCAGGTCCGAGGCGATGCTGAGCACCGCGAAACTCGCTTCCAACGCCAGCGCGGAGACGAGCAGCGCCGTGGCGAAGTCCCGCACGGCGTCGCGTCGGCGCGACAGGCACGTCGCCAGCGCGACGATTGCGACGACGATCCACGCGATCGGCCACCCCAGTGGCGTCTCGACAATCGCGGCGGTCAGGCTTTCCCAGGTGCGCGCGGCGGCGTTGGGGTAGGCGAGGCCGATCGTGTTCGGCTCGGACGCGGTCGGCGGCGCGGCGCTTGGCCAGCGGAACGGCACGAGCCAGCGATCGGTCGAGTTCAGATGCGCGAAGCGGTGCGTCGCGTAGGCGATCGGGTGATGCAGCGCCGCGGACGCCAAGGTGACGTAGAGCGTCGCGGTCGGCAGCGCGCGCAACCGCGCCATCGTCGTTCCGCAATGCGCGTCGTCGCCGAGCGGATCCCAGAAGAATGGTTTCGCGCAGTGGCGGGCGATCACGGTGGCGGCTTCGGCTTGCCTCAGGCCGGTGGTGGCGCTGTCCGGTGCACGCGCGGCGATACCGGCGAGGTCGTAGAGCGCTTGGGTCGACTCCACGCCGCTGCGTTGCGCGTCCAAGACTTGATGGTTGATGATCGGCGCGACGCCGAGGACGACTACCACCGCGATCAGGCCGGTGACGGTCTTGGCGGATAGGCCGGCGGGGCGGGGCGCGAGCATCACCACCAGCGGCACGACGATGAACACGGCGTTCGCCCGCACCAGCACGGCATAGGCGAGCAGCAGCGTCACCGGAATCCACATCGCGCCGGGCAGGGGGCGGCCCGCGAGACGCCACCAGCCCACGATCCCGACCGCGGCCAGCAATGCCCCGGCGAGTTGCGCGTCCTTGAGCACGACGCCCTGCCAGCCGAGGAATGGCGGTAAAAGGCCTATGACGAGGATCGCGAGCGCGCTGCGAGAACGCCCGAGCCGCGCGAGCGCACCGGCGATCAGGCCGAGACCGAGCCAGTAGGTGACGAGCTGCAGGACGAGCATCGGCGTCGCACCGGGCCCGAACGGTGCCAGCACCGCCCAGGTGCGCGCCATGATCGGTGGGTGCCAATCGTCGTACACGCCCGACAGGACCTGGCGATATTGCGCCACGGTGTCGTACATCGCGATCCCCGGCCAGAAGAGCGCGAGCGAGGCGACGCACAGCGCGGTTGCGGCGAGAATGGCGATGCGAGCGGTGGCGCGTGGTACGGGTTCGATCGACATTCGCGGGTCCTGCACCGGGGGCTTGTGTTCGCGGAATCCTGGAGCGCTGAACCCCGCGACCGACACGCCCCTTTGAGGGGACAGGAGCGATGGTCAAGCGAGATAGGGCCGAAACGGGATGGTTTGCCCGACTTGACGGGTCGGCCGGGTGCAGAATGGTCGGGGGTGGTCTGCATGCACCCGCCTGCCGTCATCCTGACGAAAGTCAGGACCCAGAGCCGAGGGGGCTGCGGTTGGTACCCTGGGTCCTGACTTTCGTCAGGATGACGGGGAAGGGCGGTATAAAGCGCGTATCCTCCCCCTTGCGGGGGAGGATCGCAGGGTCAGTAATGGATCGCCCGGCCATAGGCGGCGAGGACGCTCTCGTGCATCATTTCGCTGAGCGTCGGGTGCGCGAACACGGTTTCCATCAGCTCGGCCTCGGTCGTCTCGAGCTGGCGCGCGACGACATAGCCCTGGATCAGTTCGGTCACCTCGGCGCCGACCATGTGTGCGCCGAGCAGCTCGCCGGTCTTCGCGTCGAACACCGTCTTCACGAAACCCTCGGCCTCGCCGAGCGCGATCGCCTTGCCGTTGCCGATGAACGGGAATTTGCCGACCTTCAGCTCGTATCCGGCTTCCTTGGCCTTCGCCTCGGTCATGCCGACGCTCGCGACCTGTGGGCGCGAATAGGTGCAGCCGGGGATGTTGGCCTTGTCCATCTGGTGCGGCGAGCCGCCGGCGATCTTCTCGACCGCGATGATGCCCTCATGGCTCGCCTTGTGCGCGAGCCACGGCGCGCCGGTGACGTCGCCGATCGCCCAGATGCCATCGACGTTGGTGCGGCCATAGCCGTCGGTCTTGATATGCCCGCGGTCGGTCTCGACGCCGAGCGCCTCCAGCCCGATATTCTCGGTGTTGGGGACGATGCCGATCGCGATGATCGCGTGGCTGAAGGTCTCTTCCGAAACCTTGCCGTCCTTCGCCTTGATCTTCGCGGTGACGCCGTTGGCCGACGGAGCGAGACCCTCCAGGCCGGTCTGGGTCAGCAGCTTGATGCCCTGCTTCGACAGCGCCTTGTCCATGAACGCGGAGACTTCCTCGTCCTCGACGGGGAGTATCCGCGGGAGCATCTCGACGATCGTCACGTCGGCGCCCATGTCGTTGTAGAAGCTCGCGAATTCGACGCCGATCGCGCCCGAGCCGATGACCAGCAGCTTGGTCGGCATCTCGGTCGGCACCATCGCGTGGCGATAGGTCCAGATCCGCTCGCCATCGGCCTTGGCGAACGGCAGGTCGCGCGCCCGCGCGCCGGTCGCGACGATGATGTTCTTGGCCTCGAGTTCGACGGTCTTGTCGCCCTGCTTGACCGACAGCTTGCCCTTGGCCGTCACGGTGCCGACGCCTTCGACGACCGTCACCTTGTTCTTCTTCATCAGGCCCTTCACGCCCGCATTCAGCTGGCCCGCGACCTTGCGCGACCGGTCGACGATTTTGGCGAGGTCGAAGCCGACATTGTCCGCCTTCAGGCCGTAGCTCTCGGCGTTCTGCATGTAGTGATAGATTTCCGAGGTGCGGAGCAGCGCCTTGGTCGGGATGCAGCCCCAGTTGAGGCAAATGCCGCCCAGCCGCTCGCGCTCGACGATCGCGACCTTCAGGCCGAGTTGCGACGCGCGGATCGCGGCGACGTAACCGCCGGGGCCGGAACCGAGGATGACGAGGTCGAAAGTATCAGCCACGTGAGAGTCCTTCAGAAAATCAGTTGGTTTCGGGCGGCACGGGCCGCGGTTTGCGATCGTCGCCGACCGCCACGAAGATGAAGCGCGCCTGGGTTACCTTGCAGCTGTCGTTGCTGTGGCGGGCGCGGCGCCAGGCCTCGACCTCGATCGTCATCGAGGTGCGGCCGACCGCGATCAGGTCTGCGTAGACCGACACCTCGTCACCGACGACGACCGGCATGTGGAACTTCATCGCGTCCGCCGCGATCGTGACGGCACGGCCGCCACTACGCCGCGACGCTACCGAGCCGGCGGCAAGATCCATCTGGCCCATCAGCCAGCCGCCGAAGATGTCGCCGTACGGGTTGGCGTCGGCGGGCATCGCGGTGACGCGGATCGTCGGAGCTTTGTTGGGGGGCAGGTCGGTCACGCTTCACTCCTGCGGGTCGTTTGGTCGAGACGACGCGCGCGGCGCAAAGGCCCCACGCCCATCAGCACCGTCGCGACCATCGCCGCCGCACCGCACGCCCAGATCACGTCCTGTCCGAGCGGATAGGACCATGCCGCCGCCCAGGTGATCGCGATGGCAACGACGAGGCCTGCGAGGATGTGCAGGATCTCGATGGTCGTCTTCTTCATCTCGAACACCCCCTAAACCGTTCGTGCCGAGCGTAGTCGAGGTACATGGGTCTCATGCCCTTCGACTTCGCTCAGGGCGAACGCGGTAGGGGAGGCGGTCGTCACGGGCTTACGCCAGCATGCCCAACGGGTTCTCGACTAGGTGCTTGAACGCCTTCATGAACTGCGCGCCGTCGGCACCGTCGATCGCGCGGTGATCGAAGCTGCCAGTCGCCGACATGACAGTCGCCACGGTCAGTTCGTCGCCGACGACGTACGGACGCTTCTCGCCCGCGCCGACCGCGAGGATCATCGCCTGCGGCGGGTTGATGACCGCATCGAACTGCGTGATGCCGAACATGCCCATGTTGCTGATCGAGGCGGTGCCGCCCTGATATTCCTCGGGCTTCAGCTTGCCGTCGCGGGCGCGGGCGGCGAGATCCTTCATCTGCGTCGAGATGGAGGACAGCGAGGCGGTGTCGGCACCGACGATGATCGGCGTGATCAGGCCCGACGGCGTGCTCACCGCGACCGAGATGTCGGCACGCTGGAAGGTGATCAGCTGGTCGGGCGTGAACATCACGTTGCAGGTCGGGATCTGCATCAAGGCCACGGCCTGCGCCTTGATGAGCAGGTCGTTGACCGAGAGCTTCACGCCGCGCGATTCGAGGCTCTTGTTGAGCTCGCCACGCAGCTTGAGCAGCGCGTCGAGGCGAATGTTCACGGTCAGGTAGATGTGCGGAACGGTCTGCTTCGACTCGGTCAGGCGACGCGCGATCGTCTTGCGCACGTTGCTGAGCTTGGTCGCCTCATGCGGGATATCCGGCACGGCCGCCGGCTTCGCGGCAGGCGCGGGGGCCGCAGCCGCGGTCGGGGCCGTTGCTTCGGTCTTTGCAGCGGCAGGCGCTGCACCCGGCTTCGCGCTCTCGACGTCGGCCTTGACGATGCGACCCTTCGGCCCCGAACCCGACACGGCGCCGAGATCGATACCCTTGTCGGCAGCCAGGCGACGCGCGAGCGGGCTCGCCTTCACGCGGTCACCCGACGAGGCCGGACCAGCCTCTGCCGGACGGCCATGATCCTCGGCCGAAGCCTCGGTGCGCTCGACCGGCTTGGCCTCGCTACCCGTGTCGTTGGCATCCTTCGGGTCGGGCTTGGCTTCCGATTCCTTGGCGGCGGGCTCGGGCGTCTCGCTCTTCGCAGGCGTGGAAGAAACGGAGGACGCGTCCTCGCCCTCTTCGGCGATGATCGCGATGACCGTGCCGACCTTCACGTTGTCGGTACCCTCGGCGACGAGGATCTTGACCACGGTGCCTTCGTCGACGGCTTCGAATTCCATCGTTGCCTTGTCGGTCTCGATCTCGGCCATCAGGTCGCCGGATTTCACGACGTCGCCTTCCTTGATCAACCATTTGGCGAGGGTTCCCTCCTCCATGGTCGGGGACAGGGCAGGCATCTTGATCTCGATCGACATGGATTTCCCCAGGGCGTGACGTAACGGCATGCCTACTCGCGCCCTCGTCCGCTCGGGTCAACCCCGTCGGCGCAACTCCGCGGTCTTGCGTCGTGCACGGCTTCGGGCCACCTACGTCGCATAACGGGGGCCAAAATGCGCATTTATCTGGTGGTTATTGACGACAGTCCCGAAGCCGGCATCGCCTTGCGCTTCGCCGCGCGTCGCGCCGTGAAGACCGGCGGCGGCGTCGAGATCCTGACGGTGATCCCGCCACAGGAGTTCATCGCGTTCGGCGGCGTCCAGGCGACGATCGAGGAGGAGGCGCACCTTCACGCCCAGGGTCTGGTCGCGGGTGCGGCGGGGACGTTGCTCGAGGAATCGGGGCTGCGTCCGTCGATCACGGTGCGCGAAGGCGAGGGGCCGAAGATCATCCGCGCGATGATCGAGGCGAACCCGGATATCGCGGCGCTGGTGCTGGGGGCCGCGGCAACCGGTGCGCCGGGCGAACTGATCGCGCATTTCACCGGTGCCGATGCGGGTGCGCTGCCCGTGCCGGTGATGATCATCCCGGGATCGCTGACTCGCGAGGCGATCGACCGGCTGAGCTGAGCCGCGGCGTTATGAAATCGGCGTCTGGTTGTTGCTCGAGTTCAGGCGACGGGTATGGCGAGTCTCTGGTCCAGCAGGCGTTCGACCTTGTCGATCCCGGTCTGCGTGAGTTGCAGTGCGTCGATACCCGCGCGCACCGGTTCGATAAGGGTCTTGGACTGGAGCACGCGCAACCAGCGCTCGATCGTCGCGCGCGATAGCGAGAGGTGGTCGGAAACCATCTCCGTGGAGGCGATCCGACCCTCCGCTTCGGCGACATAGGTCAGCAGCAGGATCGTCCAGGCATGATCGGCGAACAGCTCCGCTCCCAGGATTTCATCGCGCGCATGCATGATGTCGAGAAATTCTCGAGCGCGGCGCCATAA
This sequence comes from Sphingomonas fucosidasi, assembly GCF_036663855.1. Classification (NCBI taxonomy): domain Bacteria; kingdom Pseudomonadati; phylum Pseudomonadota; class Alphaproteobacteria; order Sphingomonadales; family Sphingomonadaceae; genus Sphingomonas; species Sphingomonas fucosidasi. Next base: position 90,645 of record NZ_JAXOJR010000009.1, on the reverse strand, counting down.
TCTACGGGGTCCGTGGTCAAGATCCTGGTCGTCATCGATCGTCGACAAGGTCCCGATCAGCAGACCGCCATCACATCCTGCAAGTCGCGAAACCTGCACTTCCATCTTAATGACGTCGCCCTTGCCACCGATATAACGTTTGCGAATTCGGGTCGACTGCCCGTTGGTCCGTAATGCTCCAACCTTCGCGAGATTCAGGGCTAGATCATCGGGATGCGTAATAGAGATATACGATATACCGATGAGTTGATCGCGATGACGTTGCAGCAGCGTCGCTACCGGATCGTCGATCGCTTGGATAACGCCGTCTGCGTTCGAGATAGAATGCCCGACAATCACCGGCTGCTCCTACAAGACCATCATATGTTTAGCAGAAATTATGAAAAAAATATCATACTTAGATTAGATTGCGACCAACCCCGCGGCTTGTAAGGATCTGACAACGTTGGCAACCTCGGCCGAAACCGGGATGGTGAGATCCAGTATCGGGTTCGCGCACTAATGACTTGAGCCGCACGACCGATGGCGCCACGGTTCGCAGATGTCATTCTTCATCGTACCCCTGCTTCTCGCAGCCGCCCCGCCAGCTTCCGCACCCGTCCGGTTGCCGCCACCGTCCGCAACGCGGCTCAAGGCCGATGTCACGACGATGGTCGGTTTCGGTACCCGGCACACGGCGTCTGTGACCACCGATCCCCGGCGCGGGATCGGTGCGGCACGAAACTGGGCGGCGCAAAGGTTCACGCAGATCGGCGCGTCATGCGGTGGGTGCGTCGTCGTCGACCGGATCGCGCGGACGTTCACGGGCCCGCGTGCACCGACCGGTGTCGTGGTCGAGGACGTGCTCGGCATCCAGCGGGGACGCGATCCGAACCGCGTCGTGATCGTCGGCGCACATATCGACAGTCGCGTGACCGACGTGATGAACGTCACCTCCGACGCACCGGGCGCAAACGACAACGCGTCGGGGGTCGCTCTGGTACTCGAGGCGGCGCGGCTGTTATCGCAGCGGACGTTCGATGCGACGATCGTCTACGCGGTGTTCTCGGGCGAGGAGCAGGGGCTCTGGGGCGCCGAGCTGCTGGCCGACACCGCCAAGGCGCGCGGCTGGAAGGTGACGGCGATGCTCAACAACGACATCGTCGGCAACACCGTCGGGCAGGGCGGCGTCCGCATTGCCGACAAGGTCCGCGTGTTCTCCGAAGGCATTCGCGCCTCCGAGGATCTGGTCGCGCAACAGGGCCGCCGGGCCGAGGGCGGCGAGGACGATGGCCCCAGCCGCGCGCTGGCCAAGGCGATCGACGGCATCGCCGGCGGCATTCCCGGTGGTCTCGACGTGATGCTCGATCGCCGGCCCGACCGGTTCGGCCGTGGCGGCGATCACGAACCCTTCCTGAAGCTGGGCTATCCCGCGGTGCGGTTCTCGGTCGCGGCGGAGAACTGGGATCGTCAGCACCAGGACCTGCGTACCGAAAAGGGCGTCGACTATGGTGATACGATCGCCGGAATGGACTTCCCGTATCTCGCCAAGGTGACGGCGATCAACGTCGCCACGATCGCGCGGATTGCGGACGCCCCCGCCGCACCGGAAGACGTCTCGATCGCTGGCGCACTGTCGCGCGATACGACCGTCAGATGGAGCCCGGTGTCGGGTGCGACCGCGTACCGGGTCCGCTGGCGCCGCAACGATGCGCAGAACTGGACGGATGCACGGGACGTGCCGGCAACCGGACCAAACCTCCAGACGATCCTGGCGCAAGTGCCGGTCGACGACACGTTCGTCGGCGTTTCAGCAGTTTCGGCCAATGGCGCGGAAAGCGTTGTAAGCTTTGCGGGGCGTGAGCGACGCCGCTGATCGCACGCCTTCGATCGCCACCATGACTGCGGATGACGGTCATACGCGCGATCCGAGACTACGCGGCGACCGCGTCCTTCCAGCGGCGGTTGGCGAGCGCGCGGGCGTCTTCGGCGGACATCGGTCGACCGAAATAAAACCCCTGCGCCTTGGTGCAGCCGAGATCGTGGAGAACCCGGAGCTCCGCTTCGGTTTCGACACCCTCGGCGGTCGTGGTCATGCCGAGGCTCGTCGCAAGTGCGATCCCGGCGCGGACGATCGCCACCGCCTCGCGTACGCCGCTGGCGGTATCCCGGACGAAATCGCGGTCGATCTTCAGCGAGGTGAAACGCGTGCGACTGAGATAGCCGAGCGACGACTGACCCGTGCCGAAGTCGTCGAGACTGAGCCGGACGCCGAGTTCGGCGACCCGGTCGAGGATCTGGGTCGCGCCGAGACCTTCATGCATGAACATGCCTTCGGTCACTTCGAGTTCCAGCCGTTCGGGCGATACGCCGCTGCTGGCGAGCGCCGACGCGATCGTCGTCACGAAACTGGGATTGCGCAGCTGATCGGCGGAGACGTTCACCGCGATCCGCATGTCCGACGGCCATCGCGCCGCCTCTTCGCACGCAGTCCGGACCACCCAGGCGCCGATCGGCCCGATCAGTCGAGTTTCCTCGGCGAGCGGAATGAACTTCATCGGCAAAACGTTGCCGAATTCGGGGCTGGTCCACCGCAACAGCGCTTCGAAACCGCAGGGCATTTCGCTGTCGGTCGCGACGATCGGCTGATAGACGAGGTGCATCTCGCCCTTCTCGATCGCGTGGCGCAACGCCATTTCCAGCACCCGCCGTTCTTCGGCCTGAACATGAAGTTCCGGTTCGTACCGGCGAAACACGCCGCGTCCCGCATCCTTGGCACGGTAGAGGGCAAGGTCTGCCGAGCGGATCAGCATATCCGCGGTGCGCCCGTCGCGCGGCCCCATCGCCAGGCCGATACTTGCGCCGATATGCAGGGTATGCGCGTCGATCTCATACGGCCGCGACAGCGAGGCGATGATCCGTTCCGCGAGATGCTCGACCGCGGCCGTATCGCTGGCGTCGCGGACGACGACCGCAAATTCGTCGCCGCCAAGGCGCCCGCAGGTTTCGTTGACGCCCATCAACTGATGGATCCGTTCCGACACGCGGCCGAGCAGCCGATCGCCGACCGGATGGCCGAGCGTGTCGTTGACCGTCTTGAAGCGGTCGAGATCCAGCATCATGAACGCGTAGCGCCCGCCCCAGCGATCCGCATCGGCCATGGCCTTGACCAGAGTCTCGTTGACCATCAGCCGATTCGGCAGGCCGGTCAGCGTATCGAAACGCGCCATCCGGTTGATCTTGTCCGCCGAGGCCCGTTGTTCGGTGACATCCGAGCCGACGCCGCGGAAACCATAGAATTCGCCATGATCGTCGAAGCGCGGCGAGGCGGCCATGTCCCACCAGCGATCCTCGCCGCCAATCTGGACGGGGAGGCGCAAATCGCGAAAGCTCTCACGCCGTTTCAACCGCTCGGCCAGCGTTCGTAATCCCGTATCGAATTCTCCGGTTTCCCAACACGGCCCTGCCAGTATCTGCAGCAGCGGCATCCCATTGATGCTGGCCGGATCGAGGCCGCACGCAAAGGCAAAGCGGGGACTGGCCTTCACGACACGACGGGTTGCGTCGGTTTCCCAGAGCCAGTCGGCCCCGGCGCCCCCGAACTCGCCGAGCAACAGGCTGACCGTCTCGTCGCGGTCGTCGAGGACGATCTCGCCGGCGCGGATCATGACGAGCGCGCGGGCGCCGTGAATGCACGCGGCCATCAGCAGGCCCGTGAACAGCATCATGCCGACCGCGGCGGCCAAACTGCCGGCAAACGCGAGCTGGACGACCATCGCCGCCCCGAGATAGCCGAGGAACACGAGCGTCGCGAGCACCAGCGGTGCCATCGACAGCGCAGCGGTGGCCATCAGGACCGCCAGCGTAAGGCCCAGCCCCGCCGTCGTTCCGGTCGGTGCGTGCGTGCAGAAGAATACCGGCACCGCGGACCACATGATCGCGAGGACGAAGCCGTCCCACATCGTCTGCCTCAGATCGCGCAGGCTCGCATAGCCATCGCCGCGGTGATGCGTGGCAAGCCTGCGGAACCCGACCCACACCGCCGCCGCAGTGACCAATGCCCCCCAAGTGGCGATCTGCCAGTGCGGCACGACATCGCGGATCAGGAATGCGATCGCCAGCATGGCCATCATGTTGCTGGCCAGCAGAAACAGCGCGACCCGTCGCCCCGCGAACAGTTGCGCCGCGCGAATGCGACCCCAGACGGCGGGATCGCCACCTTCGCGGATGCCCAACAGAGTGGCGAGGTCGACGGCAATGCTGCTCGACTTTGGAAGCGGGGTCTTGGTCACGCCAACGGGGTATACACACGCTGGTTAGCGGAACGTGATCACCGCACCGAATTGGATCCAATTCCCGTCGTTTTGGTCAAATCTAACCAATGCGCCGTCGTTTTTGGCGCCATCGGGCTGTCAGGCCGCGATGTCGTAGGGTTTGATGTCGCCACTGAGATACAGGTTGCGGGCCTTGGCGCGGCTGAGCTTGCCCGACGACGTGCGGGGCAAAGTGCGCGGCGGGATCAGTTCGATCAGGCAGTTCATGCCCGTCACCGACCGCACGCGCTCGCGGATCTCGTCGCGCAGGCGAAGCCGTTCGGCTTCGTCCGAGCTGCGGCACTGGACCAGTACGGCGGGCGTTTCCTCGCCGCCGGGCGTCGTGATCGCGAACGCGGCGATGTCGCCGGCCTTGAAGCCCGGAAGCTGTTCCACCGCCCATTCGATATCCTGTGGCCAGTGGTTCTTGCCGTTGACGATGATCATGTCCTTGGCGCGGCCGACGATGTAGATGTAGCCGTCCGACATATAGCCCATGTCGCCGGTATCGAGCCAACCGTCCGCCATGCACGCCTCGGTCGCGGCGTCGTCGCGGAAATAGCCGACCATCACCGACTTGCCGCTGCACCACACCTTGCCGATCGCGCGATCGGGGAGCGGCGTGCCGTCCTCTTCGCGGATCTCGATTCGCATGTCGCGGACCGGCTTGCCGCAGTTGACGATCGCCCGGTAGCGCTGCGGACGGTCCCCGCCGCGCGAGCCGCCCGAGAGCTGCGTTTCCTCGACGAGTTCGACGCGGATGCCTTCGCCCGGCGGCATCAGCGAGACCGCGAGCGTCGCCTCTGCGAGACCATAGCTCGGCAGGAAAGCGCTGGCCTTGAAGCCGGCATCGGCGAACGCGTCGACGAACGACTGCATCACGTCGGGGCGGATCATGTCGGCGCCGTTGCCCGCAACCCGCCAGCGCGACAGGTCGAAGCGGTCGCTCGCCTTGGTCTGCGACGACATGCGGCGCGCGCAGATATCGTAGCCGAAGGTCGGCGAATAGCTGAGCGTCGTGCCTTCGTTACGGCTGATCAAATCGAGCCACGCAAGCGGGCGGCGCGCGAAATCCTCGGTCTTCAGATAGTCGGTCGAGACCTGGTTGGCGATCGGCGACAGGAAGCAGCCGACCAGTCCCATGTCGTGATACCAGGGCAGCCACGACACGCAGCGATCGGTGTCGCAGACTTCCATGCCGTGGCTATGCGCGGCGAGGTTGTTGAGCAGCGCGGCGTGCGTGATGACGACGCCGTGCGGGAAGCGCGTCGAGCCGCTCGAATATTGCAGATAGGCGATGTCGTCCGGCTTGGCCTCGGGCAGCGTCGCGACCGGTGCCTCGCGCATGGCAAACTCGGACCAGTCGATCCCGACGGTACCCGACAGGCGCGCGGCCTCGCCGGCCATCTGCGCGAGCTCCGGCGGGAAGATCAGCATCTTCGGATCGCAGCTCGCGAGCTGGACGCGGAGTTGTTCGATGTACGAATCGCGCCCACCGAACGAGGTCGGCAGCGGCAGCGGCACGGGCCATGCGCCGGCATAGACGACGCCGAAGAACAAGGCGGCGAACTCGGGGCCCGTCTCGGCGACGAGCGCGATACGGTCGGCAGGAGCGACGCCGGCGGCGACCAGGCGATCGGCCATCGCGCGGGCGTCGGTGCGAAGTTGCGAATACGGGTAGGGCTGCGACAATGTCCCGCGCGCATCGTGGAAATTGAGCCCGCGGTTACCGCTTGCCGCGTAGTCGAGGGCTTCACCCAGCGTGCCGAAATCGGCGAAGCGGCGCGGCAGGGCGTCTTGGGTCGGCGTCGCAACGATCGTCGCTACGGTCGTGCCGCCCTTGTTGGCCATTTCGGTCGTCATCGCAGTTCCTGCCTTGGTTGGTCGCGGTGCTCGCACACCACACCTATCTTCAGTCTAGCCGTTCAACTTCGGGTGCCAGTGTGGCACAATGATGGCGTGACCGATGATAGCCACAGCGAAAGCAACGCGTTTCCCTCGTCGCTGGATGCCGGCGACCGGGAAAACGACGGGTTCGATGACAGCGGCGGCACGAAGCGGCGCGGCGGCAAGAGCTGCGGCAAAGGCGGCGGGAAGGGCGGCGGCAAGGAGCGTGACAAGGAACGGGCCCGCGAGCGTCCCGCGCCGAAACCGCTCGATGCCGCGGCGCTCGAACAGATGGCGCTGCGCTATGTCGAGCGGTTCGCGACGACGCGCGGCCGGCTGACAGATTATCTGATGCGCAAAATCCGCGAGGGCGGTTGGGACGGGGGCACCGCCGCGGCACTGGCCGAGCCCGCCGAACTGGCGCAGCGGATGGCCGATCTCGGCTATGTCGACGACCGGGCCTTTGCCGAACAGCGGGCTGCTGCGATGCAGCGACGCGGGCTTGGCGCGCGTCGTGTCGCGGGGGCGTTTCGCGAGGCGGGGATCGATGAGGGCGATGCGGAGTCGCTGGCGCCGGCGATCGCCGATCGCGCAGTCGAATCGGCGCTCGCCTTTGCGCGTCGCAAGCGAATCGGGCCTTACGGGAGTGGCGACGGTGACCGGAAGCTTCACAAAAAACAGCTCGCGGCGATGATGCGGGCGGGCCACCGGTTCGATCTCGCACGCAAAATTGTTGCTGCACCGCCGTCCGATGCACCCGAATCGATGGATTTCGACTAAGGGCCGCATCGGGTTCATTGCGGTTGCGACGAAGCGTGCTAGCAAGGGGTTCAGGGGTGTAACAATGCGTAACGAGACGCAGCAGGATGCGAACATGACGGCGCAGGCCGTATCGGTGATGCTCGGGGTACCGGGATCGGTCTCGGAGCCGGTCTTCGAGGTCGCCGAGCAATCGCCCGAGCAATCGCCCGAGCAATCGCCCGAGAAGTCGGTTGCGGGCACCCCCATGGCGACGGTCGACGCGCGCGCGATCGGCGGCGTGATCAAATGGTTCGACGTCACGCGCGGCTTCGGCTTCGCGGTCGCCGACGACGAGACCGTCGGCGATATCCTCGTGCATTTCTCCGTCCTGCAACCGCATGGCCGCCGCAGCCTTCCCGAGGGTGCGCGAGTCGAGACAGTGTCGGTGCAACGCGGCCGCGGGTTCCAGGCGCGGGAGATCGTCTCGATCGACATGACCAACGCGGTCGAGGAACCGGTTCGCGCCCCGTCGTCGCCCGACCGGATCGATCCGATCGCGATGATCGACGCCGCCGGGCCGTATGAAGCGGCGGCGGTCAAATGGTTCAACCGTTTGAAGGGCTATGGTTTCCTGGTACGGGGCGCCGATGGCAGCGACATCTTCGTCCACATGGAAACGCTGCGCCGCGCAGGGATCGAATCGGTCGAACCCGATCAACCGCTGCGCGTGCGTGTCGTCGCCGGGCGCAAGGGGCCGCTGGCCGTTGCGGTCGAAAAGGATCTGGGATGAGTTTCGTTGCCAAGGCCGCGTTGGCGGCGGTGCTGGCGCTGGGCGCCGGCGCCGGGGGCGTCGCATATATGAATAGCGGCGCTAAATCGGATGTGGCGACCGTCGCCACGTTGCCGCTCTCGATCAAGAGCACGAACGGGACTCACACGTTCGAGGTGGAGAGCGCCAAGACGCAGGACGAGCAGGCGCGCGGGCTGATGTTTCGCACCGACCTGAAGCCCGACGGCGGCATGCTGTTCTGGCCGTACCCGCCGACCGGCGGCGCTCCGGTCGCGGCAAGCTTCTGGATGAAGAACACGCCGAGCTCGCTGGATATCCTGTATATTCGCGCCGACGGCACGATCGCTCGGATCGCCGAGAACACGGTGCCGTTCTCGGAAACGCCGATTCCGTCGGGGGAGCCGGTCGGCGCGGTGCTGGAACTGATGGGCGGCAGGGCTGCCGAACTGGGGATCGCCGAGGGTGATCTGGTGACGTGGGACAAGGCGAAGTAAACGCTTTCTCCGGGGTGGGCTAAAACGCTCCTCAAAAGCTCGTCATCCCAGCGAAAGCTGGGATCTCACCGTTCCAGGCCAGCGCTCGCCAACGGGGATACCCCAGCTTTCTCTGGGGTGACGGAATAGTGGGGGTGACGGAATAGTGGGGATGACGGAATAGTGGGGGTGAGTGATTACGGTCCAAGGACGCTTGGGCTGACGGAGGGGGAGTTCGTTATCGAGGGGGCGTCACCCCTCCGTCTGGCTTCGCCAGACACCTCCCTTTGCGGGGGAAGATCAATCCTGACGGCATCGGTGGCTGTATTCGCCTATCATCGAGGTTGAAGCCCGCCCCCAGTCGGGTTAAGCGCCCGACATGGGCTTTCTCGCATCGACATTCACGTGGTGGAACGGCGCCACCCTCGGTACCAAATTCGGCCTGCGCAGCATGGCGAAGATGGGGGAGGACGCGCTCGGCAACGTCTATTACCAGGGCGGCAAGGACACCGCGGGCAACCCGCGCCGCTGGGTGATCTATCAGGGCGCGACCGACGCCAGCCGGGTGCCGCCCGCGTGGTTCAGCTGGCTGCATCACCAGGTCGACGACGTGCCCGATCGCGCGCTGCCGCCGATCCGCGCCTGGCAGAAGCCGGCCGTGCCGAACATGACCGGTACCGCGCTCGCCTATCGTCCTGCCGGTGCGCTCGAAAAGGGCGGCAAGCGCGCCACCGCGACGGGTGACTACGAAGCCTGGACGCCCGAAGGGTGATCATGCGCTGGCTCGCCGCGGCCGTGTTGGTCGTGGCGTTGGCGGTGGGCGGCTGGTTCGGATACCGCGCGCTGACCAAGCCTGCGGCGCCGGTTGCCGCGGTCCAGCAGGACCTGCCCGGCGCGGACGATCCGGGCAATTCCTCGATCGAGACGATCGAGACCGGTGCCGCGGCGATCGCCAATGGCGGCACGCCGATGGCGCAGCGCGTTGCGGTGCTGGGCCTGCTCAACAAGCGTAACGGCGAGACCCGCGAGGTGACGCTGAAACCGGGCCAGGCGACTCGGATGGGCGATGTCGTGCTGCGGCTGCGCGCGTGCGAACAGACCGCGCCATGGGAGCAGGAGCAGCTGACCGGTGCGTTCGTCCAGGTGCTGGTGCGCGGCGTCGACACGCGTTGGCGGCGGACGTTCTCGGGCTGGCTCTACAAGGAACGCCCCGCGCTGAACGCGGTGCAGCATCCGGTCTACGACGTCTGGACCAAGAGCTGCGCGATGACTTTCCCGGCGACCGGCCCCGATACCGCACCGCCCGCCGAGGCCTTGCCCGCCAAGCGATCGAGCGCACGGAAATCGCCGGCTGCCGAGGCTGCCCCGGCGGCGGACGGCGGCTTGAGCGCACCGTTAAGCGCCGCACCCAGCAACGCGACGTAATCCGCGCGGTCGATCTCGATCGCGCCGAGCGAGGCGAGGTGCGAGGTCTGGAACTGGCAATCGAGCAGCGTGAATCCGCCCGCACGTAGCCGCGCAACAAGGTGTGCGAGCGCGACCTTCGAGGCGTCGGTCGCGCGGCTGACCATGCTTTCGCCGAAGAACGCGCGGCCGAGCGACAGGCCGTAGAGCCCGCCGACCAGCTTGCCGCCGTCCCAGCATTCGACCGAATGTGCGAAACCCATCGCGTGGAGGGTCTGGAAGACACGCTCGATGCCGTCGTTGATCCATGTCTCAGGGCGGCCCTCGACGCTTTCGGCGCAGAGCTGCACGACGCGGTCGAAGGCGGTGTCGACGGTGACCTGGAAGCGGTCCGCGACGATCGTTTTCCGCAGCGAGCGCGAGAGCTGGAAACCATCGAGCGGGAGCACCGCGCGGCGGCGTGGCTCGACCCAGTAGACGCTGGCGGCATCGCGGCTGTCCGCCATCGGGAATACGCCGACCGAATAGGCGCCGAGGACGAGCTGCGGGTCTAAAACGTCGCTCATGCAGCGAGTCTGTGTTCGATCCGGCGCCAAAGATCCGCAAACGCCTGCGCGGCGACCGACTTCGGTGCGAACACGCCGACCGGGGCACGCTTGACCGCCATCGATTCGATTCCGCTTGCCATCGGGATGACCGGCCAGTCGGGATGGCGTGCCAAGGCGTCCGCATGCAGCGCGCGGCGCTTGTCGACCATGACGTGGACGGGGAGCAGCGGCGTCCGACCGCCGAGATGCTGGACGACCGCCTCGTACGCGCGAGTCGAGAGCGGGGAGGGGATGACGGGTATGACGATCAGGTCGGCGGCGCGCATCACCTGATCCGCGGTCTCGGTCAGCCCCGGCGGGCAGTCGAGGATCACGCGGTCATAGGCCTTCAGGTCGGCGAGCAGCTTGGCAAGCCGCTTCTTCTTGTCGAGATCGTGGAACAGCTGGTCGAGCCCGCGCAGCGACGCGTCGGCGGCGATCAGGTCGAGATGTGGGTAGGCGGTCGGCCGCGCCTGCTTGGTGACGGCGACGTCCTTCGAGAACATCGCCTGCGCCTGGTCGACCCTGTTCGCGCCACCGAGCACCCAGGTCGAGGCGGCCTGCGGGTCGAGGTCCCATAGCAGGGTGCGGCGGGCGGACAGGGTTGCGGCGCACCACGCCAGGTTCACCGAAAGCGTCGTCTTCCCGACGCCGCCCTTGAGGCTGTAGATCCCGACTGTTGCCATGCCGCTACGGTGCCGGTCCGCGACGGCGAGGGCAAGAGCGCGCGACACAAAGAAAAACGGCCGGCGAATGATCCGCCGGCCGTCAGGACTATCGATATCGCGCCTGGATCAGGCGGTTAGATCAGGCGTGGCAGATCAGGCGTGGCAGGTCTGGGCCGACTTGCCAGGTGCGGTCAGCGTGACGTTGGTGTCGTCACCGGTCATCGACCAGCCGCCCTCGGCCGTCTTCGGCGCGCCGGCGACGTCCGACTTCAGCGTCGTTGCGGGGCCGTCCTTCTTGGTGCGGACTCGGGCTTGCTTGTCGCCCTGGAAGAACGTCACGTAGAGCAGGCTGTTGTCCTTGCAGCGCAGCGTCGCCTCGGACTTGATCGCGGGCGGCAGCTCGACCGGCGCGGCGTTGGCGAGCGTGTTGGCCATCGGATCGGGATTGCTGTCCAGCACCTCCGGCGCGGCGGGCTGGGAGTTGCAGGCGGCCAGCGCAAGCAGCGCGGCAACGGCGGAGAGGGGGAGGATCTTCATAACGGAACCCCGCTTCGCGCATGCAGCATTGAGCGTCAAGGATTATGGCCCATCCCAACCGGGGCCAATGGCGAACGAGCGACGAACGGGTGCCTACCGATGACGAACCGGCGGGCAACCGCGACCCGCCGACACCTATGCGGATGGATGGATCAGGCCGGACCATCCCGCTCGGCCATGCCGGTCCGCTCCGCCACCCGGTCTTCGAGCAAGGCGAGCGGAGTCGCGATGTGCGCGGCAACCAGCGTATCGCCCACCGACTCCATCATCGTCACGGCTTCCCTCAATAGGGTCAAGGCATCCAGATAGGGTTCCACAGCGACTATCCCCTGCAAGCGACGACCATTTCGCATAACTGGACGCGACAAGACCAATCCTCTTAGATTAACATAGGTTAGGATTCATTTCACGCTGTTTTAAGACAGCGCGACTGGTAGGTTGGCAGGCCGAGGATGTCATTACGGCAAATGCGCGCAGTGGAAATCGGAGAGAATTCAGCGAGATCCGGGCCGACGGCTCAGCGCGTTTAACGGCGCAAACTTTCCCTCGCTTGCTCCGGGCGGGTCGCCGCGCCACATATTGACGATGCACACGACACCCGACACGCTCGCCCTTATCGGCAATACTCCCCTGGTCCGGCTGAAGGGACCCAGCGACGCCACCGGCTGCGATATCTTCGGCAAGTGCGAATACGCCAACCCCGGTGCGTCGGTGAAGGATCGCGCCGCGCTGTTCATCGTCGAGGACGCCGAGCAGCGCGGGTTGCTCCAGCCCGGCGGCACGATCGTCGAGGGGACCGCGGGCAATACCGGGATCGGCCTCGCGCTGGTCGCCAATGCGAAGGGCTACAAGACGATCATCGTCATGCCCGAGACGCAGAGCCGCGAGAAGATGGACACGTTGCGCGCGCTGGGTGCCGAACTGGTACTGGTCCCTGCCGCCGCCTTCTCCTCGCCCTGCCATTTCGTTCATACCTCGCGGCGGATCGCCGAGGAGACGCCGGGCGCGATCTGGGCGAACCAGTTCGACAACACCGCAAACCGCCGCGCGCACATCGTCGGTACGGCCGAAGAGATCTGGGCGCAGATGGAGGGCCGCGTCGACGGGTTCACCTGCGCGGCCGGGACCGGCGGGACGATCGCCGGAGTCGGCCTGGGGCTGAAGGCGAAGGACGAAAAAATCTGCATCGCGCTCACCGATCCGCACGGCGCGGCGCTGTATAACTATTATGCGCACGGCGAGCTGAAGTCCGAGGGATCGTCGGCCGCCGAGGGGATCGGGCAGGGGCGTATCACCGCCAACCTGGAGGGCGCGCCGATCGACACGCAGTTCCGGATTTCCGACCAGGAGGGCTATGCCTGGGTCCGCCACCTGCTCGACGAGGAAGGGCTGTGCCTCGGTCTGTCGTCGGGCATCAACGTCGCGGGCGCGGTGGCGCTGGCACGGCATCTGGGACCGGGCAAGCGGATCGCCACCATCCTGTGCGACACCGGATTCCGTTATCTTTCGACTCTGTACGATCCGGCGTGGCGCGAGGCGAAGGGCCTCGCTTGAGCGTCCAGCGGCCTGAGGCACCGTCCCGGCATCGACAGGCGGGCGGTGGTCGGGTATCGGGGCACGACAAGATGAAGGTATCACACGAACCCTCGCAGACCATGCAGCGCATCAAGGTCGGGATGATCGGCCTGGCCGCGGTCGTGCTGTTGATCGGGCTGGCGAGCGCGATCATCGGTTCGACGAATCGCGAACGACCGGTCGCGACGGCAGGTACCGCGAAGGCCGATGTGGTGGCGAACATGGCCGTTTCGAACAGCACCGCGGTGGCCGGAGCGGGCGAGCCGCTTGCCGAGCTTGGCGTTGCGCCGAGTGCGAACGCACAGGCGCCTGCACAATAGGCTGACGTCTCCGGTTCTGGTTGCCGCGCTGCATTCTGCGCCCGGCAAGCCCAGAGTCCATCCGGCTACGAATTCGTATCGAGATTTGCGGCTATCTCGCAGTCGTCGGGTGCGACGTGCGGGCTCATCCCCGGAATTCCCCAGCCATGATCACCCTCCGCCACAGCTCACATCCGTTCTGCGACTAATATTCCCCCGGAGTGAGCGTCGAAACCGGCGTGAAATCCGTCCAATCCCCAAAAATCCCGTTGCGTCCCCGTGCTGCTATGATAGATGGAAGTTAATAGGGGCACGTTCACCGTTAGCTTGAAAGCGCGGTCGGGACGCGACGATGGTCGCTTTCCGGGATGGTGAAACGTGTGCGCCATTTCGAAGGGTTTTGGCGTGTCGGTACGGGGTCGCTATCAAGGAGACGGTATCGGCCTTGTCGACGACAAGGGCCGGGTAGCCATCCCTTCGGCGCTCCGCACGACTCTCTCCGCAAATGCCCCCAAGGCGAACGGGAAGGACGGCGGCACCATCATCATCGGCGCGCACCAGAAGAACCGTTGCCTCGTTGCCTATGATCCGGGTTACGTCGACATCCTCGCCGAGCGCCTCGATCGCCGCGAATCCGAGAACACGTCCGAAAACGGCGAGTACGACTACAACATCAAGCGTGCCGCCGCGTCGGGCGAAGCGGTGCCGTTCGACGGCTCCGGGCGCTTCATCATGCCAGCCTTCCCGCGCTTTTATGCGGGCATCAAGGGTCATGCGTTCTTCTACGGCGTGCTCGATTATATCGAGATCTGGGACCCCGCGACGCTGATCGCCACCGACGGCATGCCCCCCGTCGTCAAGGAGATGGCGCGCTTCTATATGGCCGAGAAGGGGGTTGCGCTGTGAGCACTCCTGAAGCTCCGCATATCCCCGTCCTGCTCGACGAAGTCCTGGCCGCGCTTTCCCCTGAGCCCGGCGAGACGATGGTCGACGGCACGTTCGGTGCGGGCGGCTACACGCTGGCGCTGCTCAAGTCCGGTGCGCGGATCGTCGCGTTCGACCGCGATCCAGACGCGATCGCGAATGGTCGCGCGATGGAAGAAGCCGAAGAAGGCCTGACGCTGATCGCCGCGGACTTCTCGGCGATGGCGTCCGAACTCGAAGCGCGCGGGCTGGCACCGGTCGACGGCGTGACGCTGGATATCGGCGTGTCGTCGATGCAGCTCGACCAGGCCGAGCGCGGCTTCTCGTTCCAGTCGGATGGCCCGCTCGACATGCGGATGGCGCAGGCCGGCATGTCGGCGGCGGATTTCGTCAACGAAGCGGACGAGAACGAGATCGCCGACGTGCTGTATCAATATGGCGACGAGCCCAAGTCGCGGCGCGTCGCGCGCGCGATCGTCGCGGCGCGCCCGCTGACGCGGACCGGCGAGCTGGCGCACATCGTCCGGCGTGCGCTCGGCTACAAGGCGCACGACAAGAAGGACCCCGCGACGCGCGCCTTCCAGGCGATCCGTATTCACGTGAACCGCGAGCTGGGCGAGCTGGCGGACGGTTTGCTGGCGGCCGAGCGCGTGCTCAAGCCCGGCGGTCGGCTCGCGATCGTGACGTTCCACAGCCTCGAGGACCGGATGGTGAAGCGCTTCCTGCGCACGCGGTCCGGCGGGTCGCCTTCAGGTTCGCGTCATCTTCCGCAGGTGAAAGCCGCGGCAGAACCTAGTTTTTCTCATGTCGGCCGCGGTGTTCGCGCCGGCGAGGCCGAGATCGCACGCAATCCGCGCGCGCGCTCGGCGACATTACGGACGGCGCGGCGGACCTCCGCGCAACCCTGGACGGAAGAGGTGACGACATGACGGCGGCGTATCGGATGAAGGGTGTAGGCTGGTTCGGGGGCTGCGTGGCCGTCGTGCTCGGTTTCTACCTCGTGTCGCTGCAGGTCGCCGCCGAGCGCAAGAAGCTGGAGGCGGTCAATGGTCAGATCCGCGTCGCCCAGCGTGACATCCGTGCGCTGGAGACCGAATTCGACACGCGCGGCAACCTGGCGCAGCTCGAGCGCTGGAACGGCGACACGCTCGCGCTGTCGGCACCGACCGCGGGCCAGTTCGTGGTGAGCGAGGCCGCGCTCGCGGCGCTCGACGTCAACAGCCTGCGCGCCGATGGGGTCCAGACCGCCGCGCTGCTGGTGCCGTCGGGGGCGGGGTCCGTCGTCTCCACCTCGATCGTGCCGGTGACCGCTGCTCCGCCAGTCGTGAAGCTTGCCCCCATTGCTCCAATTCAGATGGCGCAGGTTACCGCACCGCGCGCGATGAACGTCGCGATCCAGGCGGCTTCGAAGACCGCGCTCAAGCCGGTCGTGATCCGCGCATCGGTCTCGACGCCGCGCTCCGCCGAAGCCGCACTCGTCCGCGCCGCCAAGACCGAGCGCCTCGCCGCTGTCGCGAAGGTCCGTCCGCAGGCGGTTGCGATGCTCGACCGCAAGCTGCTGTCCGATACGACGCTGGGTGACATCATGAGCGGCGCCCGCTCCGAGAGCCGTAAGCGGCGGTGACCGCCTTGGTCGCCCGGCCTGTCTCGCAACAGCGTAGCGCCAACCAGCGTCACGCCCTGGTGGCGACGGCGCACACGCGCCTGATGATGCTGATGTTCCTGTTCGGTGCGGCGGTGCTGGTGGTGGTCGGGCGGCTCGGCATGCTGGCGGTGCAGGCCTCGCTGGCCGATCCGCAGGCGCGCTCGGTGGCGATCGCGGCGCGCGGCGATATCGTCGATCGCAACGGCTCGCCGCTGGCGCGGACGATCGATGCATGGACGATCGCGGTTCACCCGAAGAAGCTGATCGGCGATCCGACCGAGATCGCCAGCAAGCTTGCGGCGCTGATGCCGGAGGCGGGCGACCAGGCGCATTATTATGCGTTGCTGACGTCGCGGAAGAACTTCATCTATCTCCAGCGGCGTGCGTCGCCGGCACTGGTCGAGCAGGTCAATGCGATCGGCGAGCCCGCCATCGTGTTCGACCGCGATACGCAGCGGCTCTACCCGCAGTCGACGATGGCGGCGCATGCGCTTGGCTTCCTGTCGACCGCGGGGCACGGCATGAGCGGGATGGAACGCGTGCTCGACGAACGGCTGACCAACCCGGCGCTGAACGGCACGCCGGTCGCGCTGTCGCTCGACAACAGAGTCCAGGCGGCGATGGAGAGCGAACTCGGCCGCGCGATGACGACCTTTTCGGCACGCGGCGCTGGCGGCATCGTCCTCGACGTGGCGACCGGCGAAGTGATCGCGATGGTCTCGCTACCGACCTTCAACCCCAACCGTGTCGGCATGTCGGGCACCGAGGAACTGCGCAACATCACGACACAGAGCGTGTTCGAGCTCGGGTCGACGTTCAAGCCGATCACGATGGCGACCGCGATGGATACCGGCGTGGTGACGTCGTTCGCGCGGCGCTTCGACGCGACGCATCCGCTCAAGGTCGGTCGCTTCACGATCCACGACGAGCGCGGCGATCCGAAGCGCTGGCTGAACATGGCCGAGACGCTGATCTATTCGTCGAACATCGCCACTGCGCGGGTTGCCGACGAGGTGGGTCCCGCGAAAATGCAGGCGATGTTCAAGAAGCTGGGCTTCGATACCAAGCCGGATATCGAACTGCGCGAAAAGGGTGGCCCGTTGTGGCCGAAATACTGGGCGCGGACGACGACGATGACCACGGCCTATGGCCACGGCATCGCGGTGACGCCGCTGCATCTGGCAAGCGCCTATGCGGCCCTGGTCAATGGCGGGATCTGGCGGCCGGCGACCTTGCTGAAGGTCGCGCCGGGCCATGCGCCGGTCGGGCGTCGCGTCATCAGCGAGCAGACCAGCGCGCGGATGCGGCAGATGCTGCGGCTGATCGTGCAGCGCGGCACGGGTCGCAAGGGCGATGCGCCGGGCTACCGCGTCGGCGGCAAGACCGGCACCGCAGAGGCGGCGGTCTCGGGCGGGTATGATCATTCGCGCAACGTCGCGACGTTCGCCGCGGCATTCCCGATGGATGCGCCGCGCTATGTCGTGCTCGCGATGCTCGATTCGCCGCTCGGCACGAAGGAAACCTCCGGGTGGAAGACCGCGGCGTGGAACACCGCGCCGGTGGTGGGCCGCACGATCTCGCGCGTCGGTGCGATCCTGGGCGTGGTGCCGGACGCGCACCGCGACATCGACGTGTCTGACATCCTGCCGACTTTGTGGCAGGACCCGTCGCGTACACAGCCGACCGGGCAATGAGGACTATTGCATGAAACTCGCAGCGCTGACCGACGGGACGGAAGAGGCGCAGGTGACGGGGTTCGCGATCGATCACCGCAAGGTCGCGCCGGGCACGGTGTTCGGCGCGTTCGAAGGCGCGCGCGTGAATGGCGAGGACTTCATCGCCGACGCGATCCGGTCGGGTGCGATCGCGGTGGTGGCGCGGCCGGGCCTGACGGTCGAGGGCGCGACGTACATCGCCGATGACAATCCTCGCGAGCGTCTCGCGCAACTGGCCGCGAAGTTCTTCGCGCCGTTTCCCGAGACTTCGGTGGCGATCACGGGGACCAACGGGAAGACGTCGTGCGTCGAGATGACTCGGCAGCTTTGGCGGATGGCCGGGTTTCATGCGGCGTCGATCGGGACGCTGGGGGTCACGACCGCTGACGAGCGGGTGACGACCGGGCTGACGACGCCGGACGTCGTGACGTTCCTGTCGAACGTCGCCGGTCTCGCGCGCGAAGGTGTCACGCATCTGGCGTTCGAGGCGTCGAGCCACGGTCTGACTCAGTACCGCACCGAGGGTCTGAAGGTTACCGCGGCGGCATTCACCAACCTCAGCCGCGACCATCTCGACTATCACGGCGACATGGCCGCGTATTTCACCGCCAAGATCCGGCTGTTCTCTGAAGTGCTGTCGACCGACGGTGCTGCGGTGGTCTGGGCGGATGATCCGCAATCGGCACGCGTGATCGACCTGGCCCGCGAACGCGGCAACCGCTTGGTGACGGTCGGCACGCAGGGCGAAACGTTGCGATTGGTCGGCCGAGATCCGACTTTGCTGGGGCAGGGGCTGACGATCGAGGCCGAGGGCCACACGTATAAGGTGACGTTGCCGCTGATCGGCGCGTACCAGGCGGCGAACGCGCTGGTGTCGGCCGGGCTGGTGATCGCTACGGGCGGCGATGTGGCGGCCACGATCGCCAATCTCGCGCGGTTGCAGCCGGTGCGCGGGCGGCTGGAGCGGGCGGTGATCGCAAAATCCGGCGCACCGGTGTACGTCGATTACGCGCATACGCCCGACGCGCTGGAGGCGGCGATTGCGGCGCTGAAGCCTCATGCTGGGGGCAAGCTGATCGTGGTGTTCGGGGCAGGTGGCGACCGCGATGCGGGCAAGCGCGAGACTATGGGGCAGGTGGCCGTGCAGCATGCCGACCGGGTGATCGTCACCGACGACAATCCGCGGACCGAGGACGCGCGGGCGATCCGGTGCGACGTTTTGAAAGGCGCGCGCGGGGCTGAGGAAATCGGTGATCGGCGCGCGGCGATCGGTGCTGCGGTGCGGGAAGCTGGGCCTGAGGATATCGTGCTGATCGCGGGAAAGGGCCACGAACAAGGCCAGATCGTCGGCGATCTGGTCCTGCCGTTCGATGACGTGACCGTCGCGCGGGAGTGCGCGGCGTGAGCGCGGCGACGTCTTCATTCCCCTTCCGCTTGCGGAAGGGAGTGGGCTCTTTTCTCCCCTCCCATTCATGGGAGGGGTCGGGGGAGGGCATGACGTACGTACTGGCGTCCGGTCTGTTTGGTCAGCCCCTCCCCCGACCCCTCCCGCGATCGGGAGGGGAGCAGTGAGTCTCTGGATTTCCGCCGAGATCGCGGCCGCTACTGGCGGTGTCGCGTCTGGTGATTTCTCCGTCAGCGGCGTGGCGTTTGATTCGCGCGAGGTTGGCCCGGGCGATTTGTTCGTCGCGATGAAGGGGGAGGCCAGTGACGGGCACCTCTTCCTCGACCAAGCCTTTGCGCAGGGCGCAGCCGGCGCGATCGTTTCCGAGCCTTGCGATCATCCGCACGTGCTCGTGGCGGACAGTTTTGCCGCATTAAACGCGCTTGGCGCTGCCAGCCGCGCACGCTCGTCCGCGAAGATCATGGGCGTCACCGGCTCCGTCGGGAAGACCAGTGCGAAGGAGGCGCTGTTCGCCTGCCTCGACCGCGCAGCCCCCGGCGAGGTGCATCGGTCGGTCAAGAGCTACAACAACCACACAGGCGTCCCGCTCAGCCTCGCCCGCATGCCGCGCGATGCGAAGTTCGGCGTGTTCGAGATGGGGATGAACCATGCCGGTGAACTCGCCGAGCTGACCAACCTCGTCCGCCCGCACATCGCGATGATTACCGCGATCGCCCCCGCGCATACCGCGTTCTTTGCCGACGAAAGCGCGATCGCGGATGCGAAGGGGGAGATCTTTGCCGGGCTCGAACCGGGTGGGGCGGCGATCGTGCCCTACGACAGCCCGCACCGTGATCGCCTGCTCGGCCACGCCGCGGCGCATGCCGCGCACATCGTCACGTTCGGCAGCGAAAAGGGCGCCGATGTCCGCGCGATCGAGGCGATGCGACTGCCGACCGGCGGGACGTTCGTCACCGCGCGGATGGGGCAGGGGGCCGAGCACGAACTGAGCTTCACGATCGCGCAGCCCGGCGCGCATTGGGTGTCGAACGCGGTGGGCGTGCTGGCGTGCGTGCAGGCGGCCGGGGGCGACCTCGGGCTGGCCGGACTCGCGCTGGCCGAGCTTGGTGGGCTGCAAGGTCGCGGCGCGCGGTCGCTCGTCGAGGTTGGCGACGGGCAGGCGCTGGTGATCGACGAGAGCTACAACGCCAACCCCGCCTCGATGCGCGCAACGCTCAGCGTCCTCAGCCACGAACCCGGCCGGCACATCGTGGTGCTCGGCGAGATGCGCGAGCTGGGCGAGGGCTCCGACGACTATCATGCCGGACTCGCCGAGCCGATCCTCGCCGCGCGCGTCGAAATGGCGCTGCTCGTCGGTGAAGCGATGGCGCCGCTAGCGCAGGTGCTTGAGAGACAGATCGAAACCGTCCATGTGGGCGACGCTGCGGCCGCGCTCGCGTCGTTACGGACGATCCTGGCGCCGGGCGATGTCGTGCTCGTCAAGGGATCGAACGGGGTGGGCCTCGCCCGCGTCGTGGCTGGTCTTCAAGCTGGCCTCAAAGGCGGGATTAACTGAATGTTGTACTGGCTCGCCGAGCATCTGGGGTTTCCCGGCCTGCTGAACCTCATCCGTTACCAGACGGTGCGGACCGGCGGCGCCGTCGCGACCGCGCTGATCATCGGCCTGATCATCGGGCCGAAGTTCATCGGCTGGTTGCGCGTACGGCAGGGCAAGGGGCAGCCGATCCGCGCCGACGGTCCGCAGACGCACCTGTCGAAGCGCGGCACGCCGACGATGGGCGGCCTGATGATCCTGACCTCGATGTGCCTCGCGATCTTCCTGTGGATGGACCTGAGCAATCCGTATGTCTGGGCATGCGTGTTCGTGACGCTCGGCTTCGGGACGATCGGGTTCCTCGACGATTACGACAAGGTACGAAAGGCGAGCACCGCGGGGATCAGCGGGCGCACGCGTCTGCTGCTCGAGTTCGCGATCGCCGGGATCGCCGCGACGATCATCATGTCGCAGAACGGCCCGCATCTCTACCTGCCGTTCACCTCGCGCATGTACCTTGATCTCGGCTGGTTCTTCCCGGTGTTCGCGGCGTTCACGATCGTGTCGTTCGGCAATGCGGTGAACCTCACCGACGGGCTCGATGGGCTGGCGACGATGCCGGTGATCATCGCCAGCGTCGCGTTCATGGTGATCGTGTATCTCGTCGGGAACGTGAAGTTCGCCGATTACCTCGGTATCCCGCACGTCCCACGCGCCGGTGAGCTCGCGATCTTCTGCGGCGCGATCGTCGGCGCGGGGCTCGCGTTCCTGTGGTTCAACGCGCCGCCGGCTGCGGTGTTCATGGGTGATACCGGGTCGTTGGCTTTGGGTGGCGCGCTGGGGACGATCGCGGTCGTCGCGCATCACGAGATCGTGCTGGGGATCATCGGCGGGCTGTTCGTGATCGAGGCGCTGTCGGTGATCATCCAGGTGTTCTTCTACAAGCGCACCGGCAAGCGGGTGTTCCGGATGGCGCCGATCCATCATCATTTCGAACAGCTCGGCTGGGCCGAGGCGACAGTGGTGATCCGCTTCTGGATCATCGCGCTAGTGCTCGCGCTGGTCGGCCTTTCGACGTTGAAGTTGCGGTGATTATTGCGAAGGCCTGGCGCGGGAAACGCTATGCGGTGCTAGGGCTGGCGCGGTCTGGGGCTGCGACGGTGCGCGCGCTTGTGGCTGGTGAGGCGAGCGTTGTCGCTTGGGATTCGGATGAGGCTCGGCGTGACGCAATCCTCCCCGGCACGGGGAGGGGGACCAGCTCTGCTGGTGGAGGGGGGGCTGTTCCGGGCGTTGCGCTTGCGGATGGCCCCCTCCACCCCCAGCCTGCGGCTGGCGGTCCCCCTCCCCGTGCCGGGGAGGATTTGAGTGTCGCGTCGTTGGAGGATCTATCGGAGTTCGACGCGCTCGTCGTTTCGCCGGGGGTGCCTCTCAACACGCATCCGCTCGCTGCCGCCGCGCGCGCGGCTGGCGTGCCCGTCATCGGCGACATCGAACTCTTCGCGCAGGCTCGCGCCGACCTGCCCCCGCACAAGGTCGTCGGCATCACCGGCACGAACGGCAAGTCCACCACTACCGCGCTCGTCCACCATATCCTCAAGACCGCGGGCGTCCCGACGCTCATGGGTGGCAATATCGGCCTGCCGATCCTCGAACAGCAACCGCTTCCCGAGGGCGGCGTCTATGTGCTCGAACTGTCGAGCTACCAGATCGACCTGACGCAGACGCTCGATTGCGACGTCGCGGTGCTGCTCAACATCACGCCGGATCATCTCGATCGTTATGACGGGTTCGAGGGCTATGCGGCGTCCAAGGCGCGGTTGTTCGCGATGCAGTCGGCCGGGCATGACGCGGTCATCGGGATCGGCGATGCGCCGTCCGCGCAGATCGCGCGCGGTCTGTCGGCAAAGGGCGAGCATCTCACCAAGATCGCGCCGGGCGTGTGCATGGATCAGAGCAACTGGCCTGCGCTCCAAGGCCCGCACAACGCACAGAATGCGCTCGCGGCGATCGCGGTCGTGAAGGCGCTGGGCGTGAGCGAGGTCGACATCGACCGCGGCCTCACCAGCTTTGCCGGCCTGCCACACCGCATGCAGCAGATCGCCTCGTATGGCGGCGTCGCCTATGTCGACGACAGCAAGGCGACCAATCCCGAAAGTACGGCGCCCGCGCTGGCCGCGTTCGATCGGGTCCATTGGATCGTCGGTGGCCGCGCGAAGGGCGACGACCTCGACGCGTGCAAGCGCGCTTTCGGCCACGTCGTCCGCGCCTACGCGATCGGCGAGGCGGGGCCGCGGTTCGCCGAAATCCTGAAAGATTCCATGCCGGTCGAGAACGTCGGTACGCTCGACGCAGCCGTCCGCAGTGCCGCAGCCAACGCGAAGCCCGGCGACACGGTGTTGTTATCCCCCGCTTGTGCTAGCTTCGACCAGTTTCGCGATTACGAAGCGCGCGGGGCGGCGTTCCGCGCTGCGGTGGAGTCGCTGGCATGACCGATATGCGCGCTGGGACCATGGATATGGGTGTGTCCGGACAGAAGAACGGGATCGTCGCGAAGATGAAGCGGCGCGGCGGGCGGGGCGACCAGTCGCCGCTTGGCACGTGGTTCTGGGACATCGACCGGATGCTGCTGTTGCTGACGCTGTTCCTGATCGCGATCGGCCTGATCGCGGTGGCGGCGGCGTCGCCGGCGAGCGCGGTTCGCTATTCGGGCGAGCATCACAAGATCGCGCCGCTCTATTATTTCTGGCGGCAGTTGATGTGGGTCGGGGTGTCGCTCCCCGTGCTGTTCGGCGTGTCGATGATGCCCGTCTCGATGGCGCGGCGGATGGCGATCGGCGGGTGTGCGCTGTTCGTGCTGATGCTGATGGTGACGCCGTTTATCGGGGTCGAGGCGAACGGCGCACGCCGCTGGCTTGGCGTCGGGTTCGCACAGTTCCAGCCTTCGGAGTTTCTGAAGCCGCTGTTCATCGTGACCGTCGCGTGGCTGCTATCGCTGCGTGCGAAGGATGCCGAGCTGCCGACCGTGCTGATTACCGGCGCGATGACCGCGGGGGTCGCGGTGCTTCTGATGCTGCAACCCGATTTCGGCCAGACGATCATCTTCTGCTCGGTATGGCTGGCGCTGCTGATGATTGCGGGGACGCCCGTGAGGGTACTTGTCGGGCTCGTCGCGATGGCACCCGCCGGACTGGTCGCCGCCTATATCTTCTACGGCGTGGCACGGTCGCGGATCGACGCGTTCCTGTTTCCCGGCGTCGAAGGCGAGGGGGCGGGCGACCATTTCCAGACCAATGCCGCGCATAATACGCTGACCGCGGGCGGCTGGACCGGGACTGGCCCCGGAGCCGGTGCGGCTAAGTTCGGGCTGCCCGAGGCGCATACCGACTACATCTTCTCGGTGATCGGCGAGGAATTCGGGCTGATCGCGTGTTCGGTGATCGCGGTGATCTTCCTCGCGATCGTCGTTCGCGTGTTCGTCAAGCTGCTGGACGAGCAGGACGAATTCAAGCTGCTGGCCTCTGCCGGGCTCGCGACGCAGTTCGGCGCGCAGGCTCTGGTGAGCATGGCGGTGAATACCGGCCTCGCGCCATCGAAGGGTATGACGCTGCCGTTCATCAGCTATGGCGGGTCGTCGATGGTGGCATTGTCGGTGGGCATGGGGTTGCTGCTGGCGTTTACCCGGCGCAATCCGTTTCTCACGCGGAGCCCCTATGTCGTCCGCTGGAGTGGTGAATGAACGTTAATCAGTCTCGGCACTATGTCCTCGCAGCCGGCGGTACCGGCGGACACATGGTCCCGGCAGCGGCACTCGCCGCCGAGCTGACCAAGCGTGGCCACCGTGTCGCGCTGGTCAGCGACGCGCGCGGCGTGCGGTTTCCGGGGCTGTTCGAGGAGATCCAGACGCATGTCCTGCCGGCGGGGCGCTTCAGTGGCGGGCCGCTGGGCTGGGCGAAGGCGACGCGCGAGATGTGGCGCGGGCGGGCGATGGCGCGCGAGCTGTATCGGACTTTCAAGCCCGCTGCGGTGATCGGCTTTGGCGGGTATCCTGCGTTGCCGGCGTTGCTGGCGGCGTTCGCGGACAAGATTCCGACCGCGGTGCATGAGCAGAATGCGGTGCTGGGGCGGGTGAACCGGTTCGTCGCGGGGCGCGTCGATGCGATCGCGACGTCGTCCGAGCCGACCGAGCGGTTGGCGCCGAAGCTGCTGGGCAAGACGCATCTGGTGGGGAATCCGGTGCGCGAGGCAGTGCTGGCGCTGCGCGCGCGGCCCTATCCGCTGCTGGAGGAGGACGGCATCTTCCGCGTGCTCGTGACCGGCGGAAGCCAGGGGGCGAGCATCCTGTCGCAGGTCGTGCCCGACGGTCTGGCGATGCTGCCGGTGACGTTCCGGCGTCGGTTGCAGGTGACTCACCAAGCGCGGATCGAGGATATCGACGCGGTGCGCGCCAAGTACGCCGAGCATCATATCCCGGCCGAGCTGGCGACATATCTGCCCGACATGCCCGAACAGCTGGCGTGGGCGCATCTGGTGATTGCGCGCGCGGGCGCTTCGACGATTTCGGAGCTGACCGCGGCGGGGCGGCCGGCGATTTTGGTGCCGCTGCCGAGTGCGACCGACGATCACCAGACGGTGAACGCGCGCGAGATCACGAAGGCGGGCGGCGCGCGGACGATCGCGCAGGGAGATTTTACCGCAGTGGAACTGGCCAAGCAGATGCAGAAACTCGGGCTCGATCCGGCGGCGTTGCAGAATGCGGCAGGCCGCGCGCGGAGTTGCGGGCGGCCGAACGCGGCGAGCGATCTAGCCGATCTGGTCGAGAGCCTGGACGCGCCGGTGTCGCGTATTCCGGTCGGTGCGCCCTCCAAGCCCAAGGCGCAGTTCGCATGAGGGGTGTCGCAACGGACATCGGCACGATCCACTTCGTCGGCATCGGCGGGATCGGCATGTCGGGCATCGCCGAGGTGATGAAGAATCTCGGCTACCGCGTGCAGGGATCGGACGTGGCCGAGGGCTATGTCGTGCAGGGATTGCGCGACAAGGGCATCCCGGTCGCGATCGGCCATGCCGCGTCGAACATCGGCGACGCCGCGGTGGTGGTCGTGTCAACCGCGATCGTGCGTTCGAACCCGGAGGTCGAGGCGGCGCTCAACGCCCGCGTGCCCGTCGTGCGGCGCGCGGAAATGCTCGCCGAACTGATGCGGTTGAAGTCGACCGTCGCGGTCGCCGGCACGCACGGCAAGACCACGACGACGTCGATGGTGGCGGCGTTGCTCGATGCGGGCGGGGTCGATCCGACGGTCATCAATGGCGGGATCATCAACTCCTACGGCTCGAACGCGCGGCTGGGCGCGAGCGACTGGATGGTCGTCGAGGCCGACGAGAGCGATGGCAGCTTCCTGCGGCTCGACGGCACGATCGCGGTCGTCACCAACATCGATCCCGAGCATCTCGATCATTACGGCTCGTTCGACGCGGTGAAGGATGCGTTCGTCGAGTTCGTCGAGAACGTGCCGTTCTATGGTGCGGCGCTGCTGTGCCTCGATCATCCGGAGGTGCAGGGAATCCTGCCGCGCGTGCGCGATCGGCGCGTGGTGACGTACGGTTTCTCGGCGCAGGCGGACGTGCGCGGCGTCGAGGTTACCCCGATCCCGGGCGGCAACCGCTTCGACTGCGTGGTGCGCGAGCGGGATGGTGCGACGCGGACGATCGCGGGGATCGAGATGCCGATGCCGGGGCGGCATAACGTGCAGAACGCACTGGCGGCGATCGGTGTGGCGCTGGAACTCGGGATCGCGGATGCGACGATCCAGCAGGGGTTTGCCAAGTTTGGCGGTGTGAAGCGCCGGTTCACCAACGTCGGGGAAGTGGCCGTCGAAGGTGGGAGCGTCACGATCATCGACGATTACGGCCATCACCCGGTCGAAATCCGGGCGGTGCTGGCGGCGGCGCGCGAAGGCGTGAAGGGCCGCGTTATCGCGGTGGTGCAGCCGCACCGCTATTCGAGGCTCGGCAATCTGATGGAGGACTTCCAGACGGCGTTCAACGACGCCGATCGGGTGCTGGTGACGCCGGTCTATGCGGCGGGTGAGGCGCCAGTCGAGGGTGTCGACGCTGGCGGGCTGGTCGAGGGACTGAAGCGCCGCGGACACCGGTTTGCGGGTGTGGTCGCGGATGCGGATGCGCTAGCGGTGGAACTAGCGGCAACGATCGAGGCGGACGACATGGTCGTGTGCCTCGGCGCCGGCGACATAACGAAATGGGCGGCGGGCCTCGCCGATGCGATCGCGGCCGAGCGCGCGAAGGTGCCGACGTGAGCGGTACGTCGCAAATCCTCCCCGGCACGGGGAGGGGGACCATGCAAGGCATGGTGGAGGGGGGTGTCCGTGAGCGTGACGCTTCTGGCAGCCCCCTCTCCACCGCCTTCGGCGGTCCCCCTCCCCGTGCCGGGGAGGATTTGCGTGGGTCTCTGACGGCTAATGGCAGTCTGGCTGACTTCATCTGGTTTCGGACCGGCGGGCCGGCGGAGTGGCTGGTGCGGCCTGCGGATATTGAGGATCTGGCGGGGCTGTTGAAGGGGCTGAATCCTTCGACGCCCGTCCTACCCGTAGGGGTCGGCTCGAACCTGATCGTACGCGACGGTGGCGTGCCGGGGGTCGTGGTGCGACTGCCCAAGGCCATGGCGAAGGTTTCGGTGCAGGACGGTTGCGTTCGTGCAGGCGCGGGGGCGATGGGGATTACGGTCGCCAGCGCCGCGCGTGATGCTGGGATTGCCGGGCTCGAGTTTCTGCGCGGGATCCCGGGGACTGTCGGCGGCGCGGTTCGGATGAACGCGGGCGCTTATGGACGGGATGTCAGCGATATTCTGGTTGAGGCCACCGTTGTTACGCGGGACGGTTCGGTCGAAGTCTGGCCTGCTGAGAAGCTTGGTTTTACCTATCGCCATTCGGACTTGCCGGCCGGCGCGGTCGTGGTCGAAGCCGTATTCTCCGGCACTCCCGGAGATCCGGCGGTGATTGGTGCGGAGATGGATCGGATCGCGGCCGAGCGGGAGGCTTCGCAACCGCTCCGCTCGCGCACCGGGGGCTCGACGTTCAAGAACCCCGAGGGGCACAAGGCTTGGGCGTTGATCGACGCGGCCGGGTGTCGGGGGCTGACTCGCGGCGATGCGCAGGTCAGCGAGAAGCATTGTAATTTCCTGCTGAACCTCGGGTCCGCGTCGAGCGCGGAGATCGAGGCGCTGGGTGAAGAGGTACGGGACAGAGTGAAGGCGCATTCGGGGGTGACGTTGGAATGGGAAATCCAGCGGGTTGGTGAACATGCTTCCCCCGCCCGCTTGCGGGAGGGGGCAGGGGGTGGGCCAGCGCTCTCCACCAGCGATGCGGCCGGTGATGGCGGGCGCCCACCCCTCGGTCCCCTCCCGCATGCGGGAGGGGAGGCATGACGGTGCCTCTTCACATCGCGGTTCTCATGGGCGGCTGGTCGGCGGAGCGTGAGGTTTCGCTGATGTCGGGCAATGGCTGTGCCGACGCGCTGGAGTCGCTCGGGCACCGGGTCACGCGGATAGATATGGGGCGCGATGTTGCCGCCAAGTTGGCCGAGGCCAGGCCCGACCTCGTGTTTAACGCGCTCCACGGCACCCCCGGCGAGGACGGGTCGGTACAGGGGCTCCTCGACCTGATGGGCCTGCGCTACACCCACTCCGGCCTCGCGACGTCGGTGATCGCGATCGACAAGGTGCTGACCAAGCTGCTCCTCGTCCCCGCCGGTATTCCCATGCCGGGCGGGCGGATCGTCAAGTCGGCGGACCTGTTCGAAAGCGATCCTATGGCGCGGCCTTATGTGCTTAAGCCAGTCAACGAAGGCTCGTCGGTCGGCGTGGCGATCGTCACCGACAGCGGCAATTACGGAAATCCGATCGCGTGCGACAGCGTCGGACCTTGGGGCGAATTCGAGGAACTGCTTGCCGAGCCCTATATCCGTGGGCGCGAACTGACGACCGCGGTGCTTGGCGGCAAGGCGCTCGGCGTGACTGAGTTGAAGCCCAAGAGCGGCTGGTACGATTACGACGCGAAGTACACCGACGGGATGACGGTTCACGTCTGCCCGGCGGAGATCCCCGACGAGATCACCGACGCCTGCAAGAGCCTCGCGCTCGAAGCGCACCGGTTGCTCGGCTGCAAGGGCGCGTCGCGGTCGGACTTCCGCTGGGACGACGAGCGCGGTGTCGACGGGCTGTTCCTACTCGAGGTCAACACGCAGCCGGGGATGACTCCGCTGAGCCTCGTGCCCGAACAGGCGCGACACATCGGCATGAGTTATGCCGAGCTGGTCCAGGCGATCGTCGACGAGGCGCTGGCGGATCATCCGCTTGCGCAAAGCGGGGCGCCATGAGCCGCACGATCAAACGCGGTCCGCCGCCCAAGCGGCCCGCCCCACGGCGGAAGGTTGCGGTCAAGAAGGTGTCGGCGATGGATCGGCTGGTCGGGATGCTCCCGGTCAGCGAGGAGACGCTGAAGAAAATCGCGACCTGGTCGATCCTCGGCGCGGGCGGTGCAGTCGCGATCGCGGCGGCGACGTGGGTCGGCATTCCCGGGATGATCGGCGCGGCGCTGGCCGAGGGCGCCGGGCGCGCGGGCTTCAAGGTCGAGCAGATCGAGGTGACGGGCCTCAAGCGGATGGACCGGATGTCGGTCTACGCGGTCGCGCTGGAGGACAAGCAGAACCAGACGTCGATGCTGTCGGTCGATCTTGAAGCGGTGCGGCAGAAGCTGCTGCGTTATGGCTGGATCGCGGACGCGCATGTGTCGCGGCGGCTGCCGAATACGATGCTGGTCGATATCGTCGAGCGGACGCCGGCTGCGGTGTGGCAGGACAATGGTCAGCTGACGCTGATCGATTCGTCGGGCGTGCTGCTGGAGCCGGTGCAGCCGGATGCGATCCCGAATCTCCCGCTGGTCATCGGGCCGGGCGCGGATCGGCAGGAGGCGTCGTACCAGACGTTGCTCGCCGCCGCACCGGCGCTGAAACCACGCGTGAAGGCGGCGACCTGGGTCGGTAATCGCCGCTGGGACCTGACGTTCGAGAGCGGGGAGACGCTGGCGCTGCCGGAATACGGTGCGCCGCGCGCGCTGGTGAAGTTCGCGGAGCTGGATGGCGCAAGGCCGCTGCTGGGGCGCGGCTGGATCCGGTTCGACATGCGCGATCCGACCAAGCTGGTCGCGCGCAAGCCGGGCGCGAGCCTGGCGCACAGCGTCGACGTGCCGGCCCCTGCCAGCGTGGGGGCTGGCGCGCCGGCAACGGGCGAGACTACGACTAATCCGTCGCAAACGGCGGGCGCGAACGTAACGGGCGGGGAGGGATGACATGGCAAAGGTGGCACCGGAAGGGCTGATCACGGCGCTTGATATCGGGTCGTCGAAGGTTTCGGCGATGATCGCGCAAAAGGGGGACGGCGGCGAGCTGATCGTGCTCGGCACTGGCCAGCGCGAGAGCCGCGGCGTCAAGCGCGGCTATATCGCCGACATGGCGACGACCGAGGCGGCGGTACGCGAGGCGGTCGAGCAGGCGGAGCGGATCGCCGGCATCAACATCGAGAATGTCTGGGTCGGGTTCTCGGCCGGCGGGCTCGTGTCCGATGTCGCCGAGGTCGAGTTCGAACTGGGCGGCCACCGCGTCGAGCAGCAGGATATCGATGCGTTGCTTGCCGCAGGGCGCAACTCGATCGATCCGCAGGGTCGCATGGTGCTGCACGCTCAGCCCGCGCTCTACACGCTCGACGGGCTTACTGGGGTGAAGACGCCGCTCGGGCTGCATGCCGATCGGCTTGGCGTGCACATCCATGTCGTCGCGGCGGACGGTTCGCCGGTGCGCAACCTCGATCTCTGCGTGCGGTCCGCGCATCTCGAAGTGAAGTCGATCATCGCCTCGCCGGTCGCGACCGGGCTCGCCTGCCTCAGCGAGGAGGAGCGCGAGCTCGGCGTCGCGCTGGTCGAGATGGGGGCCGGGATCACCAACGTGTCGCTGTTCGCGGGCGGCATGCTGGTCGGGCTGACCTCGATCCCGATGGGCGCGGCGGACATTACCGATGATATCGCCAGCGCATTCGGCACGCGGCGACAGAATGCCGAGCGGATGAAATGCTTCCACGGCTCGGCCAACGCCAGCCCTCGCGATAATCACGACATGATCCCGGTCATGCCGATCTCGGCCGAGGACGGTGCGGGCGAGGGCGCGCAGATCACCAAGGCGCAGCTGATCGGCGTGATCCGCCAGCGGCTCGAGCATCAGATGGGCGAAGTGCGGAACGCGCTGACCAAGCTGAAGTTCGAGGGGCCGGTCGGGCGTCAGGTCGTGCTGACCGGCGGTGGTGCCGAGCTGAAGGGTATCGCCGATTACGCGCAGCAGGCGCTTGGGCGGTCGGTGCGGATCGGTCGACCGCGCGGGCTGACCGCCTTGCCAGAGGCGCATGGCGGACCGGCGTTCGCGACGCTAGCGGGGTTGGCCTTCTACGCGGCGACCAACCCGATCGACCTTCGCGGGCTCGCGCCACAGCGGACGACGGTGCATCGGCCAAAGGGTATGGGCATGGTCCGCAAGTTGATTCAGGCGGCACGCGCGAATTATTAAGAGTTTCGAAGCGTCTGGCGTTATTTCGGCTGGAACAGGCCGTGACGTTGGTGCACACAGATTAATCAGGGGCCCGGCCGTAGCGTATCTACCGGGTTGTGCGGAGAACGGCGATGAGCATCGAATTCCTTAGTCCCGAAGTGGACGATCTGGCCCCCCGCATCGCGGTGATCGGCGTCGGCGGCGCGGGCGGCAACGCGATCGCCAACATGATGCGGGCCGACGTCCAGGGCGTCGACTTCCTCGTGGCGAACACCGACGCGCAGGCGTTGAAGCAGTCGACCGCACCGCAGCGAATCCAGCTCGGTACCAAGATCACGCAAGGGTTGGGCGCCGGTTCGCGTCCCGAGATCGGTCGCGCGGCGGCGGAAGAGACGATCGACCAGCTCGCCAAGATGCTCGAAGGTGCGCACATGTGCTTCATCACCGCCGGCATGGGCGGCGGCACGGGTACGGGCGCGGCACCGGTCATCGCCAAGGCGGCGCGCGACATGGGCATCCTGACCGTCGGCGTCGTGACGAAGCCATTCGCGTTCGAGGGCAACCGTCGCGCCAAGTCGGCCGAGGGCGGCATCGACGAGCTCCAGAAGTATGTCGACACGCTGATCGTCATCCCGAACCAGAATCTGTTCCTCATCGCCAACGCGAACACGACCTTCAAGGAAGCGTTCACGATGGCGGACGAGGTGCTCCAGCAGGGCGTCCGCAGCATCACCGACCTGATGGTGATGCCGGGCCTCATCAACCTCGATTTCGCCGACGTCCGCTCGGTGATGCAGGAGATGGGCAAGGCGATGATGGGCACCGGCGAGGCAAGCGGCGACAACCGCGCGCTCGAGGCGGCGCAGAAGGCGATCTCGAACCCGCTACTCGAAGGCGTCAGCATGCGCGGCGCCAAGGGCGTCATCATCTCGATCACCGGCGGCGACGACATGCGCCTGCTCGAAGTCGACGAAGCCGCGAATCACATCCGCGACCTAGTCGATCCCGATGCGAACATCATCTGGGGTTCGGCGTTCAACCAAGAGCTCGAAGGCAAGATTCGTGTCTCGGTCGTCGCGACCGGGATCGATGCCGATGCGCGCCCACCAGAGGTTGCACCCGAGCCGACTCGTTCGTTCAGCTTCGGATCGCGCAAGACCGACGAAAACACCTCGTTCCGTCCGAGCGAGCCTGCCGCATCGTCGGCTGCACCCGTCGCGTCGTCCGCTGACGAAGAGCCGCTCGACCTGAACGCATCGTCGGAAGTCGAGCCGTCTTCGTCGAAGTCGGACGACGAACTCGTGCTCGGGGCCGAGACGATCGTACCGCAGGCAGCACCTTTGGCTGCGCCCGCGCCGGCCGCACCGGCGCCGCAGCCGGCTCCCGCGCCGCGCGTCTATGGTGACGAGCCCTATGGTCGCGGTCCGATCGCACGTCCGGCCTCGGCATCGGCCGTGCCGCCGGCCCGCGCGCCGATCGCACCCGCCATTCCGGCGCCGACGCCTGCCGCGGACGAGGGTGGCGCGCGTCGCCGCTGGCTCGCGCCGGGTGCTGAAACGGCTCCGGAAGCGGTTCCGGCCGCACCGCGCGTGAAGCTGGGTGGTACGCTGTTCGAGCGCATGTCCAACGCGGCCCGCGGCGCGGCGAAGGAAGACGGCGAAGCGACCCCGCAGGATCCGCTCGACATCCCGCGCTTCCTGCATCGCCAGAACAACCAGTAAGCGGCTTTGCCGTTCTCGGGTTAGGGAGCGGCAAGCTAGTTCTGGGCGTAAACGATCCGACAATCCTCAGTCATGCCGGGCTCGTTCCGGCATCCACGGCGCCGCATACTCACCGACCAGAAATGCGCGGCACGGTCGACCCCGGAACAAGTCCGGGGTGACGGGGCGTTTGGGACGAAGTCCGCTCCGAACCAACAGACGCGCCGCATGACTGCACGACCGCTTCCAACCCATCGTTCGTCGCCGTCTCACCCCGGTTCGCCGTGACCTGCGCATCCAAACATTGCCGGTTCGATCCGGCTGGGGTCTAGATAAACGCTCCGATGAACTGCTCGTCCAATCATCTCCTGACTGCCGCGCTGGCGCTCGTGCTGGCCGCCGTGCCGTGCGCGGTTGGAGCGCAGGAAGTCGTGCAGGCGATCCCGGGGACGACCGATGCGGACAAGCTGGGTGATCTGATGCGCCGGGTCGCGAGCAATCCGCGCGACGTCGATGCGCTGATTCGGGCGGGCGACCTATCGATGGGGCTGGGCGATCTGAGCGGTGCCGCGGCATTGTTCGCACGCGCCGAGAAAGTGAACCCGCGCGATGGTCGGATCAAGGCGGGGATGGGGTCGATCCTGGTCCGCTCGGAGCGGCCGGGCGAGGCGTTGCGCTATTATGCGCAGGCGGAAGCCCTCGGCCTCGACCCGCGGAATTTCGCGGCAGATCGCGGGCTCGCCTACGATCTGATCGGCCAGCAGGATCGCGCGCAGCGCGATTACCGGGTCGCGCTCCGCAATGCGCCGGATGACGAGACGATCAGACGCTATGCGCTGTCGCTGGGCATTTCGGGGAAACCGGAACTCGCGATACAGCAGCTCAATCCTTTGCTGCTCAAGAGCGATCGCGGTGCATGGCGCTCGCGCGCGTTCATCATCGCGATGAACGGCGACGTCGCGGGTGCCGAGAAGATCGCGACCACGATGATGCCCGCCGGTACCGCGCAGGGTCTGCAACCGTTCTTCCAGCGCCTGCCGACCCTGCCGGCGAGCGACCGTGCGTTCGCGGTGCATTTCGGTGAGGTCCATGCGACGCCGGCGCGCCTGGCGGATGCGCGGATGGCGCCGCCGCTGGGCATCCTCGCCGCCGATCCGACCGCGCCGGTGATGATGGCTGCGGCGCCGCAACCGGTCGTTGTCGCCGCGTCCGGCAAGAGCAAGCGTGGCCGTCGCAGCAAGCCGGGCCGGACCGAGATGGCCGCGACGACGCGCGCCACAACGCCGGTCCCCGTTGTAGCGACGCCTACTCCGACCACCCCCGCTCCGACTATTCCCGCTGCGGTCGCACCGCCGGTTCAACTCGCGTCGTCGTCGGTCCCGATGGTGCAGGCCTTGCCTGCGCAATCGACAGCGGCACGTGTCGCGACACCACAGCCGACCTACCGTGCACCGCAAGTCGCGCAGACCACCACCGTCGCGTCGCAGACACCGGCACCGGTTGCAGTTGCACGCGTCGCACCGACCTCGACGCCGGTGCCCACCTCCGCGTCGACTTCGACAGGGGCGCTGCCCGCGACCACGGTCACGCAGATGGCGGCTGTGCCCGCGGGGCGGATTCAGTCCGAAAGCAACACGCGCGTGGCCAATTCGATCGCGGCCGCGGCGGTCGCGTCGACGGGTACGACGGCTAAGCCGGTAGCGCCCAGCCCCGTGACACCGGCCCCGGTGCAACAGGCCTCGGTCCAGTCGCCACCCGTGACACCGGCGCCGGTGCAGCAGGCTTCGGTCCAGCCACGGCCGGTTCAGCAGGCGAGTGCAGCACCGCTACCGACCCCCGGGTTCTCCGCAAATGGAGCGACGACGACTACGACGCCGGTCGAGGTTGCCGCGGCGATGCCGCCGCGCGCAGTGGCGGCGAGTGAGGATACGATCCTCGCGCGGATCGTTGCCGGGTTGTCGATCCCGGCGTCCGAACTCGATGTCGCGCCGATGCGCCCCGCGCCCGTCGTGACGCAGGCCGCAGTGCCAGTCTCCGACGACGCCGAGCGCGTGCTCGCCGAGGCGAAAGCAAAGCTCCAGCGCGATGCGGCGGCAAAGAAGATCGCGGCCGAGCAACTCTCTGCCGACAAGAAGGCTACCCTCGACAAGAAGGCGGCGGCGCGCAAAGCCATCGCCGACAAGAAGGTGCTAGCCGAGAAGAAGGCTGCCGCCGCCGAGAAGCTTGCTGCCGACAAGGCTGCGGCCGAGGAAAAGCGGATCGCGCGCGCCAATCCCGAACGCATCTGGGTGCAGGTGTCGACCGGCGCGACCGAGGGCGATCTGCCCAAGGCGTGGAAGGGTGTGAAGGCCAAGGCTCCGGCCGTGGTCGGCAGTCGCAGCGGCTGGACAACTCCGTGGAAGGCGACGAATCGCGTGCTGGCCGGGCCGTTCAAGACCGATGCGGAGGCGCGCACCTTCGTCAATCAGCTCGCCAAGGAAGGCGTTTCGACGTTCAGCTTTACCAGCGAACCGGGCCAGGTCATCACGAAGTTGCCGTCGAAGTGAGTTACCGCGCGCCCTGGGCTTCAGACCCGGCGCGCAGCAAAGGACGGCTTCAGGAAGAACAGAACGGGTCCGTCCGTGGCCCTCGCGATGCCTTTCAGCGCGACCGAGACCGGATCATCCACTCGATCAGCTTCCGTCGCCTGCGGCACAAGACGCAGGTGTTCATGGCGCCGGACGGCGACCATTTCCGGGTACGCCTGACGCACAGCCTGGAAGTCGCGCAGATCGGCCGGACGATCGCGCGGACGCTGGCGCTGAACGAGGATCTGACGGAGGCCTTGTGCCTGGCGCACGACATCGGCCATCCGCCGTTCGGCCATGCCGGCGAGGATGCGCTGAAGGCGGCACTGACCGGACAGGGTGGGTTCGACCACAATGGTCATACGCTGCGCACGCTGATGACGATCGAGCGGCCGTATCCGATGTGGAACGGGCTCAACCTGACCTGGGAGACCCTGGAGGGGCTGGCCAAGCATAACGGGCCGGTGCGGCATCCGGGTTGGGCGCTAGCCGCGGCGGATGCGGAGTTTCCGTTGGCGCTGACCAGTTTTTCGTCGCTGGAGGCACAGGTCGCGGCGATTGCGGACGATATCGCGTACGACAATCACGACATCGACGATGGCTTGCGCGCTGGACTGTTGACGCTCGACCAAATGCTGGCGGTGCCGCTGGTCGCGAGCGGCTGGGACGATGT
Organism: Sphingomonas fucosidasi; assembly: GCF_036663855.1. Classification (NCBI taxonomy): domain Bacteria; kingdom Pseudomonadati; phylum Pseudomonadota; class Alphaproteobacteria; order Sphingomonadales; family Sphingomonadaceae; genus Sphingomonas; species Sphingomonas fucosidasi. Next base: position 54,621 of record NZ_JAXOJR010000009.1, on the reverse strand, counting down.
CCGCCGGCGGTTCCCGGACGTTGCGCCGAAGCGGCTGGTCGGCGAACTCGTCCGCACGCAGATCGGGACGATGGTCAACGATCTGATCGCCGAAACCCGTCGGCGGATCGCGGCGAGCGGCGTTGCGAGCGTCGACGATGTCCGTGCCGCCGGGCAGTGCCTGGTCGGGTTTTCGAGTGAGATGCGCGAGGCTGAGCGTGATCTCAAGCGCTTCATGTATGCCAATCTGTATCATCACCCGCGCCAGTTGGCGGCGGCGGATGCGGCACATGGCATCGTGTCCGGACTGTTCGCGGTGTATCGCGACGATCCCGCGACGATTCCCGAGGAGTGGCGCGAGCGGCTGCCGTCGTATGATCCCGACCGTAGCCGGCATATCGCGGATTTCATTGCGGGGATGACGGACAGGTATGCCGTATCGCGCTACCGCGAACTGGTTGGCCCGATCGATCTGCCTGAAGGGTTCTGAGTCCGATACGGCGCTTATCCTCCCCCGCTAGGGGGAGGTGGCTGGCTCTTGCCAGACGGAGGGGGCGGGAAGGGCAAACCGAGGTTCCGTGTCCGCCCCCTCCGTCGCTTCGCGCCACCTCCCCCTGGCGGGGGAGGATTGCGGATAAGTGGCGGCTCTAACGCAAATCGGCGGCCGGACCGTGGTCCGACCACCGATTGTACCATCGTCGATGTTAGCGACGTTTAGCGCGTGACCGAAGCGATGCCGCCGGCTGCGCCAGTGGCTTCGACGGTCTTGAATGCGACCGGGACGCCGCCCGACACACCCGATACGCGATCGCCGCGGACGATCAGGTGGAACTTCTGGCCCGACGGGTAGCGACGGCCGTCGATGACCTGGCGGCCACCGTCCTGGGTCGAGGTGTAGACATAGGTGCTGCCCTCATGGACGAAGCTCTGCTTGGACTCTGCGGCCATGCCGATCGTCGAGGTGAGGGCGGCTGCTGCTGCTGCGATGATCTTGAAACTAGTGCGCATGATCGTGTCTCCCGCGTTGTGCGTCGAGCCGGATCAGGTCCTCTCCCAACTCTCGAGTCGGGTAAATATTGCGCTGCAGCATAAGTCGCAATTGCAAAGCCGGCGATCACGCTTGCGTGCGCTGCAACGATGTAGCGCCCTGACGATGCGGTGAACCGCAGTGGTGACATAGTTCCGCGACATCTCAGGCGCATAGCCGACGCGAAGGAGAGGGATCGTGTCTGCTTCCAGTATCGCGCTCAATCGGTTCGGCCTTGGAGCGAGGCCCGGTGACGGCGTTTCGGGCGATCCGGCGAAATGGGTGCTGGCGCAATGCGAGCGCTTCGACGCCCGGCCCGCGGCGATCGCCAGCGCGCCGTCGACGTCGAGCGTTTCGGCGACCCTGGCGACGTATTTTGCGCAGCAGAGGATGATCAGGGCGGAGTTCGGACCTCGTAGGCCGAAACCGGCGCCGGGCGAAGCGGCGTCGATGAACGGGCCGGGCACCTCTACGCCGATGGCGGCACCCGCCATGCCAGCCACGATGGCCCCGCCCGCCATGCCCGGTCCAGCCACAGACAATCCTGGCGAAGCGGCCCGGCGCGCCGCGCGGCAACTCGCCGGCAAGCAGAGTCGCGACGATTACGGTGGCGCGGTTGCGGCCCGGACGATCGCCGCGCTGACGAGCGATGCGCCGTTCGTCGAGCGGCTCGTGCATTTCTGGGCGAACCATTTCGCGGTTTCCACCGACAAGCTCGAAGTCACCGGGCTCGCCGGGCCGATGGAGTTCGAGGCGATCCGCCCGCACGTCCTCGGCAATTTCGCAGACATGCTGAACGCGGTCGAGCGTCATCCGGCGATGCTGCTGTATCTCGATCAGGCGGTATCGGTCGGCCCCGACAGTCCGTTCGCCGCGCACCGACCCAGGCGACGCACCGGTCTCAACGAAAATCTCGCGCGTGAAATCATGGAGTTGCACACGCTCGGCGTCCGCAGCGGGTACACCCAGGCCGATGTCACCGAATTCGCGCGGGCGATGACCGGCTGGACGGTCGCGGGGATCGGTCGCGGGCCCGGTGCGCGCACGCAGGACGATCGCCGGCAGGACGATGCTCGGCCGGGCGCGTTCGTCTTCCTCGCCGACGTGCATCAGCCGGGCGACCGGACCGTGATGGGCAAGCGCTATCCCGCGGCAGGCGAGGCGCAGGCGCAGGCGGTGCTGGCCGATCTTGCGGTCCACCCGGCGACCGCGGCCCACATCGCGACCAAGCTCGCGCGGCACTTCGCCGGCGATACGCCCCCGCCGGCGATGGTGAAGCGACTCCAGGCCGCGTTCCTCGAGTCGGGCGGTGACCTGCCCATAGTCTATCGCGCGCTGGTCGCATCGCCGGAAGCGTGGGTGACGCAGCCCGTCAAATTCAAATCGCCGTGGGAATGGTATGTCTCGACGCAGCGCGCGCTCGGTACGACGATGGTCCAGCCGGGGCTGACGGTGGGCATGATGAACCAGCTCGGCCAGCCGGTGTGGAAGCCGGGGCAACCGGTCGGCTACGACGATATCGCTGCGGCCTGGGCCGGACCTGACGCGATCCTGCGCCGCGTGGAGGCGGCGGAGCGGTTTGCCGCGCGTGCCGGGCCGGTCGATGCCCGTGCGCTGGCGCCGACGCTGTTCCCGGCGTCGGTCAGTCCTGCCACCACGCAGGCAATCGCCCGCGCAGATAGTCCGGCGCAGGGGCTTGCGTTGCTGCTCGTCGCCCCCGAATCCATGCGGAGATAGTCATGCTCGACCGTCGTTCCTTCCTCTCGACCGGTACGCTCGGCGTGCTGGCGTCCGCCTTCGCACCGCGCATCGCCTTCGCGCGGGCCGCGACCAACAAGCGGTTCGTGTTCGTGATCCAGCGCGGGGCTGCGGATGGGCTCGGCACGATCGGTGCGGTCGGCGATCCCGCATTCGCCGGGGTCAGGGGTGATCTCGCGGCCGACTTCGCCACCGGCAAGAAGCTCGACGGCATGTTCGCGTTGCATCCGGCGATGACGGCGAGCGCGGGTCTCTACAAACAGGGGCAGGCGCTGTTCGCGCACGCGATCGCCTCGCCCTATCGCGATCGATCGCATTTCGACGGGCAGAACGTGCTCGAGACCGGGGGCGTGAGCGCGTACCAGGTGCGCGACGGGTGGCTGAACCGGCTGCTCGGCGTGCTGCCCGCAGACGAGGCGCGCGCGATCGCGGTGGCGGCGACCGTGCCGATGGCGCTTCGCGGCCGGCGTGAGGTGGCGTCCTACGCGCCGTCGAACCTGCCGAATGCGTCGGACGACCTGCTGCAGCGGGTGGCGATGCTGTACGACGGCGACCGGCAATTGCACGCGCTGTGGAGCGAGGCGATGGCGACGCGCCAGCTGACCAGCGATCTCGGTCAGGACGGTGGCCGCAACGCCGCCGCGACCGGCGCGCTCGCCGCACGGTTGCTAAAGCCCGACAATGGTGCGCGGATCGCGATGATCGAGACGGGTGGCTGGGATACGCATACGGGGCAGCGCGGGCGGCTGGCGGCGCAGTTGAAGGGCCTCGATGCGATGGTCGCTTCGCTGCAGGCGGGGCTGGGGCCGTTATGGGCGGACACGATGGTGTTGGTGGCGACCGAGTTCGGGCGGACCGTTGCGGTCAACGGCACCGGCGGCACCGATCATGGCACGGGCACGGCGGCGATGCTGTTCGGGGGCGCGGTGAAGGGCGGGCGGGTCGTGTCGGACTGGCCGGGGCTGGCTCCCGGCGCGTTGTACGAGGCGCGCGATCTGAAGCCGACGATGCAGCTGGATGCGTTCATCGGCGGGGCGGTGTCGTCGCATTTCGGCATCGAGCCGGCAAGGGCGATGGCGGCGCTGTTCCCGGCGAGCGCGACGACGGCCGCGGTCGAGGGTCTGGTGCGGATTTGAAGGTGGGGATGGTCTTTAGATGTTTCCGGGCGGGGCCGCCGTTCGGCGGCGTGTTTTTGACGACATGCCCGTGACCTTCACCAAGTCCGTCATCCTGACGAAAGTCAGGACCCAGAGTAACAAGCGTCGTCCTTTGTAACCCTGGGTCCTGACTTTCGTCAGGATGACGGGGAGTGGCGGGCTAAGCGGGGGGACCGTCTCGCCCGTCATCCCCGCGGAGGCGGGGGTCCATATCTTCGAAACAGCCGTAATTTACCGCGAGGCCAGCCAATATGGGTTCCCGCCTCCGCGGGAATGACGCTGGGACTAGTCGACACGTATCAACCAGCCTCTCTGACGGGATTAAAATTGAGCGCCGTGCTGCTATGGTCTAGAGCGCGCGCTTCCTTGTGATACCGGAATTGCCATGACGCTCTACGCCCGTTTCGCCGCGCATATCGATGCGGCGCTCGACACGCTGACCGCGGCGGGGACGCTGCCGACGGGGCTCGACCGCAAGAACGTGACGGTCGAGCCGCCGCGCGACACGAGCCACGGCGATCTCGCGACCAACGCCGCGATGGTGCTGGCCAAGCCCGCCAAGACCAATCCGCGCGTGCTCGCCGATGCGCTGGTCGCCGAGCTGTCGAAGCTTGAGGACGTCGCGTCGGCGAGCGTCGCCGGGCCGGGCTTCATCAACATGAAGCTGACCGACGACGCTTGGCGCGCCGAACTCGCGGCGATCCCCGAGGCGGGCGCCGATTACGGCCGGTCGACGCAAGGCGCGGGGATTACCGTCAACATCGAGTATGTCTCGGCCAACCCGACCGGACCGATGCACATGGGGCATTGCCGTGGTGCAGTGGTCGGCGATGCACTGGCCAGCCTGCTCGAATTCGCCGGGCACCGGGTGATCCGCGAATATTACGTCAACGACGCCGGCGGCCAGGTCGACGTGCTCGCGCGCTCGGTCCACCTGCGCTACCGCGAGGCGCTCGGCGAGACCGTCGAGATTCCCGAGGGTCTGTATCCCGGCGACTATCTCGTCCCCGTCGGCCAGTCGCTCGCGAAGGAGTTCGGCGACCGCTACGTCGGCGCGCCCGAGGGCGAATGGCTTGCCACCTTCCGCACCCAGGCCGTCGCCGCGATGATGGTGATGATCCGCGCCGATCTCGCGCTGCTCGGGATCGAACACGAGGTGTTCTCGTCAGAAGCCGAGCTTCAAGCCGCAAAGAAGCCCGAAGCGGCCGAGGCGGAGCTGCGGTCGCGCGATCTTGTCTATGACGGTGTGCTCGAAGCGCCGAAGGGCGAGACGCCGGACGATTGGGAGCCGGTCGAGCTGCCGCTGTTCCGCTCGACGCAGTTCGGCGACGACCAGGATCGCCCGATCAAGAAGTCGAACGGATCGTGGACTTATTTCGGCGCCGATCTCGCCTATCATTTCCAGAAGAGCCAGAGCGCCGACCAGCTGATCGACATCTGGGGCGCGGATCATGGCGGCACCGTGAAGCGGATCGTCGCGGCGGTGGCGGCGCTGACCGGCGGCAAGACGCGGTTCGACGTGAAGCTGGTCCAGATGGTCCGGCTGCTGCGCAACGGCGAGCCGGTGAAGATGTCGAAGCGCTCGGGCAATTTCGTCACGCTGGCCGACGTCGTGCGCGAGGTCGGCAAGGACGTCGTACGCTTCACGATGCTGACGCGGCGGTCCGATGCACAGATGGATTTCGACTTTGCCAAGGTGGTCGAGGCATCGAAGGACAACCCGGTTTTCTACGTCCAGTACGCGCATGCCCGCATCGCATCCCTCCATCGGCGCGCGGAAGAGGCGGAAATTACGCCGATTGCGGCCGATTTGTCCCGGCTTGATACGGACGAACTTGCGCTCGTGCAGCTCGCGGCGCAGTTTCCACGGCTCGTCGAGATCGCCTCCACGGCGCGCGAGCCACATAGAATCGCGTTCTATCTCTATGACTTGGCGGCGGCGTTCCATGCGCTGTGGAATGTCGGCAACGACCGTCCCGATCGCCGTTTCCTGGTGATCGAGGATCCGCAGGCCACCGCCGCACGGCTTTTCTTGGCATCCGCTATAGGGCAGATTATTCATAATGGCCTCGCCATCATGGGTGTCGAAGCGGTTTCGGAGATGAAGTGATGGCCGAAGACATGGATCTGCGCGAGGAAGACCGGCTCCCCTGGCTCGAAACCGTCGAGCCGGACGAGCAGGATACGGTCGGCATCGGCCGCGTGATCGCGCTGGTCGTACTCGGCCTGGCGGTGCTCGCGGCGATCATCTTCGGCATCTACAAGCTGCAACAGCGCACACCTACGGGCGAGGGCCAGCTGATCGCCGCGCAGGAGGGCGATTACAAGGTCAAGCCCGACGACGCCGGCGGTCTGAAGGTCAAGGGCGAGGGCGACTCGGCAATCGCGACGAGCGCGGGCAAATCGGGCAATGGCGCGATCGACCTGCGCGGCGTGCCGGAAGTGCCCGTCGACGGCAAGCGTGCGGTGGCGGCCAAGACCTCCGACGCGGCAGGTCGCAACGCCGTCGCACAAGTGCCGGCCTCGAGCGGCCGTCTGGTCGCTGCCGCACCGATGGCGCCGTCACGCTCGGGCAACGCGAATGCGGCGACGGGTGGCTCGCTGGTTCAGCTCGGCGCCTATCCGAGCGAGGCCGTCGCGAACGCGGCTTGGACGAATTTCTCGAAGCGCTTTTCGTATATCGCGGCACTCGGCAACTCGGTCCAGCCGGTCGCGACGGGCGGACGCACCTTGTATCGCCTGCGCGTGAATGCCGGGAGTGCGAACCAGGCGGCGGACATCTGTGGTCGGTTGCGCGTTGCCGGCGAGACGTGCTTCGTAGCAAGTTGATCGAGGCGGTGGGGCCGCATATCGTGCGGTCCCACCGATAAAGCCGGATTACACAGCGGTCCACACGACCTTCAACAGCACTGGCCGCTGCGTCCGCACGCTACCTTAGAGCTTGTCGCCTCGATCCGGGACCGGTGTCCCCAAATCTAGCTGCGAGGTCTAGCGGCGGTGCTTTCCACCGTATTTCCGTCCGATGTAATCACCGATTTGCGCAACTTCGGCTGCGGCGGCGCGGGCACCGTTCATCTGGCAGGGCAGCGGGTCGCTGGCGTGATCGCTGGCACGGCGACTCACTGTGTCGCAAAGCTCCTCAATATCCGCGCGGGACAGGACGTTCTTTTCGCGCAACAGGCAAATCAGGCTTTGCAAGATGACCAGATTTTTGTCGTCGGGATCAGTTTGGAGGTCTGGGTACGTTGCCATTAGGGGTCTCCTCTCACGGTAAACCGAGGATATGCCGAATGGGCCAACAAGCAAGCTGTAAGATCTACGCTGGGTAAATCCCCTGCCACCAGAGGTCGAAGGCCTGGTTCTGTGCTGTGCTCATCCTCAGTCCAATTTTGCTGCGGCGCATTAATGCATCTTCGGGTATCCTCGCCCATTCGCGATCGTGCATCCAGCGTGCCTCGATCTCCGTCAGGCCATTACCAAGGTCTGCACCGAGTCCTGCGGCGTCGGTGACGTCCGCCAGCATCTGGTCGAGCAACGCGCCATACGCACGTGCCATCCGCGCGCTGCGGGCATCGCCGAGGAACGGCCACCGGGCTCGGACCTGCGCGAGGTAGATAGGAAAAGGCGGGATTGCCCCGCCAGGGAAAGGCCGGCTCCGGGTCATAGGACGGACCGCTTCGCCAAGCGCTGGCGCGATCTTTTCCATGGCTTCCTCGGCAAGATGGCGCGCGGTCGTGATCTTACCGCCGAACACCGACAGCAAGGGCGCTGCGCCGGTGTCGCCAAGGGTATCGAGTTCGAGGACATAGTCGCGCGTTACGGCCTTCGCCTCGCTCGCACCGTCATCGTATAGCGGCCGCACGCCGGACCAGGTCGAGGTGACGTCGGCGGGGGTGATCTGACGGATGAAATGCTGGTTCGCAGCGTCGCAGAGATACGCGATCTCGCCCGCGTCGGTCACCGCGTCCTCCGGGCGATCGACAGGGATGTCGGTCGTCCCGATTTCGGTTTGGCCCTGATACGGGATCGCGAAGACGATGCGGCGGTCGGCGAGCTGCAGGATATAGGCGTGGTCGCCCTCGTACAGCTTGGGCACGACGATGTGGCTGCCCTTGACCAGCCGGACGCCAGCGCTGGCGTTGATCCCGAGCCGCCCGAGTAGGTCTGCGACCCACGGCCCGGCGGCGTTGACCAGCGCGCGGGCGGTGACGTCGCGATCGTCCGACAGCTTTGCGCGCCAAAGTGCGCCGTCGCGGCGTGCGGTGACGAGTTCGGTGCGAACTGCGATTTCGGCGCCGTTGTCGTGCGCGTCCACCGCGTTCAATACCGTGAGCCGGGAATCGTCGACGAACGCATCGGAATAGACGAAGCCGCGCGCGCCGTTCTTGAGGGGGGCGGTATAGGCGGTGTCGCTCTTGCGCAGGCCACGGGACCGCTTCAGCGTCATCCGGCCGCCGAGCCAATCGTAGAGGTACAGGCCGAGCCGGACCATCCACCAGGGGCGCACCGCGTTCTCGTGCGGCAGGACGAAGCGCATCGGGCGGATGATGTGCGGCGCGGCCTTCACCAGGCGTTCGCGTTCGCGCAGTGCCTCGGCGACCAGCTTGAAGTCGTAATATTCGAGGTAGCGCAGGCCGCCATGGATCAGCTTGGTCGATGCGGACGAGGTTGCGCCGGCGAGGTCGCCTTTCTCCACCAGCAGCACCGACAGGCCGTTCAGCGCAGCCTCGCGGGCGATCGCGGCGCCGTTGATCCCGCCGCCGACGATCAGAAGGTCGTAACTTTGCGTCATGCGAGCAGCTTAGCCGTTTGGTAATGGCGGGCCTACCGCCTATCTCTAGCCCATGTACAAACCAAAAGCCGGTCTTCCGACGCGCGAGCAGATCCTTGACTTCATCGCCAATTCCGACGTGCCCGCGGGCAAGCGCGAGATCGCCAAGGGCTTCGGGCTCAGCGCGCAGGACAAGATCGGGCTAAAGGCGCTGTTGAAGGACATGGCCGACGAGGGGCTGATCGACAGCGCCCCCGGTCGCGCGTTCCACAAGATGGGTGGCATCCCTAAGGTGACGGTGCTGCGGATCGCGGACGTCGATGACGGCGGCAATGTCTGGGCGGTGCCCGAGCGCTGGGAGGCCGAGGGCATCCCGCCGCCGCGGTTGCGCGTGCGCGAGCGGAAACGTGGGGCGCTCGGGGTTGGCGAGCGGATCTTGGCGCGGACCGAGGAAGCTGGAAACGGCTGGATCGCGCATCCGATGAAGGTGCTCGCGCCTGCCTCCGAACAGGTGCTCGGCGTGTTGCGCGAAGAGGCCGGGCGGTTGTGGCTGACGGGGGTCGACAAGCGCGAGCGGCGCGAATTCGCGGTGGCGGATGCGGGCGGCGCGGCGCCGGGTGATCTCGTATTGGCGGAACTCACGGGCAAGCCGCCGAAGATCGCCGCGCGCGTCGTGTCGAAGCTGGGCGATCCGTTTGCGGCGCGCAGCTTCTCGCTGATCGCGATCCACAAGCTCGGCATTCCGGACGTGTTCTCGCAAGAGGCACTCGACGAGGCTGAGCGGGTTTCGAAGTTGCCGCTGGGGGAGGGGCGCGAGGACCTGCGCGACCTGCCGATCGTCGCGATCGACCCTGAGGATGCGCGCGATCACGACGATGCGGTGTGGGCGGAGGCCGATGACGATCCTGCGAACGCTGGCGGATGGAAGGCGATCGTCGCGATCGCCGATGTCAGCTTCTACGTGCGGCCCAAGTCCGAGGTCGACCGCGAGGCGCGGCGGCGCGGGAACTCGGTGTATTTCCCCGATCGCGTCGTGCCAATGTTGCCCGAGATCCTGTCGGCGGAGGTGTGTTCGCTGAAGGAAGGCGCGGATCGTGCCGCGCTCGCGTGCCATTTGCGGATCGGCAAGGATGGTTCGCTCAAATCTTGGCGCTTTACGCGCGCGGTGGTGCGGATCGCGGCGAACCTGGCGTATGAAGAGGCGCAGGCGATCATCGACGGGATGGCCTCGAACGATGCCCTCCTGTCCGACGGATCTATCTCGTCCGACAGCCCCAGCCCGTCACCCCAGCGAAAGCTGGGGTCTCCCTCCACAGAGGACGCCCTCGCGGAAGGAAATCCCAGCTTTCGCTGGAATGACGGCCGGGTAGATGACGGGCGTGTGGTTGCATCGCTCGTCCCCCTCTGGGCCTGCTGGCATGCGCTCGCGAAGGCGCGTGACGCGCGGGCGCCGCTCGATCTCGACCTCCCCGAGCGCCGTGTCGTGCTCGACGAGAAGGGCCGGATCATGTCCGTATCGCCGCGCGAACGGCTCGACGCACACCGGTTGATCGAGGATTACATGATCGCTGCCAACGTCGCCGCCGCCAAGGCGCTGGAGGCGAAGAAGGCGCCGGTGATGTACCGAATCCACGAGCCGCCGAGCCGCGAGAAGTTGGCGGCGCTGAAGGAATATCTCGAGACGTTCGACGTGCCGTTCGCGCTCGGGCAGGTCGTGCGGCCAGCAACGTTCAACCACATCATCGAGCGGATCGGCGATGCGGACTTCCGTCCGCAGGTAATGGAGCAGATCCTTCGCACGCAGACCCAGGCCTATTACGCGCCCGGCAATCACGGGCATTTCGGGCTGAGCCTCGGCAGTTACGCGCACTTCACCTCGCCGATCCGGCGCTATGCCGATCTGCTCGTCCATCGCTCGCTGGTGTCCGCTTACGGCCTCGGCGAGGGCGGGTTGCCGGCGGACGACGCGGTGAACATGGAGTCGGTCGGAGAGATCATCAGCCGGCTCGAACGCCGCGCAATGGAGGCGGAGCGCGACACCACCGATCGCTATGTCGCGGCGTTCCTCTCCGAGCGCGTCGGCCAGGTGATGGACGTACGGATCACCGGCGTGACCAATTTCGGCTTCTTCGCGACGGTCGAGGGGATCGGCGGCGACGGCCTGATGCCGGTGCGCGATCTGGGCGGCGAGTATTTCCGCTTCGACGAGGGCGCGCGGACGCTGACCGGCGAGCATAGCGGCGACGTCTTCGCGCAGGGCCAGACGCTGGAACTGCGGTTGGCGGAGGCAAACCCGGTGTCGGGGGCGCTACGCTTTGAGATGCCCGAGGGGAAGGGGGCCGCCCCTCCCATGCGCGGCGGACGCAAGCCGGTGCGCGAGATCAAGCGGCGGGGGCGTCCGGCGAACATCCGCCATCAGGGCAAGCGGCGTTAGGATTTGCGCAAACACCCCGCGGTATGCGACGTCTTACCCGGGGGGGAGACAAGTATGTGGGGACTTAGGTCAGGCCGGTCGCGGCGGCGGATCGTCAATGATTTCGTCGCAGCGAAGGCCACGACGGCTGCGCGCGCGATTGCCTATGAAGCGGCTGACCCGCGGACGTTTCGACGCTTGTGCGGCTATGGCGCGATCGTCGACGACGGCGCGGGGCGCTATCATCTCGATGCAGGCAGGCTCGGCGCGTTTCGCGGTGCGGTGCGCAAGCGGGCCGCAGCGATTGCGGCGACGTCGGGCCTAGTCGCCAGTGCCGCTGCCGCAGCGACGGTGTTCGTGCTAGCCGAGTGACGCTGGTTTCGTGAGTGTGCAATGGTCAGCGGCTGGATTTTTCCGCAGCCGGCGGGTTTCTGAACTGATTGTTTCCCCGCGAAGGCGGGGATCCAGACTGGGCTCCCGCCTTCGCGGGAGAAAAAAGGGTCGCTGTTGCGAGATTGCGATCTCGCTTCACATCATCCGACCGTGAAGCTCAGTCCTGCCTTCGCCACCAGCCGATCGCGCAGTTTTGCCCCCATCAACGCGCCCGGCGTCCAGATACCGCCATCGCCCTGCACGTCCTGCACGAGGCACAGCGCGGCCTCCGCGATCATCTTGCTGGTCGAGCCATAGCCGGGATCGCGATCGCCGGTGACGACCGTATCGATCCGCTTCCCATCGGGCATGATACCGACGAACAGCAGGTCGTAATGCCCGGCATCGCGCTCTTCCTTCGATGGCCCTTCGCCGAGCTTCGGCCCCTTGTCGCTCGAGAACGGATTGAACTTCGCGATCGCCTCCGCCGCGACCTTGCCGAGATCGCCGAGCCCTGCGACCATCATCTCGTCATAGACGAAGTCCGCGCCATACGCCTCGCCGAGCAGGAAATTGGTGCGATGGACGTTCTTGGTATTGATTGGCGCCATGACGAACGGCGCGACCCAGGCCGAGATGGTCGTGTCGTATTCGGGGATCAGCCCGGTCGACTGATGCGGGCCGCTGAAACCGGGGGTGAGCGCGAACGGGCTGGTCAGCAGCTTGACGATGCCGGGATCGCGCGCGGCGGCGGCGAGCGTCGCCTTGAGGCTAGCCGCGGTGCCGCCCGAGAACGTCCCCTGCATTTTCCGCACGCGACCTTTCACGCGGGGCGCTGGGATGCCGTATTTTGTCTTCGCGGCGTCCTGCAACGTCAGCACGCCGAGATCGAACGGGATGCTGTCGAACCCGCACGAGAACACGATCCGTGCGCCGGTTCGCGTGGCTTCGCCCTCATGCGCGTCGATCATGTGGCGCATCCAGGCGGGCTCGCCGCAGAGGTCGACATAGCCGGTGCCGGTCGCGGCGCAGGCGGCGACGAGGTCCGAGCCGTACAGCTGGTACGGACCGACCGTCGAGATGACGACGGTGGCGCGCTCCGCCATTGCACGAAGGCTGGCGGGATCGTCCGAGTCGGCGGTGATGAGCGCCGTATCGGCGGGTGCACCTATCAGGTTGCGGACTTCCTGGAGCTTCGCCAGCGAGCGGCCTGCCATCGCCCAGCGGACGCCGGTCGGGTACGTTTGGACGAGATATTCGGCAACCAGCCGTCCGGTGAACCCGGTCGCGCCGTACACGATGATGTCGAAGTCACGCATGTCCGTCTCCTGTTTCGCCGAGTTTGCGCGCGTGGGCGCGACGTCGCAAGCTAAACACCGTCGTCGGCGTGGCTCGCCATCGGCCCGCCGATCTGCCAGCATCGGCAGATGGCATCCGATCGCAAAACCGTCGCGTTCATCGTCGACCAGCTCGCCGCGGCGGGGGAGGTCTCCGCAAAGCCGATGTTCGGCGAATACGGGCTCTATTGCGATGGCAAGATGGTCGGCTTGATCTGCGACGACCAGCTGTTCGTGAAGCCGACTCCGGGAGGGCGGGCGTTTGCGGGAGCAATCGACGAAGGTGCGCCCTATCCGGGCGCGAAGCCGTGCCTGCTGATAGATGCGGATCGCTGGGACGATGCCGACTGGCTGGCCGACCTCGTCCGCATCTCAGCCGCGGAATTGCCTGTGCCGAAGCCGAAGAAGGCGAAGGCCAAGAAGGGCTAGGACGCTCGGCGTTTTGTTTAGACCCGGCAAGCCGGCACGGTACTATAGCACCGAGATATTCTGGTTTGCGGAGCGGACATCGGAGCAAGCATGTTTCCCCGCGAAGGCGGGGATCCAGACTGGGCTCCCGCATTTGCGGGAGAACAGGGAAGAGCGGACTGTCGTTCGAACGATGTCCGTGACGGAACGGTTTTACCGTAGCGTCTGATCAAGCCGCTAAATCTCGATCGCCCCTATGCCGCCTCGTTGAACTGCAGGCTCGCCAGTCGCGCGTAGAGTCCGCTGTTGGTCATCAGCGATCCGTGCGAGCCTTCCTCGACGATCTGGCCGTCGGTCATCACGATGATCCGCTCGGCTGCGCGCACGGTGGCTAGGCGGTGTGCGATGACCAGCGTGGTGCGGTTCGCCATCAGCCGTTCGAGCGCTTCCTGCACCAGCCGCTCGCTCTCGGCATCGAGCGCACTCGTGGCCTCGTCGAGCAGCAGGATCGGCGCATCGCGGAGGAGCGCGCGGGCGATCGTGACGCGCTGGCGCTGGCCGCCAGACAGCCGTGCGCCGCCTTCGCCGAGGAACGTCTCCAACCCCTCAGGCAGTTTGCGCAGAAACTCGGCGGCGTTGGCGGCTTCGGCGGCGGCCCAGAGCTGGTCGTCGGTTGCGGACCAGTCGCCGTAACGCAGATTGTCGCGGGCCGACGCGCCGAAGATGATCGTCTCCTGCGGCACCATTGCGATCCGCGCGCGGACCTCCGCCGGGTCGGCGTCGCGCAGATCGATCCCGTCGAGCGTCACGCGGCCGGCGTCTGGATCGTAGAAGCGCTGGACCAACTGAAACAACGTGGTCTTGCCCGCACCCGAGGGACCGACGACCGCGACCGTCTCGCCCGGCTTCACGTCGAGCGAGAAGCCGTTGAGTGCGGCGACGTCGCGGCGTGTCGGATAGTGGAACTGCACATTCTCGAACGCGAGCGCGCCACGGGGCGGCTGAGGTAGCGCGGCCGGGTTGGCGGGTGCGGCGATCTCGGGCTTTTCGCGGAGCAGTTCGGATAGCCGCCCGGCGGCACCGGCACCGCGCAACAAATCGCCATAGACCTCGGTCAAAGCGCCGAACGCGCCTGCGACGATGCCGCCCGTCAGCACGAACGCGGCGATCGCACCGCCGCTGATCCGCCCTGCCGCGACGTCGATAGCCCCTTCCCACAGGACGAGCGTGATCGAGCCGAACACGAGCCCGATCACGATCGCGGTCATCACGGCACGCAACAGGATCCGCGCCCGTGCCGCGGCAAACGTCGCGGCAACCGCGTCCGAGAAGCGGATCGCCTCGCGGTCCTCCTGGCCGAATGCCTGGACCACTTTCATCGCGCCGAGCGTCTCGGTGGCGATCGAACCGACATCGGCGACACGGTCCTGCGAGGTGCGCGAGTAATTGCGGACGCGTTTGCCGAGCAGCGCGATCGGCAGGATGATCAGCGGGATGCCGATCATCAGCATGCCCGCGAGCTTGGGCGAGATCGCGAACAGGTAGATCAGCCCGCCGATGCCGGTGAAAGTGTTGCGCAGCGCGATCGACACCGTGCTGCCGACGACCTGCTCGATCAGCGCGGTGTCCGAGGTGAGGCGCGAGGCGATCTCGGACGGGCGGTTCTCCTCGAAGAAGCGCGGCGTCAGGCGGAGCAGATGGCGTTGCACGTTGGTGCGAATGTCCGCGACGACGCGCTCGCCGAGCCACGAGACGTAATAGAAGCGCACCGCGGTCGCGAGTGCGAGCACGACGACGATCATCAGCAGATAGTGGAACGAGTTGGCGACCGATCCGCCCTCGCCGGGGCCAAAGCCGCGATCGATCACGCGCTTGAACCCGTACGGGATGCCGATCGTGGCGGCCGACGTCGTTAGCAATGCGAGCCCGGCGAAGGCGATTTGGCGTGGATAATTCGCGGCGTGACGCCACACCATCGCGAGATCGCCGATCCGGCGGGACGTCTTTTCTTCGGGTATCGGCTTGGCCATGCGCGGGACCTAGCAGTGGCGGGGGTGGCGCTCAACGACAACCGGGCGATCGGGCGTGAGATCCGCTGGGGCCGTCCTTGGAATGCCGCATTGCGCCGCAGCGGATTTGCGTTACCACTTCGGCAGCCCATATTAGGGCAAAGGATACCGCATGCTCTACGATGCTTACGAATTCCAACGATCGATGTTGTCGGGCGCCAGCAAAATGGCGAGTTTCGGTGCGGAAATGCTCAGTCATCCGGCAAACCCGTTCTCCTATTTGGGCGGTGGTGCAGTCATCGGATCGGCGTTGGAGGTGTTCGCACACGCGAATGCGACTCGCGGAAAGCCTGCCTTCGGGCTCGACTCGACGACGATCGACGGCCGCGAGGTCGCGGTACGCGAGGAGATCGTACTGCGGAAGGATTTCGGGCAGCTGAAGCGCTTCGTGCGGGAGGGTGTCGAGGGCGGTCCGAAGCTGCTGATTGTCGCGCCGATGTCGGGGCATTACGCGACTCTGCTGCGCGGCACGGTCGAGCGGATGCTGCCGTTTGCGGACGTCTACATCACCGACTGGCGTGATGCGCGCAGCGTGCCGGTGTCGGCGGGGCGTTTCGATCTCGACGACTATATCGATTATCTGATCGCGTTTCTCGAGCAGATCGGTCCGAACGAGGGGCAGGGGGGCACGCACATGCTCGCGGTCTGTCAGCCTTCGGTGCCGTGTTATGCGACCGTTGCGCTTATGAGTGCGGATAATAATCCGTGTCGACCGAAGACGCTGACGATGATGGGCGGTCCGGTGGATACGCGTGAGGCGCCGACCGCGGTCAACACGCTGGCAACCGAGCGGCCGCACGCGTGGTTCGAGCAGAACGTCATTGCGACGGTGCCGGGTAATTATCCGGGTGCAGGGCGGAAGGTGTATCCGGGGTTCCTGCAACTTGCCGGCTTCATGTCGATGAACCTTGGCAACCACATGGTTTCGCATTGGGAGATGTATAAGCACCTCGTCCAGGGCGACGGCGCGAGCGCATCGCAGAGCCAGGATTTCTACGAGGAATACCGCTCGGTCTGCGATATGACCGCGGAATTCTACCTCCAGACGATCGATGTGGTGTTCCAGAACCATGCCTTGCCGCGGGGGATCATGACGCATCGCGGGCGGCTGGTCGATCCGGCGGCGATCACGGACATCGGGCTGCTCGCGGTCGAGGGGGAGCGTGATGATATCTCGGGATTGGGGCAGACCAAGGCTGCGCTGACGCTGGCGACCGCGTTACCTGACGACAAGAAGCGCTATTTGATGGCTGAGGGTGCCGGCCATTACGGGATCTTCAATGGATCGCGCTGGCGGGATAAGATTGCGCCGGCGGTGGAGGAGTTCATCACCGCGAATGGGTAGGGCTTTTAGTCTGTTTCAATAGTCCGTCACCCCAGCGAAAGCTGGGGTCTCCTCGTTGGTTTGCGTTGAGTCTCAAACCGGGAGATCCCAGCTTTCGCTGGGATGACGGAGGGGAGGGGGCGGTAGTTTTACACCCCCTCCCCGCCGGTCTTATGCGATCGAGTTCACCACTGCGTGGCTGCTCGATTCGTCCGACTGGATCGTGCCGCCGAACAGCATCTTGAGGCGGCCGCCGATCGAGATGTCGGTTTCCCAGAGCTCAGCGCTGTCGATGTCGAAGCGCAGCAGCGTGAGGTTCGGGTCTTCCTTGCCGCCCGGAAACCACGCCTCGACCTGGTTGTTCCAGAGCTTGTCGATCTGCGTGCGGTCGTTCGAGGTCGAGACGTCGCCGGACATGCAGGCGAAGAAATCATGACCCTTGCCGACGAACTGCGCCATTGCCGCGCCGCCCTTGGCGATACGATTGTCGCGGCCGGCGAAGAAGAACAGCGTGTTGGGCTGATCGTCGTCGATCTGCGCGGTCATCGGCTCGGAATGCTGGCTTCCCGAATGCTGGCCATCGTGCAGGCCGATCATCACGAACGGACTGGCCTTCAGCTTGTCGATGAACTTCGCTGCGACTTCCTGTGGGGTATCCTTGTCGGCCATCGTCATTCTCCTAGTGGCTTGGATTGCCTGTGAGAACGGGTGGGGCGGAGGTTGGTTGCGCGGAGCGGTCGAGTCGACACACGTGATGCCGCTTGGAGAAAGCGCGTGCGAAGCGCCAAGGTGACGACGGCAGCAGTTCTGCTGCCGAACACGAAAGGATCGAGAATGTCTCTTGTCGATCTGTGTCTGATACTAGGCGTGCTCTTTGCCTTCGCGACCTTGGTCGTGAAGATCATCGAAGTGGCACGTAGAGGATAAGCACACGGGTGGGGCTCGATCTAGCAGTCGGGTCCCAAACGTATTGAGCCCCAGCCGCTAGCACGACCGGGGCTCACACAGAAAGGCGAGAATGTCCTTCGCCAAAGACTAAATATCCCTTCAGCGGATATCTTTCAAGTTCACAGTACTTCGAACAACCCGGCTGCGCCCATGCCGCCGCCGACGCACATCGTGACGACGACATACTTCGCGCCGCGACGCTTGCCTTCGATCAGCGCGTGGCCGGTCGCGCGCGCGCCGGTCATGCCGTAGGGGTGGCCGATCGAGATCGCGCCGCCGCTGACGTTGAGCAGCTCGTCGGGGATGCCGAGATGGTCGCGGCAGTAGAGTACCTGCACCGCGAACGCCTCGTTCAGTTCCCACAGGCCGACATCGTCCATCTTCAGGCCGAAGCGCTTCAGCAGCTTGGGGATCGCCACGACCGGGCCGATGCCCATCTCGTCGGGCTCGGTGCCGCCGACCGCCATGCCGACATAGCGACCGAGCGGCTGGAGACCGCGCTGGGAGGCGATCTTTTCTTCCATCAGCACCGACGACGACGAGCCGTCCGACAGCTGCGACGCGTTGCCCGCGGTGATCGTGAAGTCGGGGCCCATTACGGCTTTGAGCGACTGGAGACCCTCCAGTGTGGTGTCGGCGCGGTTGCCCTCGTCCTTGGTGATCGTCACGTCCTTGTACGTGACTTCCTTGGTCGCCTTGTCGACGATGGCCATGTTGGCGTCGACGGGGATGATCTCCGCGTCGAAATAGCCGGCGGCCTGCGCGGCGGCGGTGCGCTGCTGCGACTGGAGCGCGTAGGCGTCCATCGCGTCGCGGCTGATGCCGTAGCGCTTGGCGACGACTTCGGCGGTCTGCAGCATCGGCATGTAGACGTCCTTGTGCATCGCGATCAGCTGGGGATCGGGCGCGACGCGCATCTGCGGGGTCTGGACGAGGCTGATGCTCTCGACGCCGCCGCCGATCGTGATTTCCATGTTGTCGGTGATGATCTGCTTGGCGGCGGTGGCGATCGCCATCAGGCCCGACGCGCACTGGCGGTCGACCGACATGCCCGAGACGGTCACCGGCAGCCCGGCGCGGAGCAGCGAGGTGCGGGCGATGTTGCCGGCCTGGTGACCCTGCTGGAGCGCGCAGCCGAAGACGACGTCGTCGACTTCGGCGCCGTCGATGCCGGCACGCTCGACCGCGGCCTTGATCGAATGCGCCGCCAAAGTGGGGGCGGGGGTGTTGTTGAAGCCGCCGCGATAGGCGCGGCCGATGGGCGTGCGGGCGGTGGAAACGATGACGGCTGAACGCATGAGGTGGCTCCTAAGGGATTTGCCCGTCACCCCAGCGAAAGCTGGGGTCTTCCAGTTGGTGAGCGACGTGGCTCCAACGGGGAGATACCAGCGTGCGCTGGTATGACGACTTTGGTTGATGGGGTCTGGTTGCTGGTGATTAAACGAAGACCTGGCTGATCCATTCGGCGATCAGCGCGGGCTTTTCCTGGCCTTCGATCTCGACGGAGAAGGCGTTGGTCTGCTGCCACTGGCCGGGGCGCTTTTCGTCGAACGAGAGTAGCTTGAACCGGCCGCGGACCTTCGAGCCGGAGCGGACGGGGGTCAGGAAGCGGACCGAGTTGCCGCCGTAATTGACGCCCATCTTGGCACCCTCGATGGTCGGCGCATCGGGCACCTTCGACGACAATAGCGGCATCAGCGACAGCGTCAGGAAGCCGTGCGCGATCGTGCCGCCGAACGGGGTCTGCGCCGCACGTGCAGGATCGATATGGATGAACTGGTGGTCGCCCGTCGCGTCGGCGAACTTGTCGATCATGGCCTGCGTCACCTCGACCCAGTCGGAGACGGTTTCCGTGCCGATACGGGCCTGCATCTGGGCGGTGGTGATCGTTGCCACGGGGTTCCTCTCTGGTTGGCGCTGAACGCTAGTGCGTCTCTAAACGCGTCAGCAAGGCTCCTGCAAGCCTCGACCAACCTAAAAGTGGAAAAACCCGTATCTGCTAAGACGCAGGTGCGAACCCGATATTCTAAACTTCAGCGCGCGCCGGCCCACCTTCGGGATACGGCATGACCACCGAGCCATCCGGCGCCGCCATCATGTTGACCTGGGTCGGGAAGGCGATCTCGATTTTTTCGTCGTTGAAGCGCTTCAGGATCGCGATGCCGACCGCGGTGCGGCCGTCGTAGAAGCTCGCATAATCCGGACCCTTGCTGTCGAACTGGACCTCGAAATCAAGGCTCGATGCGCCGAAGCCGGTGAAGCCGGCGCGGGTGAAGATCTTGTCGTTGGCTTCGACGATCTCCTTCAGCATCGCGGGGATACGCGAACAGACTTCGGGGGGCGTCGAATAGGTGACGCCGATGAGGAACTTCGCGCGGCGGTGGTTGCGTTGCGTGTTGTTGAGGATCTCCTTGTTGAGGAGGTTCTTGTTCGAGATCACGCGCTCCTCGCCGTCGATCCCGCGGATGCGCGTCGATTTGAGGCCGATCGCCTCGACGCTGCCCGATGCGGTGTCGTAGCTGATCGAGTCGCCGCGGCGGAACGGGCGGTCGAAGATGATCGCTAGCGCGGCGAACAGGTCGGCGAAGATGCCCTGCGCCGCTAAGCCGATCGCGATGCCGCCGACGCCGAGACCAGCCACCAGGCCAGTGACGTTGACGCCGAGATTGTCGAGCACCACCACCAGCGCGACCGCGAACACCACGAACGTGACGAGCAGGCGGATCAGGCCCATCGCCGATAGCAGGGCTTCACCCGAATAATGCTCGGACTGCGTGCGGTGTTCGATCGCGCCGAGGATGATCTCGCGGACCCAGACGGCGGCCTGCATGACGGCGGCGACGGTGAAGAGGAAGTCGATCGTCTTCGATACCTCGCCGGGGGCGGCGGAATAGCCGGAGACGAGTTTCGCGGCGAGCATGACGATGAAGAAATTGCCGGTCCGTGCGATCGCCTTGCCGACGACCAGCCCCCAGCCGTTCAGCGCGCGCGGCCGTTCGCAGAGCTTGCTGCCGAAGCGGCGCGCGGTGTGGAGGACGAGGACGATGACCGCACCGATCCCGAATGCGATCAGGATCTGGAGCCAATAGGCCTGGACCCAGGCGATGCTGGCGGTGACGAAGCCCTGGGCGTGATCGCCAACGTCGCTTGCGTCGAAGATCGGTTGCTTGGCGGCGGCAGTGGTATTGGTCATGGAGATACTCGTCAGGCCGCTTTTGCGATCGTTGCAACGGCGGGCGTGCCGGTTTCGAGGAAGGTGATCAGGCCACATTCCTCGCGGCTCATGTAGCGCTTGGCGCGGGGGAGGCGGAGGGCCTTGCGGAAGGTCGACTGGCCGGTCTTTACCAGCGCGATGAGCGACGGGTGAACATAACTTTTCCGCGCAATCGCGTGGGTGTTGCCGAGGCGGGCGACGACGGGTTCGAGCATCGCCTTGAGGCTGAGGTCGCGTTCGGCCGAGGCTAGCGCCTCGAACGCGGCGACGCTGGCGGCCCAGGTGCGGAAGTTCTTGGCGGTGAAGTCGGTGCCGGTGACGTCGCGGATGTAGCAGTTGACGTCGGTCGAGGTGACCGGGTGCGCGACGCCCGCGTCGTCGAGCCATGCGAACAGATGCTGTTCGTCGAGGTCCTGGCATTTTTTGACGAAGCTGCTGAGCGAGCGGTCGGTGATCCTGAGCGTCCGCATCTTGCCGGACTTGCCCTTGTACTGAAGCTTGAGCGTTGCGCCCTTCACCTCGCCGTGGCGCTTGCGCAACGTGGTCGCGCCGAAGCTCTCGTTCGCTTCGGCATAGGCTTCGTTGCCGATGCGGATATGGCCGCCGTCGAGCAGGCGGATGACGGCGGCGACCGCGCGTTCGCGGGTCAGCGAGCGTTTGCGCAGGTCGGCTTCGACCGCCTTGCGGATCTTGGGGAGGGCGTGGCCGAAATCGGCGCAACGCTCGTATTTGGCGGCTTCCTGCGCTTCACGGAAGCCGGCGTGATACCGGTATTGCTTGCGGCCCTTCTCGTCCCAGCCGATCGCCTGGATATGGCCATTGGGCTTGGGGCAGAACCACGCGTCGCCGTAAGCGGGGGGCAGGCCGATCGCGTTCAGCCGGTCGATCTCGTCGCGGTCGGTGATGCGCTCGCCCCTGGTATCCCAATAGCCCCAGCCGTTCCGCATCTTCTTGCGGGTGATGCCGGGCTTGGAGTCGTCGGAATACACGATCTTGGTGGGCAATGCGCTGGTCCTTCCGGTCTCGAAATGTTCGGGGGGACGCATCGTTCCGGAACGACCCGCGCGACGCGGGGTTGAGGGGGCACGGGATTTCACTGGAGACATGACATGACCGATCTTTCCCAAGCTCGCGTATTGATGCTCGCTGCCGATGGTTTCGAGACCGTCGAACTGTTCGAACCGAGGAAGGCGCTGGAGGCGGCGGGCGCGAAGGTGCAGCTTGCCTCGATCAAGATGGACCCCATTCAGGGCATGAAGGGCGACATCAACAAGGCCGAGACCGCGACGCCCGACCTGACGCTCGACGAGGTCGATACCGACGATTACGACGCGCTGGTGCTGCCGGGCGGCGTCGCCAACCCGGACACGATGCGCCAGCAGGAGCGCGCGATCGAGATCATCACCGAGTTCATGGAGGACGGCAAGATCATCGCCGCGATCTGCCATGCGCCGTGGCTGCTGGCCGAGGCGGACGTGATCGACGGTCGTCGCGTGACGAGCTTCCCGTCGATCCGGACGGACCTGGAGAATGCGGGCGCGGATGTGGTGGACGAGGAGGTCGTGGTCGACGGCAATTTGATCACCAGCCGCAAGCCGGACGATATCCCCGCGTTCAACAAGGCAATCATCGCGGCGCTGGAGGAAGAGCTGGCCGACGAGCCGGTCGACTGAGCTGTTCCCCTTCCGCTTGCTGGAGGGGTTAGGGGAGGGGAACGGGCGCTGACCTTTACGGCCGCCCCTCCCCCTATCCCTCCCGCGGGCGGGAGGGGAGCCCGTTGAGCCAGCGTTGGGCGGGGCGTTCTATCAGGTGATAGAGCGCTATCGAGGCCAGCAGGACCATCGCGAGGTACAGCGCGATCTTGGCGGGCGACACGGCGGTCGCGTCGTTGACGAAGGCGAGCTTGAACGCTTTCCACAGGATGAAGTGGCTGAGATAGGTCGCGTAGCTGATCTCGCCGAGATAATGGACCAAGCCCGTCTCGAACGGATTGTGATCCCGCCCCGCAGTCAGTGCGAGCAGCAGGAGCGCGACGGCGAAGAGCGCAGGGACGACCAGCGTTTCCGGTGCGCCGATGCGCCACAGCGCGACCAGCACCAAGATTGCTACCGCGGCGTATATCGGTGCCAGCGTACCCCTCCACCGTAGCCATAACGCGCAGACGATGCTGCCGGTGGTAAACTCGACCAGACAGCGCAGCAGGCCGTAGCGCGGAATGTCGATGCCCAGCGTGGGGGCGCCCATCGCCAGATACAGGCCGATCAGCAGCACAGCCGCGATCGACAGCAGCGCGAGGCTTGGCAGACGTCGCCAGTCGACCGCTATCACCAGCACCGGAAACAGCAGATACGCCCCCAGCTCCGCGCTGATCGACCAGGCGGGATCGTTCCAGGCGAGATGATGCGTGAAGCCCCAGTTCTGCAGTAGGAGAATGTGCAGCGGCAGTTCGGGGAACACGAATTGCGGATCGCTACGGCCGGTTGCGCGCAACATTAGTGCCAAGGCGACCGCACTGCCGAGTGTTACCAGATGCAGCGGCCAGATCCGGGCGATGCGCTTTTGCAGGAAGCGGGGGATACTCGTCATGCCGCCGGTACGGATACGGCCGGACCATGTCAGCCAGATCACGAACCCGGACAGCAGGAAGAAGAAGTCGACCGCGAGATAGCCCTTGGCGAAGAAGTCGCGCAGGCCCGTCGGCAAACCCGCGATCGACAGGCGGATGTGGTAGAACACGACGAACCACGCCGCGATCCCGCGCACGCCGGTCAGTGCGCGGAGTTCGTGCACCGGAGCGCGATCCGTCACGCCGGAGATGGCGCGGCACTGCGGCGCATCGGCCGGAACGACTGTTCGCTCCGCTTGCGCGCGAGATACGTGTCGAGGCCGATCTGGGCGCCGATCAGCATATAGATGAACGGCTGGAACGCGATCGCGATGAACGCCGCGCCGAGCAGGTAGACGATGTGACCGCTCTGAAGTGCCGCGGCGAGCGGTCCGGCCCAGGCGAACTCGCCGTCCGGATCGCGGTAGCGGCGGCGCACGATTTCCATGCGGACGATGCCGATGAGGTTGATCGCGAGCCACAAAGCGAGGCCGGGATAGCCCTGTTCGCCGAGCATCTCGAAATACGCACTGTGATAGGCGCGCGCCTTGTCGACCTCGACCTTGGGTGCTTCGGCGGCTCCTGGTGTCGTCTTCAGATCGTAGCGAATGCGGTTGCCTAGATACGCGTTGAAGCCACCGCCGAACGGATGCGTCTTCGCGTATTCGATCGTCCATTGCCACACCGCGAGCCGCGTCGAGGCGGATTCGTCGGCGTCATAGGTCTTGATGGTGTTCATCCGGCTGGTGAAGGTCGACGGCAGGAACGGGATCGCCGCCACCCCCAGCACGCCGAGCATCGCCAGATACGCGACCTTGCGCTTCACGTTGCGGATCGACAGCAGCGCGAGCAGGCCGATGCAGAGCAACCCGGTGCGCGTCGAAGTGCCGACCGGGATCAGCAGGCACGCGAACACTAGCGCGAGACAGTAGCTCTTCACGCGCCAGTCGGGCTTGAAGATCGTGCCGTGGTGCATGAACCAGATGATGATCGGAACGATCGCGATCGCCACCGCGCTGATCGTGCTGCCCTCGTAGAGCCCGCTATTGTTGTCGACCATCAGGTTTAGCTGACCGTAGCCGCCGCCGCCGCTCGCGATCGTCTTGATGCCGCCGACGACGATGATCGACGACGCCGCGAGGATCATGAACAGCAACAGCGCCTCGATCCGGACGCGCGTCCGCAGCGTCAATGGGAGGAAGGCGGCGAAGGCGAGCGCCTTCCACACCCAGTCCCATTTCTCCTTGGCCTCGGCGGGGAAATCGGCGGCGATCGTCGTACCCCAGCAATAGAGCAGCAGCAGCACGATCAGCACCTGTCGCCCACCGATCCGCGTATCGCGCTTGTTGTCCGCGACCATCCAGCCACCGACCGCCAGTGCGACCGCGATCAGCGAGATCGGCACGCTGTTGAGCAGGAGATAGGTCAGCCGCTGAGGCGAGACGATGTCGATATAGACATAGACGAGCACGAGCAGGAACGGCCGCTTGAAGCCCATCGCGAAGAACGCGAGCAGGAAGGCGATGAACGCGAGATCACGCATCGGGGCGGGGTTTCTCGGTCGGAGAGGGGCGCTTGGGCGTGTCGTGCGGGCTCGGCTCGCGGTCGAGGCCCGGGCGCTTGAGCAGCAGGAACGCGGCGAGCATCATCAGCCCGTGGCTGAGGCCGAGCGCGAGATTGTCGATCATGGGTCCGGCCTCCTTCCCCGAGGGCTTGCGAGTGTCGTGCGTAGCCATAGTCGGTTGACGCGCCGTTAAGCGATCTGTGGCAGACCGCGTCCACGATGCGTATTCTTCATATCCTCGATCACGGCCTGCCACTGCAAAGCGGCTACACGTTCCGCACAAGGGCGATCCTCAAGGCGCAGGAGGGGCTGGGCTGGTCGGTTGCGGCGGTTACCGGCCCGCGTCACGGCGTCGCGCCTGCCTCCGTGGAGTCGGTCGACGGCCTGACCTTCTACCGGACGGCGGCCGAAGTGCAGTCGGGTCCGGTCGGCGAGGTCGTCGGGATCGCGGCGTTCGCCAAGCGGATCGAGGCGGCGGTCGATGCCTTCAAGCCCGACATCCTCCACGCGCATTCGCCGGTGATCGATGCGCTTGCCGCGCTGATCGTCGCACGCAAGCGGAAGCTGCCTTTGGTGTACGAGATCCGCGCGTTCTGGGAGGATGCGGCGGTCGGCAACGGCACGGGGACGGCGACGTCGCTGCGCTACCGGGCGACGCGGGCGCTGGAGACGTGGGCGGTGAGGCGCGCGGACGCGGTGGCGGTGATCTGCGAGGGCCTGCGCAGTGATCTGGTCGAGCGGGGGATTGCGGCGGACAAGATCACGGTGTCGCCCAATGGCGTCGATCTCGACCTGTTCGGGACGGCGCCACCTCGTGACGACGCGCTTGGGGCTGAGTTGGAACTCGATGGCGCGGATGTCGTCGGATTCATCGGCAGCTTCTATGATTACGAAGGGCTCGACGACCTGATCGCGGCGATGCCGGCTTTGGTAGCCAAGCGGCCCAAGGCACGGCTGGTGATGGTCGGCGGCGGACCGATGGAGGCGGCGTTGCGCGCGCAGGCCGACGCATCGCCGGTGGCGGATGCGATCCGCTTCGTCGGGCGTGTGCCGCACCAGGAGGTCGAGCGCTATTACGGGCTGGTCGACATCCTTGCCTATCCGCGCAAACGGATGCGATTGACCGATCTGGTTACGCCGTTGAAGCCGCTCGAAGCGATGGCGCAGGGGCGGCTGGTCGCGGCGTCGGACGTCGGCGGGCATCGCGAACTGATCCGTGACGGGGAAACGGGGACGCTGTTTCCGCCGGACGATCCGGCGGCGATCGCGACCGCGCTGGCGGGCATGTTCGCGGATCGATCGGGTTGGGACGAGCGGCGGGCGCGGGGTCGCGCATTCGTTAAGGATGAACGTAACTGGTCGTCAAACATTCGGCGCTATGATCCTCTTTATGGACGGCTGATCGCGGCCGCCGCACGGGAAAAACGATGATCGCGCTTGGCCGCCAACCCCTGATCCGCGCGCTGCCGCTTTACGGCGCGGTGGCCGGTGGGCTGCTCGCCGCCATCGGCGTGCTGGTGATCTCGAGCGACACGCTGGAGACTTTGGTGTGGACCACCGGCGTGGCCGCATTGGTGCCGGCCGCCGCGCCGCCGCTTGGGATGATCGCGCGAATCCTCCTGGCGCTCGGCAGTGGGGTATTGGTCGGCGCGTTGCTGTGGTCGTCGCTGTTCCTGCTGTTCGGGCCGGGCGGATTTTTGGTTCGGCGCACGCCGCGGCAGGACGGCGTGCCGGTCGTGCGCCGCGCCGACGCGCATCCCGACGCGCCACCGCGCAAGCCGATGTCGGCGGCCGATCTGGGTACGCCGATGATGGAGCTGGGCGTGCGTGGCAGCGGAGTGCGCGACGAGCGGGCGATCCCGGTCGATCTCGATCTGCCGCTTGCCGCGTTCGATCCGAAGGCGATCCTGCCGGTGCCGATGGAGCCGGTGCGCCCGGTAGCGCCGCTTGCGCAGCCGATGGTCGCGCCGGTGGTGGAGATTCCGCGTTCGGCCGAACCGGCGACGTTCGTGACCGCGCCCGCGCCCAAGCCGGTCGAACGGCCGGTCGAAATTGCGTTGGAGGAGTATGCTCCCGAGCCGGTGCCCGAAACCATGTCCGACCCTACGCCCGAGATGATCGCGCCGACCCCGATTGCGCGGCCCGGTCGCCCGCCTGCCGAGCCGGCAACCCCGCCGACGATCGAGGCACTGCTCCTGCGGCTCGAACAGGGCGCGCTGAAGCGGGGGCGTATCGGCTCGCACTGAGCGGTGACGGTCCGATCCTCCCCCGTAAGGGAAAGGTGTCGCCGAAGGTGACGGAGGGGGAGGGTACGAAACAGATGTTTCGCTTCCCTCCCCCTCCGTCTGGCAAGAGCCAGCCACCTCCCCCTGGCGGGGGAGGATTGCAGGATGCGCTGGCGTACCCGACACTGCCGAAAGCGCTGTTTCTCTCTTCTTCCCTCTGATACCCGTAGCTCGAAAAACATCGAGGAGGGATCATGGCGGGTGCGCAAACCATCGTGGACGAGCCGGAAAAAGGCGCGTCGCGCTATGCCTGGTACGTGCTGTCGGTCCTGTTCCTCGTCTATGTCCTGAACTTCGTCGACCGGCAGATCATCTCGATCCTGGCGGAGGACATCAAGCGCGACCTGGGGTTGAAGGATCAGGATCTCGGCTTCCTGTACGGCACCGCGTTCGGCGTGTTCTATTCGCTGTTCGGGATCCCGCTCGGACGGCTGGCGGACAATTGGCACCGCGTGCGGTTGATGACGATCGGGTTGTCCTTGTGGTCCGTTATGACCGCGTTGTCGGGTTTTTCGCGAACCGGTGGGCATCTGGCGGCGGCGCGGATCGGCGTCGGGATCGGTGAGGCTACCGCTAGTCCGTCGGCCTATTCGATCATCTCCGATTATTTCCCGAAGCGGCTGCGGGCGACCGCGCTGTCGATCTATTCCGCGGGCCTGTATGTCGGTGGCGGCTGTTCGCTCTTTATCGGCGGGTTGATCGTGCAGGGGTGGAACCGCGCCTATCCGGGGGGCGGGCCGCTCGGGCTGGTCGGCTGGCAGGCGGCGTTCATGGCGGTCGGCCTGCCGGGGCTGCTGCTGGCGATCTGGATCGCGACGTTGAGGGAGCCCATTCGCGGGCTGGTCGAGGGACTGCCTGAGCCGGAGAAGCATCCCGCGCCGTTTCGTGCGTTCGGCGCCGAGTTGGTGACGATCGTGCCGCCGCTGACGTTGATCGGTGCGGCGATGGGCGGCGCGCGGGCCCTTGGGTATAATATCCTGGCGCTCGCGGTGGTGACGGCGGCGGTGTCGGGATTGGTCGCGGCGGGCGAGCCGTGGCCGCAATGGGTGGCGATCGGGATCGGCGTCTATGCGGTGTTCTCATGGGCATCGGCGCTGAAGCGGCGCGATCCGCCGACCTTCGCGCTGATCGTCGGGACGCCAGCGTTCCTGTGCACGGTGGTGGCGTATGGGCTGAACGCGTTCCTGAGCTATGCCGCGAGTTTCTGGGCGGCGCCTTACGCGTTGCGTGAGCTTGGCGCGACGCCGGCATCGGCGGGGTTCATAATCGGCAGCCTCGGCGCGACGGCGGGGTTCCTCGGGTTGACGATCGGCGGGGTGGTTTCTGATCGGTTGCGGCGGGGCAATCCGGCGGGGCGGCTTTGGGTGGTGATCTTCGGTGCGGTGGTGCCGGTGCCGTTCCTGATCCTTGCCTTCACCGCGTCGTCGTCGACCGCGTTCTACACGGGGATTTTCCTCGCGCAGTTGACTGCTTCGTGCGCCTTGGGCGCGGCGGCGGCGACCACGCAGGACATGGTCTTGCCGCGGATGCGCGGGACGGCGACGGCGACGTTCTTCATCGGGACGACGCTGATCGGACTGGCGCTCGGGCCGTATATGGCCGGGCGGGTGTCGACGCTGACCGGGAGCCTGTCGATCGGGATGTTGTCGCTGCTGGTGGTGACGCCGATCACGCTGGCGTGTGCGGTGGCGGCGTACCGGCTGGCGCCGCGGGCCGAGGCTACGCGGGAGGCGCGGGCGCGGGCGGCGGGGGAGGTGATTTGAGCTTTGCGATCCTCCCCCGCCAGGGGGAGGTGGCGCCGTAGGCGACGGAAGGGGAGGATACGGAACAGAGGTTATCCCTTTCCTCCCCCTCCGTCTGGCAAGGGCCAGCCACCTCCCTCTGGCAGGGGAGGATCGCGCGGTTTGGAGGTCCGCGGGACGCTCACCCATTTTCCGTTCGTCCCGAGTGGCCGTCGAGTAGCTGCGGTAGCAGCGTATCGAGACGGCGTATCGAAGGACAGGTTGGCGCGCGGAACCCATGCTTCGATACGAGCCCTCGATACGCTTCTGCGAAGCTACTCGGTCTCTACTCAGCACGAACGGTAGTTGGGGCCTTACCCCGCCTGGAACACACCGCAGGCGATCCGTCCGCCGCTGTTGCCGGCCGGGTCGGTCATCATGTCATCCGGACCCGCATGCACCACGAAGGCCGAGCCGTCCGCGTCCATCAGGCCGGCCATCGTCGCGCCCGGGATCGTAATGCCGATCGTGCCGCGACCATCGGTGCCGATGATCAGGTTGGGGAGGTCGCCCTCATGCGGGCCCTGCGGGTTCATGCTGCCGTGCTTCATGCCGGTCGGGTTCCAGTGGCCGCCTGCGGTCGTGAAGTCCGGTGCGTCGCAGCGGCCGACCATGTGGATGTGCGCGCCGTGCGTGCCGGGGGGCATCGCCTTGGCGTCGAGCGTGAAGCGGATGCCGCCCGCGACTTCGGTGGCGGTGGCGCGGCCGACGTCGGTGCCGGTCGCGGTCTGGAGCATCGCGGTGGCGCGCTGGCCGCCCGCCATCGGCGTGCCCGTGTCCATCCCGCTCTTGTCGCAGGCGCTGAGGCCTATCGTCGCCGCGCCGAGCAGTGCCAGTGTCGCAATCCGCATGTCGTTTCTCCCTGTTGATCTCGTGATCTCTTGGCGAACCCTTCGCCGTCGCTCAGGTTCCGTCCCCGCTATCGAGCGTCCAGCGTGCGACCGGTTCGTAGGTCGCGCCGTCGCGGCCGAGATGGCTCTGGTACAGCACGAGATGGGGTAGCGGGAAGGGCGCGCTCGACAGGGCGGCGTGCGTTGCCAGCCACGCGTCGATCGCGAACCCGACGCCCGCCGATCGCGCCAGTCGTCCGACCGTGACGTGCGGCAGATAGGCGCGGCGTTCGGGCTCCAGCCCCGCGCGGACGCAGGCTTGGTCGACCTTGCGGTGGAGCGCGGCGAGGGCGTCATGCGGGGTCACGCCGACCCAGAGCGTATCGGTCCGCCCGCGCTTCTCGAAGCGACCGACTCCAGTCAGCGACACGCGCGGCGCCGGCGCGACGACCTGGCTCAGCGCGACCGCGATATCCTCGGCGACGGGCCGCTCGACCGGGCCGATGAAGCGCAACGTGAGGTGCAACTGCTCGTCGTCCTGCCAGCGCGCGGCGGGGACGCCCTCCATTATGTCGAGCAAGCTCTGACGGATAGCCGGCGGTGGGCGGAGGGCGACGAACAGGCGGATCATATAGTGCGGCAGGTTAACCGCGAACCATGGCGCCGATGCAACCACTCAGCTTGAAAAGCGTCCTGTAAAAGACGATATTCATCGTAACCGGCATTATGCCGGACAAAGGAGCTGATTTCACAATGGCTAATTGGTCTGACCCCCGGCCCCGTGCCGCGCCGTTCGGAACGACGGCCACGGGCCAGCGTACCGAGGCCTATGACGCTGGTCTCCGGTCGTACATGCTGTCCGTGTATAATTACATGGGTTCGGCTGTCCTGCTGACGGGCATCGTCGCGATGCTGTTCGCATGGGGCGGCGCACAATCGCCTGCCGCTCAAGTGTTCATGAGCGGCGGCATCCTGAAATACGTCATCATGTTCTCGCCGCTCGCGATCGTGTTCGGCATGAGCTTTGGCCAGAACAAGATGTCGATGGGCACGATGCAGTTGCTGTTCTGGGGCTTTGCCGTCCTGATGGGTCTGTCGATGTCGACCATCTTCCTGGTCTATAGCGGCACGTCGATCGCCGGTGCGTTCTTCGCCACCGCTGCCGGTTTTGCTGGTCTGAGCCTCTATGGCTACACCACGAAGCGCGACCTGTCGGCGTTCGGGACGTTCCTGATCATCGGTGTCGTCGGCCTGCTGGTCGCGAGCCTGATCAACATGTTCTTGCAGTCGGGCGTGATGCAACTGGTCATCAGCGGCGTCGGCGTGCTCCTGTTCGCAGGCCTCACCGCCTACGACACGCAGCGCACCAAGGCACTGTATGCGCAGGTCGCGGGGACGGACATGGTCGGCAAGGTCGTCATCATGTCGGCGCTGAGCCTGTATCTCGACTTTATCAACATGTTCATGTTCGTGCTGCGTCTGTTTGGTAGCAGCCGTAATTAACTCCCGCTAAGGGTGTGACGAACGCAGGGCTCGGCGGGACACCGCCGGGCCCTTTTTCTTTGGCTTTAGGACAGGAATGGGACGCGAAATGCGGCTCTCGATCGACGTGCGTCTGGATTACGGGATCACCGGGGACGCCGACGTACTCCTCCAGATCGAAGCGGCGGCGATGGCCGACCAGACGATCGAGTCCGAGTCCCTCACCTTGTGGTCCGACAGTCCGATCCGGGCGGTCCGCGGCGAGGACGGGATCGGCCAGCGCTGCTGGTCGCGCGGGCATGGCCGGTTCACCGCCGAGTATAAGGCCGTGGTTGCCGTGAAGCGCGAGCGAGTCCAGCTCGAGCTGTATCCGGCGACGCCGCCGCGCATGCTCGATGGCGAGCTGACGCCGTATCTGATGCCGAGCCGCTATTGTCCGTCGGACCGCTTCGAGGGGTTCGTCGCGCGCGAGTTCGGGGGGCTGGAAGGTGGTCCGCTCGCCGCCGCGTTGACCGAGTGGGTGTACCAGTCGCTCGATTATCGCTGCGGGTCGAGTAGCGGCGAGACGACTGCGCTTGATACGTTTGCTTCGAGGTCCGGCGTGTGTCGCGATTACTCGCATCTGCTGGTGTCGCTGGCGCGGGCGGGCGGGATCCCGGCGCGGTGCGTGTCTGCCTATGCGCCGGGGGTCGATCCGCCGGACTTTCATGCGGTTGCCGAGCTGTGGCTGGCGGGAGACTGGCGGCTGATCGATGCGACCAAGATGGCGACGTGCAGCGATATCGCGCGGGTCTGTGTAGGGCGCGATGCGACGGATATCGCGTTCATGACGGTGTTTGGGCAGGCGTATCTGTGGGAGCAGACGGTGAAGGTTACGCCGCTGGATACGCCGTCATCCTGACGGAAGTCACGACCAAGAACCACAAGCATAGCCCCCGTTACGCTGGGTCCTGACTTTCGTCAGGATGACGGTTGTGCGCTTGGGCAGGAACGCTCCGCCACTTCGACCGTTGGTCATCGCCAAGATTAAAGAGGGACGTCGCAATGACCGACATAGACAAGAGTGCGCTGGACAGCCTGTCCGTAGCGCCCGACGATAAGGATTCAGAGGGCAAGAGCTCGGGTCGCGATCCTCGTCAGGAAGCCGGGCAGGACAGGTCGATCGGCAAGCGTCTGCAGAAGAACCCCGACAGCGCCGACGCGCGGCTCGACAACGGGCTCGACGAATCGATGGACGGCAGCGACCCGATTTCGGCAACGCAGCCAGGGTCGGGCAACGAGCCAGCCAAGTCGTCGGGCTATGACGAGGATGCCGAGCGGGCGCTGCGCGAAAAGCAGGCGTAACCCTCGCATCTGCTCAACGAACGGGCGTCGGTCGACAGCGACCGGCGCCTTTTTGTTGCCCAAACGCCTCGCAAGACGATCAAATCGCTTAGTTTCGTTCGGTTCGTCGCAGCCTTGTTGCAGCGCAACAGCTTTCATGGTCGCTTGGCGTTACGGAAAGATGAGGCGCGATAGGAACGTTGTTAACCATCCGGGCGCATAGTCTGCCGGTTCCTTGACGAGAGCGGGGTGACGACATGGCTTCCAGAATGAAACCGGCACAGGGCTCGATGACGCTGGCCGAGATGAAGGAATTTGCGGCTTTTCCGAGTTCGACGCAGCGGTACATCCGCCGTTCGCTCGACGTGGGGCTCGATCGCGAGGACGCGATGCTGCGCTGGTCGCGCGATGTCGTCGAGGCGGCGAGTATCCGGGCGCAGGCGCGGCTGTATAACAATTTGCCCGATCTGCGGGCGATGGTGCCGGACGACAGCGGTCTCGATGCGATCGAACCGTTTCTGGCACCGTTGATGACCCTCGTCGCGTTCGATCTGGGTCAGGGGCGGCTGACGAGTTTTTCGGCGCTGCGGTTCCTGTACGAACGGTTGATCGGGGCGGAGGTTCGGCCCTGGTTGCCGTCGGCGTTCTGTGCCGCGGCGGCGCTCCCGCATCTGCATCCGGAATTGCGTCGGAAACTGCTCCAGTCGATCAGCGAGGCTGCGGCGACCGCATCGGGCTGGTCGAACCGGCAGCCGGCTTTCTTCCCGTATTGGGTGGAGAAGGTGGATTCGGGGACGACGTTGGCGAGTTGAGGTTTGGCTTTAGCCAATCCTCCCCCGCAAGGGGGAGGTGGCAGGCAACGCCTGACGGAGGGGGAGGCACGCGAAACATCTGCTCCGTGTCCTCCCCCTCCGTCACCTTCGGCGCCACCTCCCCCTTGCGGGGGAGGATTGAAACTTTTCTCAATTGGGCTGCAACGGGCTTCGGCCGCGCGCTCCTCACCACCCCGGCGAAGGCCGGGGCCCAATTGGTGAGGTTGTCGTAACGATGCGCTACGCTTGTCATTTACGTCCCCCAATTGGGCCCCGGCCTTCGCCGGGGTGGTAGAGAAGGGGGGCGCCGGGGTAGTTGTGGAAGGCGTGGTTACGCGCTCCATGTCCGAGCTACCCAGCTACCCAGCTACCCAGCTACCCAGCTACCCAGCTACCCAGCTATCCAGCCCCATTCACCGACACGCTCGCCAGCCCATCGATCCACGGTTCGCCTGATCCAGATGCAAGTGGTCGGCATGCGCGGCGTTGTAGTCGGGGGACAAGGTCGTCGCGAACACCTTGCACGCCCCGTCTCGCACCTCGCGGAGGAAGGCAGCCTTCGCAGCGTCGCCCTTCCAGTCGCGCGCGACGGTGATGCGGGTGCCGTCGGTCAGGCGGAAGCCGGCGATGTCGACCGCGTCGGCGGTGGAGTGTTCGCTCCAATTGCCGGCATCGCGCCCGTAGATCCGCCGGCAACTATAGCTGCCGAAATGATCGATGCTGGCCACTCGCGCGCCGAAATGCTTCACTGCGGCCGGCTGGAGCACGTCCCATTCCCACATCGACAGTGCCGCGGCGACGGGGCAGGCGATGCCGAGCGCGGCGGGCACGAACCCGATCTTCCGCGCGCCGCCGGTCAGTCTGACGCCATCCGAATAGCCGCATTGCCCTTCGCCCTTGCGCGGTGGCAGGACGGTGTAGCGCACCCCCGCACGATCGAGCAGCGCGCGGCATTGCGGGAAATCCTCGGTCAGCGCGGTCAGCTTGCGACCGGTGAACAGGCCGATCGGCTGGCCGAGATCGAGCGGCGCCCAGGGCAGATCCTGCGGGCGGCCGCGCGCCATCGACCAGAGCATAAGCGCGAGCGTCGCGACGATCGCCAGCCCCACGAGCCAGCCAAGGGTGAGCCGCACCCCCCGCATGTCAGCCGCGCACCGCGTCCGACATCGGCTCCGACGTCACGGGATAGCCGAGATCGTCGGGAATGCAGAGATGCTCGACGCCGTCCCGTGTCTCGGTCCACGGCGTCACGGTCCGCACGGGATGCGCGCGCGCGTCCGTCACGGCCGCCTCGAAGTCCGCGAACTGTGCCAGCCGTTCGAGATTGCGCCGGGTCGGAAAGATGATCGTCGCCCGTCCCGCATCCGCCTCCGCGAGGACGTCCGCCGCGGTCGCCCAGACCAGTCGAACATTCTCCGTCGCATCGACCCGGGCCGCGGGCGCACCTGCGGGCAACCGCGCCAGATAGAAATGCGTGTCGAATATGCGGGCATGCGCATGCGCCGGGCGCCAGCGCGCGAAATACGTTAGCGCGTCCAGATCGAGACCCGCTTCCACGTCGGCCAGCGCCTGGCCGAATGCAATTCCTTGGTGCAACGCCGCGCGCAAACGCTCGAACGCATTCATAGCGGGAAGGGGCGAGAGCCCCACCGGGATGCCGACCTCTTCGATTGTCTCGCGGATCGCGGCGATCCGGGCTGCGGCGTCAGGATCGCCTCGGCCTGACACGGTTGCAAGTGCGTGATCGCCTGGATCGATGCGGCCGCCCGGAAAGACCAGCGCGCCACCGGCAAAAGCCATGGCCTTCGCCCGTTCGACGAACAGGAGTTCGGGACGCTCAGCGCCGCGTGCGCGAAAAATAACCAACGTGGCGGCGGGGATCGCTGATGGCAGGGGCGGCGTATCGGTCATTGATCGACGTAACGCGCGACGCGGCGATCGGGTAGCGCGGTCATGGTACCGTCTTCCACCAGCGCGGCACCGTCACGAGATGGGGGCGGGGCGGGCGGCAGGCGGGGGATGGCTAGCCGATAGGCGAGCGACCAGCCTGTCGGGAGATAGTCGGTCGACATGTAATAATAGAACAGGCATTCGCCATCACGGCGGTACGTTCCGCCCTTCACGAGGCCCAGCGCGATGGTGCCGTCGAACACGGGCGCGCCGCTGTCGCCGGCCTTGCACGTCGGACCTTCTACCGCGACCCAGGTTGGCAGGCATGCGCCGCCGCAGAGATCGCCCGCCGGCGCAAAATCGACGATCGCGACCTGTGCGCAACTATATCCGGTCCGCTCACCGCGATGGCAGACGAAGTCGCCAGCGCGGGTGCTTTCACGATTGCGCCAGGTCGAAACGGTGCGGGTGCGCGTCTTTGCGGTGTTGGCGTAGAAGGACGGGGCAAGTGGTGGCCCGGCGGCGACCGTGTTGACCTGGACATCCTGATATCCCCATCCCCATTGGCCGATGAAATCGAGTGGTATGCCACCCTGGCGCGTGTCCACATAGGTCAGCACGTCGGGACAATGCGCCGCCGTCGCGATGCCGAAGCGGGATCCGTCGGTGACGACGAATCCGGTGGTGCACGCATAGCGCTTGCCTCCGACCACCCCGACGACCCGGGCACCGCCCTCCACGGACGAGAGGCCGGTAATCGGCGGGGGCGGCGAAACGGCGACCATATTTGGGATTGGCGCAAGGGGATCCCGACCGGTTTCGACCGGCGCGGTTTGGATTGGGGGCACGCCCGCGGGATTGCCTGCCCCGCTGGCGATGGCCGTGCTGTCGATGCCCCTGCTGTCGATAGCCGGGCTGTCGACGGCCTCGATCCGCACGGGGACACCGGTCATCGCCTCGATCCGAGCCCGCAATGCGCCGTCCCGGTCCAGTTCGGCATCGCGGCCACTGATCATGACGAGCAGGGCCCCAGTTCGCGGGTCTATCCCGAGGCCTGGCGGATGCGGCAGGGCATCGCGGATCCGCGCCTGATAGGTGGAGATGATCGCCAACATCCCTGTCCGGTTCATCGCCGCCCCGGTGCGAAACACGATCGGGATGACGATCCCGCCGGCCACGATCGACTGGTCTGGCACCGGCTCCGTGCCGGTCAGCAGGATCACGATCCGATAGGTCGGGCGATGATCGACCGCGATGCCAGCCCAGCGATCGCGGTACGTCTCACGCAGGCGATCGGTCACGGCGATGCTCTCGGACTGGGCGCGCAACCGGTGCATCGCCTCGTCGAGCGTCACGTCGAACGTGCGCGCATATTCTCCCGCATCCTGCATTAGTGCGTCGATCGGCAGCTGCAGGCGCGGCACGGGCTGTTCCGCGGGCGTGCCAAGGGACGGGGCCGGGGCGATCGTCGGAACTTGCGCGGCGGTTGGGGACGGTACCATGGTCAGCAGGGCGAGGCCCAGGAACGGGCGGGCTCGAAACATCGACATCAAGGAGCATCGCACAGGAGGGAGGGCCACCAAACGGCATACCCAGTGCGATCAAACGCATGCAAGCCGTCGTCCGATCCCATTCCCCGTCATGGTATCCACGTCACGACATCGACGTCTCGGCCATCCGCGTCAGGCGGGCATTGCGCATATCCGGCCGCCCGGGGTTTTGGCCTTGCCTGCGGACGGGACCGGCGTGTCGGATGTGTCGCGACGGCGTGTGGCCCGTCCGTGTCGTGCTCGGTCGGTCGTCTAGCGCTTTAGCCGAAGCGCGCGCGACCATGCGGCTGCCTGTGAAAGGCCCAAGTATCTGGACGCACGGTGAAAGTAGCAAGCCGATCGAGGTTGCGGTATCGGGGGGGCATGAAGATCGATCATCCCGCCGCCACCGATGCGCGCGTCGAGGAACGCGCTGCCGTCGATGCCGCGACGTTCGCCGCCGAGGTAGCGCCCAGCGCGACACCCATCGTTCTCCGCGGGCAGGTTTCGCACTGGGCCAGCGTCGACGCAGGGCTGAAAGGCGATCGATCGGTCGCCGCGTATCTGGCAGGGCTAGGCAATGGTGGCCAGCCGATGGAAGTGCTGGTTGGCGGGCCAGAGTTCGGCGGTCGGTTCTTCTACCGCGGCGACCACCTCGAAGGGTTCAACTTTCACCGTGAAAAGGCATCGCTGGGAATGCTGCTCGGTGAATTGCTCCGCCTGTCCGACATTCCCGAGCGCGAGCGACACACGCTCTATGCCAATGCCGCGACCGCACCGGAGCATCTGCCGGGCTGGGCTGCGGCCAACCCGCTCGATCTGCCGATGCGCGGCGCGGTGCCACGGTTGTGGATCGGTAACGGGACGCAGACCGCCACGCATTACGATGGCTCGACCAATCTCGCCTGTGTCGTCGCCGGCCAGCGCCGCTTCACGCTGTTTCCGCCCGATCAGGTTGGCAATCTCTATATCGGACCGCTCGACCGGACGCTTGCGGGGCCTCCTGCAAGCATGGTCGATCCTCTGGCGCCCGATTTCGATCGCTATCCGCGTTATGCCGAGGCACTCGCTCATGCACGGGTCGCCGATCTGGGTCCGGGCGACGCGATCTTCATGCCGGCGATCTGGTGGCATCATGTCCAGGCGTTCGGGACGCTGAACGTGTTGTGCAATTATTGGTGGTCGTTCGATCCGACCGTTTCGGCGTTCCACGCGGTCGTGCACGCTCTCATGGCGGTCCGCGATCGACCCGCGGCGGAGAAAGCCGGCTGGCGCGCTTGGTTCGACCATTATGTGTTCGGTGACGATGCCGCGGCGGCGGGCGACCATCTGCCGACGGCGGCGCGCGGCGTGCTTGGACCGGCAAGCGACGAGCGTACCGAGCGCATCCGCACC
This sequence comes from Sphingomonas fucosidasi, assembly GCF_036663855.1. NCBI lineage: Bacteria > Pseudomonadati > Pseudomonadota > Alphaproteobacteria > Sphingomonadales > Sphingomonadaceae > Sphingomonas > Sphingomonas fucosidasi. The sequence goes on along the minus strand of NZ_JAXOJR010000009.1, from coordinate 16,348 downwards.
TATCTGCTCAAGTCGCTTCAGCGTCGTTGAACGGTAGACTGCGGGGCAAGCCCGGCTTCGTCAGCGGCGTTCGAACCGCGCCAGCGCCTCGGCATGGGGAGGCATGTGGGCCAGCGACGCGGTAACGACCTGCTCGATTTGCGCGATCCTCGTCGCAGCACGGTCAATCGGTAGCGCCGCACACAATGGATCATGACCCTCGACGACCGCATTCTGCCCGGTCAGCAGCGATAACCAGCTAGTCTCGTTGAACAGTTCGTCAGATTCGCGAAAGATGCGGCCGCCGTGGCGAAACAGGGTGAGTTTGTCGGCGAGGCCTTCGGGTATCGGCGCCGCCGCGCGGTCGCGCCAGAATGTCTCCGGGCGCGCATTGAGATGATAATGCGCAACGAGAAAATCACGGATGCGAACGAACTCGGCGGTCATGACGCGGTTATACCGTTCGATCACGACGGACGATGCCGCACCCGTGCCGGGCAGCATCTGCAAAAGATGCTGGAGCCCGCTCTGTACGAGGTGGATGCTCGTGGACTCGAGCGGCTCCATGAACCCCGCGGCAAGTCCCAGCGCGATGCAGTTGCCGGACCAGATCTGACGGCGATGCCCGGTTGCGAAACGGATGACGCGTGGATCGGCGAGCGCTTCGCCCTCGATTGCATCCAGTAGCCGCGCTACGGCCTGGTCCTCGCTCATATAGCGGCTGCAAAACACATGGCCGTTGCCCGTCCGGTGACGGAGCGGAATGCGCCATCGCCACCCGGCAGGTTGCGCGATCGCGCGCGTAAGCGGCAGCGGCGCGGCATCCGCGGACGAGGGGACCGCCACCGCCCGATCGCACGGCAGCCACGTCGACCAATCCTCCCAACCGGCCTTCAGCGCGCCCTCAATCAGCAACGCGCGGAAGCCGGTGCAATCGATGAACAGGTCCCCATCTATGCGCCCGTCTGGACGCCCGTCTGGACGAGTGCCGTCCGCCACATGCACTGCCGCGATCCCCGCCGGACCTCTTTCGACACGGGTCACGGTGCCTTCGCGGCGAATGACGCCCTGCGCTTCTGCCTGCGCACGGAGAAAGCCGGCGTAGCGGGCGGCGTCGAAGTGATACGCGTAACCGATCCGCGAGAGTGGCGAATCGCCATTGGCGATCGGTCGTGAAAAACGGCCTGTCTCGGCTGCGCGGGCCTCGAGCGAATAGCGATCCAGGTTTTCGGCGTCCCCGGCCTGCCGGGCACGGAGCCATTGCGCGGCAAACGGCAAGCCGGCGATGTCAGTGCCGATCTGGCCGAATGGGTGAACATAGCTTTCGGTGGGGCGCGACCAGCCTTCGAAACGAATGCCAAGCTTATAGCTCCCGCCGGTTGCGGTCAGGAACGAGTCTTCGTCGATTCCGAGCATGGCGTGAAAAGTGCGGATCGGCGGGATCGTCGCTTCACCGACCCCGACCGTCGCGATCGCGTCCGATTCGATCAGCGTGACCTGTCCCCCGGCGGGCACGAGCAATCGACCAAGCGCGACCGCGGCCATCCACCCTGCGGTGCCGCCCCCGACGATGACGACCTTGATGCCGCGCGGCTGTTCGGTGGTACCGGGTGATGGTCTGGGTTTCATGCGATCCTCGGAAGGGGGAGCGTCTCGACGACACGTACCGTGGCGCGTGTCATGCAGACGATAAGGCCGGTCTGGTCAATACCCGATCTTCTGTTGTCACCGATACACCGGCCTATGACCTGGGTGCCATCCGAGATGATCTGCGTATTAATCGAGATTATAGCGACTCGATGTCTGCCACGCGATCGGCGAGGCGCCCCTCAGAGGCCTCGCCGAAGCAGATTCCGGGAGCAAACAAATGTACATTTATTTGGTTTAATCCAAACTCTGTCGAACTCCGTGGTACCGTTACAAATAATGTAACATTTGTGGCCATCTGTTGCATTTTCACACTAGCTGAGCCGCTATGCTCGCGCTACCAATCCTCTGTCAAAGCGCGCAATTCATAAATGATAGCGCTATCAGGAAAGAGGGGATACGAGGCATCATGCAGCGAGATTCTGGCATTACGCGGTCGTTCATTCGCGGCGCGGCACTCAAGGGTGGCGTATCGATGTTTGCGGTGTCCCTTGCTGCACTGCCCTACGCCGCGATGGCGCAGTCTGCCGATGGTTCGGCTGACTCGCCAGCGTCGCAGAGTACGCCGACCCCGAACGCGCTTCAGCGTACCGCACCTTCTGATCGTGCCGCAGCGGCGGCGCCGTCGACTGCTACTGGCTCTCAGCCGTCGGCCAATGCGCAGGTTCCGTCGGGTGGCGTCACCGCGACGCAGGCCGAACAGTCGACTGCCACTCCGCAACAGGAAGCGGCAACGCAGGACATCGTCGTCACCGGCATTCGCCGCAGTTTGCAGAGTGCGCAGGCGATCAAGCGCAATTCCGAAGTCGTCGGTGACTCGATCTCGTCCGAAGATATCGGCGCGCTGCCCGACCGTTCGGTGACCGAAGCGCTGCAGCGCGTGCCCGGCGTCTCGATCAGCCGCTTCTCGGCCGGCGCCGATCCCGATCACTTCGCCACCGAAGGATCGGGCGTCACCGTCCGCGGTCTCAGCTACACGCGCTCAGAGATCAACGGCCGCGATTCGTTCAGCGCCAACAACGGCCGCGGCCTGTCGTTCGCCGACGTGCCCGCCGAGCTGCTGGGCGGCGTCGACGTGTTCAAGAGCCCGTCGGCGGACATGATCGAAGGCGGCATCGGCGGCTCGGTCAACCTCCGCACGCGCCTGCCGTTCGATTCTACCGGCCTGGTGCTCGGCGGGACGCTCGAGAACAATTACGGCGATTTCGTCAAGAAGTCCGCGCCGACGGTCTCGGTCCTCGGCAGCAATCGCTGGGAAACCGGCATTGGTGATTTCGGTTTTCTCGCCAGCTTCGTGCGTTCGCAGGTCCGCAGCCGCGCCGACAGCGTTCAGATCTCCAACTGGGGCGAGCGCGTGATCGGCGCCGACGGTTCGCTGCTGCAGCCGATCGACGCAACCACTGGCGTGGTCAATACCGGTCGCACAGTGTATGTCCCGCGCGGCGCGGCAATCCGCAGCCAGGAATTCAACCGTACGCGCTACGGCTATTCGGCCGCCGGCCAGTGGCGCAGCCCCGACAAGTCGATGACCGCGACCGCGCAGTTCCTGCGCACCGACTCGCGCGAGGCGTGGACCGAGAATTCGATCGAGGTCGCGACCGACAACGTGCTGGCGGCGGGCGATACGCAGCCCTTCCCCGGCACGAACTTCACCTATGACGACGACAACGTCTTCACGAGCGGGATCATCACCGGCCCGAACGGTTTTGCAGCGGACGGGCAGGCTGGGGGCGATGGCCGCACGCCGACCAACGGCCTGCAGAGCAACAACATCTCGCGCGGCAACAATTCGCGCTTCCGCACCAACGACGCCAGCTTCAACCTGAAGTGGCAGGCGACCAGCCGGCTCGGCATCAACCTCGACTATCAGCATGTCTGGTCGCAGGTGAAGGTCACCGACCTGACGGTATGGGGTACGTCCTATCAGAATGCCGATATCCGGCTCGACGGGACCAACCCTGCCTATGTGAACTTCATTCCCGTTACGAACGGTCGGAACAATTACCAGAACGCGGCGAACCCGAGCTACCTCGACGCGTATAACAACTTCTATCGCTCGGCGATGGATCATATCGAGGACAGCAAGGGCAACGAGGATGCTGCGCGCATCGACCTCGATTATTCCTTCCCCGAGGACAGCTGGCTGACCTCGGTCCGCGTCGGCTATCGGTTCGCCGATCGCCAGAACGAAGCGCGCTCGACCGCGTACAACTGGGGTGTGCTGAGCGAGATCTGGGGCGGCGGCAACAACCAGACCGATGCGACCGCACCGACCGGTCCGGGTGGCCCGGTCTGGTTCGATCGCCCGATCGACGGCAATCCCGTCACGCGGAACGAGGGCAATCTGGGGCCGCAGCAGGCGTTCCTTTACGACAACTTCTTCCGCGGTCAGGCGAACGATTCGTCGAACGGCGGACGCGTGTTCGTGCCAGGGTCGTTCCTGCAGAACTACGATAGCGCAACGCAGGCGATCACCCAGATCGCGCAGGAATGGCGCAACTTCAGCAGCAACCTGTCGGGCGCAGAGGGCTGGGTACCGCTGGCAAACCGCGCCGGTGCCATTGCCGGAACCCCGTTCCTCCCGGGCGAAATCAACCCGGTCAGCGAACGCAACAACGCGGTCTATGCGATGGCGCGGTTCGGCAACGACCTGTCGAACGGCTGGAACCTGAGCGGCAACCTTGGCGTGCGCTACACCAAGACGCGGCGTATCTCGTCGGGCTTCTTTGCGTTCCCCCAACAGGCGTTCAACTGTCCCCCACTGACGCCGGAGCAGGTCGCCGCAGGTCAGGTTCCGTCGCGCTTCTGCTCGCTGCCGCAGGGCGTGCGCGACTCCGCGGCCGCATTCCAGAACGGCCAGCTTACTCCAAACGATGCCAAGCTGACCTATGACTACTTCCTGCCGAGCTTCAACGTGAAGCTGGCGGTAGGCGGTGGTCTGCAGTTCCGCGCGGCCTTCACCAAGAGTGTCGCACCGCCCGATTTCGGGCTGACGCGCTCTTTCTACAACATCAACCTGAACACGAGCGACCAGACGATCCTGTTCAACGGCGCGCCGATCGCGAACTTCTCGGTCGGCAACCCCTTTCTGAAGCCGGTCCGCGCGGACAATTACGACCTGACCGCGGAATGGTATTTCTCGAACGTCGGCCAGCTCACGCTGTCGCTGTTCAAGAAGGACCTCTACGGCGTGCAGACCAACAGTCTGCAGCGCCAGAGCTTTACCAACAATGGCGCGACCTTCGAGGGGATCATCACGACCCCGCTGAACTCGACCGAAACGGGTCGCGTGAAAGGCTTCGAAGTCGGCTATCAGCAGACCTATGACTTCTTGCCCGGTTTCCTGAGCGGTTTCGGTCTCGCCGCTAACTTTACCTATGTGCAGTCGTCAGGCGTGTCGCAGGAGAACCTCGACGAGAACGATCCGAACGTCGCGGCCGGGATTATCTCGAACGTCGACACCAGCGGACTGCCGTTGCAGGGCCTGTCCAAATACCAGTTCAATCTCGCGCCCTTCTACCAGCGCAACGGCCTGGAAATCCGGGCCGCGTATAATTGGCGGTCGAGGAACTTGCTGACGATCCGCGACGTCATCGTCCCCAACGCGCCGGTCTATGCAGAGAAGTACGGACAGCTCGATGCGTCGATCTTCTACGCGGTGACGCCGTCGGTGAAGATGGGCTTCCAGGGCGTCAACCTGACCAACTCGATTACGCGCACGTCGTACGTCATCAACGACGATCTGCTGACTCGGCCGCGCAACTGGTTCATCGCAGATCGCCGTTTCACCTTCTCGATCCGCGCCTCGTTCAAATAGGCGCCCTCGAGTCCGCCAATGGCGGAACCCTCTCCTCCACCTGGGGCGTCCCGTTCGCGGGGCGCCTTTTTTTTGGAATTATCCTGTCCGGCATCCCGACGTTTGCCGATCGCCTATGCAAGCCAGCGCAGTGTGCGTCAGGGACAGATACGGTGGAGCGGATCGGCAGCTTCGAGACAAACGGCGAAAGGCGGCAATACGGCCTGATCGATCGCCGCCTTCACCTTGACGTCGCGTTTAGGTCGGCAAGGACTATCAGATCAGCCCTTCGTGCTGCATCGCTATCTGGACGGAAGGACGGCTCCTCAGTCGGTCACGGAAGGCGGAAAGTTTCGCAGGGACTTCAAGTTTGTTCTTCCGCGCCCAGAGCAGCATGACGAACAGGTAGAAATCCGCCACGCTGACATCCGCGCCAACGACGTAGTCGCCCTCCATCGTGTCCGCCAGGTCTGTCATGCGGGCCAGGATCGTCTTTGCCGCTTTCGCCTTCTCGGCATCGCCGGCATCCGAGAAGAAAGGCTTGAAGCTCTTGTGAATTTCGGTCGAGATGAAAGCCAATGCTTCGAGAAGGTGCGTGCGGCCCAGTTCACCCGCCGGTTTCAGCGCGCTATTTTGATGCGCGATCCAGTCGAGAATGGCGATGTTCTCGGTCAACGTCTCGCCCGTATCGAGCGTCAGGGCAGGGACATAGCCCTTGGGGTTTATCGCTGTGAAATCAGCGCCGGTCTCGGTCCGCTTGGCCTTCAAATCGACCTTTTCGTGTTCGAACGACAAGCCTGCTTCATGCAGTGCGATATGGTCTGCGAGACTGCAGGCGCCGGGCGAATAATAGAGCTTCATGGTTCTCTCCGTATTGAACGGCTAGAACGCGCAAGATCGCTATCGGCTGCCCGGGGCCTACCGCACCCAGTGAGGATTACTTATTCGAGATCGTCATCGTCGATGACGACGACGTTGGCGTTGGGGCGCTGGTCGGCGACGTCGGCGCAGACGTCGAGGATTTCATCGCTGAATCGTTCGAACAATTCGAGCGCGTCGTTCTCAGGCTCATCACCACTCAGTTCGCGCAACACGGCATATTTGACGGCGAAATCGCGCTCGTCGCCGTCGATTTCCGCGGTGAATTCGATCTGATGGGCAATGTCGTTATCGGTAAGGCTGGCCTGGTCGACGGTGATACGGCTTGGCATGGCTTGACACTCCTAGAAAAGGACAGGCCCTGCCCAAGAGCGGGGGCGCAGGCAAGGGGTTCGGGCTTCAGAGGAAACATTCACGTAAATTCGCATGGGTAACGCGTGCGGTGCGGCGTCGGCTGTGGCATCCCGGCGACGCGCATCGCGGTGCATGCGTGACGGAAATACGTGCTAGTCATCGCGTGCCGGTCACCACGGGCTCGTCATCACGGGGCCTCGGAGACGGCGGCGCCAGGGCTGCAGGCGAGCACGCGACGGATGAAGAGGGGATGGGGGGAATGGTTTTGGCGGACGTATCGGTGCCGTCCAATCGGCGGCTGGTGAGGCTGGTGACCGACAGTCCGATCCCCTCGGTCATCAGCGACCCGCGGCTGCCCGACAACCCGATCGTCGCGTGCAACCAGGCATTCTGCGACCTGACCGGGTATCCCGCGGAAGAAGTCGTGGGGCGCAATTGCCGGTTCCTGTCCGGACCGGCGACCGAACCGTGGCTGTCCGAGGAAATCCGGCGCGGGGTCCGCGAGCACAAGCCGGTGCTGGTCGAGATCCTCAACTACAAGCGCAACGGCCAACCGTTCCGTAACGCCGTCCTGGTCGCGCCGCTGTACGACGAGGAGGACCGGCTGCTGTATTTTCTCGGGTCGCAGGTCGAGATCGACACGAATGCGGCAGCGCCGACCAGCATGCGGCGTATCCGCGCGGCCGAGATGGTCAAGGCGCTCTCGCCGCGCCAGGGGCAGGTCCTCAAGCTCGTCGCGCAAGGCCTGCTGAACAAGCAGATCGCAGGAGAGCTTGGGCTCGCCGAAAAGACCGTGAAGATGCACCGGGGCATATTGATGGAGCGGCTCGGTCTCAAGACCACCGCCGACCTCATCCGACTGGCCGTCGAAGCGGGTCTTTGAGACGCGCGACGCGGTCGGCATAGCCGCGCCGCCAGAGCCGCAAATGGAACGACCGATATGGACCAAGTTCCGTATCGCAGGCCGGTTCGCGGAGGCGTATTCCGATCCCGGTCGTCACAGCGGCCAGGTTTCGCGGCGTATCAGCCAACGTCGCGGGGCCTGGGTGGAACTCCCTCCGATACCCTTCAAGGTCGCTGTGGCGCCATCCTCGGGTGACCCCGAGCCGGTGCGATCATCGGCTCGCGTCGCCCGCAACTAGCCCGGCATGCCACCGTAGCAAGCCCGGCGCAGCAAGGCGATGGAGATCCCGATGGATATCATAACCCCGTTCCAGTTCTCGCTGGTCTACAATGCGTTCTCGTTCACCTTTGCGACGATGGCCGCGGCAACCGCCTTTCTCTGGCTCAGTCGGTCGCAGGTCGCGCCGGCGTATCGCACCGCGCTCACGATCTCCGGGTTGGTGACCGCGATCGCGGCCTATCATTATCTGCGCATCTTCGAGAGTTGGAACGAGGCCTATTCGTTCAAAGACGGCCTGATCGCAACCACGGGTATCGCGTTCAACGACGCCTATCGCTACGTCGACTGGCTGCTGACCGTGCCGTTGCTGCTGATCGAACTCGTCCTCGTGATGCGCCTGTCCCCTGAACAGACGTCGTCGAAGGCGGTTCGCCTCGGTTCCGCCGCCGCACTCATGATCGTTCTCGGGTATCCCGGCGAGATCTCGACCGATATTCCGACCCGCGCCCTTTGGGGTACGCTGTCGTCGATCCCCTTCGTCTACATCGTCTGGGAACTGTTCCGCGGGCTGGGCGACTCGATCGAGCAACAGCCGGTCGCGGCACGCGGCCTGATCCGTCGCGCACGCCTGTTGACCTTCGCGTCCTGGGGTTTTTATCCGATCGTCTACATGGCGCCCTTCGCCGGATTGACGGGTGCTTCCGCAACGACCGTGATTCAGCTTGGCTACACCATCGCAGACATCGTCGCGAAGGCCGGCGTTGGCGTCCTGATCTACATGATCTCGGTACGCAAGTCGCAGGTCGAAGCGCATGGCCCGGTGGCCTACGCCGAGTGATCGCCACGAAGCGCGACGCATGACGATCGCTGCCACGAGCCTACACCCTCGCCGCGTCCATATCGGGCGCGGCGATGCCGTGCCTGCCGCATTCTGGATCGCCGGCGCGTATCTGGTCACCGCGTTCGCCGCGGGCCTACCGCTCGACGGGCCTGTCGCAACGATGGTTGCGACCGTGGTATTTCTCGCCGGTGGCATGCCCCACGGCGCCTACGACATCGCGCTGCTCACCCGTTCGACCCGTCTTCGCGGAAGCGGGCTGGGGCTCGCGATACTGGCCTATATCGGGGTCGCGTCCGCGATGGCCGTCCTGTGGCTGATCGTACCGATAGCCGCGCTGGTCCTGTTCCTGGCGGTCGCGGCCATCCATTTCGGCGAGGACTGGACGATGCTCGACGAGCCATTGCTCAAGATAGCGGCCGGCACCGCGATCCTCGCGGCGCCCGCGATCGGCCATCCCGTCACCGTCGCACAGCTTTTCGTCAGTATGGCGGGCAGTCCGAGCGGTGAATTGATCGCTCGCGCGATGATCGCGGTCGCGCCCGTCGCCTTGCTGGTGACCATCGTCGGAATCGGAGCGGCCTGGCGCGAGGGTGCACGCGAGTGGGCGGCAGCGACGGCGTCCGCGATCATGGTCCTGATCGTCGTGCCCCCGGTCATGAGCTTCGCGCTCTTCTTCGTGTTCCTGCACTCGCCACGCCATCTTACCGCCGCCCGCGTGCTGCTGGCTGATATGCCAAGGACGCGGTGGCTGGCGACGGGGGCGGTCATGTCCGCACTCGCGATCGGCGGGTGGCTGATATTCGCATCGCAAACCGACGGATTACCTGCCGATACCACGGCGCAGGCATTCCAGTTGCTTGCGGCCGTCGCCTTGCCGCACTTGCTGCTGTCGCGGTGGTTGGAAAGGCGGCTAGAACAGCGGGTCGACCGGCCACCGGTATCGCCGCAGGTGACCTAGCCTGGCGACCTAGCTCGCCGATCTAGCCTGCCAGGATTCGGTCGGCGAGCATGCGGCCGGACAGCCACGCGCTTTCGATCCGCGGCGCAAGCAGCCAATCGCCCGCCACGCCAAGCCTGGCTTCGGCGTTCCATAACGCACCATGGTCGTCAGCGCTGGTACCGGCGGCAGGGGTAGCACTGGCTGCAGGGGTCGCACGCGCGTAGCGCCAGCGATGGCCCGTTCGGACGATCGGTTCCGGCATCGGGCCTTCGACGTAATCCGCCAACGCCGCGAGCAGCCGATCGACGACGCTGTCGGCGGTGTCTTCCAGATGGGTCGTCGACCACTCCGGCGTGGCCTGGACCACCCACGCCTCGGGACCGCTGCGACCCGGCTTGGCGGTGTTGCGTGCTGCCCAGCCGATGATACCGGCATGCCTGATGACGTCGTCGGGTATCGCCAGGCGTTCGGCAAAGCCGAGCATCGCGGTCCAGTTCGGCGAGGAATGACAGGCCTCCGCCTGGGCCGCCATTGCCGGATCATGATCGGCCAACAAGGGCGCCGCCTGTTCGGCGGGAACGGCGATGACGACGGCGTCGAACGACGCGGTCGTGACGGGGGTGGTTGTCGACACGTCAGTCGAGGCGGTGCCGGTCTTGGATGAGCCGCCGGTCTGGGGCGCATCGTCAACGGACAGGTCGACATGCCACCCTGAATCGTCGCTGCGGATCGCGGTGACCCTGTGCTGCCAATGAACGTCAGCGTGGTCAGCGAGATGCTTGACGATCGCGTTCATGCCTGGCGTGCCGACCCAGGCGTCGTCTCCAGCCGCCGGCCAGCGCGCGACCACGCCGGCCACCCTCCATTCGTCGATAGCCTCGACGAAGGCCGGATCGCGTGCCGTCAGATACTGCGCGCCATGATCGAATGCAGCGTCGCCAGCGGATGTCTCCACCCGGCGTGTCGACATCCGGCCACCTGCGCCGCGGCCCTTGTCGAACAGCGTGACGTCGTGGCCGGCATCCTGCAGGCGCACCGCGCAGGACAGACCGGCAATGCCGGCACCAACGATCGCTATTCTCATGATGGTCTCCGTAGCATCCGTATCGCCGCGTACAGGCGCCCGCCGCATGAACGGTTCGATCCTACGCTACAACACCGGTCGAATGCCGATCTCCGGGATCTCGTACGAAGTTGATCTCCCTCAATCGGACGCGACCGTTGCCGCCGCCATCGCCGCGGGCATATCCGTTCTGTCAGCGCGACGTGGCCAACGCGCAGACCGCATAGCCGAGCGGGGGGAGCGTGACGGAAAAGCTGCCGGGAGCCACGACCGTGCCGCAGCCCTTGCCGGCGAGCGTCCGGGCGGCCGTCGCACCGACGCCGATTTCCACGGTCCTGGTAATCGCGGTCGTCGAGGTGTTGAAGGCCAGCAGGACCTCTGCCTGGGTACCGGGATCGAACCGCGAAATCGCGAGCAGGCCCGGTGCTTCTTCGCGTGCCCGCAACACCTGTTTCCCGCGGGTGAGGGCCGGCGTGACGGTGCGCAACCGGGCCAGCGCAGCGGTCTGGCGAAACAGCGGATTGTCCTGGCCGAAATGGGCCGTGGCGGTGGTGCTGTCGGTACCGAGCAAACGGTTGTCGTTGTACACGGCGACCTTGCTGGCGAACATGTCCTCGCGGGCATCCTGGTCGTTGCCGTCGCTGACGAAGCCTTGTTCGTCGCCCGAATAGATCGTCGGCACCCCGCGCAGCGTCAACAGCATTGCGTTGGACAGCATGACCCGCGAGAGCACTTCGTCGTCGCCTGCGTTCGGAAAGGCCTTGCGCACGAACGTCGCGAACCGACCGTCATCGTGATTGCCGGTGAAGGTCGGCAGCGTCACCGCGGTGTCGAAGCCACGGGCATACAACGCGTCGCCGTCGAACAGCGCCTCGAACGCATCGGTGCCGCGGGTGCCCGCAACCGTCTCGACGATCGCCTGCCGGAACGAGAAGTCGAGCACCGCAGGCAGCTTGTCGACGATCGTGTGTTGCGCCAGCACCGCCGGACGCACCTCGTGATCGGAAACTTCGCCGAAGATGTGGAAATTGGGAATGTTCTTCGCGGCGGCGCGAGCCTGCATCGCGGGAACGAACGCGGCCCAGAATTCGGGGTTCACATGGCGCGCCGTGTCGATGCGGAAGCCGTCGATGCCGTAGCGATCGATCCAGTCGCCGAAGATGTCGATCATTCCGGACACGACGCGCGGGTTCTCGGTCATCAGATCGTCGAGACCGACGAAATCGCCCATCGTCGAACTCTCGTTGCGATAGGTCGTGTCGCCGCGATTATGATAATAGCGCATGTCGTTGAGCCATGCGGGGGTCTTCACGTCGCGCTCGCCGGCGGGCACGAACGGGGTGTACGCATAGTCGTTGCGGGTGAGCCTGGCGAAGTTGTCGGCAGTGCGGACGTCGTCTCCGGCAAAACCGGGATTGATCGGTGCGCCGTTCGGGCCGAGCCGGCGCTGGTACGGATAATCGGCCCGGCTGCGATAGGGACATTCGCGCGCGCCGACACATTCGCGGTACTGGATCACATCGGCCGTATGGTTGACGATGATGTCCATATAGACCTTCATCCCCCGGCCATGCGCCGCCGCGACCAGCGCCGCGAAATCGGCGTTGGTGCCGAGATGCGGATCGATCTGCGTGAAGTCGGTGATCCAATAGCCGTGATAGCCGGCCGATTGATGGCCCGGACCGCCCTGAACGGGCTTGTTCTTGAAGACCGGGCCGACCCAGATCGCGGTCGCACCCAGGCTCTGGATATAGTCCAGCCGCCGGGTCAGGCCTTTGAGATCGCCACCGTGGAAATAGCCCTTTGCGGTGGGATCGAAGCCGGTAACCGTCGGGCCACCCTTCAGCCCGCCGCGGTCGTTGGCAGGATCGCCGTTCTCGAAGCGATCGGGAAGCAGGAAATAAATGACCTCGTCCTGCGGCAGACGCGCGCGGTAGTCGGTCGTCTTTGGGAGATTGGCGGGCGCGGAGTTGGCGGGCGGGGAATTGGCGGGCGGGGAATTGGCGGGCGGGGGGCTGGCAACCGCCTGTGGCGCGGCGAACGCCATCGCCAAGATCATCGTGGATTTCGTGGCGAGCCTCGACATGCACTTCCCCTCCGTCGTCGCATGGGCGATCTGGTGCCGGCCATGTTCGTGTCCTGCGCTGTGCGGACGCTGGGGCGCGAAACCAAGCGTCGCACATACGTATTCACGCGGAATGTCCATGCGATCCAGAGGCGGAATGGCGCCGACATGCGCGCCGCCGCGGCCGGCGCGCGCGTGACCGCCGCGCACCGCAGCGTCATCGAACCCGTATCGTCGGTGAGACGATCAGGACGATTTCGATCGCCCGGAGCCCGCCTTTTGCCGGTCTGGCAGCGTGCGGTATTTTGCGAGCTCGGGCGTCCGGACCAGGGCCTTGACCACGCCGAGCGCGACGGACGCGTGGATCACCGCCCGCCGCCTGCGCCCGCGGCGAGCGCGGTGGCGGCACGCAGCACGCGTCCGATAGTGCGATATCCACACCTGATCCTCCGAAAAGATCGGCTTGTCATCGAAGGGACGCTCCCGGACGAGCTTGGTCGGGATCATCCCGCAGCTGTTCGACCAAGTGTAAGGTGTTTCCTGTCATGGCTGCGATCGCCCGCGAAGAGTGGCGCGTTATACCTAGAGCCGAAAATCATTATGAAGCGTCGTTGATCGGCATCGCCGCCGCCCGAGCATTGAAGTCCATGAGGGCATCGCGACGGCTATTCGCGGATCGATCTGTGATTCAACGCTCAGCGAGAGACGGTAAGCCACACGCTCGTGTGCGAGGCATTCCATGGCCCGCGCCCGGCAGGCGTCGACGCAGCCGATAAGAGCGGGGTTAGAACCGCCAGCACGCCAGAGAATCGACTATGGGTGACCCGCGCGGAAAATGTCGCACGCAAGAAGGACAATAGCACACCGGTGAAGGCGTCGCTCACTTCATGCTGAGTGCAGATGATGGTCTTGGCATTCGCTCGCGCCATAAAGCCGGTGAGACATTTGCTACGATAGCGAGGGCGTTTGCTGTTTGGCCTCGAACGGTGGCGAAGGTCGTAAGATGTGAGAGAGAGGCCGACATCCCACCACAGGCGAATAAAACGTGATGGCAGCTCGCGCCGAGACAATGCAACCCGACTAAGACCGGAACACGGAGTTTAGATTATGTCGGAAAGTGGCGACTTTATGTGGTGCACCCGACTGGTCTCCGTTAATCGCGTCAATTCAATATGTTGGCTTGGCTAACCGGCAGGGCGCCGGCCGCGGAATCCTGCGGCTCTCCGCCAAACTGGCTAACCGGTCGTGAGCACTCTCGCGCGCTCTTTCAGCGAGGTCGCGACTGGCATCCGTGACCGCTCACGCTCGAACTCCCCCGTGCGCCGCAACAGTCACAATGCTGGCGGTTCCGAGGTGTCCCTGTGGCGCACACACAACACGTTCCCGAAGACCGAACACAACGCGCGTATGCGCGCGGCCGAGGCGTTCGAGCATGAGACCAAGCTGCCGGGCAAGCGCAACGGTGCCCTCGGTTCGATCGGGCTCGACGTCCTGCGCTGCCTGCTGCGCCTGCGAGGCCGTAAGGACGGCCGGCTCGATCCGACCTATCAGTGGATCGCTGACAAGATACACAAGTCGCGTAGCGCCGTTGTCGAAGCCGTCGCGCGTCTGAAGGCGTGCGGCTTCCTCGATTGGATCCGGCGGTGCGTACCGATCGAGGACGCGCTGCCCGATGAGCAGCAGAGCGAGCAGATCTCGAACGCGTTCATCCTGTTACAGCCGCCAACGGTGCGCGAGTCCGTTCGCCGTATGCTTCGTAAGCCTAGCGAGTTCGTCCGCGCGGTTGCTGAGAAGTTGGCACGACAGAAGAAGCTGGACACCGCCACGGTCGACGACGTGATCGCCGAGGTCCAGAGCCCCGAGCTGCGCGCCATCCTCGCCCGCGTCCGCGCTTTTGTTGATAGTGCAAATCCGCCGAGCGGTCACACAGAGGCCCTGTAAGATCTAAATATAAAAGGAACGCCTATGGCGTGCGCAGTTTGAAGCTTCGCCAGGCCCCAAGGTCCTGAACCCAACGAGTTCAACATCCAGCGACCGCGGGTGAGCGTGCCGGCTTGCGCCGTCCCGTGCATCCTAGAAAGGATGAGTGAATTCGGTTGCGCAACCTATGCTCGTTTTGGGCACTTGCAGGATGTCGGAATGGGAGCATCTAACGGTTTCCTAAACCGTAGGCCGCGTGTTCAAATCTCGCCGGGGGCACCAGCTTTTCCGACATTTCCGACTGTTTTGGGCTTTATACGGACGCGCGAAACGCGCGGATAGCTACGGTTTACGTGGGCACAGCGGGGGGCACAGTCTGTTCACGCTACGAACCCTACCGAAGGCTGCTCCGCCCTAAGCTGATTGTATGGGCGCAGTTAATGCGGGCACTGACCTCCTCAGGCTTCCGCGTCGGCCGGGGGCACAAAAAACGGCACAAAATCGTGTGCAACTTAGGATCTAATTTGCGGTTCTGATTAGCAGCGCTAGAGCTCTAGCTCGCCCGGAATGCTGGGCTGGGAATCGCGGGAATGGGGAGGAAAGCGGAGTCGCTGCCTTGGACACCCGATGGATGCCGAAGCCTTTGGATTCGGCCCCATGTAAGGTTAGTGGAGCAGCTAATCCGTTCATTCCCACGGCGTTACGTTTATCTTTTACGTCGCACAACCGGGCTCTAAGCACCGGTCAAATTTGCCGCATTAAAGTCTACGTAATGACCGACCCAGACCCCTGATTATTAATCTGAAAATGGCCAGAAATTCAAGATTTTAAGTAATGATAATATTGCAATAATTATAGGCGTTGCAATTCTAATTACGTCAATTGCCATTTCATCTAATTTTGTAACCAGTTCTTTCCGACGGAATTTCGGATCGAATATTTGCAAAGTCATTCTCAGACTCGATTAGCAACCTTTTTGCACTGTAAATAATTCTATTATAACTCGAATCCATATGCTGAAAGCGAAGATCGCGCCCCTTTCGAAGAAGGCTTAATATACTGTTACGCTCCATGGTTCGCGCATACTCTTCGCCGGCCGCTAATTGAACATCCTCCGCTGGAGCATTATCGCGAATTAACTTTTCTTTCTGAAGAGTAGCAGCTTCTATAATATCGTCAGCAACCTTCAGACGAGCGGACATCCTTTCTTCAAAATCACCAACTGGCGTTTCGTCATGAATGTCTATTGGCGGACCTATTGCCTCGAATTGGGCGCGTGCGTTGTCCAACCGCTCTTTGGCCGAAACCAGCTCATCCGCTCTTCGGAATATAAAGCGATCTCTTAGTAGGATATCATACGTCGCCACCAACTGGGCAATTAAAAAACCGTACTGGATTAATAAATATGTAGTTCCGAATACCAACGCGGTAGCTAGCTTTCGAGCAGGAAGCTTCACCACTTTTACAACACTTGCCGCCGCATTTTCATCGTAAAGGCCAAGAGAGATAATTAGTAGCACAGACGAAGAAAGGTAGAGCCACTTTCTTGTCTTCATTATACGTATGTAAGTTCCTTCTGCTGCGGTGTGTTCGTCGTCACCAAAAAATAATTGCAACATGATACCTTGAACCGCGCCGGGTTTGTCGGAGGCTCCAACTCCTGAGAAGGTGGAGCCATGACGAGCAAGACGACGAACAAGTTTGCGCCCGAAGTCCGCGAGCGGGCGGTACGGATGGTTTT
>NZ_JAXOJR010000008.1:0-212425 GCF_036663855.1 Sphingomonas fucosidasi | reverse complement strand
GCGGGTGGCGTTTTGTGTTGGGGGCGCTGTGCCGTCTCCCCGCCGGGCCGCGCCGCCCGCCCCCCCGGCCGGGGGGGGGGGGGGGGGGGGCGCCCCCCCCAGTACCGGGCGAGGGCGCTTGTGGCGGCCCCTCACCCCAACCCTCTCCCCGCAGGGGAGAGGGAGCTAGAAAGGCTTACGCTTCCGCGGCCATCTTCTCGGCCTTGGCGACGGCTTCGTCGATGCCGCCGACCATGTAGAACGCTGCCTCGGGGAGGTGATCATACTCGCCCTCGACCACCGCCTTGAACGAACGGACCGTGTCTTCGAGCTGGACGAACTTGCCGCTGATGCCGGTGAAGACCTCCGCGACGTGGAACGGCTGGCTGAGGAACTTCTGGATCTTACGCGCACGCTGGACGGTGAGCTTATCTTCCTCGCTCAGCTCGTCCATGCCGAGAATCGCGATGATGTCCTGCAGCGACTTGTACTTCTGCAGCGTCGACTGAACGGCACGCGCGGTGTCGTAATGCTCCTGGCCGACGACGCGTGGCTCGAGCAGACGCGAGGTCGAATCGAGCGGGTCGACCGCCGGGTAGATGCCCAGCTCCGAGATCGCACGGTTGAGGTTGGTCGTCGCATCGAGATGCGCGAACGACGTCGCAGGCGCCGGATCGGTAAGATCGTCTGCAGGGACGTACACGGCCTGAACCGAGGTGATCGACCCCTTGTTCGTCGACGTGATGCGCTCCTGCAGAGCGCCCATGTCGGTCGACAGCGTCGGCTGATAGCCCACCGCCGACGGGATACGACCGAGCAAGGCCGAAACCTCTGCGCCCGCCTGCGTGAAGCGGAAGATGTTGTCGACGAAGAACAGCACGTCCTGGCCTTCGACGTCGCGGAAATACTCGGCGATCGTCAGGCCCGACAGCGCGACGCGAGCGCGTGCGCCTGGCGGCTCGTTCATCTGGCCGAACACGAGCGCGACCTTCGAGCCTTCCGACTGCGGATTGCCGTCGGCGTCCTTGGCGATGACGCCCGCGTCGAGGAACTCGTGGTACAGATCGTTACCCTCGCGGGTACGCTCGCCGACACCGGCGAACACCGAGGTGCCGCCGTGACCCTTGGCGATGTTGTTGATCAGCTCCTGGATCAGCACGGTCTTGCCGACGCCGGCGCCACCGAACAGACCGATCTTGCCGCCCTTCGCATAGGGTGCGAGCAGGTCGATGACCTTGATGCCGGTGACCAGGATCGCGCTCTCGGTCGACTGGTCGACGAACAGCGGTGCCGAAGCATGGATCGGGGCAGTCGTCTCTGCGCCGACCGGACCGCGCTCGTCGATCGGCTCGCCGATGACGTTGAGGATACGGCCGAGCGTCTTCGGGCCGACCGGCACGCGGATCTGCGAGCCGGTGTCGGTGACGGTCTGGCCGCGGGTCAGACCCTCGGTGGCGTCCATCGCGATCGTGCGAACGGTGTTCTCGCCGAGATGCTGCGCGACTTCGAGGACGAGCCGGTTGCCGTTATTGTCGGTTTCGAGCGCCGACAGAATCGCGGGCAGGTTGTCGGGGAAATGCACGTCGACGACGGCACCGATCACCTGCGAAATGCGGCCGGTGTTGTTCGTGGCCTTCGAGCTGCCCTCGGTCGGGCGGATGTCTTCAGCGGCGGTTGCCATCACACTATCCTTGGGTCTTGTTGTTGGCCGGGTTGGTAGCCGGTGAACGGGTAAAAGTCACGTCGATGCGCTCGGGCGCACCGTTGGTCGAAGGCACGATCGCGACCTTGGCCGGTGCCGCATCGAGCGGCTGGCCGAGGCGGATCGCGCGCAAGAGGTCAGGCGAAGCCTTGATCTTGAAGCGGCCGAGAAACTCGCCGACGGTCTGCGCGAGCCGCATCCGTGCGGTGGTCGCATCGACCGGGTCGGTCAGCGCAAGAGCATATGTCACGGTGTCGATCGCCGTGGCGGTCTTGCCCGTAACAGCAACCGAGGTCGTGTTAGGCTTGGCCGCGTTCGAGTTGGAGAACATCCGCGGCTGGCCGGTCGCCGTGAAGCCACCGTCCTTCGCCGCATAGGCCCCGAGCGCAAAGCCCGCCTGGTTGATCGCGCCGATCATCTCCTGCGGCGCGCCGAACAGCCGGTCCCAGCCCGACAGCGTCGCGACGGAGGCGGTCTGCGCCGCCTCCTGCTCGTGCACCGACGGTGCCGGCTTGCCGCAGCCAGCCAGCCCCAACACCATCGGGGCAGTCAGGGTCAAGGCGACCGCGAACTTCATTTCAGCGCTTCGGCACCCGAGATGATCTCGACCAGCTCGGTCGTGATCGCGGCCTGACGCGTGCGGTTATACTGGATAGAGAGGCGCGTGATCATGTCGCCGGCGTTGCGCGTGGCGTTGTCCATCGCGTTCATGCGCGAGCCCTGCTCCGACGCTGCGTTTTCGAGCAGCGCGCGGAAAATCTGGATCGCGACGTTGCGCGGCAGGAGATCTGCGAGGATCGCTTCCTCGTCTGGCTCATACTCGACGACCGCCTCGGCAGGAGCGTTTGGCTTGGCTTCCGCACCGGGGATCGACGACAACGGAATCGGGATGATCTGGATGCCGGTCGGAAGCTGCACCAGCGCCGACACGAACTTCGCGTAGAACAGATGCGCGACGTCGAACTGGCCTTCGCCGAAGCGCTTGATCAGATCCTCGGAGATTTCCTGCGCGTCGCTGAACGCGAGCTTCTTGATTCCGCCCATCTCGTGGTCGGCGAGGATGTCGTTCGGGAAGAAGCGCTTGATCACGCGCCCCTTCTTGCCGGCGACGTAGAACTTCACGGTCTTGCCGGCTGCGATCAGCTCCTCGGCCTTGCGACGTGCCGCGCGGACGATGTTGGTGTTGAACGCACCGGCGAGGCCACGCTCCGACGTCGCGATGACGATCAGGTGGACCTGGTCCTTGCCGGTGCCCGCGAGCAGCGGCGATGCGCCCGGCGCGATGCCGACGCGCCCCGCGAGGCTCGCCATCACCGCTTCCAAACGCTCGGCATACGGACGCCCGGCGACCGCCGCGTCCTGCGCACGGCGCAGCTTCGCAGCGGCGACCATCTTCATCGCCTTGGTGATCTTCTGCGTCGACTTCACCGAGCCGATGCGGATCTTGAGGGCTTTCAACGACGCCATTTAGTTTCCTACCTCGTCATCCCAGCGAAAGCTGGGATCTCGTGCCACAAGCCGCTCACTGGCGGCCTGAGACCCCAGCTTTCGCTGGGGTGACGGTCAATTATGCAAACGTCTTCGCGAACGCTTCGAGCGCCGCCTTCAGCTTGTCCTTCGCCTCGTTACCCAGATCGCGGGTATCGCGGATCAGCTTCAGCACGTCGGCATGGTTCGCACGCATGTCGGCCAGCAGCGCCTGCTCGTAGCGGGTCACGTCGGCGACCGGCACCTTGTCGAGATAGCCGCTGGTGCCGGCGAAGATCGACACGGTCTGCTCTTCGAACGGCAGCGGCGAGAACTGTGCCTGCTTCAGCAGCTCGGTCAGGCGCGCGCCGCGGTTGAGCAGCTTCTGCGTCGACGCATCGAGATCCGACCCGAACTGCGCGAACGCCGCCATCTCGCGGTACTGCGCGAGCTCGAGCTTGATCGAGCCCGACACCTTCTTCATCGCCTTGGTCTGCGCGGCCGAACCGACGCGGCTCACCGACAGGCCGACGTTGATCGCCGGGCGGACGCCCGAGAAGAACAGGTCGGTCTCGAGGAAGATCTGGCCGTCGGTGATCGAGATCACGTTTGTCGGGATGTACGCCGAAACGTCGCCCGCCTGCGTCTCGATGATCGGCAGTGCGGTCAGCGAGCCGCCACCATTCGCGTCCGACATCTTCGCCGCACGCTCGAGCAGGCGGCTGTGGAGATAGAACACGTCGCCCGGATACGCCTCACGGCCCGGAGGACGACGCAGCAGGAGCGACATCTGGCGGTAGGCGACCGCCTGCTTCGACAGATCGTCGTAGCAGATCAGCGCGTGCATGCCGCGATCGCGGAAATACTCGCCCATCGCGACGCCGGTGTACGGTGCGAGATACTGGAGCGGTGCGGGGTCCGACGCGGTCGCGGCGATGACGATGGTGTATTCCATCGCGCCGTTCTCCTCGAGCGTCTTGACCAGCTGGGCGACGGTCGAGCGCTTCTGGCCGATCGCGACATAGACGCAATACAGCTTCTTCGACTCGTCGTCGCCAGCGTTGGCGATCTTCTGGTTGATGAACGCGTCGATCGCGACGGCGGACTTGCCGGTCTGGCGATCGCCGATGATCAGCTCGCGCTGGCCACGGCCGACGGGGACGAGCGCGTCGATCGCCTTGAGACCGGTCTGGACCGGCTCGCTGACCGACTGGCGCGGGATGATGCCCGGTGCCTTCACTTCGACGCGGCTGCGCTCGGTGGTGTGGATCGGACCCTTGCCGTCGATCGGGTT
This sequence comes from Sphingomonas fucosidasi, assembly GCF_036663855.1. NCBI lineage: Bacteria > Pseudomonadati > Pseudomonadota > Alphaproteobacteria > Sphingomonadales > Sphingomonadaceae > Sphingomonas > Sphingomonas fucosidasi. Next base: position 207,983 of record NZ_JAXOJR010000008.1, on the reverse strand, counting down.
GCCGAGGCCGTCGACCACGCGGCCGAGCAGCTCCTTGCCGATCGGCACGTCGACGATCGTGCCGGTGCGCTTGACGATGTCGCCTTCCTTGATCTCGGAATCGCTCCCGAAGATCACGACGCCGACGTTATCGGCCTCGAGGTTGAGCGCCATGCCCTGCACGCCGTTCGAGAATTCGACCATCTCGCCGGCCTGGACGTTGTCGAGGCCGAAGATGCGCGCGATGCCGTCGCCTACGCTCAGCACCTGGCCGGTCTCGCTGACCTGGGCCTCGGTGCCGAAATTGGCGATCTGATCCTTGATGATCTTCGAGATTTCTGCGGCGCGGATATCCATTAGCTTAGCCCTTCATCGCGTGCGCGAGAGTGTTGAGACGCGTCTTGATCGACGAATCGATCATCTGGCTGCCGACGCGGACGACGAGCCCACCCAGCAACGATGGGTCGACGCTGAGGTCGACGGAAACTTCACGGCCGACGCGCTGGCGGAGCTGATGCTTCAGCTCGATCACCTGCTCGTCGGTCAGCGGATGCGCGGACGTCACCTCGGCTGCGATCTCGCCGCGATGCTGCGCGGCAAGTGCGCGGAAAGCCTTGATGATCTTCGGCAGCGCGCCGAGCCGGTGGTTCTCGGCGAGGACACCGAGGAAGCTCTTGGTGGTCGCATCGACACCGAGTTCGTCGGCGACCGCGGAGACTGCCTTCACGGCGGCGCCACGCGAGACCATCGGGCTCACCGTCAGCGTGCGGAAGTCCGCGGACTGCGCGAGTGCGTCGCGCACATTCGCCAGGCTCGACTCGACCGCATCGATCGTCTTCGCGTCACGCGCGAGTTCGAACAGGGCCAGCGCATAACGCCCGCCTAAGCTCGCTTGAATACCGCCGGATGTCTCCACGGAACCTCTATCCTCGCCTGCAACGAATAACCGACCCAAAGGAAGAGAGGGCGCGAAAGCACCTCTCCTGGGACGCGGCGCGGTTAGCATCGGGTTGTCGGATTGGCAACCCGGCGGGAGGGTCGGAGGGACGGGTTTGTGACTGTTTTGTCATTCGCGTCGAGGCGGCCACCCTTCCTATGTCATCCTCGCGAAGGCGTGGATCCCTATCTCCGGACCCAGCGCTTCGCCGCACGGCCTGCTACTATGGGTTCCCGCCTCCGCGGGAATGACGGTATTGGACAGCCGTTACGACCAATCGACGAGGACGAGAGAATGACCGGCACGATGGAAACGATGACGATGTCCGACGGCGCGAGCATCGCCGTCTATCACGCGCAGCCGACTGGCGAGCGCCGCGGTGGGCTCGTGCTGGTGCAGGAGATCTTCGGCGTGACCGAGCACATCCGCGACCTGTGCGATGAATATGCCGCCGACGGTTATGAGGTCCTAGCGCCAGCGCTGTTCGATCGCGAGCATCCCGGTTTCGAGGCGGATTATTCAGGCGACGGCCTCGCGCGCGGCGTCGAACTTGCACGCCAGCTTCACCCGTTCGAGCTGTCGTTGAAGGACGTCCAGACCTGCATCGACACGCTCGCACCCGCCGGGCCGGTGTTCGTGGTCGGCTATTGCTATGGCGGCTCGGTGGCGTGGTTCGCCTCGACCAAGCTCACCGGCGTGGCGGCGGCGAGCGGCTATTACGGCAGCATGATCCCCGCCGCGGCGGACGAGGAGCCGAAGGTGCCGGTCATCCTGCACTTCGGTCGTCACGACCACGGCATCCCGATGGAGGGGGTCGAGCAGGTGATCGCGAAGGATTGGCCGAACGCGACGGTGTATGTCTACGAGGCGGGCCACGGGTTCAACTCGGACCGCCGGAAGGATTATCACGAGCCGAGTGCGGACCTGGCGAAGGCGCGCACGCTAGAGTTGTTCCGCGCCAACGGCGGCTCATCACCGCCCCCCCTTTCCTCCACCCCGGCGAAGGCCGGGGCCCAATTGGAAAGGTGGCAATAATTGAGGGATGCGCTCCGTTAGCGACGTCCCCCAATTGGGCCCCGGCCTTCGCCGGGGTGGTGGCTTCGGTAGCAGGCCTCGGCGCAGGCTGGCGCTACAGTCTTGTAGGCCGCGCCTGCTTCCGTGTTCTCCCGCGAAGGCGGGAGCCCAGTCTGGATCCCCGCCTTCGCGGGGAAACAACTCTCTTTAGCCCCTCCCGGGTTACTCCACCGGAAAATCCGCCCCCAAGCTGTCCGCCTTGTGCGCCTCGATCTCCTTCAACCGCCCGGCCATCTTCTCGACGACCGCATCATACCCCCAGGCCCCCAGCACCAGATGCCGCGGCGGGTTCGCCCCCTCGGTCAGTGCGATCATCGCCTCGCCAGCCCGCACCGGATCGCCAGCCTGAGTCCCGCTAACCTCACGCGTGCCGTCGAGCCGCTTGCCCGCCGTCTCCGCATAGTCCGCAATCGTCACCGGCGTCTGCTTCAGCGACCGCCCCGCCCAATCCGTCCGGAACGGCCCCGGCTCGACGCACGTCACGGCGATCCCGAGCGGCTTCACCTCGGCGAGCAGCGAGTCCGACCAGCCCTCGACCGCATGCTTCGACGCGGCGTAATAACCCGAGCCCGGAAACCCGACCAACCCGGCAACCGACGTGATGTTGATCACATGCCCGCTCTTCTGACCGCGCATGATCGGCAACACCGCCCGCGTAAGCGCGAACAACCCGAACACGTTCGCATCGAACTGCGCGCGGATTTCGGACTCCTCGCCCTCCTCGATCGACGCCTGATAGCCATAGCCCGCATTGTTCACGAGCACGTCAATCCGCCCGAACTTCGCCTGCGCCTGCGCGACCGCATCCTCGATCTGCGCCTGGTCGGTCACGTCGAGCGACACCGCGAGCGCGCGATCCTCGGCGCCCTCCGCAAGATCGGCCACCCGCCCCGCATCGCGCGCGGTAACCACCGCACGCCAACCGCGCGCGAGCACGAGCTTGGCGAGTTCGCGACCGAAACCGGTCGAGCAGCCGGAGATGAACCAGACGGGGGTGTCGGAGGCCATGAGACATCTTTCGTTAGGGGGTATGATCAGAGAACGGCCGGGCCGTCCATTCGGGTCCGCTTTGATCGCAAGCCGCGGGATGCGCGCGCGTCGCGACCGGCTATACCGATCCAATGAGCACCGCCCCCGACACCGACACCGCCTGGACCGCGTTCGAGCGCCGCGACCGCGCATGGGACGGCCGGTTCGTGGTTGGTGTGAAGACCACCGGCATCTACTGCAAGCCAAGCTGCCCCGCACGCCACCCGAAGCGCGAGAACGTCACCTTCCACCCCGACCCAGCCAGCGCCCGCGCCGCCGGCTTCCGCGCCTGCCTGCGCTGCACGCCGGACGAAGTCGGCCGCGACCGTATCGCTGTCGCCGCCGCCATCGCATTGCTCGAAGCCGCCGAAGACCGCCTCTCGCTCGACCAAGTCGCAGCCAAGGTCGGCTACGCGCCGCACCATTTCCACCGCCTGTTCAAGCGCGCCACCGGCGTCACCCCCGCCGCTTATGCCCGCGCGCTGCGCACCGGCCGCGCGCGCGACGCCTTATCGGAGGATTCGACCGTGACCGAAGCGATCTACGACGCCGGCTATTCCGCCCCGAGCCGCTTCTACGAGGCCGACGCCAAACGGCTCGGCATGGCCCCCAGCGCCTGGGCACGCGGCGGCGAAGGCGTCACGATCCGCTGGACGGTCGCCGACACGAGCCTCGGCGCATTGTTCGTCGCCGCCACCGACAAGGGCCTGTGCCGCGTATCGTTCGACGAGGATGCCGATGAACTCCACCGCCGCTTTCCGAACGCCAGAATCGAACCCGGTGACGCGGCGCTCGCCGACTTGGCCGCGCAGGTCGTCGCCGCCGTCGAATCTCCCGATCGCGACCACGACCTCCCTATCGATGTCCGCGGCACGGCGTTCCAGGAAGCGATCTGGCAGGCGCTGCGAACGATCCCGATCGGCGAGACACGCACCTATAGCGAACTCGCAGCGCTCGCCGGTCGCCCCGCGGCAGTACGCGCCGCCGGCACCGCGTGCGGGCAGAACCCGGTCTCGATCGTCATCCCCTGCCACCGCGCGCAGCGGATCGGCGGCGCGCTTGGCGGCTATGCGTATGGGCTGGAGCGCAAAGCCGCGTTGATCGAGCGGGAACGGGGTTAGGCGTCACCCGGCCGGAGGCGTCTCGGCAGCCCCATCCTGGCCCGGCCCCTGCACCTGGCCTTGGGCCTGTCCGAGCGACCGCAACGCCTCCGGACCGATCTTGCCCGATTCGAGGATCGTGATCAGACGCGCCGCGGGATTGTCCGCCGGCAGATGCGGGTTGAAGGCGAGCGGGCGCAAGGTCCGCTTGGCATCTTCCGCATCGCCGTCGCCAATCTCCTGGGCGGCGACCTTGAACCGCAGACCGGGATCCTGCGGCACGAGTTCGAGCGCGCGCTTGATACCGGTGATCGCCACCTTGGTCGGCGGCGTACGCTGCGCGCCGAAGCTGTCATAATAGAGCGACAAGGCCTCCGCATCGTCGGGGGCGAGGCGGTTGGCCTTGACGACCCAGCTTCGCGCCTCCTTCCACGCATCGGCATCCTTGGTGGACGCGGCACTTGCCCGCCGCAGGTGGATCCTGGCCTTGTACAGCAACGCCTGCGCCATCTTGGGGTCGGCGGCGAGGGCGCGGTCCGCGGCCGCTTCGGCATCGTCGTCCTGAACCGCATCATAGGCCATCTCGGCGAACCAGCCCTGCGCGACGGCATCGGTCGGATAGGCCGCGGCGATCGTCTTGGCGCGGGTGTAGATCGGCTGCGCCGTCTGGCGGTTCACGCCGCGTTCGGATTCCATGCGAAGCGGCATCAAGGCTTCGGCGCCGGCACTCAGCGGTTCGACGGTGATCTTAGGATCGGGGAGCCGCGAATAGGCGATCTTGATGCCGGGGATCGTCGATCGTGCGAGATAGGCGTCGAGCGCCCGATCGAGCGCGCGCAGGTCGCCGAACGCGGCCCGTGCCGCCGCGACGCTGGGAACGCCCTTGTTCAAGGCGTCGAGATAGCGCCCGAACGTCGCGCCGCGCGCCGGATCGAACATGATATAATGGGTCAGCAGCCAGCCGCGTGCGTAGAGCGAGCCACGCTCCTCGTCCGACAACCGTCGCGATCCGGTATCGAACAGGCGCTCGGCCGACAGTCCGCGGGTCTTGAACAGGCTGTACGCCCGGTGCTGCGCCGCGACGCCGACCATGACGCCGTCCTTTTCGAACCGCGCGGTCGAGACGAACTCGGCATAGCCTTCGGAAAACCAGGCCGGATAAGCGGCGGCGAACGTGCCGAGCAGGAAATGATGCGCGTATTCGTGGAACAGCACGATCTCCGGCTTCAGATTGGCATCCGCGCCGCCGGAGCGAGGCGTAAAGGCGATCGATCCGTTGACGCGCGGCAGGTAGAATCCGGCGACGTTGGCGCTGCCCTTGCCCATCAGCTTGCGGACATCGCTCGCCGTATCGACGACATAGACGGTCACGCGGTTCGTGCCCGGCTCGGCGGGCGGGGTGTTGGCACGGTGCAGGATACGCATCACGCCATCGAACTGCTCGAGTTGCGTCGCGGTCTTGCGCAGCGCCGTCTCACCGGCGCTCGAATAGACGACGAAATGGTCGGAGGTGGCGCGCAACCATTTGGCCTCCGCAGCGACCGAAAAGCAGGCAGCACCCGCCGCTGCTATCACGCAGGTACACCGAACCCATCCCGAAACACCGATCATCGCGCCACCCTGCCCAGCCCCTGCCGAACCCTTGCCGGGCGTCATGCCGGCCGGTCGTTCTTTCGCGCAGTCGAGCAGATTCCGGGACGGGAAGCTATTGGTTACGTCCGATGCCGGTCATTTTGCCGACTTGCAGGAATAGACCAGCTTTTCGTTCGGCAGCGGCGGCAGCACCGCGCGGATCGCCGCCTGCTGCCCGGCGAGCCGAGCCAGCGCGGCGTCGTCCATGTTGCAGACGTTCGGCACGACACCGCGCGCGGTCCGCGCGGCGGTCATCCCCGCCGCCGACAGCAGATAGCGCGTGTTCGAATAGACCCGCGTTGCCGGATCGAACGACAGGACGGAGACGGTCTGCTCGTCGTCGGGCACCAGCACGCGGTCCCAGCGGCCGCCCCCATTGCCGTTTTGCGCGCCGACATATTGCGTCTTGCCGTTCACGCAGCCCTTTACACCCCAGTCGATCGGCACGTCCTCGCTGGACGAGATGGTGATCCGGCTGCGCTCCGGGATCAGCGTGCAGATCAGCTTGCCGAGCGCGGCGTCGGGCGTCGAGATGCGGGTCTTCGGGAGCGCCGACAAGGGGACGTCGACCTCGCCCGAGGGGCGCAGCACGAAGACGATGATCGCGACCAGCACGCTGACGCCGCCGACCGACACCGCCCAGATCGCCTGGCGCCGCTGGCCCCGCGATTCGAGCAGCCCAGCGCTGCCGATCACGAGCGCGCCCGCGACCAGCAGGAGCCCGGCGATCGCCATGACGTTCTCGCGACTGCGCGACGCCTCGGTCCGGGCCTTCTCCAGCGCCACCTCGCGGGTCATCGCATCCTGCGTGGCGGCGTCGCGCTTGGCTGACGCCGCATCCGCCGTCGCCCGCGCATCCGCGTCGGCGTCCTGCCGCAAGCGATCCTCGATCGACGTGCAGCCCGTACCGATCGACGCGTAGGGCTGTTTCGCGTCGCGCAGGAAGCCGGCCAGTTCGGTATCCGCGATCGCGAACCCGAACGTCGAATCGCCTTCCTCGCCGCGCGTGATCGCCGAATTCACCCCGATCACCCGCCCGCAACGATCGAGCAGAGGCCCGCCCGAATTACCACGCGCGATGCTGGCGGTGTGCAGCAACACCTCGACGCCGCTCAGCACGCGGCGGCCCGAGAGCACGCCCTCCGACCGCACCGGCGTCATCGGCCGGATATAGTCCGCCGCCGACCGCGCCGTCGCCAGGTCGACGTTGCCCGGGAAGCCGAGCGACACCACCGCATCGCCCTCGCTCATCGGGCCGGTATAGAGCGGGCTCGGCGGCAGGCGCGCGCCGGTGAACTCAATCAGCGCCAGGTCGCGCTGCGAATCATACGCGATCACCTTGCCCTGGTAGGATTTGTCCCCCTCGGTCGGCACGATGCCGACGACCACGTTGTCGGGATAGCGCTCGGCGAGATCGACGACGTGCGCGTTGGTGACGATCCGGTTGGGCGCGATCGCAAAGCCGCTGCCGTGCCCGAAGCCGACCACCTGATCGTCGACCACCGCGATCGTCACGACGCGCACCACGCCGCGCCCGGCGGCGGCGATGTCGTCGGCCGACGCGGAACTGGCCAACCCGAAAGTCAGCGCGAGGAGAAGCAGCAGGCGGATCATGCACCAGCCTTCGGGGAGTTCTTGACCGCGATCAACCCTGCAGCGGATCCGCAGATCCCCGCCATTCCGGTTTGGTTAGCGAATTATCAAGCCTTCGACCCTAACCCGGTATGCACTTATCCGGGGATTTGGGCATGAGTGCATTCGGGCGTCGTAATGGCATGAGCGGGGGGCAAGCGGCCCGGCCCGCATTCGGCGTCGCCCGTCCCATGCAGGGCGGTGGCCCCGCGCCGCGGTCCGAACCCGAGGGCGGTGCGCAATTCCCGCCGATCGACTCGTTGCCGATGCCCGGCGAATCCGACGGCTTCGGCCTCGGCACGATGCCCGCCGGCCAGATGGACGCGATGCAGCGGCTGTCCGATCGCCAGAATGCGAGCGGGGAAGCGGGCAACAGCCGAACCGAGGGCTTCGAACAGTCGATCCACAAGATCAAGGAACAGGTCCTCCCGCGCCTGCTCGAACGCGTCGACCCGGAAGCGGCGGCGACGCTCAACAAGGACGAACTGGCCGAGGAATTCCGCCCGATCATCGGCGAAGTGCTCGCCGAGCTGAAGCTGACGCTCAACCGCCGCGAACAGTTCGCGCTGGAAAAGGTGCTGGTCGACGAGTTGCTCGGGCTCGGGCCGTTGGAAGAGCTGCTGGCCGATCCGAACATTACCGACATCATGGTGAACGGCCCCGACCAGACCTATGTCGAGCGCAAGGGCAAACTCGAGCTCGCGCCGATCCAGTTCCGCGACGAGGAGCATCTGTTCCAGATCGCGCAGCGGATCGTGAACTCGGTCGGGCGCCGCGTCGACCAGACGTCCCCGCTCGCCGATGCGCGTTTGAAGGACGGATCGCGCGTCAACGTGATCGTCCCGCCGCTATCGTTGCGCGGCACCGCGATCTCGATTCGTAAATTCTCCGCGAAACCGATCACGCTCGACATGATGGCGGGGTTCGGATCGATGTCGCCGAAGATGGCGACCGCGTTGAAGATCGCGGGGGCATCGCGCTTCAACGTGGTGATCTCGGGCGGTACCGGCTCGGGCAAGACGACGATGCTCAATGCCTTGTCGAAGATGATCGACCCCGGCGAGCGCGTGCTGACGATCGAGGATGCGGCCGAGCTTCGCCTGCAACAGCCGCACTGGCTGCCGCTCGAAACGCGGCCGGCCAATCTGGAGGGTCAGGGCGAGATCTCGATCCGCGATCTTGTGAAGAACGCGCTGCGTATGCGGCCGGACCGGATCATCCTGGGCGAAATTCGTGGGTCCGAGTGTTTCGACATGCTCGCGGCGATGAACACGGGTCACGACGGCTCGATGTGCACGCTCCACGCCAACTCCCCGCGTGAGGCGCTCGCCCGCATGGAGAACATGGTGATGATGTCGGACATCAAGGTGCCCAAGGAAGCGATCTCGCGGCAGATCGCGGACTCGGTCGAGCTGATCATCCAGGTGAAACGCCTGCGCGACGGCTCGCGCCGGGTGACCAACATCACCGAGGTGATCGGCATGGAGGGCCCGGTGATCGTCACGCAGGAGCTGTTCAAGTTCGAGTATATGGACGAGTCGGCGGACGGGAAGATTCTCGGCGAATACCGGTCGATGGGGTTGCGACCGTACACGCTGGAGAAGGCCAAGCAGTTCGGGTTCGACCAGGCGTATCTCGAGGCGTGCCTGTAGGTGGCCTTGGCTCACAACAGTTCGCCGCATGCATGACGCCACCACCCCGGCGAAGGCCGGGGCCCAGTTGGAAAGGTGGCAATAACAAGCGCCGTCCGACATCATCACCGTCCCCCATCTGGGCCCCGGCCTTCGCCGGGGTGGAACAGCTTGGAGTGTCGTACGCCTTGATCGGCGGGCTGCTTGATCGGCGGCCTGCGGCGACCTTCGTCGGGTCTCGACCCCGCTTCGGCGACGCATCCGCTTGTACCGCTCCTGCGACTCGCTAGGGACCACCGGACATGCGTCGTGTCCTTTTCGCCCTCTTCCCGCTGATCGCGGTCCTGTTCGTCTCCGCGCGCGAACCTGCGCCTGCACCGGCCGCCATCTCCCCCGCCGCCCGAGACCGCGGCGTCTACCATCTCGCGACCGACGCCGAAGCCCGCTGGATTCCGTTCGACCTGACCCCCGGCAACCAGATCCGCTTCACGATGCAGATCGACGGCCGCGACGTCACCGCGATCCTCGATACCGGCGTCAGCTATACGTTGCTCGCCAAGGCCTCCCCCGCGGTCGACACCGCCAAGCTGGTCGCCGGCGGCAGCGCGACCGCGATCGGCGGATCGGTCGCGTTGGGCTGGATGCCGACCCGCAGCGTCGCGCTCGGCGGCCTCGCGCGGACCGGCGGCGGCGTGACGGTCGCCGACCTGCCCGCGATCGCCACCGGCAGCGCGTCCGCGGTCGATCTGCTGGTCGGCGCCGACATGCTCGCCGGCCATGCGCTCGACATCGACTATGCCGGCAAGCGCTTCCGCCTGATCCGCTCCGGCCGCCTCCCGTTCAAGGGTCAGACCGCGCCGCTCCGCGTTTCCGCCGAACGCAGCGTCTACGAAAGCGCGATCACGCTGGGCGGCCGGCTGCTCGCGCCAATCGTGGTCGATACCGGCGACGGATCGTCGATCACCGTCACGACGCCGGGATGGCAGGCGGCGAACCTGACGGCGCTGCGGACCACCAGCGCGATCTCGTTCGGGCTGGCCGGGGCGGCGGTGAGCGGTCTCGCGATCGTTCCAGAGCTCCGCGTCGGCGAGATGACCGCGCGCGATGCCGAAGTTCGGATCGAGCCCGCAGGCGGATTCTCGCAGGCGATCGGCACCGCCGGTCGGATCGGATCCGGCTTCCTCCAGAATTACCGCGTGCTGCTCGATCCCGGCGCCCGGCGGATGATATTGAGCCGGGGACCCAGGGCCGACCTGCCGCCGCCGCGTTCGACCAGCGGGCTGCTCATCGGCATCGAGAAGGACCGGCTGAAAGTCCTGCACGTCATGCGCGGCGGACCGGCGGCCGCGACCGGCTGGAAGGACGGCGACCTGATCTGCACGATCGACGGCACGCCGATCCGCGCCGACTATCCGACCAGTCCGATCGCGGCCTGGACTGCCGACAAACCTGGCCGTGTCGTGACGCTCGGCCTGTGCGACGGCACGACACGCGCGCTCGAACTGACGCATTTTTATTAGGACGATCCATGTTTAGTCTGCGTCACCGATCGGGGCAGGCCATCGTCCTGCTCCTCCTTGCCCTCGCCCTCCGCAGCCCGTTCTTCGGCAACCCGGTGATCCATAGCGACGAGCAATTCTACCTGCTGGTCGGCGATCGCCTGCTGCAGGGTGCATGGCCGTTCGTCGACATCTTCGATCGCAAGCCGGTCGGGCTGTTCCTGATCTTCGCTGCTATCCGCAGCGTCGGCGGCGACGGCGTGCTGATGTACCAGCTCGCCGCGACGCTCGTCGCCGCGAGCACCGCATGGCTCGTCGGTCGGCTCGTCGACCGCCTCGGCCCCACGGGCGCGAGCCCGGTGGCGAGTCTGGGCGCGGGGCTGATCTATCTCGTCTGGATCGTCGTGTTCGACGGTGCGGGCGGCCAGTCCGCAATATGGGGCAACGCGCTGATGGCGGCGGCGGCGCTGGTGGTGCTCGATACGACGCGCGACCAGCGGCATATCAGCCTGCGCGGCGCCGGGGCGATGCTGCTGATCGGGATCGCGATGCAGGTCAAATACACCGCCATGTTCGAGGGGATCTTCTTCGGCCTGACGCTGGTGTGGACCGCGCATCGCGATGGCCGATCGATCGGCCGGCTGGCCGTCGACGCCGGCCTGTGGATCGGCGCCGCGCTGCTGCCGACCGCGCTCGCCTGGGCCGTCTATGCCGCAGCCGGCCACGGCGATGCCTTCGTCTTCGCGAACTTCCTCTCGATCTTCGGGCAGCAGGACGACGACACGCTGCGCTCCAATATCCTGAAGCTGCTTGGCGGGATCGGCCTAAGCTTGCCGCTCGCCTGGCTGGCGTGGCGCGGCCGACGGGCCGGCAGCTTCGCGCTCGGATGGGTCGCCGCCGCGGTGATCGCGATCCTGATCATGCACACGTTCGAGCTGCTCTACATGCTGCCACTCGCGCTGCCGCTGTCGGTCGCCGCCGGCACCGGACTTGCCGGGCCGACCGTCCGCACGACCGTCTTTCGCCTTGCCGCAATACTCGCATTCGGTGCGCTCGCCGCGACCATCCTGACGAGCGTCCGCGTCGGACGGCGCGGCAACGCACGGCAGATCGCCCAACTCGTCCAGCTGATCGGCCAGCAACCGCGAGGCTGCATGTTCGCCTATGGCAGCGAACCGATCCTCTATTTCCTCACCCGGTCCTGCCTGCCGACGCCCTATATCTTCCGCAGCCATCTGGGCCAGACGACCGAGTCGCATGGTACGGGGGTCGATCCCGTCGCCGAAGTCACGCGGCTGCTCGCGGCCCGTCCGGGCGTGATCGTCGTGCGCGCGCCCAAACCCAGTACGAACCTGGCGACCCAGGCGCTGGTCGTTCGCGCGATCGCGGCGCGCTATCGGCTGGTCGGTTCGGTAAAGATCGGCGAGTTGCCCCAGAGCGTCTATCGCCTGCGGACGGACTTTCCCCGCTGACGGCCCTCTAGGCTCAGGTCTTGAACGCCAGCCCGACCGTGACGGCCAATGCGATCAGTGCGAGCATCTGGACGGTCGGCCAGTCTACCCAGCCGACCGAATCCGGATCGCGCCGCCGTCGCCGGCGCCGCTCGCCAAGCCCGGCGACGACCGCCAACGCGGCCAAGCCGCCGCTCGCACTCCACAACACCGGCCCCATCGTCCAGCCCGATCCGTCAGCCGAGCTTCTCGACCTTTTCCTGCAATTTGGCGAGTTCGGTGCGCAGCGCCGCGATCTCGTCGTCCTTGCTGGCGGCGGGTGCGGGCGTGGCCGGGTTCATCGCCTGCGCGGCGACGTCGAACATCGCGAGATTGCGCTTGGCGAGATCGGCGAACGGCGAGTTCGCGAACGCACCCTCGACCGCGGACTTGAACTGGTCGTGATTGCGACGGAAGCTGTCCATCGACGCCTCGAGATAGCCCGGCACCATCGTCTGCATCGAGTCGCCGTACATCGAGATCAGCTGGCGCAGGAAATTCACCGGCATCATCGTCTCGCCGCGACTCTCCTCCTCCATGATGATCTGGGTGAGGACGTTGTGGGTGATGTCCTCGTCGGTCTTCGCGTCGACCACCTTGAAGTCGCGGCCCTCGCGAGTCATCGTCGCCAGATGATCGAGCGTGATGTAGGATGAGGTCTCGGTGTTATAGAGCCGCCTGTTGGCGTATTTCTTGATAATGACGATTCCGTCGGCAGCCGGTTGCTTCTTCATGGATCCCCCGTCTTATGTTTGAAACGGAGGCTACAGTCTTTGATGACGCACCGCAACAAGGTCCGAGGCCCTTACCCTTGTTCCTTAACGTGCTGCGCAGCGAGACCGCAGCATCGCCCGAACGGATGGCCCGCGCGCTAGCCGGATTGCGCGCCTATCAGGCCGCACCACGAGAGCAGCGCGCCGATCCGATGCCCGCGATCCACCGCGCGGGGCGGGTTTCGCTGCGCGATTACGGTGGCAGCGGACGGCCGGTAGTGTTCGTTCCGTCGCTGATAAACCCGCCCAACATCCTCGACCATTCGCCCGAGTCTTCGCTGGTGCGGTGGATCGCCGCGCAGGGTTTTCACGCGTGGCTGGTCGATTGGGGAGCGCCCGGCAGCGAAGATCGCGACCTCGATCTGGCGGCGCATGTCGAGCGGCTGCTGGTGCCGTTGCTGCGGGCGCTGGACGAACCGCCGGTGCTGGTCGGCTATTGCCTCGGCGGCACGCTTGCGCTCGGTGCCGCGGCGATCACGCCCGTAGCCGGAGTCGCGACGATCGCCGCGCCGTGGCACTTCGCGGGCTATGGCGAAGGTCGGTCCGCGCTTGCCGCCACCTGGGCAGCAGTCCAGCCTGCCGCGGCGATGCTCGGCGTGCTGCCGATGGAAGTCCTGCAAGCCGGATTCTGGCAACTCGATCCCGCGCGTACGATCACAAAATACGAGGCGTTCGCCGACCTCGCCCCCGACAGCGACGCGGCGCGCGCGTTCGTCCGACTCGAGGATTGGGCGAACGCCGGCGCGCCCCTCCCCTATGCGGCTGCCGCCTCGCTGTTCGAAGACTGCATCGCCGATGACCTGCCCGGCAAAGGAGAATGGACGATCGCCGGCACCCGAGTGGATCCGCTCGCGCTCCCCTGCCCTACGGTCGAGTTCGTCTCGCTTAGCGACCGAATCGTCCCCGCCGCCACCGCGATCGGGCTTGCCGACCGTCGCGATCTCGGTGCGGGCCATGTCGGTATGATCGTCGGCCGGTCCGCCCGCGCGCGGCTCTGGGAACCGCTCGCCAACTGGATCGCCGCGCTCGACTGACCTACATGGGGTCCAAACATAGAGGATCCCGCCATGACCGACCTGAACCCGAACGACGTCGTCATCACCGCTGCGAAGCGCACGCCCGTCGGCAGCTTCCTTGGGGCCTTCGCTACCACGCCGGCACACGAACTAGGCCGCATCGCGATCGAAGCCGCGCTCGAACAGGCGGGCGTCGCGGGCGAGGACGTTTCCGAAGTGATCCTCGGCCAGGTCCTGACCGCTGCGCAAGGTCAGAACCCCGCGCGCCAGGCGTCGATGGCGGCGGGCGTGCCGAAGGAAATCCCGGCCTGGGGCGTCAACCAGGTCTGCGGCTCGGGCCTGCGCGCGGTCGCACTCGCAGCACAGGCGATCCAGACCGGCGACGCGACCATCGTCGTCGCCGGCGGCCAGGAATCGATGTCGCTCTCCGCGCACGCGCAGTCGATCCGCGGCGGCCAGAAGATGGGCAATCTCAGCCTCGTCGACACGATGGTCAGCGACGGCCTGACCGACGTCTTCAACGGCTATCATATGGGCATCACCGCGGAGAATCTCGCCGAGCAATATCAGGTCACGCGCGGCGAACAGGACGCCTTCTCGGTCGCATCGCAAAACAAGGCCGAGGCCGCGCGCGGTTCCGGCCGCTTCAAGGACGAGATCGCACCCGTCACGATCAAGGGCCGCAAGGGCGACACCATCGTTGCCGACGACGAATACATCCGCGCCGGCGCCACGATCGAGAGCGTCTCGGGCGTGAAGCCAGCGTTCAAGAAGGACGGCACGGTCACAGCCGCCAACGCGAGCGGCCTCAACGACGGCGCCGCCGCGCTGGTGATGATGCGCCGCGACGAAGCCGAACGCCGCGGTTCGACGGTCCTCGCGACGATCAGGAGCTGGGCGTCGGCGGGCGTCGACCCGTCGATCATGGGAATCGGTCCTGTCCCCGCGACCAAGCGCGCGCTCGAAAAGGCCGGCTGGACGCTCGCCGACCTCGACCTGATCGAGGCGAACGAAGCGTTCGCCGCGCAGGCGCTGTCGGTCGGCAAGGAACTCGGCTGGGACGCGAGCAAGGTCAACGTCAACGGCGGCGCGATCGCGATCGGCCACCCGATCGGCGCGAGCGGCGCGCGCGTCCTGACGACCCTGATCTACGAAATGCAAAAGCGCGATGCGAAACGCGGATTGGCGACGCTGTGCATCGGTGGCGGCATGGGCATCGCTATGTGTCTGGAACGATGACGCAATAAAACGGGATATGTTACCGACGATGCATTGTGACGGTTTTGTCACATGATTGCGTAAAAAGGTGCCCCTGGTGCCGTCGTTATGAACAGAACCTTGCGGAACTGACACGAACCGGTTTCAATGCCCCATCGAAAAAACGGGGCAATAAACATGAAATTCAATCGCTTCCTTGGAGCGACCGCAGTCGTGGGCGTACTCGCACTTCTGCCGCAAAGCGCATTTGCGCAGACGACCACCGAGCCGGCGCCGGTTGCTGGCGACTCGATGGCGCAGCAACCTGCTCAGACGACGGAGGCTACGCAGGCCGACGGCAAACCCGCAGGCGGTGGCGAGGAAATCCTCGTTACCGGCTCGCGCATCCGTTCGCCGAACGCCACGTCCGTGGTTCCCATCACGACGATCTCCGCTGCCGAACTCACGCAGACGGCCCGTACGTCGATCGGCGACGTGCTGAACGACCTACCGCAGCTCCAGAGCTCGTTCGGTCAGTCGAACTCGACCCGCTTCCTCGGCACCGGCGGCCTCAACCTCCTCGATCTTCGCGGACTTGGAACGGCCCGTACCCTGGTGCTCGTCAACGGACGTCGCCACGTTGGCGCGGACATCCTGAACAATGCGGTATCCGTCGACGTCAACACGATCCCCACGGACCTGCTCGAGGCCGTTGACGTCGTCACCGGCGGCAACTCGGCTGTCTACGGCTCGGACGCTCTTGCCGGCGTCGTCAACTTCCGCCTCAAGAGCAACTTCGAAGGTCTGCAGATCCGCGGACAGGGCGGCGTCAGCGACGAGAAGGACGCGGGCAGCTACTTCGTCAGCGTGACGGGCGGCAAGAATTTTGCCGATGGCCGCGGCAACATCGCGGTCAACCTGGAATATGCCCGCACGCAGGCCCTGTTTGCGTCGGGCCGCAAGGAATATCGCCAGACTGACGGGTTCGTCACGACGAACATCGACGCGGCGGGCGTCGGTCTGGGCGGCAATCTGAACTTCGACGGCGTGCCGGACTCGACGTTCTTCCGCGACATCCGCGTCGGGACGTTCTCGGACGGCGGTCTCGTGTCGTTCGCAGGCGCCGGCATCGGTGCGACGTCGCCCGCTCCCGGCGGTCGGGATCCGCTGGGTCGCGCCTATACCGTCAACTATCTGTTCCAGCCCGGCGGTGCGCTTGCTCGCCAGACCGGTACCCGGGTCGGCATCGCCGGCGGTAGCGCAACAAACCCATCGGGCGCACCGGCCGGCACGTTCCTCGGCGGAAACGGCAACACGCGTCGCGAAGGCGTTCTTCTCCAGCTGCTTCCGCAGATCGATCGCTATTCGGCAAACATGATCGGTCACTTCGACGTGTCGACGGCCTTCGTGCCGTTCTTCGAAGCGAAGTATGTCCGCGTCGATTCGGTCAGCCTCGGCGGCTCGGGCCCGGCGTTCTTCACCGGCAGCACGATCGATGCGCTGTACGAGCGTCCGCGTCTCGACAACCCATTCCTCGATGCCAATTCGCGGGCAACGCTGACGACTCAGTTGCTGCAATCGGCCAACAACGGCATCAACATCACGACCGGCAACCCCTTCGCGGCAACCGCCACGTTGACCGCAGCACAGGTGCAGGCGAACCAGATCGCGGCAATCAATGCCGGCACGCAGCGTTTCATCCTGCGCAAGAACCTGACCGATCTCGGTTCGCGTCGTGAGGATGCGCGTCGTGAGACCTATCGGTTCGTGGGCGGCGTTCGCGGCGACTTCAACGATACGTTCAACTACGAACTGTCGGCGAACTACGGCGAATTCCGCGAGCGGACCAAGGTTCTCGGCAACGTCGACGTCCAGCGCCTGAGCCTGGCGCTCGATGCCCAGCGTAACGCTGCGGGTCAGATCGTCTGCGGCTCGCAGATCGACGCTACACGCGGATTGACGAGCGCCCAGCAGGTTGGTGCAGGGATCGATCCGGAAACCGGCCTTCCGACGGCGGCAGGTCAGGCCATTCTCAACGCCAACATCGCCGGGTGCCAGCCGCTCAATCCGTTCGGCACGGGCAGCATCTCGGACGCCGCCCGCAACTATGTGCTGCGCAACACGCAGTCGGTCGGCAAGATCACGCAGCTCGACATTCTCGGCACCATCGCCGGCGACACGTCGAAGTTCTTCAACCTTCCGGGCGGTGCGGTCGGTTTCTCGATCGGTGGCGAGTATCGTCGCGAAACCAACCAGTTCCAGGCGGATCCGCTGGTCGAGGCGGGCTACACCTTCTACAACGCTCTGGCAGCGTACAACCCGCCATCGTTCGAAGTTAAGGAAGCATTTGGCGAGCTTCGCGTTCCCTTGCTGAAGGATATTTTCCTGATCAAGGAACTGACGCTGTCAGCCGCTGGCCGCGTTTCCGACTATAAGGGCTCCGCAGGGACAGTATATACCTACAACCTGAGCGGTGAATACTCGCCGATCCAGGATATCCGCCTGCGTGCGAACTATGGTCGTGCAGTCCGGGCCCCGAACCTTTCGGAGCAGTTCTCGCCAGCCGGTCAGAACTTCGCACCCGGCTTCGTCGACCCTTGCTCGGCGGACAATCTCGGCCGTGGTACGGAGTTCCGTGCAGCAAACTGCGCCGCAGCGGGCATCCCGACCAACTACAACTACCAGTACGTGCAGTCGCTCGAGACGCTGAGCGGCGGCAATTCGAGCCTTCAGGCCGAAAAGTCCGACTCGTACACGTATGGCGGGGTTATCCAGCCACGCTTTGCGCCGGGCCTGACGTTGTCGGTCGACTACTATAATATCCAGGTCAACCGCGTGATCGCTGCCCCTTCGGCACAGGCGATCGCCAATACCTGCTATGACGCACCGTCGATCCAGGACAACCAGTTCTGCAACAGCTTCCAGCGCGTTGCTGCTGGTGCAGCTGGCCCGAACGGTGAGCAGGCCTTCCGCATCATCGAGGGTAGCCTGCTGCAGTTGCCGTTCAACTTTGCCAGCCTGAAGGTTCGTGGCATCGATACCAACCTTGCGTACACGCGGACCTTCGGTTCGACGCGCGTGTCGGGTCAGGTAATCTATACCCACTCGTTCGAGAACACGAACTTCCTGAACCCGGTCCAGCCTGATTTCGGCGACAACCTCAACGGCGAAGTCGGCCAGCCAAAGGATGCGGTCAACGTCAATCTGGGTGCCGATTTCGGGCAGTTCACCTTGGATACGCAGTTCCGCTACCTGGCGAAGCAGTCGGTTGGCGCGATCGAAAACCAGGAGGGCTTCCAGGGTCGCGCACCGCAGAACCTCGATGATTTCAGCCAGTCCTTCTACCCCGATGTCCTGTACATCGGCATGAAGGTCGGCGTGGACATCGGCGAGCGTTCGAACTTCTACATCGGCGTCGACAATCTGACCGATCGTCTTCCCCCGCTGGGTGCGACCGGTATCGGCGCCGGCAGCGGGATCTACGACAACGTCGGTCGTCGTTTCTATGCAGGCATGACCGCACGCTTCTAAAAGCGCGGCATTACGGTACGATAGGAGGGCCGGTGGTTTTCACCGGCCCTTTTTTCGTGCACGTTCCCGGCCATGCACAACGATCCGATCGCAGATGCGCAGGCGATGCTCGCGGCGGGCCGCCACGCCGATGCCGTGGCGCTGGTCGCACGACATGCAGCGGCGGGGGACGCGGCTGCGCTGTTCCAGCAGGGCATGTGGCATCTCACAGGCGTACCATTGCCACGCGACGTGCCAGCGGCCCGTGCCCTCCTCCGCCAGGCGACCGAGCGGGGCAGCATCGACGCCGGACTTATCGAGGTCGCGCTGACGGGCAACGGCAGTGGGGCGACCGCCGACTGGGCGCGCGCGGTGTCGCTCCTGGAACAGGTGGCCAGACACAGCGAGCAAGCGACCGGCGAGCTCGGCTTGCTCCGCAAGATGGCGCTTACCGCCACCGGGGCACCGGCGCAGTCTCCGAAGCCCCGCAAGATCGGCGAACGGCCCAATGTGTATCATATCCCCGAGCTTTTCTCGTCCGAGGAATGCCTTCACGTTGCACAGTGCGCGGTCGATATCCTGAAGCCGGCCGTCGTGGTCGATCCGCGAACGGGGCGTGACATGGCCAATCCGGTCCGGACATCGGATGCCGCCGTCATCGGCCCGACCCGGGAAACGCTCGTCATACAGGCGCTAAACCGCCGCCTTGCCGCCGTCACCGGCACCGACTGGCGTCAGGGCGAGGCTCTCTCCGTCCTGCGCTATCAGCCCGGTCAGCAGTTTCGCCCCCATGTCGACGCGCTGCCCGGCACGCGCAACCAGCGCATCCGTACCGTATTGATCTATCTGAACGAGGGCTTTTCCGGGGGGGCCACATATTTCGTGCACAACGCCCTCAGGGTCGTGCCCCGTGCGGGCGATGCCATCATCTTCGACAATGTCCGCACGGACGGCTCGATCGACCCGTTGTCGCAACATGCGGGAGAGCCCGTCACGAACGGCGTCAAGTGGCTCGCAACCCGCTGGATCCGGATGCGACCGTTCAGCCCGTGGACAGGGCCCGAACACATCGCGTGATCGCTCAGATCCAGACGCGTGCCAGGCGTTCGCCGAGACCCGTCAGCAACTCGTACTGGCTGATGCCAGAGGTTTCCGACGCGTGCGGGAGCGCATACTCGAACGCGATCCAGTCCCCTTCGCGCAAGGTCATGGCGACATCGACGCCCACCGCCGTCAAATCCATCGAGACGCGTCCCAGGACGGGCAGTTCGGCGCCGCCAGCATGCGCCCTGCCGCTGTTCGAAAAGTTTCGGCGATATCCATCGGCATAGCCCAGGTTGACGATCGCGACCTCGGTATCGTCCTTGGCCGTCCATAGCGCGTTGTATCCGACGGTCTGACCCGCATGAACACGACGGCGCTGCACAATCTGCGCCTCGAGACCCACGACCTGCACAATCGTCTCGAGTTCGTGCCGGGGGATGCCGCCATAGAGCGCCAGGCCCGGGCGGGTCAGGTCGAACGCATACCCCTCGAGCGCGATGCCGGCGGAGTTGGCGAGGCTCAGGCGGCGCGCGGTTGTGGTGCCGGCCAGCGCTGCGAACCGGTCGCGTTGCGCGGCGTTCATCGGCGAGTCCTCATCGGCGCACGCCAAGTGGCTCATCAGCGTTTCGATCGCGAGGCCGTCGAGCAGGCCGCCGGCGATGTCCTCCGCCGACACGCCGAGGCGGTTCATGCCGGTGTCGACCATGACGTCACACGGGCCTGCCCCCGCGGCTTTCCAGCGGGCGACCTGGGTGGGGGTGTTGAGAACCGGGCGGGCGAAACCGGCGGTGGCGGCGGGCATGTCGTCTTCGCGGACGCCGTGGAGGACGGACACGGTCAGGCCCAACGGGGCGAGTTCGGCGGCTTCCTGCCAGTTCGAGACGAAGAAGTCGCGGCAGCCGGCGTCGGCGAGGCGGCGGGCGACCTCGATCGCGCCGAGGCCGTAGCCGTTCGCCTTGACCGCCGCGCCGCACGCCGCGGTGCCGCTCATGCGGTCGAGCGTGCGCCAGTTCTGGACGAGGGCATCGCCGTCGAGGCGCAGGCGGAGGGGGGCGGGAATGTCGATCACCCGGCGCGAGATAGTGAACCGGGCCCCGCGCGTCGATGATCTTTCACCCCGCCGGCCCCGACTTGGCCCCGATCCACCGGGCGTGTCGCTTGGCTAGCCGATCTCGACGCGCCCGACCGGGACCAGCAGGCGGCGGCCGCCATCGTCGAGCGGCGCAACGCGGACGCCGAACACGCGGGCAAGCGTGTCCGCGGTCATCACCTCGGCGACCGGACCGAACGCGACGATGCGACCGCCGGCGATCAGCAGCGCATCGTCGGCCGCGCGCTGCGCCTGGACGAGATCGTGGAGGACGATCGCCACCCCTGCCCCGCCGGCCGCGTAGGCGCGCAGGCGGGCGAGCAGGTCGATCTGGTGCGAGGGGTCGAGGCTGGCGAGCGGTTCGTCGGCGAGTAGCCAGCGGGGTTCGCCTGCCAGGACGCGCGCGAGCAGGACGCGGGCGCGCTCGCCGCCGGAAAGTTCGCCGACCGGGCGATCGGCGAGGTGCGTGGTCTCGGTATCGTGCATCGCACGCTCGACGGCGGCGTGGTCGTCGGGCGATGGGGCGGCATGCGCGCCGAGGTGCGGCAGGCGGCCGAGCGCGACGACATCGCGCGCGACGATGTTCCAGTGGACCGTCGCGTCCTGCGGGAGGTAGCCGATCGCGCGGGCGCGCGCGCGCGGGTCCATCGTCGCGACGTCCTGCGTGTCGAGTCGGACGCTGCCCGCGCTGCCACCGACGAGCGCGGCGGCGGCCTTGACCAGCGTGCTCTTGCCGGCGCCGTTTGGGCCGAGGATTGCGGTGACGCGGCCGGGGCGGAGATGCGCGGAAACGTCGTGAAGGACGGTGCGCTTGCCGAGCTTTACGCGCAGTGCGTCGACGATCAGATCCATGCTCGGCCTCGTTCCTTGACCAGCAGCCCCAGGAAGAACGGCGCGCCGATCAGCGCCATCGCGACGCCGAGACGGACTTCGCCTGCGCCGGGGGCGAGGCGGACGAGACTGTCGGCGGCGAGTACGAGCGCCGCGCCGCCGAGCGCCGAGGGGAGCAATAGCGCGCTCGGGCGGTGGCCGAAGATCGGGCGCAGCAGATGCGGGACGACGAGACCGACGAAGCCGATCACGCCGGTCACCGCGACGCCCGCGCCGACCACGAGCCCAGTGCCGAGCACGACCAGCCACCGGATGCGGCCCATCCTAATCCCGAGCGATCGCGCCGCCGCCTCGCCTAGCGACAATGCATCGAGCGAGCGGCCGGTGAGCATCAGCAGGACGCCGCCGAGCAGCATCGGCGGCAAGGCGAGCGTGATGTCGTCCCAGCCGCGGTCGGTGAGCGCGCCCATGATCCAGTCGATGACCTCGGCGACCGCATAGGGATTTGGCGCGATCGAGATCAGGAACGCGGTCAGCGCGCCGGCAAGGCTGGCGAGCACGGTGCCGGCGAGGATGAAGGTGATCGCGCTCGGCGATCGCCATGTCAGCGCGGCGAGCAGCGCGACCGCGCCCCCTGCTCCGAGCATCGCGGCGGCGAAGATCGCGGATCCCGAACCGGCCCCGAAGATGATCGCGGCGACTGCGCCGAGTGCTGCGACCGACGATATGCCGACGACGGCGGGGTCGGCGAGCGGGTTGCGGAGATAGCCTTGCAGGACCGCTCCCGACAGCCCGAGCGTGGCGCCGAGCACGAGGCCGAGGACCGCGCGTGGCAGGCGGAGTTCGAGGATGATCCACCAGCGCGGGTCGCTCGAGAACCAGGCGTCGAGCGGCACCCAGACTTTCCCGCAGCCGAGCGACAGGCCGAACAGGAGGATGACCAGCAGGCCAAGGGTGATGAGTTTGGGCGTGCGGGTCATCACAGGTCCACCGCAAGCATACCGACGACTGCCGCCACCCCGGCGAAGGCCGGGGCCCAATTGGGGAACGAACGTGACGGCGTGCAGCGCTCCATTATTTCCGCCATCCCAGTTGGGCCCCGGCCTTCGCCGGGGTGGTTTTGGTATGGGTGTCGCATCACAGCCCCGCCCTGATCGCAGCGAGGCGTTCGAGTGCGGGGGGGATGGTCGGGCCGCCGCAGTTGATCAGGACGCGGGAGAAGACGGCTTGCGGCGTGGTCGGCAGCAGGCGGCGGCGCAGCGCGGTGCCGCGGCTGGCGCGTTCGGGGGCGATCACGATGGACGGGGGCTGCGTCACGATCGTCTCCGCCGAGAGCGTGCCGGTATGCGTCAGACCGTAGCTGGCGGCGGCGTTGCGGAAGCCGACGCGGGTCATCATCTCGTTCAGCAACGTGCTCCCTCCGGTCGCGAGATCGCCGCTTATATAGAGCAACGCGCTTGGCGACGGGCCGTCCTTGCGGCTCCAGCGCACCACAGCACGGTCGATATCGGCGTTGATCCGCGCGCCACCCGCGGGCGCACCGACCGCGTCGGCGATCTGCGTCACCTGTGCCTGGCTCTCCGCGATCGAGTCGGGGATGCCGAGCAGCAGCGTCTTCAGCCCGGCCCGCGCGTAGGCCGCCTGGGTCGCCGGCGGCGTATACGTGCTGGCGATGACGAGATCGGGGTGCAGCGCGATCACCTCTTCGGCGGTCCCGGCGATGCCGTGGAAGCGGCGAGCTACCGAAAGCGGGAGCGAGGTCGCCGCCGGGTCCTGTGAATAATGGCTGATCCCGGCAATCCGCGATGCGGGCAGGATCCGGATCAGCACCGAATCCACGCACGGATTGGTCGAGACGATCCCCCCGCCACCGCCCGCGCCGGGGGATTGTGCGCAGCCCCCGAGCAGGAGCGCGAGGAGGATCGCCCCGCGCCTCACTTCAGGCGCAACCGCACGCCGCCATACGCCGCGCGGCCGTAATTGCCGTACCCCGCGACCGTCTCGTACCGCGAATCGGTCAGGTTATCGACGCGGCCGTACAGCGCGATCCGGTCGTTGATCGGCAGTTCGGCGCGGACGCCTGCCAGCGCATAGCCGTCGAGCCGCGCGGTATTGGCGGCGTCGTCGAAGCTGTCGCCGACCATCGTCACGGTACCGCCGACGGACAGCCCGAACGCGAACCGGTAATCGGCGTCGACGCTTGCGGTCTGCTTGGGACGGCGCGCGAGATCGTTGCCGAAATCGCTGCCGATCGTGCGGTTCTCGGTGTCGATATAGCTGTAGTTCGCCGTCAGCGTCAGCGCGTCGACCGGGCGCAGCGCCAAGGTGAACTCGACGCCGTCCGCCTCGGCGCGGGCAATGTTGTCGTAGACGCCGAACGGGCGGTCGACGCAGATCGAACCGGCGGTCGTCTGCTCCGCCGGGCTGCAATCGCGGAAGTCGATCTGGTTGCGCGTACGGCGGTTGAAATAGGTTACGCCTGCGCGGACTCGGTTGGCGAGGAACGCCTGCTCGACACCGACGTCGAAGTTGCGCGCGGTCTCCGGATCGAGGCCGCGGTTCCCGTAGTCGGAAAAGAGCTGGTACAAGGTGGGTGCCTTGAAGCCTTCGCCATAGCTTGCGCGGATCGTCGTGCCGGTGCGCAACGCCAGTGCCGCGTTGGCTCCGAACGTCGTGTGGCTGCCGAAATCGTCGTGATCGTCGTTGCGGATGCCGCCGGTGATCGTGAGGATGTCGAGCGGCTTGACGATCAGCTGGCCGTAGACGCTGGTGATGCCGGTATCCGCGAAGGTGAAGCCGTCGTTGAAGCGGCTGTTCTCGCGCTCGACTCCGGCGACCACGCGGACCTGGTCGAACGGGCGGAAGTCGCCTTGGTATTCGTAGCGTTCGCTGCGGCCGCGACCAATGAAGGTCGGATCGCTGCCGAAGCTCGGGTCGTAATTGTCGCGGTTGATGTCGGCGATCGTGAACGCGACGCGGTTGTTGAACCGGCCATCGGCGAAGTTCGCGTGCAGCCCGGCATAGCCGTAAGCCTCGCGCGTCTTCGAATATTCGGGCGTGTCGGCGAGCACGTAATCAGGTGCCGGGAAGCCGTCGATCGCGACGCGGCTGTCGGCGAAATAGCCGCGCAGGTCGAGACCGATGCCTGGCGCGAGCTCGACGCCCACGCGCCCGGTCGCGCCATATTGGCGATAGCCGTCGCGCTCGGTGCCGCTGGCCGCCGACGAGATGCCCTCGGTGCGGAGATAGCCGCCGGTCAGCGAGCCCGATACCGGCCCGGACTTGCCCGAGACGCCCGCGCTCGCGAACACGCTGTCGGCATAGCCATATTCGGCGTTGGCGCGCGCCTGGACGCCTCCGGTTGGCGCGGCGGTGATGATGTTGACGACGCCGCCGATCGCCTGGCTGCCCCATGGCACCGAGTTCGGGCCGCGGAGCACCTCGATCCGCTCGACCGAGCTCGACAGCAGATTGCCGAAGTTGAAGCCGCCGCCGGTCGACGACGGATCGTTGACGCGGACGCCGTCGATCACGACGAGCGTCTGGTCCGCCTCGGCACCGCGGATACGGACGCTGGTCAGCGCGCCGACCGTGCCGTTACGCGTGACGGTGACGCCCGGCGTGGTCGCGAGCAGGTCGGAGACGATAACGGTCTGGCGGCGCTCGATCTCGGCGCGGTCGATGACGGTGACGGCCTGGCCGATCTCGCTCAGCGGTTGCGCGGCACGGGTCGCGGTGACGACGACTTCGGAAGCGTCGGGATCGGGGATGGTCTGGGCAAAAGCGGGCGCTGCGATCGCCGCGGCGCCGAGCAGAAGGAAGAATTTCGTCATGGGCACGTCCTAACCAGAACCGCCAGCGACCATTCGCCGGGCGGCCAGACGTCTCTCGCTCGAGGAAACCCGGCTGGACCGGAGCACTCGTCCGCGCCGGACACCCGCCCGCGCAGTGGATCGACCGTGAGAGGCAGGTCTCCTGGCTTCCGGGTCGCCGCGCCCACCCCGCCTTCCCAGGTCGAAACCCAGTGGCATGTCGGGGTGGCCGCTATCCGGTCACAGTTGCGGGTACAGCGCCGGTCTTGCGGATTTGGATCTGACGACCCGGCCCACGCACCGACTTCCCTTTTGATCCCGTCGCCGGGAACCCTTCACGGGAGTGGCATTAGTCGCGCGACATGCACGGGTCAACGCGAGGTCTACTGGTCCTCCCCCGCCAGGGGGAGGTGGCTGGCGCTTGCCAGACGGAGGAGGAGGAATGCGATAACCGCTTTGGCGTAGTCCTCCCCCTCCGTCGCCTTCGGCGCCACCTCCCCCTGGCGGGGGAGGATCGTTCGGACTCACCGTCCTCCGTAGCGCAGCCCGATCCAGATCGTCCGCGGCGTCGCGCGCTCGACGATGTTGGCGCCGCTGATCCCCGCCTCGACCCGCTCGTCGAACAGGTTCTCGCCGCGCACCTCGGCCACCAGCGCGCGCAGGATCGGCAGCGCGGCATAGGCATCGAGAGTCGTCGCGGCCCCAAGCACCCGCGAATTCTGGTCGTCGTCGAATTGCCGGCCGATATGCCGCACGGTCAACGACAGAGCCGCCGCGTCGTGCCGCCAGTCGACCGTCCCCGACACCTGGTCGCGCGGGGTTTGCGCCGGCCGCAAGCCGTCCAGAGCGGCGGTGATCCCAGACCCTTCGACCTTCGAGTTCGTGTGCGACCAAGATGCCTGCACGCCAAATCGACCAGGTCGATACGATGCATCCAGTTCGAAGCCATGCGC
This sequence comes from Sphingomonas fucosidasi, assembly GCF_036663855.1. NCBI lineage: Bacteria > Pseudomonadati > Pseudomonadota > Alphaproteobacteria > Sphingomonadales > Sphingomonadaceae > Sphingomonas > Sphingomonas fucosidasi. Next base: position 181,754 of record NZ_JAXOJR010000008.1, on the reverse strand, counting down.
GCGGATCGCATCGAGATTCTGGCGGACGCGGTAGGTCGCCACCCCCGGCAGCACCTGCGGCGGGTTGGTCGTCGTGACGTTGGCAATCGCGTTCTTCAGCCGGTTGTAGAAATAGGTCGCGGCGATGCTCACGCCCGGCGTCGGCGTCAGCGTGACGCCACCCTCGACCCCGGTCAGCCGCTCCGGCGACAGCAATGCATTCGCCGCGGTCGCGTCGTTGCCGACCCGGAACGGGCGGTACAGTTCGTTGAGCGTCGGCAGTCGCCATCCGCGATAGCCGGCGACTCGCAGCGTGATCGCCTCGATCGGCTGGTACGCGATGCCAGCCCGCCCGGTCGTCTCGCTGCCGTCGCGGTCTGCATAGCGCAGGTCGGTCAGCGCCGCGCCGGTCGCCAACGGGCGCTCGGACAGATAGCCGCCGTCGATCGACCACCAGTCGACCCGTCCTCCAAGACTGAACGTGAAGTCGCCCGCGACCAGGCTCCCATCGGCGAACACGCCGGTCGTCGTCGTGCTCCCGCCAGCCTCGCGCCGTCGCGTGGGCGCTGCGTTGACGAACGTATAGAGTTCCTGCGTCTTGCCGCTCACGTCGCGAATATCGGCACCCAGCCTGAGCGTGATGGTCTCGCCCAGCGGCGGCGCGACCTCGATCCGTCCGCCCAGCCCGGTGGCCGGCGTATTATACTGATTCAGCGACTGGATCGCGGTCGTGCGCGCGGCATTGATGCTGTTGAAGCTGCTCGCGAACGCCCGCGTCTGCAGATACGCCAGCGCCGAATAGCCCCACGCGCCCCGCCCGATCAGCCGGATGCTCGCATCAGCCCCCTCGCTCGTGTTGGTGGTGAAGTCGCTGCCGCGGTCGCGCGTGTCGGTAAACGCGCTGGCATTCATCTGCAATTCGGTCTTCGCGCCGATCCCGACGACGGTTCGCAGCGCCCCCGACGCCTGCTCGTACGGTGCTGCCCGATCCACGATCCCGCGGCTTTCCTCGACGGTCGGCGTAAAGCCATCGCCGCGCGCATACGCGCCCGACAGGGTCGCGAACCCCGCCCCGCGCACCAGCGCCGCAGAGCCCTGCGCATCGACCGAATCGCGGCTGCCATAGGCGACGCTGCCCTGGAACGGCGTCAGTTGATCGGGCGTCGCGCTCTCCATCTCGACCGTCCCGGCCAGAGCGCCCGGCCCCTGATATCCGCTGCCACCACCGCGCGTCACGCGGATGCGGCCGAGCCGCCCCGTCGCATAGGCCGGAAACGCGACCCAGCCGCCGAACGGATCCGCCTGCGGCACCCCGTCGAAGATCAGCAGCGCGCGACTGGACGCATTGCCGCCGATCCCGCGCAGCGAAATGCCCTGGCTGGTCGGGTTGGCGCTGCGCGAGTCCGACCGGCGGAACTGCTGCAGTCCGGCGACGTCGGCAAGCACGCTCTCCAGCCGATTGCTCGCATTCGCCTGGATCCGGTCGCGTTCGATCGTGACGATATCATAGGCCCGATCGCCCGGCGCATCCGCCAGCCCGCGCCCCGTGACGACGATGTCGGGCGCCGCCTCGCTCGGTACCGCGGTCGATTGGGCAAGGGCGCTTCCCGACGAGAACAGGATGCAGGCGAGCGCGGACAGCGGGGTGCGAATCATCGGCCTCGCATGACAGCTTTTCCCCTCGCCTGAAAAGCCGGACGGAGGATGCCCGGGAATATATCGCCGTTGGGCCTGCGACCGCGCGCATTGGGTCAGCGCCAAGACGCCCTATATTGACGAAAACCCCATCGATGCGATCCTTCGACATCGGTGGAACCATGCGTTCACGCTGATGGGACATACCATGACCGAATATAAGAAGACCGACGAGGCGATCGCCAAGCTCACCCCCGAGCAGTTTCACGTGACGCAGCAGAGCGGCACCGAACGGCCGGGAACGGGCGAATATCTGAACACCCGCGAACCCGGCCTATACGTCGATATCGTCTCCGGCGAGCCGCTGTTCGCGTCGGCGGACAAGTTCGACTCGCATTGCGGCTGGCCCAGCTTCACCCGGCCGATCTCGCCCGTCCACGTCACCGAACTGCACGATCGCAGCCACGGCATGGTCCGCACCGAAATCCGCTCGGCCGGCGCCGACAGCCATCTCGGCCATGTGTTCGAGGACGGCCCGCGGGATCAGGGGGGCTTGCGCTACTGCATCAACTCCGCGTCGCTGCGGTTCGTGCCGCGCGACGAGATGGAGGCGCAGGGCTATGCCGACTATCTCGATCAGGTCGACGCGGCCGGCTGACGGTACGGCAGATCCCGCGCGTCGGCGTCGTTCATGCCGAACGCCGTTCGACCGGACTGACCGTCACCTTGCCCTGTTAGCGGCCAGCAGGGGGATGAGACCGACCCTAGAACGTTAAAAACCCCGCTAGCCATAAGACTAGCGGGGTTTTCAATGGTGGGCGTGGCAAGGATTGAACTTGCGACCCCTGCGATGTCAACACAGTGCTCTACCACTGAGCTACACGCCCGCCGGAGGGCTCCACTAGCCGCGACTATCGCGGGGTGCAAGCGCTCAATGCATGCCTGTCACATTATCCATCTCGAACAGGCGGTCGACCTCGGCGACCAGGTCGCGCAGGTGGAACGGTTTGGACAGAACGCGCGCGTGCGGCATGGCCCGACCCGCCTTCAGCGTGACCGCCGCAAAGCCGGTAATGAACATGACGCGCAGGTCCTTGCACATCTCGCCAGCCTTTTGCGCAAGCTCGATCCCGTCCATCTCGGGCATCACGATATCGGTCAGTAACAGGTCGAACGTCTCGGTTTCGAGCAACGGAATAGCCGCCGTCCCGCGATCGACCGCAGTCACCGCATAGCCGGAGCGCTCAAGCGCGCGCGTCAGATATTCGCGCATGACCTGATCGTCCTCGGCCAGCAGAATTCGCAGCATCGATCTAAAGTCCTGTTTTCACGCGTACATTGACGCCTCCCCCCTACGCGCAAAATGGTTAACATTTCCAGATCGATTGCCCGCGCCGATGCGTCGCCCTAGCGTGCCGCCATGTCATCGTCCCCCTTCGAGCGCCTGCCCCCGTCCGACCATCGGGAAGCCGTGCCGCCGACCAGCCCGGTGGTGATCTCGGTGCCGCACGCCGGACGGGACTATCCGGTCTCGCTCAAAACCGCGTTGCGCGTGCCGCTTGCAGCGCTGTTGCCGCTCGAGGATCGTCTGGTCGATGCGGTGGCGCGGAGCGCACGAACGGACCAGGTGACGATCATCCAGCGCCGGGCGCGGGCCTGGATCGACCTCAACCGCGGCGAAGACGAGCGCGACGCGCAGCTCGACGAAGGCGCGCGATCGATCCCGCTCGCCCAGCAATCCGCCAAAATGCGCAGCGGCCTGGGCCTGGTCCCGCGCCGCGTATCGGGGGCTGGCGACCTGTGGGCGCGGCGCTTCACCGACGCCGAAATGACCACGCGAATCGTCGACGACCACCGACCCTATCATGCCGCGATCGCGGCGGCGCTGCAGGCGGCGCATGCGCGGTTCGGCGTGGCGGTGCTGCTCGATATCCATTCGATGCCACCGCTCGGGCCCGGCGGGACGCGGATCGTGCTCGGCGACCGGTTCGGCCATGCCGCCGCACCGCGATTCGTCGACCGCGCCGAGACGGCCTGTACCGCGCACGGCTTTTCAGTCGCGCGCAACGCGCCTTATGCGGGCGGGCATATCCTCGAACGCCATGCCCGCCCCGATATCGGCATCCACGCGATCCAGCTCGAAGTGGACCGCACCGTATATCTCGATCGCAAGCTCCACGCGCCCGGGGCAGGCTTTGCGCGGGTCGTCGACGCGGTACGGGCGATCCTCACCGGACTGGCGGACGAAGCGCTCTCGACGTCGCTCGCGGCAGCCGCGGAATAAGCCATCTGGCCGCGCCGATGTCGACGCGGCTCACTCGGTCAATGCGTCGAGCAGCGCTTCGACCTGGGCGGCACGCTCGACCGGATCTGCGACCGCCCGTGGCGCGATCCAGCGGCCGTTCTTTTCGACCAGCTCGGCAAGCGGTGGTTCGGCGCCGCGCCGGTTCGGCGTGAACGCGATCGCAGCAGGCCCGGCATCGATCCGCCGGATCCCGGCCGCGCACGCGCGCAGGCGTATCCGTGCCAGCAACAGCAATCGGTGGGCCGGATCGGGAACCCGGCCGAAGCGATCCTCAAGTTCGGCCTCGAACTGATCGAGCGCTGCGACATCCTCGAGCCGGGCCAATCGACTGTAGAGCGACAGCCGGACCTCCTCCTCGGGTATCCAGGTGTCGGGCAGGCGACCGCCAACATCGAGGTGCAGTTCGGGGACCCAGTCGTCGACCGCTTCGCCGCGCGCCAATCGCAACGCGCGACCGAACAGATGCTGGTACAGGTCGATGCCGATCAGCTTCATGTGTCCGGCCTGCGCCTCGCCGACGAGGTCGCCCGCACCGCGCAGGTCGAGATCGCGCGCGCTGATCGCGAACCCTGCGCCCAGCCGGTCGAATGCCTGCAGCGTCCGCAGGCGCTTGAGAGTCGCCTCGGCGATCGTCGCGTCGCCGTCGGTCAGCAGCATCACCTGCCCGCGCCGGCCGCCGCGCCCGACACGGCCACGCAGCTGATGCAGCTGCGACAGTCCGAACCGGTCCGCATGATGCACGATCATGGTGTTCGCACGCGGTACGTCGAGCCCCGCCTCGATGATGTTGGTGGCGAGCAGCACATCGCCGTCGCCCGCTGCGAACCCGACCATCGCCTCGTCGATCTCGGTTGGCGACATCTTGCCGTGCGCCTGGACGATCCCGAGTTCGGGGACCAGCTTGGCCAGCCGCGCGGCCAGCGGGGCCATGTCGTCGATCCGCGGAACCACGACGAAGCTTTGTCCGCCACGCGCGCGCTCACGCCGTAGGGCAGCCCGGACGGCCATGTCGTCGAAGGCCGCGACGGCGGTGCGGATCGGCTGGCGACGGGCAGGCGGCGTGGCGATCACCGACATGCCTTGAAGACCGATCATCGCCGATTGCAGCGTCCGCGGGATCGGCGTCGCGCTCAGTGTCAGGACGTGCCCCGCGCCGAGCGCATGCAGCTTGGCCTTGTCCGCCACGCCGAACCGCTGCTCCTCGTCAATCACGACGAGCGCAAGATCCTTGTACGCGACACCCTTGCCCGCAATCGCACCGGTGCCGATGACGACGCCGATCGATCCATCGGCGAGCCCCGCCCTGACGCGGGACTTTTCGGCAGCGCTCGAAAGGCGCGACAATCCGGCAACGGCGATGCCGGTCCCCGCGAACCGCCGTTTGAACGTTTCGATATGCTGACGGACCAGCACGGTCGTGGGGGCAGCAATCGCAACCTGGCGTCCCGCCAACGCGACCATCCCCGCCGCCCGCAAGGCGATCTCGGTCTTCCCGTAGCCGACATCGCCGATCACCAGACGATCCATTGGCCTGCCGCTTGCAAGGTCTGCCAGCGTGCTCGCGATCGCCCGCGCCTGATCGGGGGTTTCGGTGAAGGCGAACCCGGCAGCAAAGCGCTCATACGCAGCACGGTCCGCAACGATCGGGTCGGTCGTCAACGCCGCGCGTTCGGCAGCGATCGCCGCGAGATCGCGCGCGCTTTCGGCGATCGCCGCATCGATCGCACCACGCCGCTTCTGCCAAGAGCTGCCGTCCAGCGCATCGAGCGTGACCGCGTCGGCATCCGCGCCATACCGCCATATCCGGTCGGCTTCGGCAACCGGTACGAGCCGCCGGCCGTCCTTGGCGTAGCACAGGATTATCGCGTCACCGCCAGTGTCGGCGCCAATGTCGCCGCCGGTATCGGGCAGCCTCTCCAGCCCACGAACGATGCCTATGCCGAACTCCTCATGAACGACGACGTCGCCGCAGCGCAGTTCGCTCGACAGGCCGGGCAACGCGCCAGCCCCAGCCCCGCCGAGTTCATCGCCGCGCGCCCGTCCGCCGAGCAGGTCCGCTCCCGCGACGACGGTAACGCCCGGCGCCGCAAAGCCTCGATCGATCGGCGCGACCAGCATCATCGCGGTCCCGGGCAGCGCGGCCGTGACATCGGACCATCGCTCGATCGCCGTGAACGCGATCTTGGCCCGGCGATCGAGCCGGGGCTGGAGGAACCGCAGGTCGCGCGGCGAGCCGACCAGCACGAGCCGTGAATCGGCCAGCACGTCCCGCGCGAACTTGGCGAACGCCCGGGCGGGATCGCGGTGTTCGACAAAGCGGGGCGACGGCGTATCGCTCGACGCGAGCGTGGCACCGCCACGCCTGGCGATCGCGGCGTCCCAAGACCGGGTGGTCACCAGGTCCGCGCTCGCCTTGCGCCGCGGCAGTCCATCCGCGGCAAGATCGATGAACCGGGCACGTCGGCGGTCTACACCCGGATCGAACGCGACCGCCGCGTCGGGCAGATGCGCCAGGATAGCGACGCCCTTGTAGATCGGGGGCTTGCCGACCGGGGGCTCGGTCGCGCGGCCGACCTCGATACAGGCGATATCCGCGGACCCCAATTGCGAGACGGGATCATATTCGCGCAGCGCCATGATCCGACCCTCCGCGAATTCGATGCGCACGGGCGTTTCGCGGTCGGCGGGAAAGATATCGATGACGTTGCCGCGTACTGCGATCTCGCCGGGCTCGTCGATCCGGTCATCGACGATATAGCCGATCCCCACCGCGGTGGCCGCGAACGCGTCGACATCGAGCGTATCCCCGACCGAGAGCCTAGGCGGTGCCGCATCGAACAGCGCCGGCTCGGGATAGCGCACGGCGGTGGCCTCGGCCGTGGTCACCAGCAGGACCGGCCCGATCTCACGCGTGATGGCCGCACGCACGCGCCGTAATGCGGCAACCCGCAATCCCACATTTGCCGGCGATGCCGGCGCTTCGTCGCCCGGCAACGCATCGCTGGACGGCAGTTGCACGACCACCGCATCGGGCACCAGCGCCGCGGCGATACTCGCGATATCGGTGGCGCGACGATCATCCAGCGCCACGTAGACGAGGTTCCCCTGTGCCAGCCGTTCGGCAAACGCGGCCGCGACCGAGGCGGATGGCGCGGCCGATACACTGCCGGTTTCGCGCTCGGCCCGATGGCTGGTTTGAAGCATGCACATTCCTCTCGCTGGTCCGGACTGAACGGGACGCAAGGACGCCCGTTCCGGCGAGGCTGCGCTCGATCAATGCGTTTGCGACGGACGCGGATCTTTCGCGCTGTGGCGGTCGGGAGGTGCCGACACTGGACATCGATGGTTTGTCGTATAATTCGGATGCGCGACGCCGTCGCATCGCGACGGGAGCGGGGTAGCGAACATGACGTCTTTCATCGCAGTCGACTGGGGAACCTCGAACCGCCGCGCGTTCCGGATCGAGGACGGGGTCGTGGTCGCGTCCGAGCGGGACGATCGCGGCGCCGCCAATGTCGCAGCGGGCGACTATGCAGCGGAGGTCGCGGGCATCCGCGCGCGGCTCGGCGACCTGCCGATGCTGCTCGCCGGGATGGTCGGATCGAACATCGGCTGGCGCAGCGTGCCGTATGTCGCGGCGCCCGCGGGTCTTGGCGAGATCGCCGCGGGGCTCGACCGGATCGACGACCGCACCGCGATCGTGCCGGGGCTGTCGTACCGCGACGGGCTGCATGCCGACGTGATGCGCGGCGAAGAGGTGCAGCTGCTCGGTGCAGTCGCCGCCGGGCTGGTGCCCGCCGACGCGATGCTCTGCCAACCCGGTACGCATTGCAAATGGGCGACCGTCGAGGGCGGCGCGATCACCCGCTTCACGACTGCGATGACGGGCGAACTCTTCGCGCTGCTCCGCGCGCACGGCGTGCTGTCGCGACAGCTCGGCCACCCGGTCGAACTGGGCTCCGCATTTCTCGAAGGCGTCGCCGAGGGGGCGCGGCGCGATCTCGCCGCCAGCCTGTTCGCGATCCGGGCGCGCGGCGTGCTCGGGATTGCCGATGACGCGCACGCAGCCTCGTTCGCGAGCGGGTTGCTGATCGGTGCGGACACCACCGCGCGGATCGAGCCGGGTGCCGCGGTGCATATCCTTGCCGACCCCGCGCTGGGTGCGCTCTATGCCGGCGCGATCGATGCGCTGGGCGGCACCTCGCACCATATCGACAGCCAGGCCGCATTCGTGGCCGGCATCACCCGCATCCAGGATCTTGCAGCATGACTTCCTCTACCACGCACCGCCAGGCCTTCGACGACGCCTTCGTAAAGTGTCCGCTGATCGCGATCCTGCGCGGCGTGAAGCCCGATGAGGTCGAGGCGATCGGCGAGGCGCTGGTCGAGGCGGGCTTCACGATCCTCGAAGTGCCGATGAACTCGCCCGAGCCGCTCGACAGCATCGCCCGGCTGGCGCGCACGCTGAAGGGCCGCGCGGTCGTCGGTGCGGGCACGGTGCTGCGCGTCGAGGACGTGGCGGCGGTCGGCGCGGCGGGTGGCACGCTGATCATCGCGCCCAACGCGAACGTACGGGTGATCGCGGCTGCGGCCGAGCGCGGCTATGTCGCGCTGCCGGGCATCGCCACGCCGACCGAAGCGTTCGCGGCGCTGGAGGCGGGCGCGGCGGCGCTGAAGCTGTTCCCGGCCGAGGCGGCGAGTCCCGCCGTGCTGAAGGCGATGCGTGCCGTCCTTCCCAAGGATACGCGCGTGCTCCCGGTCGGTGGGGTGGTGCCGGAGATCATGGCCGAGTGGCGCAAGGCGGGTGCGGCCGGGTTCGGTCTCGGCTCGGCGTTGTATGCGCCGGGGATGACCGCGGCCGATGTCGGCGCAAGGGCGCGGCGGTTTATCGACGCGTTGCAGGCCTAGCCAACGGGCATTGGTGGCCGGGCACGATCCGGACTAGGAGCGCGGTCGCGGTCGTGGCCGCGCCCACAACCTCAGTCGCAGTCGCAGTCGCAGCCGCAGCCGCAGCCGCAGCCCGACATTCCAACCCACCCGTCACTCACACCAGCAGTCATAAACCTGCTCATTGCCAACCCCGTCCGTCACCCCAGCGAAAGCTGGGGTCTCCCGGTTCGGGTCTCCCGCTCGACAACAGGGATACCCCAGCTTTCGCTGGGGCGACGGATTGGGGCGTGAGGGATTGGGGGCGACGGATCGGGGCGACGGATCGGAGTGACGGATCGGCGCGTGACGGATTGGGGTAACCGATCCGGGGTGATCGATTGGGGCTCGTGATCGACCCGCTATCGTCTTCGCAGCGCGTTGGGGTTAGGGCGGCGCGATGTTCGCCGACCAGGAACGAGACCTCGCCACGCTTGCCGCCGCCGACCGGTATCGATCGCTCCGACCGCGTACCAGCGTCGACTTCGCCTCGAACGACTATCTCGGGCTCGCCGGATCGGATCGTCTGCGGGCTGCGATGATCGAGGCCTTGGCGCGCGGCGTGCCAGTCGGCTCGGGCGGCTCGCGGTTGTTACGGGGGAATGCGCCCGAGCATGAAATCCTGGAGGCGGATGCGGCGCGGTTTTTCGGCACCGAGGCGGCGCTGTTCTTTGCCAGCGGTTACATCGCCAACACGATCCTGTTCGCGACGCTGCCGCAGCGCGATGACCTGATCGTGCATGACGCGCTGATCCATGCGAGCGCGCATGAGGGGATGCGGCTGACACGGGCGACCTGTGTGAGCGCGGCGCATAACGACGCCGGTGCATTCGAGGACGTGATCGCCGCCTGGCGCAAGGCTGGCGGCAAGGGCCGCGTGTGGATCGCGGTCGAGAGCCTCTACAGCATGGACGGCGACCGCGCGCCGCTCGCCGATATCGCGCGCGTGGCGGACCGCCATGACGCCGTTCTCCTGATCGACGAGGCGCACGCCACCGGCGTGTTCGGCACCGATGGCCGGGGCCTCGCCGAAGGGCTCGACGGACGCGACAACGTCATCACCTTGCGGACATGCGGCAAGGCGCTCGGTTGCGAGGGCGCGCTGTTGTGCGGGCCGGCAGTGATGCGCGCGTTCATCGTCAATCGCGGCCGCGGGTTCATCTTCTCGACCGCACCGTCGCCACTGATGGCGCTGGCGGTTGGTGAGGCGTTGCGGATCATGGCGGACGAACCGGGGCGGCGGGAGCGGCTCTGGGATTGCGTCGCAACGGCGGAGCGGGTGCTGGCGCCGTACGGCGTCGCGGCGACCGGGTCGCAGATACTGCCGCTGATACTCGGCGATGCCGCGCGGACGATGCACGTCGCCGCCGCTATTCAGGCGGCCGGGTTCGACGTCCGCGGCATACGGCCGCCGACCGTGCCGGACGGTACGTCGCGGTTGCGGATATCGTTGACGCTGAACGCCACCGCGGCGGATATCGAAGCTTTGGGAACGGTATTGGGAGAGGTGCTGCAATGACGATCGTGGTCACCGGAACGGACACCGATATCGGCAAGACCGTGTTCGCCGCGGGCCTGACCGCGGCGCTCGGCGCGCGCTACTGGAAGCCGGTACAAGCCGGGCTCGCGGACGGCAGCGATGCGGCTTCGGTCGTGACCCTGGGTGTTCCCGCAGACCACGTCCTGCCCGAAGCCTACCGGCTGACCACGCCGTGCTCGCCGCATCTCGCCGCCGAGATCGACGGCGTGACGATCGATCCCGACCGGCTGGCGCTGCCCGAGATCGACGACCCGCTGGTGGTCGAGGGTGCGGGCGGCGTAATGGTGCCGGTGACGCGCGACCTGATCTTCGCCGACCTGTTCGCGCGCTGGGCCAAGCCGGTCGTGCTCGTCGCGCGCACCGGGCTCGGTACGATCAACCACAGCCTGTTGTCGATCGAGGCGTTGCGCAGCCGCGGCGTGCCGATCCTCGGCATCGCCTTCGTCGGCGACGCGGTCGAGGATAGCGAGGCGACCATTGCCGCACTCGGCAAGGTCCGGAGGCTTGGTCGCCTGCCTCGCCTCGATCCGCTGAACGCCGCGACGCTGGCCGAGGCGTTCGCCGCGAACTTCGACCTGGAGGCGTTCCGATGACCGACTCCCCCGTCTGGCATCCCTTCACGCAGCACGGCCTGCGCGAGCCGATCCCGCTCGTCACGCATGCCGACGGCGCCGCACTCTACACATCGGATGGCCGACGGATCGTCGATGCGATCTCGTCCTGGTGGGTGACCACGCATGGCCACGCCAACCCCAGGATCATGGCGGCGATCGCAGAACAGGCGGGCAAGCTCGACCAGATCATCTTCGCCGGCTGGACGCACCAGCCTGCCGAAGACCTTGCGCGCGGCCTGACTGCGATCATGCCGCCGGACCTTACGCGGGTGTTCTTCTCGGACTCAGGCTCGACCAGCGTCGAGTGCGCGCTGAAGATGGCGCTCGGCTATTGGCTCGATCGCGGCGAGGACCGTCACCGCATCCTCGTGATGGAGCACGGCTATCACGGCGACACGATCGGCGCGATGTCGGTCGGCGCGCGCGGCGTCTACAACCGCGCCTACGCGCCGCTGCTGTTCGACGTGGGGACGATCCCCTTCCCTGCCGCCGGATGCGAACAGGCGTCGCTCGACGCGCTCGAGAAAGCCTGCGCCGAGCGCCCGGCCGCGTTCATCGTCGAGCCGCTGCTGCTGGGCGCGGGCGGCATGCACATCTATCCGGCGCACATTCTCGCCGAAATGCGCCGGATCTGCGCGGCGCACGACGTGCTGTTCATCGCCGACGAGGTGATGACCGGCTGGGGCCGCACCGGCAGCTTGCTCGCCTGCGAACAGGCCGGCGTGGTGCCCGACATCCTGTGCCTGTCGAAGGGGCTGACCGGCGGCGCGATACCGCTCGCGGTGACGATGGCGACCGAGGCGATCTACCAGGCGCATTACGGCACCGACCGCGCGCGGATGTTCTTCCACTCGTCGAGCTACACCGCCAACCCGATCGCCTGCGCCGCCGCCAATGCGAATTTGGCGATCTGGCGCGACGAACCGGTGCGCGAGCGGATCGCCGACCTCACCGCTCGGCAGGCATCGCGCCTGGAGGCACTCGCTTGGCACCCCCGCATCGCCAACGCACGCCAGATCGGCACCATTACCGCGGTCGAGCTGCGCGGCGAGGACGGCTATCTCTCGCAGATCGGCCCACGCCTGCTCGCCTTCTTCCGCGAGCGCGACCTGCTGCTCCGGCCGCTCGGCAACACCGTCTACGTCATGCCGCCTTACTGTATAGACGATGCCGATCTCGACAGAATCTATGCCGCGATAGCCGAAGCGTGCGAGGCGATCCGAGATTGAGGCTGACGTTCTTGCTGCACTGCAGCAACAAATGATGTAGGTGCGACGTTGAGATAGGATCGCGGCTGAGTACGCTTGCGACGAAAGGCTCGATTCACGTGAGAAACATCGCCGATACCATCGCCCGCATGGCGCGTGCCGGGGCACCGACGCCGCGCGACACCGCTCCGAGTCGCCTGACGCCGCTGATCGAGTTCGGGACTAATCCGGGCGCGCTGCTTGGGCACAGCTACGTGCCCAAGGACCTGCCAGCGGGCGCGGCTTTGGTCGTCGTCCTGCACGGCTGCACGCAGACCGCGGCAGGTTATGATCACGGGTCGGGCTGGTCGAAGCTCGCGGACCTCGCTGGTTTTGCGCTGCTGTTTCCCGAGCAGACGCGCGCGAACAATCCCAACCTCTGCTTCAACTGGTTCGCGTCGGAGGACACCGCGCAGGCTGGCGGCGAGGCGGAATCGATCGCGCAGATGAGCGAGACGATGATCGCCCGCCACGGCCTCGATCGCGGCCGCGTGTACGTCACCGGCTTGTCGGCGGGCGGCGCGATGACGATGGCGATGCTGGCGACCCGACCGGACCTGTTCGCGGGCGGCGCGGTGATCGGTGGCCTCGCCTACGGCACTGCGACCGGCGTGTCGCAAGCGCTCGACCGGATGCGCGGGCATGGCGACACCAGCGACGTCGCGCTGGCCGACGCGGTTCGCAGCGGTTCGCGGGGGCATGACGGGCGCTGGCCGACGCTGGCGATCTGGCACGGCGGCGCGGATGCCACGGTCAGCGTCGCGAATGCGGACACGATCGCGCGACAGTGGCGCGGCATCCACGGCGTCGACGCGACCGCCGTACGCACGGAGCGGGTAGGCACCGCGGTCCACCGGATCTGGTCGGATGCCGAGGGACGTGACGTCGTCGAGGACTGGACCGTGCCGGGCATGGGTCACGGGACGCCGATCGACCCGCTGCGCGGCGAGCGACTGGGCGCCGCTGGGCCGTTCATGCTCGACGTCGGGATTTCGAGCACGGCGGTTATTGCCAAGTCCTGGGGGCTGGTTGCGGCGGCGAAGGCGGAGACTGCGGCCAAGCCGGCACCGGTCGAACGCGTCGCGAAGATCGCGATCCCGGTCTCGTCGAAACCCGCGGCGAAGTCTGCGCCGAAGCCTCGCGCCGAGGCACCTACCGGAATCCAGGCGACCATCGAAAACGCCCTCCGCGCTGCCGGATTGATGCGGTAGGATGCCGGAGGGTCGGGAGTTGAGCGCGCCAAACACCCCACCGTCATCCTGACGAAAGTCAGGATCCAGAGCCACACAAGACACCGTTCGTTACCCTGGGTCCTGACTTTCGTCAGGATGACGGGAAGGGGTTGCGGAACCCGGGGTGGTTGGGAAACCACGGGGTGGTTGGGAAAACGTTGCGGGATCGTCCCCGCGCCTTTCGTACCGGATCGCTCCACACGATCCTCCCCTGGCAAGGGAGGTGGCTGGCTCTTGCCAGACGCAGGGGTATCGCCCTTTCGATAGCGGGTCACCCCTCCGTCGCCTGAGGCGTCACCTCCCCTGACAGGGGAGGGTAAGCAGGAATAATCGACTTGGCCGTGAACCCGGGTAAAGCCAGCGCATGACGTCCATCCCGCCCCGTCCCTGGCGCACCGAATTCGCCGCCACGCTCAAACTCGCCTGGCCGCTGGTCGCGACGAACCTCGCCCAGGCGCTGGTCGGCGCGACCGACGTGGCGATGCTCGGGCGGCTCGGGCCCGACACCTTGGCGGCGGCGACGCTGGGGCTGAACCTCTATCTCGTGTTCCTCGTCTTCGGCATGGGCCTCACCACCGCCGCCGTCCCGATGATCGCGCGCGAGCGGGGTGCGCGGCCGCATGCCGTGCGCGATATCCGGCGAACCGTGCGCCAGACCATCTGGGTTGCGACCACGCTCTGCCTCCCGTCCTGGATCATTCTCTGGAATGCCGAGGCGATCCTCGTTCACCTGCTCGATCAGGACCCGCTGCTCGCGCACGACGCGGCGCGGTTCGTGCGCGCCGTCATGTGGGGCATGCTGCCGAGCCTCGCGTTCCTCGTCCTGCGCGCGTTCGTCGCCGCGCTCGAACGGCCGGGTTGGTCGCTGGTGGTGATGGTCGGGCTGCTGGTGGTCAACGCTGCGCTCAACTGGCTGTTGATCTTCGGCCATGCGGGCCTCCCCGCGCTCGGCCTGCTCGGCTCGGGCATGGCGAGCAGCATTGCCAACGGCCTCAGCTTCGTCGCGATGGCCGCCGTCATCGTCTACGCAAGGCCGTTCCGCCGCTATCGCCTGCTCGGCCGGTTCTGGCGCGCCGACTGGCCGCGATACCGCGCGGTCTGGACGCTCGGGCTGCCGATCGCGATCACGCTCGGGTTCGAATCCACGGTGTTCATCGCCGCGGTCTTCCTGATGGGGTTGCTCGGCACCGTACCGCTTGCCGCACACGCGATCGCCATCCAGATCGCCGGCGTCACCTTCATGGTCCCGCTCGGCATCGCGCAAGCCGCCACCGTCCGCGTCGGTCTCGCCTCCGGACGCGGCGACCGCGCCGGGATCGGCCGCGCGGGCTGGGCGGCGTTCGCGATCGGCGAAGGCTTCATGGTGCTCACCGCCGCGTTGCTGATCCTCGCCCCGCAACTCCTGATCGGCATCATCCTCGACGTCGATGCGCCTGCCAATGCGCCCGTCGTCGCGCTGGCGATATCGCTGCTCGCGGTCGCCGCGGTGTTCCAGGTGGTCGACGGCGCGCAGGTGATCGGCGCGGGGATGTTGCGCGGGCTGGGCGATACCAAGGTGCCGATGATCTTCGCCGCTATCGGCTATTGGGGGATCGGCATCGGTGTCGGCGCATGGCTCGCGTTCGGGCGCGACTGGGGCGGGGTCGGCATCTGGACAGGGCTGGCGGCCGGACTGACGGTGGTTTCGGTGCTGATGATCG
The DNA here is from genome assembly GCF_036663855.1 of Sphingomonas fucosidasi. Lineage (NCBI taxonomy): Bacteria > Pseudomonadati > Pseudomonadota > Alphaproteobacteria > Sphingomonadales > Sphingomonadaceae > Sphingomonas > Sphingomonas fucosidasi. The sequence goes on along the minus strand of NZ_JAXOJR010000008.1, from coordinate 166,576 downwards.
CCCGGTGGCAGGCGCGCGAACGACTTGGCCTCGGCTAAGGCTCGCTTGGCCTCTTTATCCGATATTACTGATACATAGCAGCTCAGACGTGTTAACGTGTGTTACACCACTGGAGCCTGACATATGCCTGATCAAGACCGCATCGTCGCGATCGGGTTGCTCACGCAGCGCGACGTTTTCGCGCTCGGCCATGACCTGTCGCGGGTCTATCCGATCGACGAGGTGCCGTGCTTCGGCAGCCTGCTCTGTGCCATCGACGATGCCGACCGCGCGTTCCACCGCGCCCGCGATGCACGCCAGCTTGCCAATCCCGTCCAACCCAGCGCAACCTCGCTGGCATAGCGGCGTTCGAAATCCGCTGGCCCCCTGCGGAGATCGATCATGACGCTGCCTACCGAATTGCTGCTGCTCGGCTGGTCGACGGTCCTGCTGTTCGCCTATGTGATGATCCAGGGCCAGACCGCGACGCGCGACCGCGGGCTAGACTGGAACGCCGGGCCGCGCGACGGCGAGCAGAAGCCCCTCGGCGAGATGGCAGGCCGCGCCGAGCGAGCACTGAAGAATTTCCAGGAGACCTATCCGGTTTTCGTCGCGCTCGCGCTGGGACTGGCCGTCACCGATCGCACCGGCGGCATCGGTACGATCGGTGCGTGGCTCTGGTTCGGCGCGCGGATCGCCTACATTCCGCTGTGCCTGTTCGGGGTCAAATATATCCGCAGCCTGTGCTGGATGGTGTCGATCCTCGGCCTGCTGCTGATGCTGATCCGCTTCCTCTGAGGGTCAGCCTCGCCCCGGCTTGTCTCAAAGCGTGCGGATGATCGCCGAGAAGTCGAGGCTCCCCTGCCCGGCCTCGGCGAACGCCTCGTAGCGCTCGGCAGCCTTCGCACCCATCGGCGTATCCGCGCCGACATCCTTCGCCGCTGCCATCGCGAGCCGCAGGTCCTTCAACATCAGCGCCGCCGCGAAGCCGCCCTGATAGTCGTGATCGGCGGGCGTATCGGGACCGATCCCCGGCAGCGGCGCGTAGGTGGTCATCGACCAGCTCTGGCCCGACGACACGCTCGCGATGTCGTAGAATGCCTGCGGATCGAGCCCCAGCTTCTCCGCCAGCACGAACGCCTCGCAGGTCGCGATCATCGTCGCGCCGAGGATCATGTTGTTGCAGATCTTCGCCGCCTGTCCCGCCCCGTTCGCCCCGGCGTGGATCACCGCCTTGCCCATGTCGGCGAGGATGGGCTGAGCCCGCCCGAACGCTTCGGCCGAACCGCCGACCATGAAGGTCAGCGTGCCCGCATTCGCCGCGCCGATCCCGCCCGAGACTGGTGCATCGACCGGGACAAGTCCCTTGGCCTGCGCGGCTTCGGCGACCTGCTTGGCGGTCGCGACGTCGATCGTCGAGCATTCGATCAGGATCGCGGAAGGCGACGCGACGCCGAACAGCGCATCATAGACCTCGGCGACATGCTTGCCCGCCGGCAGCATCGTCACGATCGCCTCGGCGCCGTCTGCGGCCTCGGCAGCGGACGCGACGGGGAGGCAGCCGGCCACCTTCGCCTTGTCCAGCGCGTCCGCGCTCAGGTCGAACGCACGAACGTCGTGGCCCTTCTTGGCGAGGTTCGCCGCCATTCCGCCGCCCATGTTGCCGAGCCCGATAAATGCGATCCGTGCCATGTTCTCTCTCCTCAATTCACAGCGACTTTGTCGTCCGTGCTTCTCAACCAAATACCGTGTCATCCTGACGAAAGTCAGGACCCAGGGTTACAGGCGTCGGCGCTGCTGGGCTCTGGGTCCTGACTTTCGTCAGGATGACGGGAGCGCAGGCCGGAGGCTACTTCCCCGTCCAGGTCCCGGCGCGCTTCTCGACAAATGCCGCCATGCCCTCGCTCTGGTCCGCCGTCCCGAACAGCCCGTGGAACAGTCGCCGCTCGAACTGCACGCCCATCGCGAGCCCCGTCTCGAACGCGGCGTTGACCATTTCCTTGTTCGCCAGCACCGCCAGCGGCGCCATCGCCGCGATCGTCGCGGCGGTCTTCACCGCCTCCTCGACCAGTTCGTCCGCCGGCACGATCCGCGACACGAGCCCCGCGCGCTCGGCTTCGGCGGCGTCCATCATCCGCCCGGTCAGGCACATCTCCATCGCCTTCGCCTTGCCGACCGCGCGCGTGAGCCGCTGCGATCCGCCCATGCCCGGCGACACTGCCAGCTTGATCTCCGGCTGGCCGAACTTGGCGGTATCAGCGGCGAGGATGAAGTCGCACATCATCGCCAGTTCGCACCCGCCGCCAAGCGCATAGCCCGCGACCGCCGCGATCACCGGTTTGCGCGTCCGCGTGAAATTCTCCCACCCGGCGAAGAAGTTGCTCGCATACATGTCCGCGAACCCTTGGCTCTGCATCTCCTTGATGTCCGCGCCCGCAGCAAACGCCTTGGCGCTACCGGTCAGCACCGCACAGCCCTGCGACGGGTCCGCATCGAACGCGGCAAACGCGGCGATCAGGTCCGCCAGAATCTGCGAATTGAGCGCGTTTAGCGCCTGCGGCCGGTTCAGCGTGACGAGCGTAACGCCACCGCGCTGCTCGACGAGGATCGTTTCGTATTCGGCCATTCCAAACCCTTCCAATTTCGTCACCCCAGCGAAAGCTGGGGTCTCATCATTACCGGGAGACCCCAGCTTCCGCTGGGGTGACGGGCGTTCTGTCAACCCGGCGTCCAAGCCTCGCTCTCCGGCAACGGCGCGAAGATCTGGTCGATCACATGATCGGTCACGTCCGCGGGCGTCGCCGGATCCCAGCGCGGCGCGTTGTCCTTGTCGACGATCACCGCGCGCACGCCCTCGATGAAGTCATGCCGCTGCACGACATGCGCGCCGACCGCATATTCCTGCTTCATCTCGTCCGCGAAACTCGCCATCGCCGCACCTTCGTGGAGCAGCCGCAACGACACCTTCATCGTCTGCGGCGACTTGGTCTTGAGCGTCGCGCGCGTCTGCGTCGCCCACTCGCCACCATCGGCTTCGAGCGCGCCGTAGATTTCCTCCAGCACGTCCGACGCGAACAGCCGGTCGATGTCGTCCTTCCGGGCAAGAATTTTCGCGTCGGGCGGCGAAGTCGCCAGTGCATCGAGTACGCCGGCAATATCCTGCGGCGTCTCCGCAATCCGCGCCTTGGCGGTGTCGAGCGCGTCGCTCGCCAGAAAATGCGTCGCCAACCCGAGCGCGAGACACTCCGCGCCATCCAGCCGGTGTCCAGTCAGCGCCAGATACTGCCCGATCCGCCCCGGCAGCCGCGACAGATACCAGCCGCCGCCGACGTCCGGGAACAGCCCGATCCCCGTCTCCGGCATCGCGAACTTGGTGTTCTCGGTCGCAACCTGGAACCGGCACGGCAGCGCCAGCCCAACGCCGCCGCCCATCGTGATCCCGTCCATGAACGCGACGATCGGCTTGGCATAGGTAAATAGCCGATGGTTCATCCGATACTCGGCATGAAAGAACGCGCGCGCCTCGACGCCGTCGGTCCCCCCCGAGGCGGCGAGCATGCGGATATCGCCGCCAGCACAGAACCCACGCCCCTCGGCATGATCCACCACGATCGCCTCGACCGCCGCATCGCCCCGCCAAGCTTCGAGCGCTTCGAGCACGCCTTGGCACATGCCGAGATTGAGCGCGTGCAGCGCTTTGGGCCGGTTCAAACGAATACGGCCGACAGGCCCTTCACGTTCAACGATCAGGTCGGTCACGACACAAGCCTTTCGGGCAAAATCTCTGCGCTCTCTGCGCCTCCGCGCGAAAAGTTTTTGCGCGCGGAGGCGCAGAGGACGCAGAGAAGAGGGACGAAAGTGCTGCGCGGACTCATTGCCGCGTCAGTTCGCGGCCGACAATCATGCGCATGACCTGGTTCGTCCCCTCAAGGATCGAATGCACGCGCAGGTCGCGCCAGAAGCGTTCGATCGGGTAGTCCTGCAGATACCCATACCCGCCGTGCAACTGCAACGCGCGATCGACCACCGAAGACCCCGTATCGGTCGCCAGCCGCTTCGCCATCGCCGCAAACTTGGTCTTGTCGGGCGCACTGGCCGTCACCTTCGCCGCCGCGATATACAGCAGCGCGCGCGCCGCCTCCAATTCGGTCGCCATGTCCGCCAGCATGAACTGCGTGTTCTGGAAGTCCGCGATCGCCTTGCCGAACTGCTTGCGGTCCTTGGTATACGCGATCGCCTCGTCGAGACACCGCTGCGCCCCGCCGAGCGAGCATGCGCCAATGTTCAGCCGCCCGCCATCTAGCCCCATCATCGCGATCCGGAAGCCCTCGCCCTCGCCGCCGACCATGTTCGCGGCCGGCACGCGGACGCCGTCGAAGATCACCTGCCGTGTCGGCTGCGAATGCCAGCCGAGCTTCTTCTCGTTTGCACCGAACGACACTCCCGGCATGTCCTTCTCGATCACGAGGCAGGATATGCCCTTCGGCCCGTCCTCACCGGTGCGAACCATGGTGACATACACCTCGTTCTCGCCCGCGCCCGAGATGAACTGCTTCGAGCCGGTCACGATCCAGTCGTCGCCGTCGCGCACCGCACGCGTTTTCAGAGCAGCCGCATCGGAGCCCGAGCCCGGCTCGGTCAGGCAATAGCTCGCCAGCCGGTCCATCGTCACGAGATCGGGGAGGTACTTGTCCTTCACGCCCTGCGAACCAAACCGGTCGATCATCCAAGCTGCCATGTTGTGAATGCTGATGAACGCGCTCGTCGAAGGACACCCATACGACATCGCCTCCATGATCAGCGCCGCCTCGAGCCGCCCAAGCGCGATCCCGCCGCTTTCCTCGCTGACATAGATCGCCGCGAAGCCGAGTTCGGCCGCCGCCTTGATCGTGTCGCGCGGGAAGATGTGCTTCTCGTCCCACTCGCCCGCATGCGGCGTGATCCGGTCGGCGGTGAATCGGCGCGCGAGGTCCTGGATCTCGCGCTGGTCGTCGGTGAGGTCGAACTGGTTGGAGGTGAACTGGTTCATCGTGGTCCTATCTCCGTCATGCCGGGCTTGACCCGGCACCCAGAGCCACGGACGCCGGTATGCGTGGCTCTGGGTCCTGACGTGCGTCAGGATGACGATTGGGGGAAATGGCGTGGGACGGCAACCGGCGGTCTACATCCTCGCGAGCTGGCGCAACGGTACGTTGTACATCGGCGTAACCTCCGACCTGATGGCACGGGTCGCTCAGCATCGTGCGGGGTCCTTCGGGGGCTTTACCCGAATGTACGGTGTCAAACGGCTCGTATGGTTCGAGATGGCGGACACGATGGAAAGCGTCATAGCTCGCGAAAAGCAATTGAAGAACTGGCACCGCGCCTGGAAAATCGAACTGATCGAAGCTGACAATCCGACGTGGCGCGATCTGGCGGAAGACTTGGGATTCGGACCGCTCCCCCAACCGTCATCCCGGGCTTGACCCGGGACCCAGAGCCACGAGCCCCAACGCCCGTGGCTCTGGGTCCTGACGTTCGTCAGGATGACGGGATTGGGAGCGCCCACCCCACTCACCCCATCGTCGGAATGACGAAGGCGTCGTTGTTGCGCGCAGGCCCACCATCCTGGACCATCGCCGGCAAGGCCGACCCGTCCGGCCAGCGCTGCGTGATCGTCTTGACCTTGGTCCAGAACTTCACGCCTTCCATGCCGTGCTGGTTGGTGTCGCCGAACGCCGAGCGCTTCCACCCGCCGAACGTATGATACGCGACCGGCACCGGGATCGGCACGTTGATCCCCACCATCCCGACGTTCACCCGTGCCGCGAACTCGCGCGCGGCGTGGCCGTTGCGCGTGAAGATCGCGACGCCGTTGCCGTATTGATGCTCGCTCGGCAGGCGCACCGCCTCCTCGAAATCGGCGGCGCGGACGATCTGGAGGACAGGTCCGAAGATCTCCTCCTTGTACGCCGACATCTCGGTCGTGACGTGATCGAACAGCGAAGGCCCGATGAAGAAGCCCTTCTCGTGCCCTTGCAACGCAAACCCGCGCCCATCGACGACCAGTTCCGCGCCCTCGTCGACGCCGGTTTGGATCCAGTTCTCGATCCGGGTGCGATGCGCTGCGTTCACCACTGGGCCGTAATGCGCGTCGTTGTCGGTCGACACGCCGACGCGCAGAGCAGCGATCGCCGGGATCAGTTTCTCGCGCAAAGCTACAGCCGTCTTCTCGCCGACCGGCACCACCACCGGCAGCGCCATGCAGCGCTCGCCCGCGGATCCGAACGCCGCACCCGACAGGTCGGCGACGACCTGGTCGAGGTCCGCATCGGGCATGACGATACCGTGGTTTTTCGCGCCGCCCATCGCCTGGACGCGCTTCCCCGCCTCGACGCCGCGACGGTACACGTAATGCGCGATGTCGGATGACCCGACGAAGCTCACTGCCGAGATCGCCGGGTGATCGAGGATCGCGTCGACCATCTCCTTGTCGCCGTGGACGACCTGGAAGATGCCCTCAGGCAGCCCTGCCTCGACGAACAGCTCGCCCAGCCGCACCGGCACCGACGGATCGCGCTCGCTGGGCTTCAGGATGAACGCGTTGCCCGTGGCGATCGCGACGCCCGACATCCACAGCGGGATCATCGCCGGGAAGTTGAACGGCGTGATGCCCGCGCCGATGCCGAGGGGCTGACGCATCGAATACACGTCGATCCCCGGCCCGGCGCCCTGCGTGTATTCGCCCTTGAGGATATGCGGGATGCCGCAGCAGAACTCGATCACCTCGAGCCCGCGCTGGATATCGCCCTTCGAATCCGCGATCACCTTGCCGTGCTCGGACGAAAGCAGCCGCGCGAGTTCGTCCATGTTCGCCTCGACGAGCCGCTTGAACTCGAACATGACGCGAGCTCGACGCTGCGGGTTGGTCGCGGCCCAGGCAGGCTGCGCCTTCTGCGCGGCCGCGACGGCGCGGTCCAGATCGGTCGCACCCGACAACCGAACCCGCGCCTGCACCTCGCCCGAATTCGGGTCGAACACGTCGCCGAAGCGCTCGGCCGTGCTGGCCGCACCGCTCACGAAATTCTCGATGGTCCGCATGGCATCCTCTTCTAGTTGCGCGTATCGTCGGCCATAAGCGTTTCGCAGCCAAGTGGGGCTGTTTGCAGATTCGCTCTGCAGATATGCAGCTCAAGGTGAGGCGTTCATGGATTGGGACGACGTCCGGTATTTCCTCGCCCTGGCGCGCACGCACCGGCTTGGGCCAGCGGCAAAACTGCTCGGGCAGGACGCCACGACCGTCTCGCGGCGGTTACAGCGGCTCGAACGCAGGCTTCAGACGACGTTGTTCGAACAGACGGTGGCTGGCTACGCGCTGACCGAGCGCGGCGCAGCGCTGCTCGCACATGCCGAAACGATGGAGGCGGCCGCGCTCGGCATCCAGGAAGTGGTCGGCAACGACGCGGGCGTGCTCGCGGGACCGATCCGGTTGAGCGTCTCGGAAGGCTTCGGCAGCCGCATCCTCGCGCCGCGCCTCGCGTCGTTCACCAACCAGCATCCGCGGATCGCCGTCGACCTGATCGCGTCGACCGGGTTCCTCAATCCGTCGCGGCGCGAGGCGGATATCGCGGTGATGCTCGCGCGACCCAAGAGCGGCCCGTTGGTGGCGCGGAAACTCACCGACTATCATCTCGGCCTCTACGCACATCCGGATCACCTCGCGCGGACCGGGCCGATCGCGACCACCGCGGATCTGATGCGGCACCGGCTGATCGGCTACGTCCCCGACATGATCTACGCGCCCGAACTTCGGTATCTGGCGGAGATCGACGGACGGCTCGACGCGTCGATCCGCAGTTCGAGCATCGTCGCGCAGGCCGAACTGATCGCCGCGGGAGCGGGCTGCGGGATATTGCCGTGCTTCATCGGCGACCGGATGCCGGGGCTGGTCCGCGTGCTGCCCGAAGCGGTGGACATCGCGCGCTCGTTCTGGCTCGTCGTCCACCGCGACGTCCGCCGGATCGCGCGGATCGACCGGTTCATCGCCTGGCTGGACGCGACCATCGGCGAGTTGAAGCCGCTGATGCTGGGCACGATGCCTGCGATTGCCGCTCGGAATTGAGCGCCGTATAGCCACGGCGGCAGTTCCCCCGGAGTAACAGCGTGATCCCGACCCTCTACCACAAGATAATCGACTGGATCGGCGACGGCACCGGGCTGCCCGATACGATCCTGCACATCCACGCAGGCATGGCGCTGCTGATGATCGCGCGGCTGATCACGCGGCGGTCGTTTGGGACGTTCATCCCGTGGTGGGTCGTCGTCGCGGGCGAGGCGTTCAACGAGATCATGGACCGGATGAACTTCGGGTCGTGGCGGTGGGAGGATACCTCGCTGGATATCCTCAACACGCTGCTGTGGCCGACGGTGATCTGCCTTGGCGTGCGGCTGCGACCGATGATCGGGAAGCGCGGGCGGTAGGCCCTCCGGCCACCGTTCTCCTGAGGCCCACCATCATCCTGACGCAAGTCAGGATCCAGAGCCATCAGCGACGGCGCCCGTGACCCTGGGCCCTGGCTTTCGTTAGGGTGACGGCGCCGGGATGCCGATCACCCCAGCGCGATGTAGCGTTGGAGGTGATGGTCCTCGTCGCCCAGTTGGTGGTCGATCATCACCAAGCGCTTGGCGTAATGCGAGACGGCGTATTCCCACGTCATCCCGATCCCGCCGTGGAGCTGGATCGACTCTTCTGCGACCAACGCCCCGGTCCGCCCGATCGTGTATTTCGCCGCCGCCAGCGCCCGTGCGCGCGCCTTCGCGTCGTCGCCGTCGAAGGCCGACGCAGCGTTGATCACCGCCGACTGCGCCTGTTCGATCTCGAGCAGAACGGTCGCCATGCGGTGCTGGAGCGCCTGGAACTTGCCGATCGGCACGCCGAACTGCTTCCGGTCGCGGAGATAGCCGAGCGTCGCCTCCTTGACGAACTCCATCGCGCCCACCGCTTCGGCCGACAGCGCAAGCAGCCCCGCCCCTACTGCCGCGTCCACGATCGCCTGCCCCTGCCCGTCGCCGCCAAGCCGCGCCTCAGCCCCTAGCATCACGCCATCGAACGTCACGTCGCCGGCCGCGCCGCCCTCGACGGTGTTGTAGCTCCGCACCGACACGCCCGCCGTGTCCGCGGGAACGACCAGCACCAGCGGATCGCCGTCCTGCTCGACCAACACGACGAACACCGCCGCCGCGCCCGCCTGCGGCACGACCGCCTTCGTCCCGCTGAGCGTCCAGCCATCGCCGCTCTTGGTCGCGGTCACCGGCGTGGCGCCGTCATCGAGTGCGAACGCGGCGATCGTCTCGCCTGACACGACGCCGGCCAGCATATCGTCCTGTCCGCCGGCCTTCGCCAACGCACGCCCCGCCATCAGCGCACCGAGGAACGGCTCGACCACCAGCGCGCGGCCGAGCGCTTCGAACACGACCATGATGTCGAACCCGCTGCCGCCGAAGCCGCCCGCCGCCTCGTCGAACAAGGCCGAAACGATGCCCAGCTCGTTCAAATGCTGCCAGACCGCCGGGTCGTACCCTGCCTCGCTATACGCCCCCGCATTGCGCGTATCGATCGCATACCCATCGCGCAGCGCCCGGACGAGCGTGTCGGCGAGCATGCGGCGGTCGTCGGTGTGTTCGAAGTTCATGTGATCAGAGACCCAGGATGGCTTTGGAGATGATGTTCTTCTGGATCTCGTTCGACCCGCCGAAGATCGACAGTTTGCGATTGTTGAAATAGCTCGGCGCCGCCATTGCCGCGTCCTCCGGGCCGACATCCTCGCCGTTCCACCCGGCCTCCAGAGCCTCGGGTATGTAGGGCGCCGCGTACGATCCGTACGCGCGGCGGGTCAGCGAGGTGATCTCCTGGCGGATCTCGGTGCCCTTGATCTTGAGCATCGAACTCTCCGCACCCGGCGCACCGCCGCCCGCGACCGCCGCCAGCACGCGGAGGTTGGTCGTCTGCATGTTTGCCAAATCGATCTCGACCCGTGCCATCCGTGCCGCGAACAACGGATCGTCGGCCAGCGCACGCCCGCCCTTCTTCTGCATCTGCGCGACTTCCTTCAGCCGCTCGAACGACGCGATCGAGAAGCCGACGCCGGCGATGTTGGTCCGCTCATAGGTCAGCAGATATTTGGCGTAGGTCCAGCCCTGGTTTTCCTCGCCGACGAGGTTGGCTATCGGCACCTCGACATCGGTGAAGAACACCTCGTTCACCTCCTGCTCGCCGTCGATCAGCGTGATCGGGCGGACTTCGATGCCGGGCGACTTCATGTCGATCAGCAGGAACGAGATACCCTCCTGCTTCTTGGCGGCCGGATCGGTGCGGACGAGGCAGAAGATCATGTCGGCATGCTGGCCGAGCGTGGTCCAGGTCTTCTGGCCGTTGACGACATAGACGTCGCCCTTACGGACCGCGGTGGTCTTGAGGCCGGCGAGATCGGACCCCGCGCCCGGCTCGGAATAGCCTTGGCACCACCAGTCGGAGCCATCGAGGATGCGCGGCAACCAATGCTTCTTCTGCTCCTCGGAGCCGTATTTGATCAGCACCGGCCCGAGCATGTTGACGCCGAACGGGACCACGCGAGGCGCGTGCGCAAGCGCGGATTCATTGTCGAAGATGAAGCGCTGGATCACGCTCCAGCCCGGACCACCCCATTCCTCGGGCCAATGGTTCGCCAGCCAGCCGCGCTCGTTGAGGATACCGTGCCATTCTTCCATGTCCGACTTGCGGAGGCGCTTGCCTTCGCGGACCAGCGTCGAGAGACGCGCGGGGAGTTTGTCGCGAAAGAACGCGCGAACTTCGTCGCGGAACGATTCTTCTTCGGGCGTGAAGCTGAGATCCATGGCCATGTGCTCCTGATGTTGGAGCCCATGTGCCACAGTCAGATAAGAAATTGAAGGACCGGTATGGTCGAAATCGGAGAAAACGCTGGACCGAGCGACGCAGGTTAATCCAGCCGGTATCGTCCGCCCTTCTCGTCATCCTGACGAAAGTCAGGACCCAGGGTACCAGGCACTGACTTCGTGGCTCTGGGTCCTGACTTTCGTCAGGATGACGGGAGAAGGACAGGATGACGGAGCGGGTCAGAACCGGTAGCTGATCCACCCGGCCAGGAAGTCCGAGTTCTTGTACCCCGCATTCGTCAGAGCCGGTCCCGCGATCAGATGCTCGTACCGGCCGGTGAACGACAGCCGCGAGCTGATCGGATACACCGCCTGGAACCGGATCGTGTCGGCGATCTTCTTCCCTCCGAAGTTCTGCGTGCCGGCGAACGCGGACCCGTTCGCACGGTACACCGCGTCGCTCGTCGTATCGCGCCACGACAGCTGGTATTCAGCCGTCAGCCGCAGCTTGCCGAGCGTGGTGAAGCTGAAGTTCGGCGCGACCGCGATCAGGTTGGTCGGCGTCGCGAACAGCTGGTAGCTGTAATAGATGTTGTTGCCGAACGGCGCGAGCGAGTTCCGGAGCGTGCCGGTACCATACGCACCACCACCGCTGGCATAATCCGCATGCACGCCGACGCGCGGCGCGTTCTTGCCCTCGCCCAGCTTGTAGGTCTGCGCGAGGAGTATCAGCCACGCCTTGATCGAGCGGTTGTCGTAGCTGCCGCCCTGATAGTTGACCGTCCAGTCGAGGTTGACCGGCCCGGCATCGCCCCAGACGTGCAGGCCGTAGAAATTGCGCACCTCGCGCGCCGTGTCGGCACCCCACGTCACCGAGCGATCGCGCAGCCGCCAGAGGAAGGGATCGACGTACAGCTTCGATCCGCCGAACAGCGATTCAGGCATGACGATCCCGGTCGAGATACCCGAAAACCGCCGATCGCTCTCCGCATTGTCGTCCTGCGTTCCCCCATTGCCGTAGGCGGTCGGCTTAAAATCGAACACGTCGGCGCGGACGCCCGCCGTCCGCGCCCAGGCGCGGAAGCCGTTGAACCCGAAATACAGCGTGTTGTTGTCGCGCGGCACGACCAGCAGGTTGGGACCGTCCGCAAAGGTCTGCCGACCATAGCGCACGCCCAGATCGACATCGGCGACCGTCCCGGTCACGTCGACGAACGCCTGCTGCACCGCCAGCTTGTTGCGCAGATTGGGCAATGCGGTGCCGAGATTCTGCCCCTCCAGCGTGCCGTGCGCCAATTCCCCGTAGAACCGGAAATGCTCGCCGACATGCAGATCGGCACCGCCGAACAGACGGAGGATATCCTGCCGCTGCGCTTCGGCATCGCGCAGATTGGGGTTGGTGGTCTGGTTGACGCGCAACCGCGCCTCGCCCGACAGCGTCAGATACACCTCGCCGTCCGCGGCGATCGGGATGAACTTCAGCTGGTCGACGATGTCCTTGCGCTTGGCCGGATCGCGCAGCTTCGACCAATCCTCCGCCCAGCGCGACTGGTTGTAGCCACCCGCGGTCGTCCCGTCGCCGATCGCGGCATTGGGATAGCTCTCGGCGATTGGCGACGACGCAGCGCTGGCCGACTGGTCCTTCGAAACGGGATTGCGTCGCGCCCTCAGCTGGCGCGGGGCCGTTGCGGGCACACCTGCGGAGACGCCATCGGAGAGAGGGACGGGATCGGCCGCGGGCTCCGCCGCCACGGGATCGGTCGCCGGCGCGGTCTGAACTCCCGCCGTCTGAGCTATAGCCGTCTGGGCCATAGCGGTGGACGCGAGCAGGGAGGAGGCGAGCGCGCACAGCGCTCCACCGATGGACGGACGGATCATAAAAGCACCTCGAACTGCTGGGGTGGCTGCCCGCTGCCGGGCGACTGCCACCCTCATTTTAGACGATTGCGGGCCCAGCCGTCGTGGGGGCCGTCGTGGGGGCCGTCGTGGGGGCCGTCGTGGGGGCCGTCATAGGCGCGGACGTCTGCGCCGGCGCCAGCTCGGGCAGCTTGCCCGACAAGGCGGCGTCGAGCTTGTCGCGGTCGAGGGCACCTTCCCAGCGCGCCACGACGATCGTCGCGACCGCGTTGCCGATGAAGTTGGTCAGGCTGCGGCACTCACTCATGAAGCGATCGACGCCGAGGATCAGCGCCATGCCGGCGATCGGCACGGTCGGCACGATCGACAGCGTGGCCGCCAGCGTGATGAAGCCCGCGCCGGTAACGCCCGCCGCACCCTTCGACGAGATCATCGCCACGACGAGCAACAACAGTTCCTGGCCGAGCGTCAGGTGCGTGTTGGTCGCCTGCGCGATGAACAGCGCCGCCAGCGTCATGTAGATGTTGGTGCCGTCGAGGTTGAACGAATAGCCGGTCGGCACGACCAGCCCGACGACCGACTTCTCGCAGCCCGCCGCCTCCATCTTCTGGATCAGGTTCGGCAGCGCCGCTTCCGACGACGACGTGCCGAGCACCAGCAGCAGTTCGGCCTTCAGATACTTGATCAGCTTGAAGATCGAGAAACCGGTGAGCCGTGCGACGGTGCCGAGGATGACGACCACGAACAGCGCCGCGGTCAGATAGAAGGTCGCGACCAGCGCACCGAGATTGGCGAGGCTGCCGATCCCGTATTTGCCGATCGTGAAGGCGATCGCGCCGAACGCACCGAGCGGGGCTGCGCGCATCAGGATGCCGACCAGCTTGAAGACGATCAGGCTGAGGCGCTCGAGGAAGTTCAGGACCGGCTTGGCAGGCTCGCCGACCAGGCTCAGCGAGATGCCGAACAGGATCGCGATCAGCAGGATCTGGAGGATGTTACCATCGGTGAACGCGCTGACCATCGTGTCCGGAATGATGCTCATCAGGAACCCGGTGATCGTCGTCTCGTGCGCCTTCACGGTGTAATCCGCGATGCCCTTGGTATCGAGCGTGGCGGCGTCGATGTTCATCCCCGCGCCCGGCTGGACGACGTTGGCGACGATCAGCCCGACGATCAGCGCCAGCGTCGAGAAGAACAGGAAGTACGCGAACGCCTTGCCCGCGACACGGCCGACCGAGCCAAGCTCCTTCATGCCGGCGATGCCGGTGACGAGCGTCAGGAAGATCACCGGCGCGATGATCATCTTCACCAGCTTGATGAATGCGTCACCGAGCGGCTTCAGCGCTGCGCCATAGGTCGGATAGAAATGCCCGAGCGCCGCGCCGAGCGCGATCGCGATCAGCACCTGGATATACAGCTGGCCGCTCCAGCGCTTCCGCGCGGGCGTTTCCGCGACACCATAGGTCTGGGATGGTAGGGTCAACATCGCCTCCTGAAACTCTCGTCCACTGCCACGGGACGTTATGGCGACGGTAATGCCGGGCCGAACCGGGGACTACAAGTCAGCGCCGCGTCCCTCATAAAACGTTGGTTTTCCGAGGATTTTCGGCATACCTGATTTTCAGATGTGTGGAAAATGTCGTGTTTCGGTGATGGCGAACCCCGTTCGTGTGTGATAATCCGCACAAATGGCGCGGCTTCGATCCCCTCTCTTTATCACCGCGCTGACGGTGTTGCTGGCATTCGCCGCGCTCGGCGTGATCGTCGCCGGAGTCGCCTCGATCTATGGTCCGCGCGCCGTCGCCGACGTCACCGCCAGCGTCCGGATGCGCGCGGTGCAGCAGACGCGGAGCAACCTCCGCCTGCTCGAAGCCGAGTTACAGACCTATCGCCTGCTCCCGGTGATGCTCGGCGAATATCCCGCGGTGCGCGCCGCGCTCGCATCGGGACGGGTCGACCCGGCGCTCAACGAAAAGCTGGCGATGCTCGCGGAGCGGACCGGCGCCCCCGTGATCTATGCGCTCGACACGCAGGGGATGACGATCGCCGCGTCGAACGCTGCGCGGCCCGACAGCTTCCTCGGCCACGACTATCGGTACCGCGAGTATTTCACCAAGGCGATGGCATCGGGCGCGACCGAGTTCTTCGCGCTCGGCAGCGTCAGCGGGCGCCCCGGCCTGTATCTCTCGCGACGCATCGACCGTGACGGACGGCCGCTCGGCGTGGTCGTGGTCAAGGTCGAGTTCGGCAAGATCGCGCGGGCGTGGATCCAGGATCACATGGCGACCTTCGTCACCGATGCGGACGGCATCATCCTGATCTCCAGCGACCCGGCACTGCAATTCCGCACCACGCGCCCGCTTGCGCCCGCGCGCCGCGCCGCGCTGATCGCCACCCGACAGTTCGGAAACTCGCCGCTCGCGCGCGCACCGCTTCTGCTCGACGAGGATCGCGCGCGTCTTTCGGACGGGACGCCGGCGGTGACGGTGTCGCTGCCGGTGCCGATCGCGGGCTGGCGACTGGTGCATATGGAGCCGCTCGACGCCGCGCTGCGCACTGCCGCCGCCCGAACGCGCTGGGCGACCGCGATCGCGGCGCTGGCGACGATCGCGGCGATGCTGGCGGCGTGGTGGCTCTATGAGCGTCGCAAGCGCAACGCCGGCGCACGCGCCGAACTCGAGGCGGAGGTCGCGCGCCGCACCGCCGAACTCCGCGCCACCGCCGATCGCCTCCAGATCGAGGTGGAACAGCGCGAGGCGTCCGACCAGCGTTTCCGCCAGGCGCGAGAGGAACTGGCGCACGCCAACCGCGTCGGCTCGATCGGCACGATCACCGCCAGCGTCGCGCACGAGATCAACCAGCCGGTCGCCGCGATCCGCACCTTTGCCGACAATGCCGCCGCCTTCCTCGACCGCGGCGAACCCGCGCGCGCGGCGACCAACCTCCAGTCGATCGTCGATCTCACCAGCCGGATCGGCACCATCACCGCTGGGTTGCGGCGCTATGCACGGCGCGGCGCAGGCTCGATCGGCCCGGTGGCGCTCGACGAGGCGATCGACGGCGTACGCCTGCTGATCGGCGACCGCTTCCGCGCGAAAGGCGTGACGCTCGACCTCCCCACCGGCCCCGAAGCGCGGCTGACGGTCATCGCCGGCCGCGTCCGCCTCGAGCAGGTCCTGGTCAACCTCCTCCAGAACGCGCTCGACGCGGTCGCCGACCGGCGCGATGCGCGCGTGAGCGTCACCGTCGGTCGGAAAGGCCGCGACGTCGTGCTGACCGTCGCCGACAACGGCCCCGGCATCGACGCGGCGATCGCCGACCACCTCTTCACCCCGTTCGCGACGAGCAAGAAGGACGGCCTCGGGCTCGGCCTCGGCATCGCGCGCGACATCATGACCGAGTTCGGCGGCACGCTCGACCTCGTCCCAGCACCCGAAGGCGCCATTTTCCGTATGATCCTGGTGAAGGCATGAGCGAGCAAGCCGTATTGCTCGTCGACGACGACGACGTGTTGCGCGGCGCGCTCGAACAATCGTTCGAACTCGCGGGCATCGCGGTGATCGCGGAGCGCGACCCAACCGTTGCGCTGGCCCGCGTGACCGCCGGGTTCGACGGCGCGGTCGTATCCGACATCCGCATGCCGAAGATGGACGGCCTCGAACTCTTCCGCCGGATCGCCGCGATTGACCAAGAGATACCGGTGCTGCTGATGACGGGGCACGGCGACGTCGCGATGGCGGTCGCCGCGCTGAAGAACGGTGCGTTCGACTTCATCCCCAAACCGTTCGCGACCGATCACCTGATCGCGGGCGCCCGGCGTGCGCTTGAAATGCGCCGCCTCGTCCTAGACAACCGCCGTCTCCGCGCCGCCGCCGAAGAAACGATCGGCGCCGAACCGCTGATCGGCGAAACCCCGGTGATGGTCCGCCTCCGCGAAACGATGCGCCAAATTGCTCAGGCCGACATCGACGTGCTGATCGAGGGCGAGACCGGCACCGGCAAGGAACTCGTCGCGGTCCTGCTCCACCGCTGGAGCAACCGTCGCTCGCGGCCCTTCGTCGCGGTCAACTGCGCCGCGCTCCCCGAGGCGGTCGCGGAGATCGAGTTGTTCGGCCACGACGGCGACTCCCGCCTGCCCCGCACCGGCCGGATCGAGGCGTCCAACCGCGGCACGCTGTTCCTCGACGAGATCGAGAGCACGCTGCCTGCGTTCCAGGCGAAACTGCTCCGCGTGCTAGAGGAGCGCGAGGTGATGCCGGTCGGCGGCGACCTCCCCCGCGCGCTCGACCTGCGCGTGATCGCCGCCGCCAAGCCCGGCCTTGACCACGCGGTCGAGGAAGGCCGCTTCCGCGCCGATCTCCTGTTCCGCCTCGACGCGGTGCGCTTGCGCATCCCGCCGCTGAGGGAACGTCGCGACGACATACCGCTGCTGTTCGGCCACCTCCTCCACCAGGCCGCCGAACGGTTCGGCCGCGAGGTCCCGACCATCGATACTGCAACTTTGGCCTATCTCGCCCAGCACGACTGGCCCGGCAACGTTCGCGAACTCGACAACCTCGCCAAGCGTCTGGTCCTCCGCGTCGAAGCCGAGGACGCAGTCGACGAAGACAGCGACATCCCCCTCCCCGCCCGCGTCGACAAGTTCGAGGAAGCCACGATCCGCGCGACCCTGCAACAGGTCAACGGCGACGTCCGCTCCGCACTCGCCGCGCTCGGCATCCCGCGAAAGACCTTCTACGACAAACTCAAGCGTCACGAGATCGACGTCGAGGCGTATCGCCCGACCAAACCACCGCCGCCATCCTGACGAAAGTCAGGACCCAGGGTTACGACCGCTATCCCCTGTAACCCTGGGTCCTGACTTTCGTCAGGATGACGGGGGTATGGTAGGCATTGCCCAGCGCTAAGTCGGAATAACCGGGGGCGGCACACCGCCCTGCCGCGTCGCCACGAACTTGGCGAGCGGTGGCCCGATCAACAACACTCCCAGAAACCGCAGCACCTGCAACGCCATCACGAACGGCACATCCACCGGACTCGACGCCGCGATGATCGCGACCGAGTCCATCCCGCCGGGGCTCGTCGCCAGATACGCAGTCACCGGATCGATCCCCCACCACCGCGTCAACACCGCCGCGATCCCCCCGCAGAACGCGATCAGCAGCGCGACCGACAGCAAAATCCGCGGCATAGCCTTACCCGCGACCCGCAACGTATCGCGCGTGAACGACAGCCCGATCCGCCACCCCACCACCGCGTAGCTGATCGCGAGCAGCCACTGCGGCAACACCGGCTGCGCAACACCGGTAACATTGAGCGCCGCTCCCGCGATCAGCGACCCAAGCAGAGCACCGGCAGGAAGCCTCAGTGCGACACCCACCCCCGCGCCAACCCCAGCGATCGCGATCGTCCGCAGCACGGCGACCGGGTCTACGGATGCGAACCACGCCCCCGCGACATGATGCCCGCTCCCGCCGCCGACCATCACCGCCGCGAGCACCGACGCGACCACCGCCACGCTCACCACCCGCGTGTAGGTCATCACCGCGACCAGCCGCGAGTCCGCGCCATAGGCCTGCGCCATCAACACCATCGCGCTCGCCGCACCGGGCGTCGATCCCCACACCGCGACGGTGCCCGGCAACACCTGCCACCGGCTCAGCAAATATCCGAGCACGCTGCTCGCAGCGAGCGTGACGAAATTGACCATCAGGAACACCGGCCAGTGATCCGCCACGGTCGCGACGATCCCGGTCGTGATCGACCCCGCGATCAGCGTCCCGACCGCCGCCTGCGCGCCTCGGAAAGCAGACGTGGGCACGGTCAGCGACCATCCCCGCACTGCCAGCACCACCGCCGCGACCATCGGCCCGAGCAGCAACCCCGCGGGCAGCCCGACCAGTTCCAGCAGCCCCGCGATCACCCCCGACAGCGCGATCAACACGGTCCAGCGCCAGATCATGCCTTGGTAGCGAACCAGATCGTATGCCGCGCACCGCCCTTCCGCGTCGCCCGAGCGATCACCTCGTCGACCGCGAACCCCGCTTCGGCAAGTCGGGTAGCGAACGGCTTGCTCGGTGCCGACGACCACACGGCAAGTACGCCCCCCGGTCGCAACGCCGCCCGCGCCAGAGACAATCCGTGCGCGCCATAAAGCCGATCATTACCCGGCCGCGAAATCCCGTCCGGGCCGTTGTCGACGTCGAGCAGGATCGCGTCCCACTCTCCCTCGCCGATCGCCGCAGCGACATCGCCATCGAAGATCCGGGTCCGCGGATCGGTCAGACTGTCCCCGTGCAACGCCGCCATCGGCCCCCTCGCCCACTCGATCACCGCCGGCACAATCTCCGCAACCGCCACCTCCGCGTCAGGGCCGAGCCCACCAAGCGCCGCACGAAGCGTAAAGCCCATCCCGAGCCCACCAATCAGCATCCGCACGCCGGGCCGGTCGGCGATCCGATCACACGCCTGCTCCGCGAGCGCCTCTTCCGACCCACTCAACCGGCTGTTCATCAACTCGTTCGCGCCGAGCATGATCGAGAACTCGGCACCACGCTGGAGCAAGCGGAGTTCACCCCCACCCGGCACCTGCGCCGTCCCGAGAAGCACGCGCGGGATCATGCCGACCACGCCGCGATATCGTCCTGCTCGCCGATCAGCGCGAGGCCGTGCGCGATCGAGGTCAACTCGCCGCCGCTCATGATCGCCGCCTCGCCGAACCGCTCCACGAAGATCCGGCGGATGCGCGGTATCAGCGACGATCCGCCGGTAAGGAACACCCGGTCGATATCGCCACCGCCGACGTTAGCGACCTCCAAGGCCCGGTCGACCGCCGCCTCGATCCGTACCACGTCGTCGGCGATCCAGCCCTCGAACTGCGCTCGCGTCACGTCCGCCTCGATCTCCAAACCCGCGCCCGCAAAGTGGAAATGCGCGTCCTCGCCACTCGACAACGCACGCTTCAGCGACCCGACCGCGTCATACAGCGGATAGCCGAGCTCGTTCTCGATTACCGCGATCATCCGCCCGATCGCATCCGGATCGATCGCGGTCTTTTGCAACCGCTCGAGCTCCGTCATCGTCTTCCGGTTGCGCATCAGCGCCAGCCGCGACCAGTCCGCAAAGTCGGCGAAATACGTGCGCGGAATCTCCAGTTCCTTGCCGAACGACTTGTACGCGCCGCCCTTGCCCAGCATCGGCAGCACCAGCCGGTCGAGGATCCGGTAATCGAACCGATCCCCCGCAATCCCGACGCCCGCATGCCCAAGCGGCGTACACCGCCGCGCCGCACCCGGTTCGGCGACGCGCACCACCGAAAAGTCGCTCGTACCGCCGCCGAAATCCGCCACCAGGATCGTCGCAGGCTCGGTCAGCCGCGTCGCATAGCTGTATGCCGCGCCGAGCGGTTCGTAGACGTAATGGATCTCCGCGCCGAAGCCCTTGAACATCGCGTCATAGCGCGTCCGGGCCAGCGCCTCGTCGGGCCGCGCACCGGCATATTCCACCGGCCGCCCGACGACGATCCGCTGCGGCCGCGTATCGAGCTTGCCGCCTGCATGCGAAATCAGCTTTTCGAGGAACAGCTGGCCCATCTCCTCGAAGCGGTATCGCTTGTCGAAGACCGAGGCCTGCTCGAACGTCTTCATCGCCGCGACGGATTTGAACGACTGGATGAACCGGCTGTCGAGCGGATATTCCATATATTCGGCGATCGCCCACGGCCCTGCGTCCGACGCGAGCCCCTTGCCGCTGTCGTCCTGCCAGAAGCACAGCGCCGAGCGGAACACCGGGCTCGTCTCGGCGGGGGCCGCGAAGGTCACCAGTTCGGGCGTCCCACCGCGCGTTCCTAGCGCCACGACGCTGTTGGTCGTGCCGAAATCGAGCCCCAGCGCGGGGCCGCCAGCGTCCGTCTGCATCGCGTCGTCCTTCAATGAACGCGCGCCTATGCCGATGGGAGGTACGGGATGGCAACCCCGAGCGTGTTTTGGTGGACGGCAAAACGAGCTGCTGGATCGGTGCGCGTCACATCCTCCCCTGCAAGGGGAGGTGGCTGGCACTTGCCAGACGGAGGGGTATCGGGCTCTCGATGGCGGGCTACCCCTCCGTCAGGCCTGTGGCCTGCCACCTCCCCTCATAGGGGAGGATCAGCGCGCGAGATCAGCGGCGCTTCAACCGGACCAAAGCCGCATCCAGCGCCGACAGGAAGCTCGACCGATCCGCCTTCGAAAACGGTGCCGGACCGCCGACGATGTCGCCACCCGCACGCAAGTCCGCCATGATCGCACGTGTCGCGATGGCGCCGCCGATCGAGCTGGTGGTGAAGGGCTTGCCGGTGTTGGCGAGCACGGTCGCGCCGGCCTTTACGCAGCGATCGGCGAGGAGGATGTCGGCGGTGATCACAACCGACTTCGCATCGGCCTGTTCGGCGATCCAGTCGTCGGCCGCGTCGAACCCGTCGCTGACGACCACGCGGTTGATCAGCGGATGGACGGGTATGCGGAAATGGCTGTTCGCGACGATCGTCACGGGGACGTTGTGCCGCCACGCGACTTTGTAGATCTCGTCCTTCACCGGACACGCGTCGGCGTCGACGAGGATGCGGAGCGGGGGTGGCGTGTCAGTCATGGTCATCTCACGCCCTACCCCTACCGTCATCCTGACGAAAGTCAGGACCCAGGATTACAGGCGGGGTCGTTCGTTACTCTGGGTCCTGACTTTCGTCAGGATGACGGAGGGCTGGAGGCATTCTGCACCTGTCCCCCCACCCGTCATCCCAGCGAAAGCTGGGATATCCCCGTTTAGCGCACGTCGCGAACCACGGGGGGAGACCCCAGCTTTCGCTGGGGTGACGGCAGCAAGGGTCGTCGCTCAGCTCCGCTCGCGATTCCCACGATACGGCGGCTTCCGCGTCGGAGCCGGACCCCCGCGAGGTGCCGCACGGTGCAGCGTCGAGCGTGGACCACTCGCATTGCTGCGACCACCGCCACCACCATCATGCCGAGCACCGCTCTCCGGCGCGCCCTGCATCGCCTCGATCGCAACGCCGCTCTCTTCCTCGCCAGCCTGCGCCGTACGCTGGATCGCCGCCGAGAACCGCGACGCCACAGCGCGCGGAATCTCGAACGCCGTCTCGTTCGGCCCGATGCGGATCGCGCCGATCTCCGACTTGGTGATGTGCCCGCGACGGCAGATCAACGGCAGGATCCAGCGCGGATCGGCGTTCTGGCGACGACCGATATCCATCCGGAACCAGACGGTGTCCTCGAACCCAGCGCGCGGCCCTTGCGAACGCTCGTCCTGCGTCGGCTGCTTGCTCTGGTCGATCAGATCCTCGGCCTGCGGCATCGTAGACCGGTGCATGTGCACCAGCGCGGCGGCGATATCCTCCGGCGTCTTCTCGGCCATCAGGCGGACGGCGAGTGCGCGATCCTCCTCCTCGACCTCGACCGGCTGCAACAGCATGCCGATCAGCCGCTCGTGGTCGTTCTTGCGGATGTCCTCGGCGGTCGGGGCGTTGACCCATTCCGCGTTGATCTTCGCACCACGGAGCATCATCTCGACGCGACGGCGACGCGGGAACGGCACGATCAGCACGGCCGTACCCTTCTTGCCCGCACGACCGGTACGACCCGAGCGATGCTGGAGCGTCTCGGCATCGCGCGGCAACTCAACGTGAACGACCAGCGACAGCGTCGGCAGATCGATACCGCGAGCCGCAACGTCGGTCGCGACGCAGACGCGTGCACGACGATCGCGCAGAGCCTGAAGCGCCGCGTTACGCTCGTTCTGCGAATGCTCGCCCGACAACGCGACCGCGGCAAAGCCACGCTCGACCAGGCTGGCATGCAGATGGCGCACGTTATCGCGAGTCGCGCAGAACAGCATCGCCGTCTCCGCCTCGTGGAAGCGCAGCAGGTTGATCACCGCATGCTCGATCTCGGACGGCGAGACCGTGACGGCCTGATACGAGATGTCGCCATGGCCGCGATCCTCGCCGACGGTCGAGATCCGCAGCGCATCCTTCTGGTAGCGCTTGGCGAGCGCGACGATCGGCCGCGGCATCGTCGCCGAGAACAACAGCGTGCGACGCGCTTCGGGCGACGCATCGAGGATCTGCTCGAGATCCTCGCGGAAACCCATGTCGAGCATCTCGTCGGCCTCATCGAGCACCGCGACCTTAAGGGCCGACAGGTCGAGCGCGCCACGCTCCAGATGATCGCGCAGACGCCCCGGCGTACCGACGACGATATGCGCGCCGTGCGCGAGCGAACGACGCTCCTTCGAGGCGTCCATACCGCCGACGCAGGTCGAGATGCGCGCACCGGCCTTGGCATAGAGCCACATCAGCTCACGGCTGACCTGGAGCGCGAGCTCGCGAGTCGGTGCGATGCAGAGCACGAGCGGCTTGTGCGGCGCGGGCAGGCGCTGGACGCCGTCCTCGCCGGCTTCACCGAGCAGTTCGCCGGCCATCGCCAGGCCGAACGCGACGGTCTTGCCCGAGCCGGTCTGCGCCGACACGACGAGATCGCGACCGATCGCATTGTCCTCGATCACATGAGCCTGGACGGGGGTGAGCGCGGTATAGCCGCGCGCTTCGAGCGCCTCGGAGAGAAGCGACGGAATATTTGTAAAAGGCATGTACGTCCTAATTGGTGGCCGGCTTGACGCTACGGCAAAGCACTGGCGTGGTGGTCCCTACAGGACTTGGCCCGCGGCCCACCCGCTCGCCCATGCCCATTGGAAGTTGTAGCCGCCGAGCCACCCTGTGACATCGACCGCTTCGCCGACCGCATACAACATTGGTACGCGTTTGGCTTGCATTGTTTGCGAAGATAGGTCCGCAGTGCTGATTCCGCCAGCGGTGACCTCGGCCTTGGCATAGCCCTCCGAGCCATTTGGCGTGAATTGCCAACGACTTAGCGCACGTTCGGCGTCCTGGAGCTTCCGATCGGTAAGCGTGGAAATTTCGTTTGTCATGCCCAAACGCTCGCTTAAAGTTTCTGCGAGTCGGTCTGGCAGCGTGCTGCCGAGCAGTTTCCGCAGAGTCGCGCGCGGCGTGGTACGCTTGGCGGCGGGGAGCCAGCCGGACTCGCGATCGGGCAGGAAATCGATCCCGACGGGTTGGCCGTTGCGCCAATAGGACGACACTTGGAGGATCGCCGGGCCGGACAGGCCGCGGTGCGTGAAGAGGGCGGCTTCGCGAAACGCGGTCTTGCCGGCGGTGGCGACCACGTCGGCGGCGACTCCGGACAGTTCGCGGAAGAGGATTTCCTCGCCGCCCAGCGTCAGCGGCACGAGTGCCGGGCGCGGCTCGACCACCTTCAACCCGAACTGCCGCGCGAGATCATAGGCAAAGCCGGTTGCCCCCATCTTCGGGATGGAAGGACCTCCGGTTGCTATGACCAAAGCGGGCGCGGTGACGGTGCGACCGTCGAGCGACACGCGGTACTGCCCGTCGGCGTGGTCGACCCCTGCGACGGCGCGACCGAGCGACAGATCGACTCGCCCCCTGTCGCATTCGTCGAGCAACATTTCGACGATCTGTTTCGCGGAGCCGTCGCAGAAGAGCTGCCCCAGCGTCTTCTCGTGCCACGCGATGCCGTAGGATTCGACGAGCGCGATGAAATCCTGCGCGGTGTAGCGGCCGAGCGCGGACTTGGCGAAATGCGGGTTGGCGGAGATGTAGCGGTCAGCGGCGGTGTGGACGTTGGTGAAATTGCACCGCCCGCCGCCGGAGATCAGGATCTTCTTCCCCGCCTGCTCCGCGTGATCGACGAGCAGGACCTTCCGCCCGCGCTGGCCGGCGACAGCGGCGCACATGAGGCCAGCGGCGCCCGCCCCGAGAATAATCGCGTCGTAGTCAGCCAAGTATAGCTCCGTACGGCTTCGGTCAGCAGCCGCCAATCAAGAGTGTTTCCCCGCGAAGGCGGGGACCCAGACTGGACTCCCGCTTTCGCGGGAGAACAAGTAAGGGGTGGCCGCTGTAGCGCGTTCAAGATCAGCCACATAGGTGGTGACCTGCTCGCACGTCCACCAATGCCGCGCACGGAAGTTGCCCCACCCCGGCGAAGGCCGGGGCCCAGTTGGGGGCGGGCAGTGGCGCAGTTGCCCCTCGTTACAGCGACCTTTCCAATTGGGCCCCGGCCTTCGCCGGGGTGGTAGTACAGGGGGCCGACACGGCACGGCTGTTAACACTACGGATAACCAAGCAGAGCCAGCCAACTTCGGCTCTCTCCCCGCCCGGGAGAGGGTTCTGCCACACCCCGACCCTAACGCCGTCATCCTGACGAAAGTCAGGACCCAGAGCCAATATCGGCGCACTCGGTGGCTCTGGATCCTGGATCAAGTCCAGGATGACGGGGTTTGAGGGCACGTCCATCCGTCAGCCGGTCAATCCGTCAGCCACGAGCCCCCCCCACCAACCCTACCGCAGCTTCGCGATATTCAGCGAATCCTCCTTCGCCCGAACCTTCACCGACTCCTCGCTCCGGGTCAGCGCCTTGGCGATCGCCTTCAACGCCATGCCCTTCTTGGCGAGCGTATGCAGCTTCTGAATCTCGTCCTGAGTCCACGCCTGCCGATGCCGTTCGAATTTCGCTTCAGCCATCAGCCGTCATCCTTTTCGATCGCCAGAACCTCGATCGCATCTGCCTTGCCCGCAAACGCGACCGTCTCGCCAACCGCTGCGCCCATCAGCGCACGCGCCAACGGCGCCGAGAACGCCAACCGGTCCTCACCAGGCTCAGCCTCATCGCCACCGACGATGGAGATAACCCGCTCCACCCCGTTCATCCGAACGCGCACCCGTGAGCCGATCCCGACCTCGTCCTCTTCAGGCTCAGGAGCGATCTCGGCCGTCGTCTGCCGCGTATGCCAATACCGCAAATCCCGCAGCAGAACCTTCCGAGCCTCCTCGTCCGTCTCCGCCGCAACCGCAGCCTCGATCGCGACCACCCGTTCGCCAATCAGCCGCAACCCCCGCGCCGTGACCAGATTAGGCCCCGGCGCGATCGGCTGTTCGAACTTCGGTTCGAGATGTTCCTCGTCACTCTCGCGACGGAAGGCGACGCTCACAAGATCACTTCAGACACGCGACGATCCCGGCGATCGCCGCCAGCGTGCCGTCGACGTTCTTCACCTTCACGACGTCGAGCCCAAGCTGCTCGGCCGGGTAATCATTCCCGCCCGGGAAGATCGCGTCGCCGATGAACATCATCTTGTCGAGCGCGATCCCGCTCGCATCGCTCAGCTTCTTCAATCCATACGCCTTGTCGACACCCTCACGCGTGATGTCGATCGAGGTCGCGCCGCCCATGTTGATCGACAGCCCCGGCAGGCGCTTCCGCAAGTCAGCCTGGATCACCTTGCGCTTGGCGAAATCGGGATCCCAGCTGTGCTTGGCGTCGATCGGCGCTTCCTGACCGAGCGCCGAGAACGTGATCTGGCTGCCACGATCCTCGATCCGCTCGCCCCAGGTCTTCTCGGGGACGAACCCGGTCGCCTCGAGAGCCTCGTCGAACGCGGTGAAGATCTTCTGCTTCTCCTCGTCCTCGAACAGCTCGGCATACACCGCGCGCCATTCGCCATCGAACCGGTACAGCTTCGTGCCGGTCGTCGGCATCAGCCACAGCTTGGTACGATCCGCGCGCTCAGGCAGGCGCGACGCTACCTGCTTTTCAAACTGCGGCCAGTCGCCACCCGAGATCACCGCGACATGCGCGACGTCGAGCAGGCTGGCCAACGCCTCGCCCATCGGCTCCTGCAAGGGCTGCTTGCTCTCGGCCAGCGTTCCGTCGAGATCGAAGGCAACGAGTTCTTTCATGCGGACACTCCGGTAAGGATCAATCGGTCGATCGCGTGCGCGACGCCGTCGGCATCGTTCGCGCTGGTAATTTCGTGGACGACATCGCGCACGCTTTGCGGCGCATTGCCCATGGCGATGGCCAACCCGGCCCGCTTTAGCATCGCGATATCGTTCGCCTGATCGCCGATTGCAGCGGTGTCGGTCAAGCTCACGCCGAACGCGTCCGCCAGTTCCTCGATCCCGCTGCCCTTGTTCCCGGCCACCGGCGTGATGTCGAGATAATAGGTCTGGCTCTGGACGATCGTCGCCTTGCTATCGAACTTCGCCGCGACCTTGGCGTGCAGGTCGCGCAACAGATCTTCGTCATCGCTGACGAACGTCACCTTGTCGGCCTTGGCGAGGAGGTCGGTGAAGTCCGAGACGATCACCGGGTCCTGCGCCGACGCTTTGCGCTCACTGCCGACATGCCCACCCTGGTCGGTGCTGGCATACCAGACATCGTCCGCAAAGAACCACGTATCCACGGGTGCATCGCCGACGATCTCCATCGCGCCGCGCACGACGTCGACGTCAATCATGTGATGCTCGATCACGGTCCCGTCGCGCTTGAACACGATGCCGCCGTTAAACGCGCCCATCGGCTCGTCGATCCCGAGGACCTCCGCGATCGGCATCATTCCCGACCGCGGCCGCGCGGATATGATCGTGAAGCCGAGACCCGCCGCCTTCAGCCGCTCGACCGCATCGACGGTCGCCGGCGTCACCTTCTTCTCCTTGTCGACGAGCGTCCCGTCGACATCGGAAATGAGAAGCTTGATCGCCGACCCTTCTGCGCCGCCGCTCCTGCCCCCACTCACTGGGGCATCTCGACATGGCCGCCAAAGCCATAGCGCATCGCCGACAACAGCTTGTCGCCGAACGTATGGTCGACGCGGCTGCGATAGCGCGCATACAGCGCGGCGGTCAGCACGTTGGCCGGCACCTTCTCCTCCATCGCCGCGTCGATCGTCCACTGGCCCTCGCCCGAATCCGCGACGCTGCCGCTGAACCCTTCCAGCTTGCCGTCCTTCGCCAACGCGATCGCCGACAGGTCGAGCAACCACGACGAGATCACGCTGCCCCGGCGCCATACTTCGGCGACGTCGACCAGATTGATGTCGAAGCGTTCTTCCTCGACGACATGCTCGCCCGACTTGCCCTTGAGGATGTCGAAGCCCTCGGCATAGGCCTGCATCAGGCCGTATTCGATGCCGTTATGCACCATCTTGACGAAGTGGCCGGCGCCCGAGGGGCCTGCGTGGATATAGCCCTTTTCGGCGCGCGGATCGGCCTGGCCTGCGATGCGGCCCGGTGTACGGACGATGTCGCCCATCCCCGGCGCCAGCGTCTCGAAGATCGGATCGAGCAGGTCGACCGTTTCCTTGTCGCCGCCGATCATCATGCAATAGCCGCGCTCGAGGCCCCAGACGCCGCCCGACGTGCCGACGTCGACATAGTGGATGCCCTTCTCGGCCAGTTCCTTCGCGCGACGAACGTCGTCCTTGTAGAAGCTGTTGCCGCCGTCGATGATGATGTCGCCGTCGTTAGCCTTCGCTGCGATCGCCTGGACGGTGCTCTCGGTCGGCTCGCCCGCGGGAACCATGACCCACCAGATCGCCGGCGTGTCGAGCTTGGCGCGCATGTCGTCGAGCGAATCCGCGCCGATCGCGCCGTCGGCGGCGAGCTTCTTCACGGCTTCGGCGTCGCGGTCGTAGGCGATGACCTCATGGCCGTTCTTCATCAACCGGCGCGCGATATTGCCGCCCATCCGGCCGAGGCCGATCAGTCCGATCTTCATGGAGAGTCCTTTGTGTAGGTGATGGGGCACCAGGTCCGTCACCCCGGACTTGTTCCGGGGTCCACCGTTCCGCACAATCGAGTCTATCGCGTTCGCGGAACGATGGATGCCGGAACGAGCCCGGCATGACGTAGAATTACGCCGTCGCGGGCTGCTTCTTCGCGATCGAACTGAGCAGGTCGTCGAACGCCTTCACGAACGACGCGACGCCCTCTTCGACCAGCTTGCCGGTCACGCCGTTCAGGTCGAGACCCAGCCGCTCGGCTTCGGCGAGCGTGCGCTTGGCGCCCTCCACATCCTGCGTGATCGTCTCCGCCGCAGTGCCATGGTCGCGAAACGCGTCCATCGTCTTCGGCGGCATGGTGTTGACCGTGTCCTTGCCGATCAGCGTGTCGATATACAGCGTGTCCGGATAGCTCGGATCCTTCACGCCGGTCGACGCCCACAGCAACCGCTGCGGCTGCGCACCCTTGGCCGCGAGTGCCTGCCAGCGATCCGACTTCAGGAAGTCGAGATACCATTGATACGCCATCTTCGCGTTGGCGATCGCGACCTTGCCACGGACCGCCTTCAGCGCCTCGGCCTCGGCATCGCCCTTCTCGACTCGCGCATCGATCTCCTTGTCGATCGACGAATCGATCCGGCTGACGAAGAAGCTGGCGACGCTGGCGATCTTGTCGATCGGCTGGCCCTGCTTCACGCGCTCTTCCAGACCCGCGGCATACGCCTCGGCAACGCGGATATACGCGTCGAGCGCGAACAGCAGCGTGACGTTGACGTTGATCCCGCTCGCGATCGTCGAAGAGATCGCCGGACCGCCCGCAAGCGTTCCCGGAATCTTGATCATCAGGTTCGGCCGGTCGACCGCCGCCCACAGCTTCTTCGCCTCGGCGATCGTCGCGTCGGTATCGTCCGAGATGTACGGCGACACTTCCAGGCTGACATAGCCGTCCTTCGCGTCGAGCCTGTCGTAGACCGGCTTCAACGTCTCCGCCGCCGCCTTGATGTCCTGGATCGCCAGATGCTCGTAGCGATCGATCGTCGCCGCGCCGGGGTTTTCCTTGTCGTACTTCGCGAGCGTCGAGTCATAGGCATCGCCATGACCCATCGCCTTTTCGAAGATCGACGGGTTCGACGTGACGCCGGTGAGGCCATCCTCGTCGACCAGCTTCTGGAGACCACCAGCCTCCAGGAACTTCCGGTCGACGAAATCGAGCCAAACCGCCTGGCCGAAGCCTCCGAGATCGTTGAGCGCACCCATCACTTGGTCTCCATAACCTGGCGGGCGACCTTGACGACATTGTCGACGGTGAACCCGAACTTGTCCTGCAACTTGGCGAGCGGTGCCGAGGCCCCGAACGTCGACATCGTCACGGTCGCGCCGTCGAGGCCGACATAGCGGTCCCAACCGATCGACCCGGCCATCTCGATCGCAACGCGTGCCCGTACTTCGCGCGGCAGCACGCTCTGCTTGTACGCGGCGTCCTGCAATTCGTAGCGATACCAACTCGGCATCGACACGACCCGGCTCTTCACGCCGTCCGCCTTCAGCTTCTCGTGCGCGTCGACCGCAAGCGACACTTCGCTGCCGGTTGCGATCAGGATCACGTCGGGCGTGCCGTCGCTGTCCGCGAGAATATAGCCACCCTTTTCGAGCCCGTCCGCGCTTGCGTACTTGGTCCGGTCGAGCGTCGGCAGCGCCTGGCGCGACATGATCAATGCGGCCGGCGTGCTGGCGTCCTTCAGGACCGCCTTCCACGCCGCGACGACTTCGTTCGCGTCGCTCGGACGGATCGTGTCGAGACCGGGGATCGCGCGCAGCGTGGCGAGATGCTCGATCGGCTGGTGAGTCGGACCATCCTCGCCGACCCCGATCGAGTCGTGCGTGAACACCCAGATCGCGCCGACTTCCATGATCGCCGACAGGCGCACCGGCGCGCGCATGTAATCGACGAACACCAGGAAGGTGGAGCCGTAGGAGCGCAGGTGCGACAGCGCCATGCCGTTGACGATCGCACCCATGCCATGTTCGCGAATGCCGAAATGGAAGTTGCGACCGGCGTAATTCTCCGCCTCGAACGAGGGCTGGCCCTTGATGTCGGTCTTGGTCGACGGCGCGAGATCGGCCGAACCGCCGATCAGCCACGGCACCTTGGCGGCGATGGCGTTGAGCACCTTGCCACCGGAGTCGCGGCTGGCAACGCCCTTGGCATCCGCCTCGAAGGTCGGGATGTCGGCATCCCAGCCCTCGGGCAGTTCGTCCTTGAGCAGCAGATCGAGTTCGGCGGACAGTTCGGGGTAAGCGCCACGATACTTGTCGGTCAGCGCGACCCACTCGTCGCGCAGCTTGGCGCCACGCTCGGCGATCGCGCCGTTGAAATGCTCGATCACGCCGTCCGGCACGTAGAACGACTTGTCCTCGGGCCAGCCGTAAGCCTGCTTGGTGAGGCGGATATTCTCCTCGCCGAGCGGCTCGCCGTGGGCCTTCTCGCTGCCCGCCTTGGGGCTGCCGTAACCGATGACCGAATGCACGACGATGAAGGTCGGCTTGTCGGTGGTCGCCTTGAACGTCTCGATCGCGCGGCTTAGCGCCGCGGTGTCGTTCGCGTCATCGATGTGGATGACGTTCCAGCCATACGCATCGAATCGCAGGCCGACATCCTCGTCGAACGCGAGATCAGTCGCGCCCTCGATCGAGATGTGGTTGCTGTCGTAGATCCAGCACAGGTTGCTGAGCTTGAGATGACCGGCCATGCTAGCCGCCTCGGCCGAAACGCCCTCCATCATGTCGCCGTCGCCACAGATCGTGTAGACGTCATGGTCGAACAGCGTGAAGCCATCCTTGTTGTAGCGTGCCGCGAGCCAGCGCTCGGCGATCGCCATGCCGACCGAATTGCCGCAACCCTGGCCGAGCGGACCGGTGGTGGTCTCGACGCCGGTGGTGTGGCGATATTCGGGGTGGCCCGGCGTCTTCGACGACAGCTGGCGGAACTGCCTGATGTCCTCGAGGCTGACCGCTTCCTTGCCGCTCTTCGCGCCGTCCGCGCCGATCTCCTCGATCTTGGCGAGGTGGATCAGCGAATACAGCAGCATCGACGCATGGCCGACCGACAGCACGAACCGGTCGCGGTTGGGCCAGTCGGCATGCTTGGGATCGTAGCGCAGGAACTTCGACCAGAGCGTGTAGCCGACCGGCGCGAGCGCCATCGGCGTGCCGGGATGGCCCGAATTGGCCTTCTGCACCGCGTCCATCGACAACGTGCGGATGGTATCGATCGTGAGGCGTTCGGGCGAACCGTCCTCGTGCAGCATGGGGTCCGCCTTGGGGGCAGCGGTTGCGGTATCGGTCATGGAAAAGCCTCGCTCTAGACTGTGACCGAACGCCGCGCATCCGATCTGGTTGCCAAGATAGGGAGCCTTTAGGCGGATGCACCCGCCCGTTCCAGTCGCGTAACGACGCCATTCGTTGCAATATACGCCGCGTCGACTTCGTCGAGGAACAGCCCGTGGCCGAGAATGCCGGGGATCGCGGAGAGGGCGGCGGCGGTTGCGCGGGGATCTTCGAGCGTGGCGAAATGGCAATCGACGACGAGATTGCCCTGATCCGTCCGGTAGTTGTCGCGGATCGTTGGGGCGGCGCCCATGTCGGTCAGCGCGCGCACCACATAGGCGATGGCGAACGGCAGCACCTCGACCGGCAGCTTGGCCACGCCGATCCGGTCGACCCGCTTGGAGCCATCGGCGATCACGACCATCCGTGCCGAGCTTGCGGCGACGATCTTCTCCCTCAACATCGCACCGCCTGCGCCCTTGATGGCGAAACACTGCGCGTCGATCTCGTCCGCACCATCGATCGTGAGGTCGACGCGCGCGACGGTGGCGAAGTCGAGGATCTCGATGCCGACCTCGCGGGCGAGTTTGCCGGACGCTTCGGACGTGACGACCGCGCGGATGATGAGTCCCTCGGCGACTCGCTCGCCGAGCGCTTGAATCGCGAACGCAGCAGTGGAGCCGGTGCCGAGGCCGACGAGCATCCCGGCCCGAACTTCTTGCACGGCAGCGACTGCCGCCGCCTTCTTGTCGTCATCGATCAGAGCCATCACCCCACCCCATCCGTCATGCCGGGCTCGTTCCGGCATCTACTGCTCAACGCACCCGAGAGAATTTGGTTTGGAGGACTCGCGGAACAAGCACCACCCCGGCGGAGGCCGGGGCCCAATTGGGCGACGTTGCTAACGGAGCGCAGTCCCATGTTACCGCGACCTTTCCAATTGGGCCCCGGCCTCCGCCGGGGTGGTACAGTGGGTGCACGCTGTGCGGGCAATCGCGGGAACGCACCCCTCCTTGCTCTCCCGCGAAGGCGGGAGCCCAGTCTGGATCCCCGCCTTCGCGGGGAAACAACTCTCGAGACATTGGCGAGCGTCACGCCCGAGGAAATACCGTTCAACCAATCAACCAGGTTACTCTTTCTTCCCTATTTCTCGCCCCCGCTTTTCAACTGACACACTTCTGGTACATCCTCGTGGTTTAGCCCGACCAACAGCTGCCCACACGATCGCGAGCGGATACCAAACTTGATAGCCACACGATTTTCCACGCGGCAGTGCGCCCTCCTGCTCGTACCTGCGCTGGCGCTCGCCGCCTGTTCTGGCGGCGGCGAAAAGGCGCAAGGCAAGGGCAAGGCTGGCCAACCCGGCCAGGGCACGCCGACCGTCGGCTATGTCGTCGTCCAGCCGACCAGCGTCGCGATGACCACCGAACTCAGCGGCCGCACCACCGCGTTCGAAAGCTCGGACGTCCGCCCGCAGGTCACCGGCATCATCCGCCGCCGCTTCTTTACCGAGGGCACGCTCGTCAAGAAGGGCCAGCCGCTCTACGAGATCGACCCGCGCCTCTATCGCGCCGCCGCCAACGAAGCGCAGGCCAACCTCCAGAGCGCGCGCGCAAACCAGCAGGCGCAGAATATCCTCGCGCAGCGGTACAAGCCGCTCGCCGAGATGGAGGCGATCAGCAAGCAGGATTACACCAACGCGGTCGCCACCTCGCGCCAGGCCACCGCCTCGGTCGCGCAGACGCGCGCGGCGCTGGAAACCGCGCAGATCAACCTCAAGTTCACGACCGTCCCCGCGCCGATCACCGGCCGCATCGGCCGCTCGCTGTTCACGGTCGGCGCGCTCGTGTCCGCGACGCAGACCGATCCGCTCGCGCAGATCCAGCGACTCGATCCGATGTTCGTCGATATCCAGCAATCGTCCGGCGACCTGCTCGCGCTGCGCCGCTCGCTCGGCCAGAACGGCATCGTCGCGACCCGCGCCGAAGTCCGCCTCACGCTCGAGGACGGCAGCGAATATGGCGCGACCGGCTCCGTCCAGTTCGCCGAAGCGCTGGTCAACACCGAGACCGGCACCGTGACGCTGCGCGCGCGCTTCCCCAATCCGCAGGGGCTGCTGCTGCCCGGCATGTTCGTCCAGGCCAAGTTCGCGCAGGCGATCAACCAGCGCGCGTTCCTCGTGCCGCAGGCGGGCGTATCGCGCGATGCGAAGGGCAATGCGACGGTCTATGTCGTCGATGCGAACAACAAGGCGGTGCAGAAGGATATCAGGGCCGACCGCACGCAGGGCGCGTTCTGGGTGGTGACCGGCGGGCTCAACCCCGGCGACCGGATCATCACCCAGGGGCTATCGAAGATCGCCCCGAACCAGGGCGTGAAGCCGGTACCCGAAACCACCGCGCAAAAGATCGAAGCGCCCAAGGGTGACTCCTCAAGCGGCCAGTCCAGCCAGAAAAAGGCCGGCTAAACCCTTATGTTATCCCGTGTCTTCATCGATCGCCCGATCTTCGCCTGGGTGCTCGCGATCATCGTGATGCTTGGCGGCATCGGTGCGATCATGGCGCTGCCGATCGCGCAATATCCCGACGTCGCGCCACCGCAGGTCTCGATCCGCGCCAGCTTCCCCGGTGCCAATGCGCAGACGATCCAGAACAGCGTCACGCAGGTCGTCGAGCAATCTTTGACCGGGATCGACGGGCTGATCTATTTCAGCTCGTCCTCGTCGTCGCGCGGCTCGGTGTCGATCACCGTGACGTTCGAAAAGGGCACCGATCCCGACATCGCGCAGGTCCAGGTCCAGAACCAGGTCCAGCAGACGATCTCCCGCCTGCCGCAACAGGTCCAGCAACAGGGCCTCGTCGTCCGCAAGTCGAATCCGGACAACCTCCTGATCGTCGGCGTCTATGACGAGACCGACAAGCTGACCAACCAGGACGTGTCCGACTATCTCGTCTCGAACCTGCAGGATCCGCTCGGCCGCATTCCCGGCATCGGCGACAGCAACGTGTTCGGCGCGCAGTATGCGATGCGGATCTGGCTGAATCCGAACAAGCTCGCCAGCTTCCAGCTGATCCCGAGCGACGTGACGACCGCGATCCAGGCGCAGAACACCGAGGTCGCCGCCGGCGAACTCGGCGGCCAGCCGCAGCCCGATACGCAGATGCTCAACGCGACCGTCACCGCGCAGTCGCGTCTCCAGACGCCCGAGCAGTTCGCCAACATCATCCTGAAGACCACCAACGACGGCGCCACCGTGAAGCTGCGCGACGTCGCCCGGATCGAGCTGGGTGCCGAGAACTACAATGCGCGCAGCCGCATCAACGCGCATCCCGGCGCCGGTATCGCTGTACTGCTCGCGCCCGGCGCCGATGCGCTAAAGACCGCAGAGCTGGTCAAGGCCTATGTCGACGACGCGTCCAAGAGCTTTCCGCCCGGCCTGAAATACGCCTATGCCAACGACACGACGAACTTCATCAAGCTGTCGATCGACGAGGTCGTTGAGACGCTGATCGAGGCGGTCATCCTCGTCGTCATCGTGATGTTCGTGTTCCTGCAAAGCTGGCGCGCGACGCTGATCCCGACGATCGCCGTGCCGGTCGTGCTGCTCGGCACCTTCGGCGTGTTCTATCTCGCCGGCTTCTCGATCAACACGCTCACGCTGTTCGGGCTCGTGCTCGCGATCGGGCTTCTCGTGGATGACGCGATCGTCGTAGTCGAGAACGTCGAACGCCTGATGGAAGAGAATCCCGAGATGACGCCTCGGGAGGCGACGATCGAGTCGATGAACGAGATCACCGTCGCACTGGTCGCGATCGCGCTGGTGCTGTCGGCGGTGTTCCTGCCGATGGCGTTCTTCGGCGGCTCGACCGGCGTGATCTACCGCCAGTTCTCGCTGACGATGGTGTCGGCGATGGTGCTGTCGGTGCTGGTCGCATTGATCCTCTCCCCCGCGCTCACCGCGACTCTGCTCAAGCAGAAGAAGAAGGACGCGGAGGGCAACCACGAGAAGAGCTGGGGCGAACGCAAATTTCCGAAGGTGTCGCATTTCTTCACGCGCGCCGGCGACAAGTTCAATTCGACGTTCGAGAAGGGCACGCAGAAATATACCCGTGGCGTGCAGTCGGTGATCGACCGGAAATGGCTGTTCCTGCTGATCTACGCGGGGACCGTGGCCTTGCTGGCGGTGCTGTTCCTGCGCCTGCCGACGGGCTTCCTGCCGACCGAGGACCAGGGCACCGGGATCGTCCAGTTCCAGCTTCCCGCCGGTGCCACGCAAGGCCGCACCTTCGCGCTGCAGAAGCAGATCGAGCAATATTACCTGACCAACGAGAAGGCGAACGTCGGCACGATGTTCACCGTCAGCGGCGGCGGCGGCGGCGGCGCGAGCGGCCAGAACACCGGCCAGGGCTTCATCTCGTTCGCGCCCTGGGACAAGCGCGAGGGCAAGGAAAACACCGCCGACGCGATCACCGGTCGCGCCTCGCAGGCATTTGCCGGCTTCCGCGACGCACAGGTCTATTCGCTCGTGCCGCCCGCGATCCGCGGTCTCGGTTCGTCGAACGGGTTCACGATGCAGCTGCAGAACAGCGGCAGCCTCTCACAGGTCCAATTCAACGCCGCGCGCGACAAGTTGCTCGCGCTCGCCCGCGCCGATCCGTCGCTCACCGCGATCCGCCTCACCGAACTGCCCGACGTCGCAACCCTGCGCGTCGATGCCGACCAGCAGAAGCTTTCGGCGCTTGGGCTGACGCAGGCGAACGTGAATTCGACGCTGTCGACCGCCTGGGGTGGGCAATATGTGAACGACTTCATCGACCGTGGTCGCGTCAAGCGCGTCTATGTGCAGGGCGACGCGCAGTTCCGTGCGCAGCCGTCCGATCTCAGCCAGTGGTTCGTGCGCGGGTCGAACGGCCAGATGGCGCCGTTCTCGTCGTTCGCGAAGACCAGCTGGGGCCAGGCGCCGACGACGCTATCGCGCTTCAACGGCATCGCGTCCTATGAAATCCAGGGGTCGGGCGCGCCCGGCGTCAGTTCGGGCGACGCGATGACGAAGATCGCCGAACTCGCCGGCAAGATCCCCGGTACCTCGGTCGCCTGGTCGGGTCTGTCCTATCAGGAGCGGCTGTCCTCGGGTCAGGCGCCGATCCTCTACGGCCTGTCGCTGCTCGTCGTCTTCCTGTGCCTAGCCGCGCTCTACGAGAGCTGGACGATCCCGATCGCGGTGCTGCTCGTGATCCCGCTCGGCCTGGTCGGCGCGATCCTCGCGGTGACGCTGCGTGGCCTCATCAACGACGTCTATCTGCAGATCGGCCTGCTCACGACGATGGGTCTGGCTGCCAAGAACGCGATCCTGATGATCGAGTTCGCCGAGCAGGAGGAAAAGAAGGGCAAGCGCGTCATCGAGGCGGCGATGTCCGCGGCGAAGATCCGTCTTCGCCCGATCCTGATGACGTCGTTCGCGTTCATCCTCGGCGTGTTGCCGTTGGCGCTGTCGACCGGTGCGGGTGCCAACAGCCGCATCGCGATCGGCACCGCGGTGGTCGGCGGCATGCTGACCGCGACGATCCTCGCGATCTTCTACATCCCGTTGTTCTTCGTCCTCGTCCGCCGCGGCGCGCGCGACGGCATCGCCAAGCTGCGTGGGCGCCCAACCGGTCATCAGGGTGGTCATCACGATACGGATGGCGATCACAACGAACCTTTGGGCCCGCCCGAACCCCAAGGCCCTCGCCGGCCGGAGCCCGCATGATGCGCTCGCTAGTCCTGATCCTCGCCGCCTCCACCGCGCTCGCCGGTTGCTCGCTCGCGCCCAAATACGCGCGGACCGAACTGCCGGTGCCGCCGTCGCTTCCGGTCGGCGACGCGTACCTCCGCCAGACCGAGGCGACGCTGCCGGCAATCACCTACCGCGACGTGTTCCGCGATCCGCGGCTCCAGCAGATCATCGTCCAAGCCTTGGCGAACAACCGCGATCTCCGCGTCGCCGCCGCCAACATCGCCGCGACCCGCGCGCAATACCGCATCCAGCGTGCCGACCTGTTGCCGCAGATCGATGCCAGCGGCCGCTACACCTATTCGGGCGGCGGAAACGGCACGCGCAATACCGTGACGAGTGGCACGGGTGGCAACACCGGCACGGGTACCGGCGGCACGGGTACGGGCACCGGTGGGACCGGCACAGGCACGGGCGGCGTCGGAACGGGCACCGGCTCGACCGGATCGGTCGTCAGTTCGTCCAGCTCGAACAGTGCCTTTTCGGTCGATCTCGGCACCACCGCGTTCGAACTCGATCTGTTCGGCCGCATCCGCTCCCTCACCGGCGCCGCGCTCGATCGCTATTTCTCGACCGAAGCCGCCGCGCGCGCGACCCGCCTGACCCTGGTCGGCGACATCGCGGACGCGTGGCTCACCTATGCCTCCGACCAGAGCCTGCTCAAGATCGCGCAGGATACTGTCGCCAGTTCGCAGCGCAGCGTCACGCTGACCAACGCGCGGCTGCGCGGTGGCGTCGCGCCGCGCACCGATCTCAGACAGGCGCAGCAAATTCTGTTCACCGCGCAGTCCGACCTCGCGCAGCAACGCACCGCGCTCGCGCAGGACGTGAACGCACTGCAATTGCTCGTCGGTGCGCCGGTCGACGCCGCGCTTCTGCCCGAGTCGATCGAGCAGGCGCTGCCGACCGTCGCCACGCTGCCGGCAGGGCTCGACAGCAGCATCCTCCTGCGGCGGCCAGACGTCGTGCAATCGGAGTATGAACTGCGCGCCACCAATGCCGAGATCGGCGCAGCGCGCGCGGAACTGTTCCCGCGGATCTCGCTGACCGGAATCCTCGGGTTCGCGAGCACGTCGCTGACCTCGCTGTTCAGCGGCGGCGCGTTCAACTATTCGGTCGCGCCCTCGGTCAGCTACCCGATCTTCCGCGCCGGTGCCGGGATCGCCGGGGTCGCCTATTCGAAGGCCCAGCGCGACGCCGCGCTCGCCACTTACGAGAAGACGATCCAGACCGCGTTCCAGGAAACCGCCGACGCGCTTGCGCGCCAAGGTACGATCGCCGACCAGCTGAAGGCGAACCAGAACTTCTCGGCCGCGGCGCAGGACACGTACCGCCTCACCGATGCGCGCTACCGCGGCGGGATCGACACGTTCCTGAGCTCGCTCGACGCGCAACGCTCGCTCTACACCGCGCAGCGCAATCTGGTCGCCACGCAGCTGGTCGGCGCGAGCAACCGCGTGACGCTGTACCGCGTGCTGGGCGGGGACTCGACGCTAGAAGCGACCGCAAACGGGCCGCAACCGGTGACGCAGAGCGGCGCGCCGCGCGCGGAGACGGACTGAACGCGCCCAACCCGTCATCCCAGCAAAAGCTGGGATCTCCCGGTTAGGCGGGCGCCGCGACCCAAGCGGGATACCCCAGCTTTCGCTGGGGTGACGAATGGAGGCGGGCGCGGCCCAACTAAGACCAACGCCGGACGACACTCGCTCCCTTGTTCTCCCGCGAAGGCGAGCGCGGGGTTGTGCATGCTCCGCATGCACAAGGATCGTCCGGGGGACGATCCGACCCCGCACTCCCAGTCTGGGTCCCCGCCTTCGCGGGGAAACAAGATGGGCTGGTTCGACATTTCTCCATAGCCCTCACCCCGGCGAAGGCCGGGGCCCAGTTGGGGAACGTTGCTGACGACGGACAACGATCCGTTACCGCGACCTTTCCAACTGGGCCCCGGCCTCCGCGGGGGTGGTGGCTTAAGACAGGCACCCCGCCGCCCGCCTCTGCGCCTCGACCCGCACCTCCAGCCACTGCGCCAACTCAGCCTCCGCATCCGCAAGCGCCCGGTGATCCGGCACGCGCCCGTTCCGCCGCTGCGACACCTCGCCGACCACCTCCCGCGCCAGCGCCTCCCGCACCGCCGCCGGTTCGACGCCCGAGAGACACGCCAGCGCCATCTCCAACTGCGCCGCGTCCGTATCGCGCAGCCACAACACCCGCTTCGGCTGCCCGCCCGCGCGCAACAGCGTGCTCAGCCATTTCCCATCCCAGGACGGCGCGCTGGCCAGCAGGTCATGCCCCGCCAGCACCTCGACCATCCGCGCAGCAACGAGCCGGTGGTCCTCGCCCTCCTCCTCCAAAACCCGCCGCTCGATCCGGTGGATCGCCTGCGCCGCCGGATCCCAGTCGGTCCACTCGGGCGCAGGCTTGATCAGATGGCTTTCCGACGCACCATCCTCGAACACCCACGCCACCTCGATCGGGTAACTCTTCTTACCCAGCGATGACGCTTCGAAATCGAGGAAGGCGAGCATGCCGCTCAGCCGGTCGGGCTGGCGGCGTGGACGAGCTTGGGCTCCTTGGTCGGCGACAGCGTCTGCTCCTGCTCCGCCGAAATCCGCCGCGAGCGCACGAACGGCGGCAGCGTTACCGGGCCACGCGTCTTCAGCGCCTCCAGCACGCCCTCGATCACACGCAGATCGGCCAGCCCCTCCTCGGCATCGGGCTCGGGGTCGCGATCCTCGAGGATGCAGTCGGAGAAATAGCGCATCTCGCCGCCGAACTGGTCGGTCGGCTTGAAGCTCTCATGGCTCTTCTTCTCGCCGATCGTCACGCGCTGTTCCATCGCGTCGCCGAAGCCGTAGGCCGGGTCCATGTGGATGCTGCCCTCGGTGCCCGAGATCGTCAGGCTGTCGATGTTGTTGGCCGCATAGGAGACGGTGAACTGCGCGAGCCGGTTGCCGGGAAACCGCAACGTCACCGCGAACGTGTCGTCGAGATCGCCAAGCCCCAATTCGGGATGCCGCGTGGCGATGGCCGAGACCACTTCGGTCGGCTCCGCCCCGAACAGATAGCGGGTCGCGTTGATCGGATACGGACCCATGTCGAACAGCGGCCCGGCCTGCACGCCGTTCTTCACGCGGTGATTGGCCGGATCGACCTTCTGCGTAAAGCACGAGGTGAACGCGATCAGCTCGCCCAGTTCGCCGCTGCGAATCCGCCGGATCGCGTCGAGCGTCGACGGCTCGAAATGCAGCCGGTACGCGGTCATCAGCTTGGCCGACGATGCGCGCTCGGCATCGCGGATCGCCTCGGCCTTCTCGACCGAAATCTCGAGCGGCTTTTCGGACAGCACGTGGATGCCCGCCTTCAGCGCGGGGATCGCGAACTCGGCATGCCGCCAGTTCGGCGTCCCGAGATACACCGCATCGATCAGCCCGGAGGCGAGAAGTTCGTCGAACTGGTCATAGCGATAGGTCGCCTCGACGCCGTACGTCTTGCCCAGTTCGCGCGCCTTGACCGGATCGTCGGTGACCAGCGCGGTGATCTCGGAATTGCCGGTATGCGCGACGCCCGGCATCATCGATGCCTGCGAGATGTCGCCAAGTCCGACAATCGCGTAGCGGACCTTCTTCTTGCCCAGTCCGAGGGCGGAGGTGATGTTGGAAACGACGCTCATGGGGAATGCCTCGCAAAAGGGGTTCGGACCCTCAACGCGACAGCACGCATAGCTATCCCCAGAACCAAACTTCCTGTTTACGCTTAAAAAACCACTTCGGGTCGATTGGTGGACGGCCGGGCATCACGACCGCGTTCGCTCCAACCATGGGGCCTGCGTCGCCGCACATGCCCGGATCGTCTCGAATCCGCAGGATACTCCCGATGTACGCGCCGCTTCCCACCGCCGATCGCCGTGCGCAGAGCCGCCCGCACGGCCTTGCACTGCGCGGACTGTTCGGGCTGAGCGAGGACGACCGCGATCAGGTGACCGATCTGTTCGTGCTGAAGCTCGCGCAGGTCGCCGCGGTCTGGCCGTTCACGCTGGCGATCCAGGGCATCGCGTGTGCGTTGCTGATCGGCCTCGCCGCATTCGGCGCTAACGATACGCAGGTCAGCCTCATCGGGACCGCCGCGCAGTGCGCGATC
The DNA here is from genome assembly GCF_036663855.1 of Sphingomonas fucosidasi. Classification (NCBI taxonomy): domain Bacteria; kingdom Pseudomonadati; phylum Pseudomonadota; class Alphaproteobacteria; order Sphingomonadales; family Sphingomonadaceae; genus Sphingomonas; species Sphingomonas fucosidasi. The sequence continues at coordinate 124,986 of NZ_JAXOJR010000008.1, read as the reverse complement.
CTCCTGGCGGCCTCGCTGTCGATCTTCGCGACCGTCCGCTTGCCGGCGCTCGTTGCGCTCGCGCCGTACAAGCGCAACCGGATCGTGACGCTCTGCGCGGCGGCGATGGCGGCTATGCTGACCGCGCTGCTGTGGGTCATCACGTCGGCGCCCGATGGTCCGATCCGGTTCACCGACGCGGTCGCGGTGGCGGGGACGATCGGCATCACCGCGGTCAGCCTCCACCCGGTCCGCGCCGCGTCGCTCGGCTTCGGCGGCGGGCTGGTGCTGACGCTGGCGGTCCTCGCCGGGCCTGGCATCCCGGTGGCGATCGCCTTGCTGTTCCTCGGCTGCCTGATCGCAGCGACGCTGCGCCTCGCACGGATCGACCACGCGCGCGAACTCGATCGCGCGGCGGCCTCGAACGCGGGCTGCGTCGCGGTCAAGATGATCGCGGAGTTCGAGCAGCACGGCGCCGGCTGGTTCTGGGAAGCCGACCGCCAGGGCCGCGTGACCTATCTCTCGGCCAAGGTCGCGCGCGATCTCGTCCCCTCCGGCAGCGCGATCGGCCAGTCGCTGACCGACCTGTTCCAGATGGACAGCGACACGCCCGGCACCGAGCGCACGCTCGCCTTCCACATCTCGTCGCGGACGTCGTTCTCGGACTATTCCGTCTGCGCCGCGGCCTCCGGCAGCGACCGCTGGTGGTCGATCTCGGGTCGCCCGGTGGTCGACGACCTCGGCCGGTTCCAGGGGTTCATCGGCTCGGGCAGCGACCTGACCGAACAGCGCAAGTCTGAGGCGGAGATCACCCGGCTGGCGCTGTTCGACGGCCTCACCGGGCTCGCCAACCGCCAGCGGATGCGGATCTCGCTCGAAAAAACGCTCGCGCAGAACACCGGGCCGTACCGCGCGACCTCGCTGTTCCTGATGGACCTCGACCGGTTCAAGGCGGTCAACGATACGCTCGGTCACCAGGCCGGCGATGCGTTGTTGAAGCAGGTCGCGCAACGGCTGCAGCGCGGAGTCGGCGGCACCGGGCTGGTCGGGCGGCTCGGCGGCGACGAGTTCAAGGTCGTGCTGCCGGGTATCGACAATCGCGATACGCTCGCCGATCTCGCGCGCGAGCTGATCGCGTCGCTGTCGCAGCCGTATTTCATCAGCGGCACCGCGGTCACGATCGGCTGTTCGATCGGCATCGCCATCGCGCCCGACGACGGCGAAGATTCCGAGACGTTGGTCCGCAACGCCGATCTCGCGCTGTATGCCGCCAAGGGCGACGGCCGCGGCGTCCACCGGTTCTTCGCCGACGAGATGCTGGCCGGCGCGCGGACGCGCAAGCTGCTCGAGGACGACCTGCGCGTCGCCGTGTCGGAGGGCGCGTTCCACCTCTGCTACCAGCCGGTCGTCAGCACGGACTCGGTGCGGATCGTCGGCTACGAGGCGCTGATCCGCTGGAACCACCCGACGCGAGGGCTGGTCTCGCCCGCCGACTTCATCCCGGTGGCCGAGGAATGCGGGCTGATCGAGGCAATCGGCGAATGGGTCCTGCGTACCGCGTGCAGCGAGGCGGCACGCTGGCCCGACACGATCCGCGTTGCGGTCAACGTCTCGCCGATCCAGTTCGCCAACCCGGTCCTCCCCGCGCTCGTCACCAGCGCGCTGGCCCAGTCGGGGATCGCCCCCGGCCGGCTCGAACTCGAGATCACCGAGGGCGTTTTCCTCGACGAGACGCGCTCGTCCGAACAGATGTTCAGGGCGCTCAAGGGCGTCGGCGTCCGCCTCGCACTCGACGACTTCGGCACCGGCTATTCGTCGCTCGGCTATCTACGCAACGCGCCGTTCGACAAGATCAAGATCGACCAGTCGTTCGTGAAGGGCGCCGCCGAACCCGGCAACCGCAACGCCGCGATCATCAAGGCGATCGTCACGCTCGCCGACACGCTCGGCATGGAGACGACCGCCGAGGGGGTCGAGGTGCAGGACGAGATCGACCTGTTGCGCGATCTCGGCTGCAGCCACATCCAGGGCTATGTCTATGGTCGCCCGGTCCGCGCGGAAGAGGCGCTGCGGCAATTGGGCCTCGAGAACGGTGCGGCGACCGCGAGCGGCTTCAAGGTTAGCCGCGCCCGCCGCCACAAGATGCTGCGCTCCGCCCGCATCCTGCTCGACGGCATCCACGGCGACGTCCGGATCCGCGACATCTCGACCTCGGGCGCGATGCTCGACGGCCTGAAGTTCGACGGCAACCCCGACGGCATCGAGATCCAGATCGAACTCCTCGAAAACCAGATGACCCCCGCCCGGGTCCGCTGGGCGCGCGGCGGCAAGGCGGGGATCGAGTTCGACGAGGCGTTCAATCTGGAACGGTTGAACCCCGGCCAGGCAGCTCGCATCCGCCGGGTGGGGTGACGGAGGGGCGTCAGGTTAGCCTCTTTCCCGTCACCCCAGTTTCTCCCGTCACTCCAGCGGAAGCTGGGGTCTCGTGCGGCAAGCTCACGCGCGACAACCGGAAGACCCCAGCTTTCGCTTTTGTGACGAACTTTGTTGGGTGACGAATCGTCGACGGCAGCGGGCCGCGGTGAGAGAGCAGGTCGCAAACCCCACCAACCACCCCGGCGAAGGCCGGGGCCCAATTGGAAAGGTCGAAGTAAACGCGCGCAGCATACGCCAATGCACCGCCCCCACTTGGGCCCCGGCCTCCGCCGGGGTGGTAGCTAGCCCGGGTGGTAGCTAGCCCGGGTGGGAGATGCCCGGGTGCTGGACAACCCGAATTGGCACATAGGGACGCACTCACGCCCCCCCGCTCGGAACCAACCGCCCCCCGATACCGTCTCTCTCCCATGCCCCAGCGCACCCCCATCAAGGCCCTCGCCTTCGACGTATTCGGCACCGTGGTCGATTGGCGCTCCGGGATAGCCCGCGACGCCGCACCCGTTCTCGCGCGGCTCGGTCGCAGCGATATCGACCCGCATGCCTTCGCCGATGGCTGGCGCAGACGCTATCAGCCCGCGCTGGAGGAAGTTCGCAGCGGACGGCGGCCGTTCGTGATCCTCGACACGCTCCACCGCGAGGCGCTCGAAGACCTGCTCCGCCACCATGCCATCGATCCCGCCACGCTCGACGAAGCCACGATCGTCGACCTTACCCACGCCTGGCACCGGCTCGACCCATGGCCGGATTCCGTCGAAGGCCTCACCCGCCTCAAGGCCCGCTATCCGGTCGTCACGCTCAGCAACGGCAACATCGCGCTGATGCTCGACATGGCCCGCCGCGCGCACCTACCCTGGGACGCGATCCTCGGCGCCGAAGTCAGCCGCGTCTACAAGCCGCTCCCCGAATCCTACCGCGCCACCGCGCGCATGCTCGCGGTCGACCCTGCCGAACTCTGCCTCGTCGCCGCGCATCACAGCGACCTCGCCGCCGCCCGCGCCGCCGGCTTGCAGACCGCCTATGTCGATCGCCCGCTGGAATATGGCGGCCGCCCCGCACCCGACGCCAACGACGCGCAGGACTGGGAGTTCAGCGTCGACAGCCTGACCCGACTTGCCGACGAGCTGTGCCGATGACCCGCCGACCCGTGGCGGCCAGAGTCGTGCGACCGATGGATTATCGTGGGCCGAGCCGGTATCGACCCGACATCGGAGTATACTCCGGTCCGGTGTGCGACCCGGCAGGACTCTGAGATGACAACAGACGCGAAGACCCCGGCGGGACAGCCGACCGCCGCAGCCGACTTCCTCACCGGTGGCGGCGATATGGCGACGATGATCCGCGTGCACGACTGGTCGTCGTCGCCGCTCGGCCCGATCGAGCAATGGCCGCAATCGCTGCGGTCGATCGTGTCGCTCATGCTCGCCTCGGAATTCGCGATGTGCGTCGCCTGGGGCCCCGAACTCGGCTTCCTCTACAACGATCACTACGCGCGGATTCTCTACGACAAGCACCCCGCCGCGCTGGGCGGTCGGCTCGATGTCATATGGTCGGAACTCTGGTCGGACATCGGCCCGCTGGTCGATCGCGCTCTCGCCGGCAAGGCGTCGTTCTTCGAAAACCTGCCGCTGGTCACCAATCGCAAGGGCTATGACGAGCAGACCTGGTTCACCTTCTCCTATTCGCCGGTGCGCGACGAGAGCGGCGCGGTCGCCGGCATGTTCTGCTCGACCTACGAAAGTACCGAGCGGGTCCTGATCGAACGCGCGCTCCGCGACGAGCGCGAGCGGATGGGCCAGATGTTTGCGCAGGCACCGACCTTCATGGCGATGCTGCGCGGGCCCGAGCACCGCTTCGAACTGACCAATCCGGGCTATGACAAGCTGGTCGGCCACCGTTTCATGCTCGGCCGCACCGTCGCCGAGGCCCTGCCCGATGCGGTCGAACAGGGTTTTCTCGAATTGCTCGACCATGTCTACGCAACCGGCGAGCCGTTCACCGCGTCCGGCATGCTCTATGCGGTACAGGCAGCGCCCGGCGGCCCGGTCGACGATCGCTATCTCGATTTCGTCTACCAGCCGATCCGCGACGCGAACGGGGCGGTCGTCGGAATCTTCGTCGAGGGCGCCGACGTCACCGACCGCAAGATGCTGGAGCGCGACCTGCAGGCGCTCAACGCCGACCTCGAACAGCGCGTCCGCGATCGCACGCAGGAACTGGTCGAGGCGCAGGAGGCGCTCCGTCAGGCGCAGAAGATGGAGGCGGTCGGCCAGCTCACGGGCGGCATCGCGCACGACTTCAACAATCTGCTGCAAGGCATCACCGGCAGCCTCGAGATCGTCCAGCGCCGCGTCGCGCAGGGGCGGGTCGGCGAGCTCGACCGCTTCATCACCGGCGCGACCACCGCCGCCAACCGCGCGGCCTCGCTCACCCACCGCCTGCTCGCCTTCTCGCGCCGCCAGCCGCTCGATCCGCGTCCGGTGAAGGCCAACCCGCTGGTCGCGTCGCTGGAGGATCTGCTCCGCCGCACGATCGGCGAACGGATAGAGTTCGAGATGGTGCTTGGTGCCGGCCTGTGGACGACGCTGTGCGATCCCAACCAGCTCGAAAACTCGTTGCTCAATCTCGTCATCAACGCGCGCGACGCGATGCCGCATGGTGGCAAGCTGACGATCGAGACGTGCAACGCGCATCTCGACGATCACTTCGCCACCAGCCAGCGCGACGTGCGCCCCGGCCATTATGTCTGCATCTGCGTGTCCGACACCGGCACCGGCATGTCCGCCGACACCATATCGAAGGCGTTCGAACCGTTCTTCACTACCAAGCCGATCGGCCAGGGCACCGGGCTCGGCCTGTCGATGATCTACGGTTTCGCGCGCCAGTCGGAGGGCTATGCGAAGATCTACAGCGAAGTCGGCCAGGGCACGACGGTCAAGCTGTACCTCCCCCGCCATTACGGTGAAGCGGAGCAGGACGAGCCGCTTCCCGGCCTGACACAGGACCACGTTACCGACGCGGGCGAGATCGTGCTGGTCGTGGAGGACGATGCCGTCGTCCGGTCGCTGATCGTCGAGGTGCTGGGCGAACTCGGCTATCAGGCGGTCGAGGCGCATGACGGCCCGACCGGCCTCGAACGGTTGCGGACGATGGAGCGGATCGACCTGCTCGTCACCGATATCGGCCTGCCGGGGTTGAACGGCCGCCAGGTCGCCGACGCCGGCCGCGCGATGCGTCCCGGACTCCGCGTGCTGTTCATGACCGGCTACGCGGAAAACGCGGCGCTCGCAGCGGGCTTCCTGGAGCCGGGCATGTCGATGGTCACCAAGCCTTTCGCGATGGAGGCCCTCGCGACTCAGATCCGGACGATCATCGAGGGATAGGGGTAGGAAGCCGCCCTCTCCCTCCGTCACCCCCGGCGAAGCCGTGGCTGAGTGAAACGCCACCCAAACTTCGACCCTCCCCCGCCAGGGGGAGGTGGCGCCTTTAGGCGACGGAGGGGGAGGACACGGAACGAAGGTGGCGCTTACCTCCCCCTCCGTCTGGCGAGTGCCAGCCACCTCCCCCTGGCGGGGGAGGATCGTTAGGGACTTACCCCATATCAAGCGCCCCGCCCTCGCTCACAACGGAAGCAACATTTGCCACTTCGACCACCGAAATAATTTTTCGTTCCCGCCTCGTTCCCTTGCACATCGCGAACCCCGCAGAAGTCCACGCGTCGCGAATCCCCGCTCGCCCAGCCCCGCGACGAACGCGACGAACCGAGCCCCCGACCACCCCCGCACCCCCTTGCGTCTCTTCGCGCTTTGGCACAATCTCTTGGGGTTGCGTTCAGGGGCGGACCCAATCGCTGGTAGAACAACCCTCGCATAGCCATATGCGATATGACCGTAAGCGCGCCTTCCACCGCCGCGATGGTCACTTTTTGTTCTCCCGTTTGAGCCCGTCCGATGGTAGCATGGCGACAGGCGACCGATTCGAACGAATACAGAACACTAGGAGCGGTTTCGATGGATTTCAGAGACAGCAGCCGGGATAGCGACATGACCACAGATACGATCGAACAGACCACTGCCACCATCGAAGCCGAGGCTCCGAAGGCGCCGCGCCAGGCGCAGGACAGCCATTCCGTGCGCGCGCAGATCTACCCGGTCGAGGTCGATCACAGCCGCGACGCGCTCCTCACCGAATTCGGCAAGGACACGCTCAAGGATCGCTATCTGCTCCCGGGCGAGAGCTACCAGGACCTGTTCGTCCGCGTCGCGTCGGCCTACGCCGACGACGCCGGCCACGCGCAGCGGCTGTACGACGCGATCTCGAAGCTCTGGTTCATGCCCGCCACCCCCGTTCTCTCGAACGGCGGCACCGGGCGCGGCCTGCCGATCTCGTGCTACCTCAACTCGGTCCCCGACAGCCTCGGCGGCATCGTCGACACCTGGAACGAGAATGTCTGGCTCGCCTCGCGCGGCGGCGGCATCGGCACCTATTGGGGCAACGTCCGCGGCATCGGCGAGCCGGTCGGCCTCAACGGCAAGACCAGCGGCATCATCCCGTTCGTCCGCGTCATGGATTCGCTGACGCTTGCGATCAGCCAGGGCTCGCTGCGCCGTGGCTCGGCGGCCGTGTATCTCGACGTCTCGCACCCCGAGATCGAGGAATTCCTCGAAATCCGCAAACCCTCGGGCGATTTCAACCGCAAGGCGCTGAACCTCCACCACGGCGTGCTGATCACCGACGACTTCATGGAAGCCGTCCGCAACGGTGACGAATGGCATCTCCGCTCGCCGAAGGACCAGGCGATCCGCGCCACCGTCGACGCGCGCTCGCTGTTCCAGAAGCTCGTCGAGACCCGCCTCCAGACCGGCGAGCCGTACATCGTCTTCGCCGATCACGTGAACAAGGCGATGCCCAAGCATCACCGCGAGCTCGGCCTCAAGGTCTCGACCTCGAACCTGTGCTCGGAGATCACGCTGCCGACCGGCAAGGATCACCTCGGCAACGAGCGGACCGCGGTCTGCTGCCTGTCGTCGCTGAACCTCGAGACGTGGGATCAGTGGAAGGACGAGAAGGGCCTGATCGAGGACGTCATGCGCTTCCTCGACAACGTACTGCAGGACTACATCGACCGCCACGAACCCGGCATGGAACGCGCCGCCTATTCGGCAGGCCGCGAGCGCTCGGTCGGACTCGGTGTGATGGGCTTCCACAGCTTCCTCCAGGCGCGCGGCATCCCGTTCGAGGGCGCGATGGCGAAGTCGTGGAACCTGCGCATGTTCAAGCACATCAGCAGCCAGGCCAACGAAGCCTCGATGCAGCTCGCGATCGAGCGTGGCCCCTGCCCCGACGCGGCTGATGTCGGCGCGATGGAGCGGTTCAGCTGCAAGATGGCGATCGCCCCGACCGCGTCGATCTCGATCATCTGCGGCGGCACCAGCGCGTGCATCGAGCCGATCCCGGCGAACATCTACACGCACAAGACGCTGTCGGGCAGCTTCTCGATCAAGAACCCGTATCTTGAAAAGATGCTGAGCGAGAAGTCGAAGAACTCGGACGCGGTCTGGAACTCGATCCTCGAACAGGGCGGCTCGGTCCAGCATCTCGACTTCCTCTCGACCGAGGAAAAGGACTGCTACAAGACGTCGTTCGAGATCGACCAGCGCTGGCTGCTCGAGCTAGCGGCGGATCGCACGCCGTACATCGACCAGGCGCAGTCGCTGAACCTGTTCATCCCGGCGGACGTCGAGAAGTGGGACCTGCTGATGCTCCACTTCCGCGCGTGGGAGCTCGGCATCAAGTCGCTCTATTACCTCCGCTCGAAATCGGTCCAGCGCGCGGGCTTTGCCGGCGGGGTCGAGGCCGACAACACCATCGACCTGCGCCAGATCGACGTCGAGTCGAAGGATTACGATGAGTGCCTTGCCTGCCAGTAAGGCGCCCCGGCGCTCAAGCGTGACCCTGGCCCGTGAAACACGGACCGGGGGGCGCCTGACGCAAAAAACCCCGGCCCGCGCGAAGCGGACCGGGGTTCGGGCAGTCTCGACGGCGCGTACGACACGCGCCGCTAAGAGTTCAGGCCTCTTCTTCGAACGTCACCGCCACGTCGGCGTTGGCGGAAAGCCGGACCTTGCCGTCCTCGATATCCGCAACCAGCCCGAGCGAGATGAAGTGATGATGCCCTTCATGGCGACCCTTGCCCTCGACGACTTGCGCGCCGGAATCCTTCTTGGTCAGCTTGATGCGGTTGCCTTCGACCTTGTCGACGGTGCCGACATGGACGCCGTCCGCGCCGATGACTTCGGCATGTTCCTGGATCTGGGTTGCATCGACCATGGTCGTTCTCCTGTTGTGGGTTCCCCGATACGGGGCTCGGCATCTCAACGCACGTCATGCGAGTTCGCCGCATGACATATGGTTCAGCTATCATGTTCGTGGTCGCGGGCGTGCTCGGAATCGTCGGCACCGCGATGCTGCTCCGTCTGCGCAGCCCCAGCGTCACCGAGCAACAGACCTACGCGTTCCGCATGATCGGCATCATGCTCACCTCGGGCGCGATCGTCCTCGCCATGTCCGCCGCCGCGATGTGGCAATGGAGCACCGAGACATGAAACGCGCGACCTGATCCAACCAGTTTCCAGATTTAAAACCAATTCCCCGAAAGGCTTACCCCATGTCCCTCCTTCACGCCTCCAAGCAGTACAAGCCGTTCGAATACCCCTGGGCGTTCGAGTTCTGGAAGCGCCAGCAGCAGCTCCACTGGCTCCCCGAGGAAGTGCCCCTGGGCGAGGATTGCCGCGACTGGGCGCAGAAGCTCAGCGATCACGAGCGCAACCTGCTCACGCAGATCTTCCGCTTCTTCACGCAGGCCGACGTCGAGGTGCAGGATTGCTACCACGAGAAGTATGGCCGCGTGTTCAAGCCGACCGAGATCAAGATGATGCTGACCTCGTTCAGCAACATGGAGACGGTCCACATCGCCGCCTACAGCCATCTGCTCGACACCATCGGCATGCCCGAGAGCGAGTATGGCGCCTTCCTCGAATATGCCGAGATGAAGGAAAAGCATGACTACATGCAGCAGTTCACCGTCGACAACGACGAGGATATCGCGCGCACGCTCGCCATGTTCGGCGGCTTCACCGAGGGCGTCCAGCTGTTCGCGTCGTTCGCGATGCTGATGAACTTCCCGCGCTTCAACAAGATGAAGGGCATGGGCCAGATCGTCACGTGGTCGATCCGCGACGAGAGCCTCCACTGCGAGGGCATCATCAAGATGTTCCACACCTTCTGTCAGGAGCGCCAGTGCCTGACCAAGGCGGTCAAGGACGACATCGCCGACGTCTGCCAGACGACGATCCGCCTCGAGGACAATTTCATCGACCTCGCCTTCGAGATGGGCCCGGTCAACGGCATGACCCCCAAGGAGATCAAGAAGTACATCCGCTTCATCGCCGACTGGCGCATGACTCAGCTCGGCCTGAAGCCGATCTACATGATCGACGAGCACCCGCTGCCGTGGCTTGCGCCGATGCTCAACGGCGTCGAGCACGCCAACTTCTTCGAACAGCGCGCCACGGAGTATTCGAAGGCCGCAACGAAGGGCCAGTGGAACGACGTCTGGGACTCGTTCGACAAGCGCCAGACCGCGAAGAAGGGGCCTGCTGCGAACGTGGACCTGAGCGAAGTTCGGGATATGTTCAGTGACTCAGTGGCGGCGGAGTGAATACCATGAAGGTACTCTCATTCTACAATCACAAAGGCGGTGTGTCTAAGACGACCACGACCTTTAACCTTGCTCATAAGTTGAGGGATCGTGGCCATCGGGTTTTGGTTGTGGATGAGGACCCTCAATGCAACATGACCGAATTGATGCTTGCTCAACGAATAACAGAGCTCGACGAGGCATCCGAGAAAATTGGAGTAGAGCAAGAGCTGCCCGGAAGCACCTTATTGCAGGCGCTCAAACCTAGAATTGAAGGCACCACTTCAGAAATTGATATTGATAAGGTTGATCTTATCGAGGCAAAAGATCGTTTGTTTTTGCTTCGTGGCGATGTTGGGCTGAGCGATATTGAGGACGCGTTATCTGAATCCCACAGCCAGCGTTTCTCTGATAAGATTCACGAAAAACGAACCTATGTTGCAATCGGTGATTTCTTTGTCAGAATTTCTGCCCAAAGAGGTATCGATTACATTCTGATTGATGTGGGACCAAGTTCCGGCGCTATCACTCGCGCGTGTTTCTTAGCATGCGACGGTTTTTTGTGCCGACAGTGCCTGACAGATTTAATGTTCAAGCATTAGGTACGCTATCCTCTATTTTTGATAGATGGCTTAAAGAACATGCCCAAGTATATGATGATTTTAGCACTCTAGGCCTACCAATACGCATCGGAAAACCTCGATTCCTGGGAATGATCGTTCAGAACTTCAAGAAGCTCAGTGGAGAGCCTAAAAAAGGTTATAAGTTCTGGATCGACAAACTACCCGTTCGTTTTTTTGATAAGTTGCGGCCTGTACTAATTAAGCATTCCTCGCAGCAGCGAGATTTAAGCTCAGGGTATAACGCCGAAAGCTGCATTGTCGCCAGCATACCGGATTTTGTAAGCCTCGCCCCGCTAATGCAGGAACTGGGAAAACCAGTTTTTGGAATAGAGCAGAAGGACTCTAAGGCTATTGGCCCTCAGTGGCAAGGAAACGTGTGGCAGGATAAAGTCGCTAGAATGAAGGAATTCAGCAATGAATTCGATCACCTTGCTGAAATAGTGGAGTCCATGAAAGATGGATCTTGAGTACTATTATGTAGCTTTTATCGACATACTTGGCTTCGCGGAAATGGTACGAAGCGATTGCCATTCAGGAAATTCTGGCCCGGTCTTTTTGCCCCGCATCAGAGAAGCGTTGACAGAAACCCGGGAAATGCTTCCGCCTGGTGAATTTAGAGCAATACAATTCTCTGACTCTATAATCCTTTCTCGAAAGTTCTCTGCTGACAAAGAGATATTTAAGCAATTTCTCGAATTTGTCTCATCATTGCAAATTACGCTTTTTAAAAAGCAGATTTTATGCCGTGGGGGCATAGCTCACGGAAAGCATACCGAAGAAAACGATATTTTATTCAGTCAGGCACTTGTCGAGGCTTATCGAATTGAGTCTAGTATCGCTCAAAATCCAAGAGTTTTGCTATCCGCCGATCTCTTGGAGCTATTCAAGACCGACGAACTCCCAATCGTAACTGATCGAGATGGATATTCCTTTGTTAATTATCTACGTGGCGCTGGAGAAGCTCTAGTCCAAGAGGCGCTTACTCGCATTGAGAACCAGCCGGCGCCGACGTCAAGCGTTGCCGCAAAAGTACGCTGGTTGTCGGATTATTGCATAACGATTTACCCAAACGTGGAGTCGACATCCACATTGGGAATGGTTTGCCACTAGTTTCCTAATTTAATCGCCGACACGGGGTCTGGGTAGAGGTTTGGTCGACCTCCATAATAGCCAGCGCTTGACTGCGTCGTGGCTGATCAACCGCTCGTTGCGCACATCCGCGTCTGCGCGAGCGTCGGCCTCAGCCCCCACAGCCGGATCGCTCGTATCAAACGGGGGATTCTCGCGGACCATCCGTTGGAGAATATACCTCGAGGGAGATCACCATAAGAAGCACCTCACGCCCTCTAACACCAAGGCGAGCGCTTGCCGCCGCCATAGTGGCGCGCGAGGCCGTGGCGGACCAGGACCACGCCCAGCGACTCCCCGTCGCGTTCGACGATGCGGAGTTTTCGGCCGTAGCGGTCGAAGTCGCGCTTGATCGGGACCAGTTTGAAGGGGCCGGCATTCAACATCGCCTGCATCTTCAGCGTCGCGGCCTTGCCCAGGCGGGCTTCGTGCGCGCAGCGGGGCGGGTGGGTTTCGGGGGTGTCGATGTCGGCGATGCGGATCTTGGTGCCCGCCATCCAGAACGTGTCGCCGTCGACCATGCAGTCGATCCGCTTGGCATGGCCGCAGATCGTGAAGCGTGCCGATACGGGCTTGCCGCCCGACAGCGCGGATGCGGCAGCGGCGGCGGTCGACGCCGTGCTGGCGATACCCGCTGCGGTGGCGAGCGTGCCGGTAGCGGCGGTCGCGCCACCGGCGTTGGCCGAAGCGCTGGCGGCCGCCGCAGCGGACGACGCCTCCGCCTTGGCACCATCCTCGGCCCCGCCCCAGCCGCCGGGCACGCGGAAATGCCCGGCGGGCCAGGCGATGCCGAACCCGGTCGGCCATTCGATCTTCAATCCGGGCGGCACCAGCGCCGACCAGTCGATCTGGGGGATCACCGGCATCATCAGCCCGAGCAGCACGCCGTAGAACACCAGACGTAGTTGCAGCAGGACTCCGGGCGCTGGACGGCGCGCCGCCCCACCGCGGCGCGCGGCGCCGGCGCGATCGCCGCCCAGCAACCGCATGAAATCAAACACATACTCCATCGTCCCCCGCGCGTACGCGCGCGCGCGAGGATGTCACCCTCGCCAGCCTCAGCGTTGCGGCGAGCGGAGTCGTAAACGAGGCGAACGCATCGTGAACATCTCTCACCCGACGCAAGCCGGCCAAGGACGATTCCGCGCTGCCGACCCGATGCCGATGTTCGCCAGGTGCCGGATGGGGTTGCCGACCGTGAGACGCGGTAAACTTTCCGTCCCGAAACCTCAGGTGCGCCCACCGGGGGGCCGTCAAACCGGTCGGTTAGTCTGCAAAAAGCCGGCCAGATGCCGAACTATCTGCCCACCCTCTGATATGCCAATCCAACGCGCGCGAGCCAGCTAGCAGGTCGATGCCGGGCAGTACCGGCCGGATACGGCGAACTCGTTGTCCTGCATGCGTCGGTCAGGCCCGGATCGGCCCGCGGCACCGCTCCCGCACATCCCGGCCGACGCGGTGCCGAAAATCGCACCCGTCATCGATCCCGCCGCAAGCACCGCCATGCTCGCAGTCCCATGTTCGGGGCACCATGCTCGGGGACCCATGCCCGGAACCGTGCGAGCCCCATACTTCCGACACGGCACCCACTCGACACGCCGCGAACGCCAGACGCACGAAGGGCGGGAAATGGCCCTAGCCACTCCCCGCCCCCGTTACGCGTCCAGCTTATACCTCTTGCGAGGCAAGGGCTTAGAAGTGCGTGATGATGCCGAGCATCGGACGGAAGCTCTGCGCGTCGCCGAAGGTGTTGACCTCGGCGCGGATGCGGAAGCCTGCGTTGCCGGTGATGCCCTTCAGGCCGATGCTCTGCGGACCGACTTCTGCGCCGATGCCGTAGGTGATCGCGCTGTAGTCACGACCGGTGTCGCCACCGTTGGTCGACCGTGCCGAGAACTTGTCGAAGTTCACCCACTGGTAGCCGACCTTGCCGTAGATCAGGCCGCTGTCGCCAGCGCGGAAGCCGAAACGGCCTGCTGCGCCATATTCCCAATCAATGTTGCCTTCGATGCCCTTGATGACGTTGCCTTCAGCGCCGACGAAAACCGGGCCGAGCGGCACGTTCACGCCGAGGACGCCCTGGACCAGCGAGCCCGACGGACGATAGTTGTTACGCAGCGTGTTGTCGGCGTTCAGCGCCTGCGGGATGCCGTGGCCGCGCTCGTTGTCGAACTGCTCCCAACCGCCCATGACGCCGAAGTACGGCTCGATGCCGAATGCCTTCGAGCCGTCCGGAGCCGCTGCCTCGCCGGGCTGCGCGCTGTTGTCGACGGGGGCCGGTGCCGACATGTCCTGCGCGAAGGCGGGAACTGCGACCGTTGCAGCGGCGAGGGCGATTGCCAGGGAAAGCTTACGCATGTGAATTTGACCTTATACCGTGTGTTGCGTGGATCCCCGACTGCACGGTGCGTCGGTTTGGTCCAGGCATGTCGAAACAGGTCGGCGGGCACATGGTTGCACAAAAAATGTCACATTCAGGGAACTGTTCCCAGGTGTTGCGTTACAGCAACGGTTCCTGTCAGTTGGATGAACGAACCATGTCAATAACGGCGCTCAAGCTGCCAAAATACAGCGGAAAAGTGGCAAAAAGCAGCGGGGACGCATGTTAAGCCTGTCCGTTCACGGAACAGCGAAATCCTGTGTGCAGTGCAGCATAAATGGGGTTTTCGCATCTTTTCCGCAGCCGCTGGGCAGCGCTGCTCTGGTCCGCAGGGATCCTGTGGACTGCCTATGACGCCGCGGCCGATGCTCCGGGACCGCCGACGTAAAGCACCACCGGGAATGGCCGCCGCGCAACCGGCCGATGCAACGGGTGCAGCCTTCGACGCCCGCGATCTCGCCGTGTTGGCGAACGCAGGCGGATAGCGACGCGCCCACCCTGAGCGCGTCGCGTACGGGTCAGGGCTTCAGCGCGACGTCGTCGGCATCGTCCAGGTCTTCGTCGTCGTCGATGCTGCCATCGTCGAGTTCGTCCTGGACGTCGTCTTCGTCCATGTCGTCCTCGTCCATCGTGACGGAGGCGTCGGTCTCGCCGACCTCTTCGGAGTCCATCTTGGTATCGTCGATCGACTCGTCGTCCGTGTCGTCTTCGCCCAGATCGGGTTCGAGGTCGGTCAGGATGATGCCGTCGCTCGGCCCGTTGCGCGTGGCCTCGAGGATCTCGGCGCGCTGGCTCTCGTCATAGCCCTCTTCGTCATAACCGTCGTCGCCCGAACCGGCACTCGGCACCTGATGTCCGCCCATGGTCACACTCCCTCGTTCCAGGACGCCCGCGTGTTGCGAGCCTACGGGATGCGAACGGTGGACGTGCGCGGTGGTTCCTTCAAGCGCGCTTGGGCGCGGTGGATGCAGGCCGGAACAAGCGACCCCGCTCGGTGACCAGGATCGCCAGCAACGCCGCCAACCCTGCGCCGAGGAACCCCGCGACCAGCGGCACGGTCGTGCCGTCGAACGCCTGCCCGATCAGCGCGCCGATCACCGCGCCGACGGTCACGCTCAGGAACCCCTGCACGCTCGACGCGGTGCCGGCGATCCGCCCCATATTCTCCATCGCCATCGCCGAGAAGTTCGACGTGGCGAGGCCGAAACAGCCGAGCGTCAGCGCCTGGAATACCGCGAAACTGACCAGCGTCTCGAACCCGATCTGAATCGCGAACAGGTGGACCAGCGATACCAGGATCAGCAGCGACAGCGCGCCGTGGCTGATCAGCCGAGTCCCCAGCCGCATCACGATCCGCGAGTTGAGCAGGTTGCACGCCGCCATCGTCACCGACGTCGTCGCGAAGATCAGCGCGAGCAGCGTCGGCTTGTGGAACACGTCCGCCATGATCTGCTGGATCGAATTGAGATAGCCGTACAGCGACCCCAGCAGCGCCGTCGACGCGAGCGTGTAGCCCAGCGAATTGCGGTCGACGAGCGTCTGCCGCCAGTCGCTCAAGATCCGCCCGGGCGTGATCGGCAGGACGTTTTCCGGCGCCAGCGTCTCCGGCATCCGCACATAGAACCAGACAAGCACGCCCAGCGTCAGCACCGCGACCGTCCAGAAGATCGTCCGCCAGTCCCCGAACTGGAGCACCGCCCAGCCGAACGTCGGCGCCAGGATCGGCACGATCATGAAGACCATGAACGCGATCGACATGACCCGCGCCATCGCCCGCCCGTGATAGCAGTCACGGACCAGCGCGATCGTCGCCACGCGCGCCGCTGCGATCACCGCGCCGCCGAATACCCGCGCCACCAGCAGCAGCGCAAAGCTCCCGGCGGTCGCGCACGCGACGTTTGCGATGACGTAGAGCACAAGCGACCAGAGCAGGACGGTCCGCCGCCCGAACCGATCCGCGAGCGGCCCGTGGACGAGCTGCGCGAGGCCGAAGCCGATCACGAACGCGGTCACCACGAACTGGCGGCTGTTCTCAGACGCGACGCCGAGCGAGTCGCCGATCGCCGGCAGCGCGGGCAGCATCGAGTCGATCCCGAGCGCGGTAAGCGACATCAGCGAGGCGACGAGCGCGACGAATTCGACGAAGCCGATCGGCGCGCCACGCATCGCCGGCGCGTCGGAGTGTTGGTCCTGGGTCTGCATGATGCCAGCGCGTTTACCCGCTCGGGCGGTCGCGCGAAACCCGCTAACCGGCGCGGTTCGGAGATGATTGCGCGATACGCCGATGCCTCCTATCTGTATTGTCATAACAATACACTTCGGAGGCATCCATGATCCGCCCGCTCTTTCTCGTTACCGTCGGTCTCGTCGGCATGCTCGCGCTAGCCGCCTGCGACCGCTCGAACGAGGGCGCGTCGGTGTCGATCAACGCCGATGGCGGCAACGTCCTCGGCGCGATCAACGGCGAGACCGGCGAGATGAAGATCGACGTTCCCGGCTTCCAGGGCTCGGTGAAGCTGCCGAAGATCAGGATCGACACCGGCAATTTCGATCTCAACGGCGTGCGGCTGTACCCGGGGTCGTCGATCAAGACGCTCAACATCGTCGGCGGCGACAAGGCCAGCGGGCTCCGCGTAGCCTTCGCCAGCCCCGCCACCCCGACGATCGTCCGCGACTGGTTCGCCGAGCGGCTCGGCAAGGTCGGCTACCAAGTCCATGCGGAAGGTGCGAACCTGATCGGCACGACCGACGAAAACAAACCCTTCCGCCTCGAACTCGCCCCCGACGGCACCGACAAGGCGACCGGCACGATCGTCATCAGCGGCTAACGCTCCCCTTCCGTCATGCCGGGCTTGTTCCGGCATCCACCGTTCCGCAAACCCGAAAGACGTGATGGCGCGGAACCGCGGACCCCGGAACAAGCCCGGGGTGACGGAGTGGCAGCCCTAGTATCCTTCCCCGCCAGGGGGAGGTGGCTGGCGCTTGCCAGACGGAGGGGGAGGCATGCGCAACGTGCGTTCCGTGTCCTCCCCCTCCGTCGCCTTTGGCGCCCCCCCCCTGGCGGGGGAGGATCGTTCAAAATGTAAACCAACCCTAACCCAGGCATTTGGCACCGCCTCCCCGACCCCCTATATCGGGTGCAACCCCAATCCGGACACGAACCCCATGCTCGACACCCCCGCCGCCCAGGTCCCGACGCTCAGCCTTGCAACCCAGGACACCGACCCCGACGGCTTCGCCGCCGCGTTTGGCGAATCGTTCGAGCGGTTCGGCTTCGCGATCGTCGCCGATCACGGCATTCCCGCCGACCTGATCGAGCGCGCCTGGGCCGAAACCAAGCTGTTGTTCGACCTCCCCGAGGACGAGAAGCGCGGCTATCACATTCCCGGCGGCGGCGGCGCGCGCGGCTACACGCCGTTCAAGACCGAGATCGCCAAGGATGCCAAGGTCGTCGACCTCAAGGAATTCTGGCACGTCGGCCGTGAGTTGCCCGAGGGTCATCGCTATGCGGACACGATGGCGCCGAACGTCTGGCCGACGCAGCCCGAGGGCTTCAAGCCGGTCTTCCTCGAACTGTTCGCCGCGTTCGACCGCGCGGGCGACAAGCTCCTGTCCGCGATCGCGCGCCACCTGAAGCTCAAGCCCGACTGGTTCGACCCGGCGGTGAAGGACGGCAACAGCATCCTCCGCCTGCTCCATTACCCCCCGATCCCCGCCGATGCGGAAGGCGTCCGCGCCGGGGCGCATGAGGACATCAACCTCATCACGCTGCTGCTCGGTGCCGAGGAAGCCGGCCTAGAACTGCTCGATCGCGCCAACGGCCGCTGGCTGTCGATCAAGCCGCCCGAGGGCGCGATGGTCGTCAACGTCGGCGACATGCTCCAGCGGCTGACCAACAACGCGCTGCCCTCGACCACGCACCGCGTCGTCAACCCGCCCCCCGAACGCCGCGGTCACTCGCGCTATTCGATGCCGTTCTTCCTGCATCCGGCGCCGGATTTCCTGATCGAGACGCTGCCGGGCACGATCACGCCGGACAACGCGAACCGCTATCCGAACCCGATCACCGCGCATGATTACCTGTACGAGCGCCTCGTCGAGATCGGCCTGATCAAGAAGTAAGGGGCGCGAACGATCCTCCCCCGCCAGGGGGAGGTGGCTGGCCCTTGCCAGACGGAGGGGGAGGTAAGGGGTAACCGATGTTCCGTAACCTCCCCCTCCGTCACCTTCGGTGCCACCTCCCCCTGGCGGGGGAGGATTGAGAAGACGGGCACGCCCCAAACCTCCGCTACCACCTCTTTCTCCACCCCGGCGAAGGCCGGGGCCCAATTGGGGGACGGTAATAACGAAGCGCAGCGCGCCGTTACGACCACTTTTCCAATTGAGCCCCGGCCTTCGCCGGAGTGGTGCCTCCCTCGGGACACGACCGCCCCATCCCCCCACCGCTTTTCTCCCCACCTGATACCCAACAACCACGCTTCGCCCATTGGTCCGCGCCGCCGCATCCGCTAGACCGCGCGCGATGCCCCATCTCTATCTCGTCGACGGCTCCGGCTATATCTTCCGCGCCTATCACCGGCTGCCGCCGCTCACCAACAAGCATGGCGAGCCGGTCGGCGCGGTCTATGGCTATACGACGATGCTGTGGAAGCTCGCCGACGAGGTCCACGCCGCCGATGGCCCGACCCACATGGCGGTCATCCTCGACAAATCGTCGAAGACGTTCCGCAACGATCTCTACGACAAGTACAAGGCGCAGCGCCCTCCGCCGCCCGAGGATCTCGTACCCCAGTTCCCGATGATCCGCGACGCCACGCGTGCCTTCTCGCTGCCATGCATCGAAACCGAGGGACTCGAAGCCGACGACATCATCGCCTGCTACTCGAAGGCCGCGCTAGCGCAGGGTTGGGAAGTCACGATCGTCAGTTCCGACAAGGACCTGATGCAGCTGATCGAGCCCGGCCTCGACATGTACGACACGATGAACAACCGCCGGCTTGGCGCGGAGCATGTCGCGGAGAAATTCCACGGCGTCACGCCCGCGCAGCTCGGCGACGTGCTCGCGCTGATGGGCGACAGCGTCGACAACGTGCCGGGCGTTCCCGGTGTCGGCCCGAAGACCGCGGCGAAACTGATCCTTGAACACGGCGATCTCGAATCCGTCCTCGCCGCCGCCGACGGCATGAAGAAGAGCAAACTGCGCGACAATCTGATCGAGCATGCCGAGATGGCGCGGCTGTCGAAGGTGCTGGTCTCGCTCAAATGCGACGTCGCGCTGCCCGAACCGCTCGAGGATCTCGAACTCAAGGGCATTCCCGACGCGCCGCTGCGTGCATTCCTCGAGCATCACGGGTTCAAGTCGCTGCTCGCCAAGCTCTCCGCGGTCGCCGACGCGCCGGTTCCCGAATCGCCCGTCGTCGCGGACATGGACGACGACGAGCCCTGCAAGCACGATGACTACGAGACCGTGGTCGACGAAGCCGCACTCGATCGCTGGATCACCGTGGCCAAGCACCAGGGCTGGATCGCGATCGATACCGAGACGACTGGCATCGACGCGACCCGCGCGGATCTCGTCGGGATCAGCATGGCGCTGCATCCGAACCTCGCCTGTTACGTACCTATCGCGCATGGCGGGACGGATTTGCTCGCGGAAAACCCGGTCCAGCTCGATCGCGCGCTCGTGCTCGCAAAACTGAAGCCGTTGCTGGAGGATCCGAGCATCCTGAAGATCGGCCACAACCTCAAATACGACATGATCGTCCTCGGTCGCGCCTATGCGTCGACCGGCGGCGTGCAGATCGCGCCATTCGACGACACGATCGTCATGAGCTTCGATCTCGACGCCGGCCTCCACGGCCACGGCATGGACGAACTCGCCGCCACGCACCTCTCGCACACCTGCATCGCGTTCAAGGACGTGGTCGGCACCGGCAAGACGCAGCGCACCTTCAACGAAATCGACCTCAAGGCCGCGACCCGCTACGCCGCCGAGGACGCCGACGTGACGCTCCGCCTGTGGCGCCGGTTCAAGCGCCGGCTTCCCGCGGAGGGCTCGACCCGCGTCTACGAGATGGTCGACCGCCCGCTCGTCCCCGTCATCGCGCAGATGGAGATGCACGGGATCAAGGTCGACGCCGCGAAACTGTCGAAACTCTCGACCGAGTTCGCCGGCCAGATGGCGAGCCTCGAAACCGAAATCCACGCGCTCGCCGGCGCGCCGTTCACGATCGGCAGCCCCAAGCAGCTTGGCGACGTGCTGTTCGAGAAGATGGGCATCAAGGGCGGCCGAAAGGGCAAGTCCGGCGTCTATTCGACCGACGTCACCGAACTCGAGCGGATCGCGGCGGACAAGGATTCGACCGGCGCAGTTATCGCGCGCAAAGTGCTCGACTGGCGCCAGTTGTCGAAGCTGAAATCGACCTACACCGACGCGTTGCAGGCGCAGATCAACCCGGCAACCGGCCGCGTCCACACGTCCTACTCGCTGACCGGCGCGCAGACCGGCCGGCTGTCATCGACCGATCCGAACCTCCAGAACATCCCGATCCGCACCGAGATCGGCCGCCAGATCCGCGACGCGTTCGTCGCCGAGCCCGGCAACGTCATCCTCGCCGCCGATTACTCGCAGATCGAACTGCGTCTGGCGGCGCACATGGCCAACATCCCCGCGCTGAAAACTGCGTTCGCAAACGGCGACGACATCCATTCGCTCACCGCGCAGGAACTGTTCGGCGAGGTCAACCGCGACACCCGCGGCCGAGCGAAGACGATCAACTTCGCGATTCTCTACGGCATCTCGCGCTGGGGCCTGGCGGGGCGTCTCGACGTGAGCGCCGACGAGGCACAAGCGATGATCGACCGCTATTTCGATCGCTTCCCCGGCATCTCGACCTACATCGTCGAGACCACCGAAAGCGTCCGTGCCACGGGCTACACCACCACGCTGTTCGGGAGAAAAACCCACTTCCCGCGCATCCGCTCGAAGATCCAGCACGAACGCCAGGGCGCCGAGCGCGCCGCGATCAACGCCCCGATCCAGGGCACCAGTGCCGACATTATCAAGCGCGCGATGGTACGCATGGGCCCCGCGCTGCTCGAGGCGGGCCTGCCGAACGTCCGCATGCTGCTCCAGGTCCACGACGAACTCGTGTTCGAACTGCCCGAAGGTGACGTCGAAGCGGCCAAACCCGTGATCGAACGCGTGATGGCGACCGCCGCGCAACCCGCGGTGACGCTCGACGTACCACTCGGCATCGAGATCGGCACAGGCCTCAGCTGGGGCGCGGCGCATTGATCCAGCCCCCCCCGTCATGCCGGGCTTGTTCCGGCATCCACCGTTCCGCGTATTCGCCAGCCTATGAGTGCGCGGAACGGTGGACCCCGGAACAAGCCCGGGGTGACGGAGGCTATCGGCAGTGACCGAGGCCACGCAGGATATCGACACGCTCGCCAAGGGTGGTCGCACCAACATTGCCGGCTTCGTCCTCCGCCTCGCCGCGCGAATCCCGTTCCTGTTCATCGCCGGCCGCATCTACGGCCCTGACCTCGTCGGCCGGTTCGCGATCGCCGTCGTGGTCGTCGAACTCGCCGCGCTCCTTGCAACGCTCGGCCTGAAACGCGGCCTCGCCCAAGCACTCAGCAGCGCCGACCGTCCGCACGCCAATGTCGTGTGGGACGCGATGGCGGTCGCCTTCATCGCCTCGCTGATCGCTAGCGCCGTGCTCTGCACGTTCCCGCAGATCATGTATCCGAACAGCGCAATCACCGGGCTCGACCGGTTCCTGCCGCTGATCATCGTCGCGATCGCCTGGTCGGACGTCAGCCTCGCCGCGCTCGCCTATCGCCTCAACGTCAAGGCCGCGGTGACGGCGCGCGCGGTCGTAGAGCCGTGGACGATCTCGATCGCCGCCTGGGCATTCTCCTATTTCACGATCCGCGACGGCCTCGTGCTCAGCTATGTCGCGTCGATGACCGCGGCGCTGATCGCCAGCCTCGTGCCGTTCCTGCGCAGCTACGGTATTCCGCGCGGTTGGAAACCCCAGCTCCGCCCGTTGTATGCGCTCGCCCGCGCCAACGTGCCGCTGGCGGGCGCCGACATCCTCGAATGGGGCAGCCGCAACGTCGACCGCTTCATCCTCGGCGTCATGTTCGAGCCGAAGGTCGTGGGCATCTATTACATGGCGCAACAGGTCGCCTCCCTGCCGCAAAAACTGAAGACCAGCTTCGACCCGATCCTCGGGCCCGTCATAACCCACAGCCTCGCGATCAACGACCGCGCCGCCATCGCCAATCAGGTGCGACAGGTCGCGTTCTGGATCATGGCCGCGCAAGGCGGACTCGCGCTGATGGGCTCGATCCCCGGCGAAGCGGTGATGGGCGTGGTCGGCCCGCAGTTCGTCGCCGGCACCGCCGCGCTCGCATTCCTGCTGACCGCCGAGGTGCTCGCCTCGACCGGCGCGGTCAGCGAATCCGCGCTCGTCTACATCGCCCGACACCGCAACCTGATGATCTCCGCGGCGATGCTCGCCTTCCAGGTCGGGCTCAGTTTCGCGCTGATCTTCGCGATCCGCGCGCTTGGCTACCCGGTCAATTACCAGGCTGCAGGCCCAGCGATCGCACTGATGCTATCGGTGGGCGTGACCTCGATCATCAAGGCGAAGCTGCTCGGCCATCTGCTCGGTGCCAACGTGTCTCCGTGGCGTTGGCCGCTGGTCTGGGCCGCGCTCGCCGCGATCGTCGTCGGAGCTGGGTTCACCGCGCTACCTGATCACTATGAATGGGTCGAACTCGCGGTCGGCGAACCCGCAATCGCCGCAACCTATCTCTACATTCTGTGGAAATACGCGTTCGGCCCTGCCGACCGCGCGCTGTTTAGCAAGAAGCCGAAGGCCGACGAAGCTGCACTGCCCAACGCCGGTGCGCCGGTCGCCTGACCTTCGCTCCGGAAGTTTTTAGAGCATCCCGTAGAGCAGCGTGCCGTTCAGGCCGATGATCACTGCGGCGATCACCCAGGCAAGCGTTTTCAACCAGACCGGGCTCACCAGATCGCCCATGATCGTGCGGTCGCCGGTGAACTTCACCAGCGGGACGACCGCGAACGGCAATTGCAGGCTCAGCACCACCTGGCTCAGCACGAGCAGCTTTGTCGCGCCCGAATCGCCGGTCGCTCCGACGACGAACACGGCGGGGACGATCGCGAGCAACCGCGTCACCAGCCGCCGCGCCCAGACGGGCATGCGCAGGTTGAGGAAGCCCTCCATCACGATCTGGCCGGCGAGTGTGCCCGTCACCGTCGAGTTTTGCCCCGAGGCGAGCAACGCCACCGCGAACAGCACGCTTGCCGCGCCCATGCCGAGCATCGGCGCGAGCAGTTCATAGGCCTGGTCGATCTCGGCGACGTCGGTGCGGCCGGCGACGTGGAAGGTCGCGGCGGCGAGGATCAGGATCGAGGCGTTGATGAAGAAGGCGAGGCCGAGCGCCACGGTGCCGTCGATCGTCGCCATCGTGATCGCGTCGCGCTTGCCCGCAGCGTCCTTGGCGAAAGCGCGGGTCTGGACGATCGACGAGTGGAGGTAGAGGTTGTGTGGCATAACGGTCGCGCCGAGGATGCCGATCGCGATGTAGAGCATCGCCGGGTTGGTCACGATCTCGGTGGTCGGCACCAGCCCGCCGAGCACGCCCGCCCATTCGGGCTGCGCGAGGAACAGCTCGAAGATGAAACAGCCGGCGATGATCACCAGCAGCGCGACGACGAAGGCCTCCAGCTTGCGGAACCCGAAGCGTTGCAGCGCGAGGATCAGGAATACGTCGAGCGCGGTGAGGACGACGCCGTAGACCAAGGGCAGTCCGAACAGCAGCTTCAGCGCGATCGCGGTACCGAGCACTTCGGCGAGGTCGCAGGCGATGATCGCGATCTCGCAGAGGAACCAGAGTATGAGCGAGACCGGCTTCGAATACTCCGCGCGACAGGCCTGGGCGAGGTCGAGGCCGGCGACGATGCCAAGGCGCGCGGACAGGGCTTGCAGCACCATCGCCATTAGGTTCGACAACAGCACGACCGACAGCAGCGTGTAGCCGAAGGCGGAACCGCCGGCGATGTCGGTCGCCCAGTTGCCGGGGTCCATATAACCGACCGCGACGAGATAGCCCGGGCCGACGAACGCGAACAGACGCCGCCAGAACGACGCACCTTCGGGGACGACGACGGTGCGGTGGCTCTCGGCGAGCGAGTTGGCGAAGTCGGAGGCGGGAAGATTGGGGGCTGACATCGGGGGCTGCTTTGCCGGAACGGGCGATGGGGAACAAGCGCCCGTGTCCCGAACGCTGCCAAAGCAGCCCTACCCGCCCCCGGTTCCGTCATCCCGCCCCCGCACATCACCCGTCGCCCCCGTCCGTCGCCCTCCGTCCGTCCCCCGCCCGTCGCTCTCCGCCCGTCGCCCCCCGTCCGTCACCCCAGCGAAAGCTGGGGTATCCCGGTTGGCGGGTGTCACGACTCGAACGGGGAGATCCCAGCTTTCGCTGGGATGACGGGTGGGGTGGGGTGGGGTGGGGTGGGGTGCGGTGGGATGACGGATGGAGTGGGGTGTGGAACAGAAGCGAAGAAGGAGATCAGATCACCTTCATGTCCGCCTGGTAATGATGCCACGCGAAGATCGCCGCAGCACCGCGGTGCGGGCGCCAGGCCTCTGCTACTTCGCGCGTCAGTTTCTCGCTCGGCCGCGTCTCGTGGCCAAGGATCCGCCCGACCTCGATCTGGATCGCGAGATCGCCCGCCGGCCAGATGTCCGTCCGCCCTTCCGCGAACAGCAGGTAGATTTCCGCCGACCAGCGGCCGATCCCCTTCACGCGGACCAGCGCGGCGATCGCCTCTTCGTCGTCCTCGGGCAGGTTGGTCAGGTCGAGCCGGCCGCTCGTCACCTCGTCGGCAAGGCTGCGCGCGTAGCCGAGCTTCTGGCGCGAGAGGCCGGCACTGCGCAGCGTCTCGTCGCTGGCGGCGGCGATCTTCAACGGATCGCCCGCGCCGCCGACCACCGCGTCGAGCTTGGTCCACACCGCCGCCGCCGAGGCGACGCTCACCTGTTGGCCGACGATCGTCCGCAGCAACGTCGCGAAGCCGCGCTCGCTGATCCGCGGCGCGGGGTGGCCGGCATTGCCGACCGCGACCGCGAAGGCGGGCTCGATCGCGCACAGGGCCGCCATCGCGGTGTCGAGTTGGTCTGCGCTCAGCCCCATGTCGGGCGCCAAGACGCTTGATCGCGCGCGGCGGTAACGCCATGGATCGGCGGAAGTTTTTCGGAGGACAGCATGCCCAAGCTTATCGTCGTGACGCGCGAAGGGGAAGAACGCGAAATCATGGGCGAATCCGGCCTTTCGGTGATGGAAGTCATCCGCGACGCCGGGATCGACGAGATCCTGGCGCTATGCGGCGGCTGCTGCTCGTGCGCCACCTGCCACGTCCATGTCGACCCGGAGTTTGCGGGCAAACTCAAGCCGATGGGGCCGGACGAGGACGACCTGCTCGATTCGACCAGCGACCGCGACGAGTTCTCGCGCCTGTCGTGCCAGATCGAGCTGACCGAGGGCCTCGACGGCCTGAAAGTCCGGATCGCCGCCGAGGATTAAGCCCCAGTCCCTCGCCCCTCCGGGGAGAGGGAGGGAGGAGCCGTAGGCGACGGAAGGGAGAGGGGCTGTTAGGATGGAACGTCCCGAGCCTCACGCCCCTCTCCCTTCCCACCGCAAGTGCGGCGGGCCCCTTCCCTCTCCCCGTCGAAGAGAGGGAATTCAGGTCACCGCGTCGTTATCGCATACAGCGCGATCGCTGCGGCGTTCGACACGTTCAGGCTCTCCACCTTCTCCGAGATCGGCAGTTTCGCCAGTTCGTCGCAATGCTGCTCCGTATTCTGCCGCATGCCCTCGCCCTCGGCGCCGAGCACGATCGCGATCCGCTGCGTCCCCATCGCCTCCGACAGCGTCTGCGTCGCGTGGCCCGTAAGCCCGATCCGCCAGAAGCCAGCCGCCGCGATCTCTTCCAGAGCGCGCGCAAGGTTCACCACCCGGATCCAAGGCACGCTCTCAAGCGCCCCGGACGCAGCCCGAGCGATCGTCCCCGATTCCGGCGGTGCATTACGATCCGGTGTAATAATCCCCAGCGCATCGAACGCAGCCGCCGAGCGCAGGATCGCGCCGACATTATGCGGATCGGTCACCCCGTCGAGGATCACCAGCGGGCGATTATCGTCCTTGCCGTGCTCGAGCAGGTCGGCGAGCCACATGTCCTCGAGCGGCTCGACCTCGATCACCACGCCCTGGTGCGGCGCGTCGCCCGGCACCAGCCGCGCCAGATCCATCGCCTCGGCATAGGTCACCGGCACGTCGGCCGGCAGGTCGAACCCGGCCAGCGCCTCGCGCGTGCCGAGGATCTTCCGCACCGTCCGCTCCGGATTGGCGAGCGCCGCGCCCACCGCGTGCTTGCCCCAGAAGCGGGGGCGGCCTGCCGGTGCCTTGCTCGGCCTGTGTCCCTTGCGTGCCATATTCGCTCTCTATCGTGTCTGTGTATGCACGCGTCCTTGTCGGCATTCGGCCTCTGCGGCAACACCGAAGCGCGAAACTTCGCAAAAGCTGCGTTGACACACCGGGCGCGCTTCGCCATTGAGCCGCCTCGCTTGAGAGAGCGACGTTCGCAAGAGCGGCCTGGACAGGTGGCCGAGTGGTTAAAGGCAGCAGACTGTAAATCTGCCGGAGTTTCTCCTACGTAGGTTCGAACCCTACCCTGTCCACCACCGCCCGAGCGCGGTGATGCACAAGATCCCAAAGCATCAGCAGAGCAAGTTCTTCCGATCGCGGAAGGAAGTCCGCGTGACATCGGCTCGCGGAGGGTTAGGATCACGGCGACCGTAACGATTTCGGAAGCCGCGTGACCTCAGACCCCGCCGTACAGCAGCCCGCCGTTCAAGATCTCGCCGACTCGATCCTAGACACGCTCGTCCACCGCATCGGCAAGGATGCGCAGGCTGCTCGTCCCCACGACTGGCTCGCCGCGACGATCCTGACCGTCCGCAACGACATCGTCGAACGCTGGATGGCGTCGACCAAGGCGGCCCACGCGGCCGGCGCCAAGCGCGTCTATTATCTCAGCCTCGAATTCCTGATCGGCCGGTTGCTGCGCGACGCGGTGACCAACCTCCAGCGCAACGACGAGGTCACGCAGGCCCTGAAGATCCACGGCGTCGGCCTCGCCGAACTCGAAGAGATCGAGCCCGACGCGGCGCTCGGCAATGGCGGCCTCGGGCGTCTCGCTGCGTGCTTCATGGAAAGCATGGCGAGCCTCGCGCTCCCCGCTTACGGCTACGGCATCCGCTACGTAAACGGCATGTTCCGCCAGCGGATCGACGATGGCTGGCAGGTCGAGATGCCGGAGAACTGGCTCGCGCACGGCAATCCCTGGGAGTTCGAACGCCGCGAGAGCGCGTATTTCGTCGGCTTCGGCGGCGAAGTGACCGTCGCGGACAACGGCCAGGTCCACTGGAGCCCGTCCGAGGCGGTCGAGGCGACCGCGGTCGACACCCCCGTCGTCGGCTGGCGCGGCAAGCACGTCAACACGCTCCGGCTGTGGACTGCCCGCGCGTTCGATCCGATCAAGCTCGACCGCTTCAACGCCGGCGATTTCACCGGCGCGCTCGCCGACCAGCTGCGCGCGGAGACGCTCACGCGCGTCCTCTACCCCAACGACTCCACCGCCGCCGGCCAGGAGCTCCGCCTGCGCCAGGAGTATTTCTTCTCGTCCGCGTCGATCCAGGACATCGTCCGCCGCCACATCCAGTATTTCGGCGACATCCGCACGCTGCCCGACAAGGCCGCGATCCAGCTCAACGACACGCATCCCGCGGTGTCGGTCGCCGAGCTCATGCGGCTGCTGATCGACCATCACGAATTCGCGTTCGACGAGGCGTGGAAGATCACGCGCGCCACCTTCGGCTACACCAACCACACGTTGCTGCCCGAGGCGCTGGAGAGCTGGCCCCTGCCGCTGTTCGAACGCCTCCTCCCCCGCCACATGCAGATCGTCTACGCGATCAACGCCAAGCTGCTCCGCGAGGCGCGCGGTACGGACGGCATAGACGACCGCGCGATCGCGGCGATCAGCCTGATCGACGAGGGTGGCGAGCGGCGCGTGCGGATGGCGAACCTCGCCTTTGCCGGCTCGCACAGCGTCAACGGCGTCGCCGCGCTCCACACGCAGCTGATGAAGAAGACGGTCTTCGCCGATCTCCACAAGCTCTACGCGACACGGATCAACAACAAGACGAATGGCATCACGCCGCGCCGTTGGCTCCAGCAGTGCAACCCCGGCCTCACCGCACTGATCCGCGACGCGATCGGCGATGGCTTCCTCGACGATGCCGAAAAGCTCGTCGATCTGGATGTTTTCGCGGACGATTCCGGTTTCAGGGAGCGCTTTTCGAGCGTGAAGCGTTCGAACAAGGTGGCACTGGCTAATCACATCAAGGAGACGATGGGGCTCCGCATCGACCCGGACGCGATGTTCGACGTGCAGATCAAGCGCATCCACGAATATAAGCGCCAGTTGCTCAACATCATC
This sequence comes from Sphingomonas fucosidasi, assembly GCF_036663855.1. Taxonomy (NCBI): domain Bacteria; kingdom Pseudomonadati; phylum Pseudomonadota; class Alphaproteobacteria; order Sphingomonadales; family Sphingomonadaceae; genus Sphingomonas; species Sphingomonas fucosidasi. The sequence goes on along the minus strand of NZ_JAXOJR010000008.1, from coordinate 96,142 downwards.
GAGACGGTCGCGCTCTACGACCAGATCCGCAGCCATCCCGAACGCGACTGGACGCCGCGCGTGAAGCTGTTCGCGGGCAAGGCAGCCTCGAGCTATCACAACGCGAAACTCGTCATAAAGTTGGCGAACGACGTAGCCCGCCGGATCAACGCCGACCCGTCGGTCGGTGGCCTGCTGAAGGTCGCGTTCCTGCCCAACTACAACGTGTCGCTGGCGGAGAAGATCATCCCCGCCGCCGACCTCAGCGAACAGATCTCGACCGCCGGCCTCGAGGCGTCTGGCACCGGCAACATGAAGTTCGCGATGAACGGCGCGCTAACGATCGGTACGCTCGACGGCGCGAACATCGAGATCAAGGACCGCGTCGGCGACGACAATATCTTCATCTTCGGCATGACCGCGGACGAGGTCGAGGCGAAGCGCGCCAATGGCTATGATCCGCGCGCGGTAATCGACGGCTCGAACGAACTTCGCCAGGCAGTGTCGGCGATCGCGTCCGGCGTGTTCTCACCCGACGACAAGACGCGCTACGCCGGCTTGATGGGCGGGCTGTACGAGGGCGACTGGTTCATGCTCGCCGCCGATTTCGACAGCTACGCCACCGCACAACGCGCGGTCGACACGCGCTGGAACGACCGCGACGCGTGGGTCGCCTCGACCGTCCGCAACGTCGCGCGCGTCGGCTGGTTCTCGTCAGACCGCACGATCCGCGAATATGCGCGGGAAATCTGGACGGTGATGTGAAGCCATCCGAAGGCGCCATCGTTGCCCTCCTCGAAGGGCGTCACGACGATCCGTTCTCGCTGCTCGGCGTTCACAACGGCCCGACCGGTGTATTCGCACGTGTATGGCTGCCCGGCGCGGACAAGGCCGAGGCGCATGCGCTCGACGGCACCGCGCTCGGCACGCTCCCCCGCATCGACGATCGTGGCCTGTTCGAAGGCCCGATAGACGGTGACCCGCAGCCCGTGAAATACCACGCGGAGGCGGGCGACACATCGTGGTGGGTCACCGACCCCTACAGCTTCGGCCCCGTCCTCGGCCCGATCGACGACCTGCTGATGGCCGAGGGTACGCACCGCCGCCTCCACGACAAGATGGGCGCGCACCTGATCGAGCACGAAGGCGCACACGGCGTCCACTTCGCGCTCTGGGCCCCCAACGCGCAGCGCGTGTCGGTGGTCGGCGACTTCAACGACTGGGACGGCCGCCGCCACGCGATGCGCAAGCGCGGCGACGTCGGCGTGTGGGAGATTTTCATCCCAGACATCGGCGAATATCGTGCGTACAAGTTCGAGATCGTCGGCCCCGATGGCCAGCTTCAACCGCTCAAGGCCGATCCGTTCGCGTTCGCATCCGAACTCCGCCCCGCCAACGCCTCGATCACGCGGAAACTCGCGCACGACTGGGCCGATACCGATCACCGCAAACACTGGTCCTCGGTCGATCCCCGCCGCGTGCCGATCAGCATCTATGAGGTGCACGCCGGATCGTGGGACCGCGACGCCGACGGCTGGTTCCTGACCTGGGACGCGCTCGCCGACCGCTTGATCCCCTACGTGGTCGAGATGGGCTTCACGCACATCGAATTCCTGCCGATCAGCGAACACCCCTACGACCCGAGTTGGGGCTACCAGACCACCGGCCTCTATGCGCCGTCCGCCCGGTTCGGCGATGTCGAAGGGTTCGCGCGGTTCGTCGACGGCGCGCATCTTGCCGGGATCGGCGTGTTGCTCGACTGGGTGCCCGCGCATTTCCCGACCGACGCGTTCGGGCTCGCGCATTTCGACGGCACCGCGCTGTACGAACACGAAGACCCGCGGCTCGGCTTCCACCCCGACTGGAACACCGCGATCTACAATTTCGGTCGGCGCGAAGTCGCGTCGTTCCTCGTCAACAACGCGCTGTTCTGGGCCGAGCGCTATCACATCGACGGCCTCCGCGTGGATGCCGTCGCGTCGATGCTGTACCGCGACTACTCGCGCAAGGCCGGCGAATGGATCCCCAACGAGCAGGGCGGCCGCGAGAATTGGGAAGCCGTCGCGTTCCTCCGCGACATGAACCGCGAGATCTACGGCCAGCACCCCGGCGTCTTCACGATCGCCGAGGAATCGACCTCATGGCCGGGCGTCTCCGCGCCGGTCGGCGACGACGGCAAGAGCGGTGGACTCGGGTTCGGGTTCAAGTGGAACATGGGGTTCATGCACGACACGCTCCAGTACATGGCGCGCGATCCGCTGCACCGGAAGCACCACCACGGCGAGATCAATTTCGGCCTCGTCTACGCGTTCAGCGAAAACTTCGTCCTGCCGCTCAGCCATGACGAAGTGGTCCACGGCAAGGGTTCGCTGCTGACCAAGATGCCCGGCGACGACTGGCAGCAATTCGCCAATCTGCGCGCCTATTACACGTTCATGTGGGGCTATCCGGGCAAGAAGCTGCTCTTCATGGGCCAGGAATTCGCGCAGCGTCGCGAGTGGTCCGAGGACCGTGCGCTCGACTGGGGCCTGCGCAACGCGCGCAGCCACGAGGGTATCCGCAACCTCGTCCGCGATCTCAACACCGTCTACCGCGAGAAGCCCGCGCTCCACGCCCGCGATTGCGAGGCCGAAGGGTTCGAGTGGCTGATCGCCGACGATGCCGCCAATTCGGTGTTCGCATGGTTACGCAAAGCCCCCGGCGCGAAGCCGGTCGCGATCATCGCCAACATGACGCCGATCGCGCGCGCGCCCTACCGCATTCCGCTGCCGATCGACGGCCGCTGGTGCGAGATCATCAACAGCGACGCGCATGAATATTGGGGCAGCGGCCTCGGCAATCTCGGCGGCGTCGTCGCACAGGACGGCGCGGCCTGGGTCACCTTGCCCCCGCTCGCGACGATCATGCTGGAGTTCGAAGAGTAACGCGATCTGGTAGGCATCGGAACCAGATCGGGGTTGCCGGACGTTATTATTACGACCTGATAACAGAGACTGGAGAGCGAAAATGGTAGAACGGCGAGGACAGCCTCTCGCGCGCGACGCAATGGCGTACGTGCTGGCAGGCGGCCGTGGTAGCCGTTTGATGGAGCTGACCGATACGCGCGCGAAACCCGCGGTGTATTTCGGCGGCAAGGCGCGGATCATCGATTTCGCGCTGTCCAACGCGATCAATTCCGGCATCCGACGGATCGGCGTCGCGACGCAGTACAAGGCGCATTCGCTGATCCGCCACCTGCAGAGCGGCTGGAATTTCCTCCGCTCGGAACGCAACGAGAGCTTCGACATCCTGCCCGCCTCGCAGCGGATCAGCGAGTTCCAATGGTATGAAGGCACCGCCGACGCGGTCTACCAGAACATCGACATCATCGAGAGCCACGCGCCCGAATACATGGTCATCCTGGCGGGCGATCACATCTACAAGATGGATTACGAGCTGATCCTGCAACAGCATTGCGAGACCGGCGCGGACGTCACCATCGCCTGTCTCGAAGTGCCGCGGATGGAAGCGGTCGCGTTCGGCGTGATGGCGGTCGACGAGCACGACAACGTGACCGATTTCGTCGAGAAGCCCGCCGATCCGCCCGCCGTGCCTGGCAATCCGGACATCGCGCTAGCATCGATGGGGATCTACGTCTTCCATACCAAGCTGCTGTTCGACGAACTGCGCCGCGACGCCGAAACGCCCGGCTCCGCGCGCGATTTCGGCAAGGATATCATCCCCTACCTCGTCAAGCACGGCAAGGCGGTCGCGCATCGCTTCTCCGACAGCTGCGTGCGGTCGGGGCTCGAGGTCGAGGCCTATTGGCGCGACGTCGGCACGGTGGATGCGTATTGGGAGGCGAACATCGACCTCACAGACGTGGTGCCGAAGCTCGATCTGTACGACCGCAGCTGGCCGCTCTGGACCTACTCCGAGGTCACGCCGCCGGCGAAGTTCGTCCACGCGGACGATGGGCGGCGGGGCGAGGCGGTGTCTTCGCTGGTATCGGGCGATTGCATCATCTCCGGCTCCTCGATCCACCGCAGCCTGATCTTCACCGGCACGCGCGCGCATAGTTACTCGATGCTCGATCAGGCGGTGATCCTCCCGCACTGCGTCATCGGCCGCGGCGCACGACTGTCGAAGGTGGTCGTCGATCGCGGCGTGGAAATTCCCGACGGTTTGATCGTCGGCGAAGATGCCGAGTCGGACGCACAGCGCTTCCGGAGGACGGACAGCGGCGTGGTATTGGTGACCAAATCCATGATCGACCGGCTGACCGCGTGATGATCAAGGCAAATCCTCCCCGGCACGGGGAGGGGGACCATGCATCGCATGGTGGAGGGGGGCTTCCACAAGCGGTACGGTGGCGGCGAGCCCCCTCCACCATTCGCCAGTGGCGAACGGTCCCCCTCCCCGTTCCGGGGAGGATTTGATGCGCGTCCTCTCCGTCGCTTCCGAAGCCTATCCGCTCATAAAAACCGGCGGTCTCGCGGACGTCGTCGGCGCTCTGCCGGCCGCGCTCGCACCGCACGGCGTGGCGCTGACCACCTTCCTCCCCGGCTACCCCGCGCTCGCCGCCGTTACCAAGCGCGCGAAAGTCGTCCACCGCTATACCGACCTGCTCGGCGCCGAAGCCCGCATCCTGAAAGCGAAGATCGGCGACCACCCGCTCCTCGTCCTCGACGCGCCTGCGCTGTTCGCCCGAGGCGGCGGCCCCTACGGTGACGCGGTTGGCGCGGACTGGCCCGACAACTGGCGCCGCTTCGCCGCGTTCAGCCGCGCCGCCGCCGACCTCGCCTCGGGCGCGGTCCCCGGCTACGCGTTCGACATCCTCCACGCGCACGACTGGCAGGCCGCGATGGCGCCCGCCTATCTCCGCTACGCCCCCGGCCCGGCCAAGCCCGCCAGAACCGTCGTGACGATTCACAACATCGCGTTCCAGGGGCGCTACGGCTACGACATCTTCGCCGGCCTCGCGCTGCCCGACATCGCCTTCGCGCTCGACGGCGTCGAATATTATGGCGGCGTCGGCTATCTCAAGGCCGGGCTCGAAGCCGCCGACGCGATCACTACCGTCAGCCCGACCTATGCCGCCGAAATCCGCCGCGCCGAATTCGGCATGGGCCTCGAAGGCCTGATCAACGATCGCGCCAGCCGCGTGACGGGAATCGTCAACGGCATCGACCCCGCCGTCTGGAACCCCGCGACCGACGCAGCCCTGCCCGCCCGCTACACCGCGCGCACGCTCGCCCGCCGTCGCGTCAACAAGCGCGCGATCGAGACGCTGTTCGGCCTCGAGACCGAAGACGGCCCGCTCTTCACCGTCGTCAGCCGCCTTACCGGGCAAAAGGGGATGGACGTCCTCGCCGGCGCGCTCGACGAATTGGTCGCGCTCGGCGGCCGGCTCGCATTGCTGGGCTCTGGCGACCCCGACCTTGAGCGCGCGTTCCTCGCCGCCGCCGAGCGCCACCCCGGCCGGATCGGCGTCCGGATCGGCTACGACGAACCCGTCTCGCACCTGCTCCAAGGCGGCGCCGACGCGATCCTGATCCCGTCGCGGTTCGAACCCTGCGGCCTGACGCAGCTTTACGGCCTCGCTTACGGCTGCATCCCCGTCGTCGCGCGCACCGGCGGGCTCGCCGACACCGTGATCGACGCCAACGAAGCTGCGATCGCCGCGGGCGTCGCCACCGGCATCCAGCACGACGGGGTCACGCCGGAAGCGCTCAGCCACGCGCTGCGCCGAACGCTCGCCCTCTATGCACGCCCCGATCGCTGGGCCATGTTGCAGCGCAACGCGATGCGCGCGGACTTCTCGTGGGACGAGAGCGGCCGCCGCTACGCAAACCTCTATTCGAGCCTTCTGGAGCCCGCATGATCCGCACTGTTTCGACCACGCCCTACACCGATCAGAAGCCCGGCACGTCGGGCCTGCGCAAGAAGGTGAAGGTCTTCCAGCAGCCGAACTATGCCGAGAATTTCGTCCAGAGCGTGTTCGACGTGGTGGCGGACAAGGCCGGCGCAACGCTGGTCATCGGCGGCGACGGCCGCTTTCTCAACCGCGAAGTCATCCAGGTCGCGATCCGCATGGCCGCGGCGAACGGCTTCGGTCGCGTGATCGTCGGCCGCGGCGGCATCCTGTCGACGCCTGCCGCCAGCCACATGATCCGCAAGCGGAGCGCGATCGGCGGGCTCGTGCTGTCGGCCAGCCACAATCCGGGCGGTCCCGACGAGGATTTCGGGATCAAGTACAACATCGCCAATGGCGGCCCAGCGCCCGAATCCGTAACCGACGCGATCAACGCGCGCACGCTCGAGATCGACCGCTGGCTGACCGTCGACGCCGACGACATCGACCTCGACACCGACGGCGAAGTCACGGTCGGCGGCATGCCCGTCGAGGTCGTCGACCCGGTCGAGGATTACGCCGCCCTGATGGAAACGCTGTTCGATTTCGACGCGATCCGCGCCGCCAAGCTGACGATGGCGTTCGACGCGATGAGCGCCGTCACCGGGCCGTACGCGACCGAAATCCTCGAACGTCGCCTCGGCTTCGCGCCCGGCACGGTGCGCAACGGCACGCCCCTCCCCGATTTCGGCGGCCACCACCCCGACCCCAACCTCGTCCACGCGCACGCACTGTACGAGACGATGATGGCACCCGATGCGCCAGATTTCGGCGCCGCGTCGGACGGCGACGGCGACCGCAACCTGATCATCGGCAAGCACCGCTTCGTCACCCCCTCGGACAGCCTGGCTATGCTGGCCGCGAACGCGCACCTCGCGCCGGGCTATGCCGGTGGCCTCAAGGGCATCGCCCGCTCGATGCCGACCAGCGCCGCCGCCGACCGCGTGGCAAAAGCGCTCGGCATCCCCGCCTACGAGACGCCGACCGGGTGGAAGTTCTTCGGCAATCTGCTCGACGTCGGCATGGCGACGATCTGTGGCGAGGAAAGCGCCGGCACCGGCTCCGACCATGTCCGCGAGAAGGACGGCCTATGGGCGGTGCTCCTCTGGCTCAACATCCTCGCGGTACGCGGTGAAAGCGTCGACGCGATCGCGCGCGACCACTGGGCGAAGTTCGGCCGCAACTATTACGCGCGCCACGATTACGAAGGCGTCGAGACCCCGCGCGCCGACGTGCTGATGGCGGCCCTGCGTGCCAGCCTCGCCACCCTTCCCGGCCAGCAGTTCGGCGACCTGACCGTCGAGACCGCGGACGAGTTCGCCTATACCGACCCGACCGACGGCTCGATCAGCCGCAACCAGGGCGTCCGGATCCTGTTCGCGGGCGGGAGCCGCGTGGTGTTCCGCCTGTCGGGCACCGGCACCACCGGCGCTACGTTGCGCGTGTACCTCGAACGCTACGAGCCGCTCGGCGGCGATCTCGACCGCGACACCGGTGAGATGCTCGCCAGCATCGTCGCGGCGGCGGAGTCGATCGCCGGCATCGAACAACACACCGGCCGTAACGCACCGGACGTCGTCACCTGATGCGCCGTTACGGGCTGCTCGCGCTATCGACCCTACTGGTTGCGGCATCGCCCGCGCCGCAGTCTCCCGCGCAGATGTTCGGCCCGCTCTACAAGGCGGTGCAGATGCGCGGGCTGTTCCCGGATTCGAAGACCTTCGCCGACGCGACGCCCAAGCGGCCGGCGAAGGCCATCCTCGCCGACTATGCGAAATGCCGCTGCGACGCCGAACCCGCGCTGCGCCGGTTCGTCGCGGCGAACTTCACGATCCCGACGACGCCCGCCGCACCGCCATCGGCCGAGCGGCTGACGCTGAAGGCGCACATCGACGCGCTCTGGCCGCAACTGACACGGACGCAGAGGACCGTCCCGACAGGCTCGTCCGCGCTGACCCTGCCGAAGCGTTACGTCGTCCCCGGCGGCCGCTTCCGCGAGATGTATTACTGGGACAGCTATTTCACGATGCTCGGCGTGCAGCGCTCCGGGCGGCAGGATCTGGTCGAGGACATGGTCGTCGATTTCGGCAGCCTGATCGACCGCTACGGCCATATCCCCAACGGCACGCGCACCTATTATCTCAGCCGCTCGCAACCGCCGTTCTTCTACCTGATCGCCGGCCTGTCGCGCGATCCCAGGACGCTCGCAACCCGTAACCGCCAGCTTCGTGCCGAACACGCATTCTGGATGGCCGGCGCCGAGACGCTCAAGCCCGGCCAGCAATCGCGCCGCGCCGTCCGCCTGCCCGACGGGGCGCTGCTCAACCGCTATTGGGACGACCGCAACGATCCCCGCGACGAGAGTTATCGCGAGGACGTCGAACTCGCCGACCGTACGCCGTCGCGTAATCGCGGAGAACTCTTCCGCGACTTGAGAGCCGCAGCGGAAAGCGGCTGGGACTTCTCGTCGCGCTGGCTGGCCGACGGCCGCACGCTCGCGACGATCCGCACCACCCGGCTCGCGCCGGTCGACCTCAACAGCCTGATGGTCGGGATGGAGCAGGCGATCGCCGCGAACTGCCGGATGCTCGGCGATACCGCGTGCGCAACGGCTTACACCGCCCAAGCGACCGCGCGCGCCGCCGCGATCCGCCAGCACCTGTGGAACGGGCGGTTCTTCGCTGACTACGACCTCGACACCAACCGCGGGAACGACTTCGCCAGCGCCGCGATGGCGTTCCCGCTATTTGCCAAGATCGCCACGCCCGATCAGGCACGCGCGACCGCCACCGCACTCCGCCCGTTCGTCGGCGAAGCCGGCTTGCGCACGACGCTGATCGGCAGCGGCCAGCAATGGGATGACCCGAACGGCTGGGCGCCGCTGCAATGGATCGCGATTCAGGGCCTGCGCGGCTACGGCGAGACCGCGCTTGCGGACCGGATCACCACGGCCTGGCTCGCGTCGGTCGATCGCGAATATCAGGCGAGCGGCAAGCTGTTGGAGAAATACGACGTGGTCGAGCGCAAGCCCGGCGGTGGCGGCGAATACCCCAATCAGGACGGCTTCGGCTGGACCAACGGGGTCACGCGCGCGCTGATGGTGGATCGCCCATGACGCGCCGCCGCCGCAGCGCGCTCTACATGCCCGCGTCGAATGCGCGGGCGATCGCCAAGGCGCGAACGCTGGATTGCGACGTCGTCATTCTCGACCTGGAGGATGCGGTCGCGCCGGACGAAAAAGCCGCCGCGCGCGACCGGGTCGTCGACGCGGTACGCGAAGGCGGGTTCGGCACGCGCGAACTCGTGGTACGGATCAATGGCCTCGGTACGCCATGGTATGCAGACGACATCGCTGCGGTACGCGGCATAGGCGTCGACGCCGTGCTCGTACCCAAAGTGTCGTACCCGTCCGATCTGGAGGCAATCCGCATGTCGCTGGGCGAGGCTGGCCCGCCGATCTGGGCGATGATCGAGACCTGTGCCGCGATCCTGTCGCTCCCTGCGCTGTCACAAGCGGCTTGGGGGTTACGGCTGACGGCACTGATCGCCGGTACCAACGATCTCGCCAAGGACATGCGGTGCCGTCTTGGGGCGGATCGCATGCCGTTGATCCCCGCGCTCACGGCAACCGTCATGGCCGCGCGAGCGGCAGGGATCGTGGCGCTGGACGGCGTGTGCAACGCGCTCGACGATCCTGCGCGCTTCGCGGACGAGTGCACGCAGGGGGCGATGCTGGGGTTCGACGGCAAGACGTTGATCCATCCGTCGCAAATCGATGCGGCGAACGCCGGTTTCGGTCCGAGCGAGGAGGAGTTGGCGTGGGCGCGGGCGATCGTCGCCACGTTCGCCAAGCCCGAGAATGCGGACAAGGGCGCGATCCGGCTGGATGGCCAGATGGTCGAGCGGCTGCATCTGGCCGAGGCGGAAGCAATGCTAGCTAGCGTCGACTAAAGGCGGGGCTTGCCGATTGCCTCCGTCATCCTGACGAAAGTCAGGATCCAGAGCCATGAAGCGCACCACCTATAACCCTGGATCCTGACTTTCGTCAGGATGACGGATCGCTTCGATAACGCGCGCCGTCTTTACCCTGCCTTCTTCCGTCGGGTCTCCCAACCCTTCTTCGCCGCAGCAGACTTCGCCGCATCGCTACGCCCCGCCGCCTGCTTCCCACCACTCCGCGCAGACGCCTGCGTATCGGGCTTGCCCCGACCAGAGCCGGACTTGTTGCCTCCGCCCGAATCCTTGTTCACCGTAGCCCAGGCCCGCGCCTCGGCCTCAGGCTCGGGAACACCCTTCGCCTCATAGCCATCCGCGATGTGCGCGGCCTTGCGCTTCTGCTTGTCGGTGTACGCGTCCTTGTCGCCCTGTGGCATCGCCGCTCTCCTCGTCAGAGAGCTTCAACGCTCAGAACAACAGGTCGTTCAGCGGCCGATCCAGTCCGCCACTTCGGTCGCGACCTGGTTCGCGGCCTGGTTGATCCCGGCCGCAGCCGACGTGGCATCGATCGCCGACACCGGCACGCGCGCCTCGAAGCGGCGCTTCTCGACCGACGTCTTGCCCGCGCGCATCAACGACGCGTCGTACGTCACGACCGCCTCGCGAGTCGTCGCATCCAGCCCGAACGACCGCAGTTCGCCGCCGAGCAGACCGCCCGGATCGCCGATCGACTGCGCCGTCGACAGCACGACCAGCCCAGTCCGCGACGAGACCGTATCCGACACCAGCCGTGCGAACAGGCGCGCCGGTGGCTCCGCCCACTGCGCATCGGTGACGTATGCGATCGAGGTCGGCGTCGCCTGGACCGGCACGCGCGCGGTTGCGAGCGACTGCGGCACGACCGGCGTCTGGATCGTAATCGACTTGGCGGTCGCCGAGTCCTGGTTCTGGCCGACCGGCACCGACGAAACGCTCGTCAGCGTCAACAGCGTGGGGGGCGGTTTCGCGCCGAAGCTGATGCACCCGGCGAGTGGCAGCATCGCGATCAGGATGAGCGGTGTCTTCATGGCGTGCCTCACTTACCCTTGTAATCCGGGAGCTTCTGCTGCCCGATCAGCGAACTCGCACCCTGCTGGTCGACCTTCTCGGCGACCGACGACAATGCCGCCGCGGTCGTCCGCAGATCGTGGACCAGACGGTTGGCCTCGGGAATGGTCGTCTTCGAGAACGCCTGCAGGCCCGGCCGTGCATCGCCGATGGCGGCGTTGAGCGTCTCGGCGCTCTGCTGCGCAGACGTAATCGCCTTGTTCAGGTTCGCCATCGCCGGCTTCACGTCCTCGGACAGGACGCCGTTGGTGGTCTTGGCGAGCACGCCGAACTGCTGCGCGGCATCGCCCGCCTGCTGGATCGCGACGCGGGTCTGCGCGAGCGTCGCGGCGATCTCCGGACCACGATCGGCGAGCGCATCGGTCAGCCGGTTGGTGTTCTCGAGAATCCCGGCGATCGACGCCTGGTTACGGTCGGTCAGCAAGCCCGTAAGGCGCTCGGTCAACGTCGACAGGCGCTCGAGCAACTGCGGTGCCGAGTTCAGGATCGCGCCGAGGCCGCCCTGCTTGGTCGGGATGACCGGCACACCGTACGGGCAAGGCTGGCCATTGACATCGGGGCAGGAGACTGCGGGCGCGCCCTTGCGCGCGCCATCGAGCGACACCTGGCTGACGCCGGTGAAGCCGACGCCCGAGATCGACGCGGTCGTGCCCTGCAGCACCGGAGTCTCGTCGTTGACGCTGATCCGGACGCGGACGAACTGCGGATCGTTCTTCCACAGCGAGATCGTCTTGACCTGCCCCGACGGCACGCCCGAGAACACGACGGCGGAGCCGCGCGCAAGCCCGTCGACCGACTGGCGGAAGAAGATGTCGTATTCCTTCTCTTCCTTGCCGCCCAGCCGCGCGATCCACACGGTGAACAGCGCCAGCAGGGCCAGCAGGATCAGCACGACGGCGCCGACTAGGACGTGGTTCGAACGGGTTTCCATCAGCGCGTCCTTGCTTCTTTCTCGGCGTATGTCGCGTCGGCGTCGTCCGGCGCGGACTGCTTGGACTGGACTTCAGTAGGATGTCGGGCTGCTTCGTCGTCGGCGCGCTCGTGCGCCTTCTGAGTCGCGACCGCGGCACGGCCGCGGGGCCCCTTGAAATATTCCTCGATCCACGGGTGATCGAGCGCGATCAGTTCGTCGATCGTGCCCACCGCGATGACCTTCTTGTCGGCCAACACCGCGACCCGGTCGCAGATCGCGTACAGCGTATCGAGATCGTGCGTGATCAGGAACACCGTCAGCCCGAGCGTCTTCTGCAGCGACTGGGTAAGCTCATCGAACGCCGCCGCACCGATCGGATCCAGCCCCGCGGTAGGCTCGTCGAGGAACAGCAGTTCGGGATCGAGCGCCAGCGCGCGGGCGAGACCGGCACGCTTCTTCATGCCACCCGACAGCTCGGCGGGAAACTTGTTGGCGGCATCCGCCGGCAGGCCCGTCATCACCACCTTGTACGACGCGATTTCCGCGAGCAACGCGGGCGACAAATCAGGGTAGAACTCGCGCAACGGCACTTCGACGTTCTCGGCCACCGTCAGGGTCGAGAACAGCGCACCGCCCTGAAACAGCACGCCCCAGCGCTTGCGAATCTCGGTCGCTTCGGTCTCTTCACGGCCGATATTGGGCTCGCCGAAGACCGTGACCTCGCCCGCGACCGGGGTCTGGAGACCGATGATCGAGCGCATCAGCACCGACTTGCCGGTGCCAGAGCCGCCGACCACGCCGAGGATCTCGCCGCGCCGGACGTCCAGATCGAGCCCCTCGTGCACGACCGAATCGCCGAATGCGTTCTTCAATCCCCGGACGGAGATGATGTTGTCGCTGGTATCGTCAGTATTGCGGGGCATCAGTCCCAACCCAGCCAGGTGAAGAAGACCGCGAAGAACGCGTCGAGGACGATCACCAGGAAGATGCCCTGGACGACCGCGGAGGTGGTGCGCAGACCGACCTGTTCGGCGTCCGATTCGACCTGCATGCCCTGGAAGCAGCCGGCGATCGCGATGATCGCGCCGAACACGGGCGCCTTGATCAGCGAGATATAGAGATCGGTGATCGGTACGACTTCGCGGATGCGCGCGATGAAGGTGACCGGCGGAATGCCGAGCTGGACCCAGCAGAGCAGCCCGCCGCCGATGATCGCGATCACCGACGCGTAGAAGCCGAGCAGCGGCATCATCACGATCGCCGCGAGCACGCGAGGCAGCACCAGCGCCTCCATCGGCGACACGCCGATCGTCCGCATCGCGTCGATCTCCTCGGTCAATTTCATCGTGCCGAGCTGGGCCGCAAACGCCGAACCCGAGCGACCGGCGACCATGATCGCGGTCATCAGCAGGCCGAGCTCCCGGATCGTCAGACGGCCGACGAGGTTGATCGTGAACACTTCGGCGCCGAACTGGCGGAGCTGGACCGCACCCTGCTGGGCGATGACCATGCCGATCAGGAAGCTCATCAGCCCGACGATGCCGAGCGCGGCGACGCCGACCACCTCGAAGCGCTGGACGACCGCGTTGAAGCGAAAGCGCTGCGGATGACGGATGACGCTGCCGAACGCGACCGTGGTCGCGCCGAGAAAGCCGAGCAGCCCGAGCATCGTTTTGCCCGACAGCACGACCGCATCGCCGATCTCGCCGAGCACGCGGCTGGCAGCGTTGACCTTGGCGGGCCGGGCCGCGAGCGGCTGGTCTGAGGCTACGACCTGGTCGAACAGCGCCTGGTCGTTGGCGTCTAGCCCGTCGATCGTCGCATCGTTGCGCGCGGCAAAGCGGTGGACGATCCAGGCCCCGATCGTGTCGATCCGGTCGACCCCGCTCAGGTCGACACGCTTGACCGACGACGCATCGACCGCCTCGAGCCGATCGGGCAGATTGCCGATCTTTGCGAGCGACAGATCGCCGGTAAAGCGAAGCGTGCCGGTATCGGCACCGTCCTGCTGAAAATCGGCCATCGCGCTCATCGGGGGCACCTTTGCGGCAAAGTGACTGGATCGGCAAGATGAATGCGGCGTAAGTCGCGACGATGACCGAATTGCCTCCTGCCCGCCCATCAGGCCCGCCGCCCGCCGATACGCCCGCCCGGCCAAGCGTTCGCCTTGCTATCTACGACATGGACAAGACGATCACGCACGCGCCGACCTGGACGCCGTTCCTGCTCCACACCGCGCGGAAGAGCGGCGCGCCGTGGCGGTTGGCGCTCGTCCCGTTCGCGGGGGTGGCGGCGCTCGGCTATGTCGGCAAGCTGATCAGCCGCGGCCGCCTCAAATATCTGATGCAGCGGATGATGCTCGGCAAGCGCATGACCCCCGCCGAAGAACGCCGGGCGGCCGAAGCCTTCGCCGACCGCGTGATGCGCGACGGCGTGTTCGCGAGCGCCCGCGCGCAGATCGAGGCCGACCGCGCCGCCGGCTACCGGCTGGTGATGGCGACCGCGTCGTACCGATTCTACGTCGAGGCGATCGCGCGGCGACTGGGTTTCGACGCGGTGATCGGCACCGAGAGCCTGCGCGATCGCGACGGCGTGCTGCTCGCCGGCATCGAAGGCGAGAATTGCTACGGCCCGGCGAAACTGCGGATGATCCAGGCCTGGATGGACCGCGAAGGCATCGCCCGAGACCACGCCCATATCCGCTTCTATTCCGACCACGTCTCGGACGCCCCGACCTTCGAATGGGCGGACGAACCCTTCGCGGTGAATGCGCATGGGCCTTTGCGGTTGTTGGCGAAGGCTAAGGGCTGGCCGATGCCGGATTGGGAGCGGTAGGTCCGTTGCGCGACCGGTGACAGCTGCCAGAACCTACTTAATAACTATCGCCCAATCTCTGCCATTCAAACATCGGTTTGATGTTCCCAATTGCGGACGCCAGATCCCGGCGTATCGTCCGCCCATGAACCAAACTCGCCCGTTCCACTTCCGCACCGTTGCGAATCTATAACTAATATGAAACCCTCTAGTCATGACGATCAGTACCGGAGGATGTCAGTGCGGAGCAGTGCGGTTCCGGGTTGAGGGCGAACTTGAAGACGCATCCATCTGCCATTGTCGAATGTGCCAGAAGGCAACTGGCGGGTTATTCGGACCCTACGTCGGAGCGGCCTTCACCGCGGTGATCTGGACCCGAGGCCTGCCCGGTTATTTTCGAAGTTCAAATAAAGTGCGTCGTGGGTTTTGCCGTGATTGTGGCACGCCCCTAACCTTCGAGTACGGTGAGGGAAACATCAGTTTCGCGCTTGGCGCCATGGACAAACCGCACTCGATCAATCTGTGCGAGCAGCTTGCTTCGCCTGAGCGCATCGCGGATTTTAAGGCACTGGCAAATTTGCCGGAACACCCAACAGATGAGCCGCGAGCCGCTGCTCATCTGGCCGGAATAATATCATTCCAACACCCTGATTTTGATACCGTAGATTGGCCACCGAAGACATAGGCCAACGTCCGCTTCCCGGGATCCGGTCCCTAAGCGGAAGGTCCGCCTTCCTTTCCATCCTGGGCATTCCCGCAACTCGATCCTAATCAGGAATGCCGTTCGCTTCGCAACGTGGCTCAAGTCAGGCATAAGGCTGCCGATATGAGGGGTCGGCGCGTTGGCGGGGGTAAGGCTTAGGCGAGGTTGGGGTTGGCTGCTTCTAGCCACGCTCACGCTTTCAACCATCGGCGATGAAATCTCGCTCATAACCCTGATGCTTCGTACAGCCGGTGATCGCACACCATTCGCTGTGCCGATGCTACTGGTCGCCGGGCTGCTGCCGGGCCTGTTGGCCACACCTCTTATCGGTAGGCTTGTCGACTCCCGCGATGCCGCCAAGCTGCTAGTGGCAACGGCACTGACCAATGCCGTCATCATCGCGTGGATGGCTTGGCATCCTGATCTAACCTCTACCATCGTCGGTGCTAGTATCCTTAGCGTGGCGTTCGCCATCGGCGGGACGGCCAGTTTCGCCCTCATCCCCGTCCTAGCCGCAGGGCTGGGCATGACGCTGCCACGCGCCAATGCGGTGTTGGAGGTCGTGCGCAGTGCGGGGATGCTTGCCGGGCCGGTCGTGGGCGGCGCGCTGGTGGCGTGGGGCGGGACCGGGAACGCGCTGCTGATCGATGCTGCCAGCTTCGCGCTTCTAGCCGCCGTCGTGCTGGCGAGTGGCCTTCGCCGCCCCGTTGAAGCGGACGAAGACGGCGAGGCCCGAACCCTGCTGTCCGAATATTTGCCGGTCCTGCGTGATCGTAGGATTACGATCATGATCAGCGCGCTGACGCTAGAGGTCTATGCGACCGCCATTGCCGATGTAGCATTCGTGTTTCTCGTGACCGTTACATTGGCGGCCGGCCCGACCGTGTTTGGTTTGCTGACGGCCTGCTGGGCTGGAGGAATGATGGCGGGGGCTGCTGCATCGGGAATGATGGCGATGAAGCGGCCGGCACCGATCGCCTTCGTTTCCGGAACTGTGATGGGCGGAATCATGCTCGCGATCGGTATCAGCATATCCACAACGATTGGCAGCATCGCCTTCGTGGGGATTGCGTTCGTAATCGGGGGTGCAGCTAACAGCGCCCACAACGTCGCGGTCCGAACGATGCTGCAACGTGAGGCTCCGGCTAACGCGCAAGGCAAAGTCGCCGCGATCTATAGCGCCAGCACAAGCAGCGCGGGTATTCTTGGATATATGACTGGAGGCTTGTTCGCGCCGAACGGGGCGGTCGATGCATATATCCTCGGCGGTACGCTTGGGGTTGTAGCAGGTTTGGTGGGGTGGCTGCTGTTCATCTCTATCAAAGCCCGCCCTTCATAATCGCTGGCGGAAAGATCCCGATCATCTCTACCGCATTGGCTTTCCCAATTTCCGGTCCTTTTCGGGACCGGCAGCAGCGTCAGGCGACATCGGCTAACGCCACCCGCCTTCTCAACAGCGGACGGGCCGCTATCCTCTTCAACCCAGACATTCGATGTCGGCAAGCGCCGTCCCATCTCGATCTGTTTTCAGAGCCAACCCGTCCAGGTCTTACTTAACCCGGACAGCCACAAACGACCGGACGATACCTGTAAAACCGCCCTTCCCCGTACGATCTAAAAGATCCTACGCTCCCCGGTCACAACAGCACATCGACGCTGTGGATTACCAGTCCGACCAGCCCGCCGACGATCGTGCCGTTCACCCGGATATACTGCAAGTCGCGGCCGACCGCGTTTTCCAAGCGACTGGTGATCGTGTCGGCGTCCCAGCTGCGCACCGTTTCGGACACGAGCTTGACGATGCCGTCGCCGTAATCCGCCGCCGCGCCGACTGCCGCGCGCCGCACGAAGCGGTTGATCGTGCGCGACATGCGGGGGTCGTGCTGCAGCGTTTCGCCGAGCTGACGGAGGATGTCGCCGAGCTTGCCGGCCATCGCGCGCTCGGGATCGCGGGCGATTGCGAGGAGTGCCCCGCGCGCCTGCTCCCACAGGCCGTCGAGCCAGCGCTGCATCGCCGGATTGTCGAGCAGGTCGTTCTTCATCGTCTCGACGCGCTCGCGCATGCGGCGGTCGTATTGGAGATCCCAGGCGAGGCGATCGAGCCCCTCTTCCGCCTTCAGGCGCAAGGGATGCTCGGGGTCCTCGGCCATCTCAGCGAGCAGCTTGTCGAAGCCGCTGATCAGCTTGTCCGCGACGGTCGTATCGAGCCCGGTCCAGCGCAGGATCGAGCCGGCCTTGTCATGGACCATCGCGCGGACGAGGTGGTCGTTCGCGGCCAGCGTCTTCGCCGCCCAGCGGATCGCGCTTTCGAGCAGCGGCGCGTGGCGGCGCTCGGCGATCGCGGCCTTCAGCAGCTGGCCAAGGATCGGCGAGACTTCGGTGGCGCGCAGGCGTGCGCCGATCCCCGCCTTGACCATCCCGCCAAGCCGCGCCGGGTCGAGCCCTTCCAAGACCTGTGCGACCAGCTTCGACGCGCCCTGCCGAAAACGCCCCCCTGCCCCCTCCGGCGGATCGGTCAGCCAGCGGGCGATCGCCCCCGCGACGTCGAGCCGGCGCGTGTGCCGCGCGATCACGACCGGGATCAGGAAGTTCGCGCGGAGGAACTGCGCGAGCGTGTCGCCGATCCGGTCCTTGTTGCGCGGCACGATCGCCGTGTGGGGAATCGGCAGGCCGAGCGGGTGCCGGAACAGCGCGGTAACTGCGAACCAGTCCGCCAGACCGCCGACCATCGCCGCCTCGGCAAACGCGCGGACGAACCCGAAGGCCGGGTGGACGGGGACGAGCGCGCGGCTGACGAAGAACGTCGCGGCCATGAACACGAGCAGGCCGGTGGCGACGATCCGCATGCGGACGAGCGCCGGTGGAGGGGCTTCGCCGGCCGGGCGCATACGGGGTAAAAGCGTCATGCCCGTAACAATCCCCGGGCGCCCCGAATGTTCACGCCGCTGCGGCGGTTCGGGTGCCCGGGTGCAGAGAGGCGTGCCTCAGGGGTTTCACTCGGCGGGTTGCGTGCCGTCACCCCGATCGCGGCCGTGACCGAGCTTGCCGGTCGCCGGCCCGAGCAACGGCCCCGGATTGGGTCCGGCGATCTCGATCACGTCGTCGCCATTGTCGCCCGGACGATAGGTGAGCAGGCGACGGCTCAGCCGCGGCCCGACATAGCGCTCGATCCCGACCGCGAGGCTGAATGCCGCGGGGATGATCAGCAGCGTCAGCAGCGTCGACAGCGCGAGGCCGCCGATCACGACCGTGCCCATCGGCGCGCGCGACGACGAATCGCCGCTGAGCGACATCGCGGTCGGCACCATGCCAGCAACCATCGCGACCGTGGTCATCACGATCGGCTGCGCGCGCTTATGCCCGGCATCGATGATCGCGGTGAAGGCATCGACGCCCTTGCTCATCTCGTCGAGCGCGAAGTCGATCAGCAGGATCGAGTTCTTGGCGACGATGCCGAGCAGCATCAGCAGGCCGATATATACCGGCAGCGACAGCGGCTGGCCGGTCGCCCACAGCGCGAGCAACCCGCCGAGCGGCGCGAGCAGCAGCGACCCCATGTTGACGAACGGCGGCAGCACGCGGCGGTACAGCAGCACCAGCACCGCGAACACGAGGAACGTCCCCGCGATCACCGCGGTGATGAAGTTGGTGATCATCTCGGCCTGCCACTTGCTCTGGCCGAGCGTGAGTTCGCTGACGCCGACCGGCAGGTTCTTCATCGACGACAGTGCGTGAACCTGCTTCATCGCGTCCGAGATCACCACGCCGGGCGCGAGATCGGCGCCGAGCGTGATCTGACGCTGCTGGTTGACGCGGTCGATCTTGGTCGGGCCGGAGCCGAGGCCGATATCCGCGACGAGGTTGAGCGGCACCGAGCCACCCGATGCGGTCGATACGGGCAGGTTCTGGATCGTCGACAGGCTGGTCCGCGCCGACTGAT
Source organism: Sphingomonas fucosidasi (assembly GCF_036663855.1). Classification (NCBI taxonomy): domain Bacteria; kingdom Pseudomonadati; phylum Pseudomonadota; class Alphaproteobacteria; order Sphingomonadales; family Sphingomonadaceae; genus Sphingomonas; species Sphingomonas fucosidasi. The sequence goes on along the minus strand of NZ_JAXOJR010000008.1, from coordinate 76,857 downwards.
CGAGCGCGACGCGGATCGGAATCTGGCGATCGGAGAGCGAGAAGCGCGCCGAGTTCTGGTCGATATCGCCGAGCGTCGCGATCCGGATCGCCGACGACAGCGCCTGCGTGGTCACGCCGAGATTGGCGGCGAGATCGAAGCGCGGGCGGATGACGATTTCCGGGCGCTGCATGCCGCCCGAGACGCGCGGTGCGGTCAGCGATTTCAGCGAACCCATCTCGGCGACGATCTTGTCCGCCGCCTGTTGCAGCTTGGCGGGATCGCTGCCGCCGAGGACGATCGTCACGTCACGCCCGCTGCCGCCCCAGCCCGACTGCGACCGGAACGACACGCGCGCGTCGGGGATCGCGGTCATCTGCGGTGCGAGCCGGCGTTCGAAATCGACCGACTTCTCCTTGCGATCGGGGCGCAGGTTCGCGGTCACGATTCCGCTGCCGACTCGCGTGCGGGCATAGACGGTGGCGACTTCGGGTTGCTGGCTGAGGATGTCGCCGACCCGCGCGACCACCGCATCGGTCTGCGCCAGCGTGGTGCCGGGCACCATCTCGATCTGCGCGGTCGAATCATCCTCGTCGCGGGTCGGCTGGAACTGCGAGGGGATGACGGTGAACATGAACAGCGTCAGCGCGAAGGCGACCAAGCCCGCGCCGATCGCCCACATCCGGTGATCCATCACGCGGTTGAACATCTTCCGGATGCCGCCGCGCGCGCGCCATGCCGCGGCCTTGCGGCTGTCGAGCGTCCAGTGGAGCGTGCGGACATACCAGTCCATGATCTTGCCCTCGCCGTGGCTGGCATGGCCGAACGACTTGAGGAAATACGCCGCGATCATCGGCGTCACGAGCCGCGCCACCGCAAGGCTCATCAGCACGGCCGCGACCACCGTCAGGCCGAAATTCTTGAAGAACTGGCCTGCGATACCCGGCATCAGCGCGACCGGCATGAACACCGCGACGATCGCCATCGTCGTCGCCAGCACGGCGAGACCGATCTCGTCCGCGGCATCGATCGACGCCTGATAGGCGGATTTGCCCATCCGCATGTGTCGGACGATGTTCTCGATCTCGACGATCGCGTCATCGACCAGCACGCCTGCAACCAGGCTGAGCGCGAGCAGCGTCATGCCGTTCAGGTCGAAGCCGAGCAGGTCCATGAACCAGAAGGCCGGGATCGCCGACAACGGGATCGCCAGCGCCGAGATCGCGGTCGCACGCCAGTCGCGCAGAAAGATGAAGACGACGATGACGGCGAGGATCGCGCCCTCGATCATCGCATGGATCGCGCTTTCATACTGCGCTTCGGTATACTCGGTGGTGGTGTAGCGCTGGACGAACTTGACCGACGGATTGCGCTTTTCGAGCGCGCGCAATTTGTCGACGGCCTGATGATAGACGGTGACGTCGGACGCGCCCTTGGCCCGCTGGAAATCGAAGGTGATCGCCTGGCGGCCGTCGACCGTCGCGCGGCTGCGCTGCTCGGCGTAGAGATCGCGGACCTGCGCGATGTCCGCCAACCGCACCGTGCGGCCATTGCCGACGTTGATCTGCGTCTGGCCGAGATCGCTCGCGTCGCGCGCGTTGCCGAGCACGCGGATCGACTGTTCGGATCCGGCGATCTCGGCACGCCCGCCCGCCGCGTTCAGATTGACCTGACGCAACTGCAAATTGACCTGGCTTGCGGTCAGCCCCTGGCTCTGGAGCTTCAGCGGATCGAGGATCACGCGGATCTCGCGGCTGACGCCACCGTTGCGGCTGATCGTCGCCATGCCGGGGATCGACAGCAATTCCTTGGTGACGGTGTCGTCGATGTACCAGGAGAGCTGTTCGACGGTCATGTCGGTGGTGATCGCCGCGAAGCTCGCGACGTCGTTGCCGCTGGTGTTCGCGCGGTAGACCTGTGGCTCGAGGATGCCGTCGGGCAGGTCGCTGCGGATCTGCGCGATCGCGTCACGCACGTCGTTCACTGCGCGGTCGATCGGGGTGCCGATGGTGAGCTGGATCACCGTTTCCGAATTGCCTTCGGTGACGGTCGAGTTGATCTCGTCGATGCCCTGAAGCGAGCGCACCGCCGCCTCGACGCGCTGCGTGACCTGCGTCTCCATCTCGGTCGGCGCGGCGCCGGGCTGGTTGACGACGACGATCGCGATCGGGAAGTCGATGTCGGGGTCACGGTTGACATCCATCCGCATGAAGCTGACGACGCCCGCAAGCATCAGGGCCAGGAAAAGCACGATCGGCGGAACCGGGTTGCGGATCGACCAGGCCGAGATGTTGCGGAAGTTCATGGGCTCAGCTCGCCTTCTTGGTGATCGGCTTGACCGTCTGCCCGGGTGCCAGGAAGCCACCCGCGGACTGTACGACGCGCTCCGAGCCGTCGAGGCCGCCGACGATCGTCACGCCGGCATCGGAGACCTGGCCGATCTTCACATTGCGCCGGACGATCTTGTCGCCCGGGCCGACTATATAGACGTAATTGCCCTTCTCGTCGCTCTGCAACGCGGAGTCGGGAAGCAAAGGCGCCTGCGTCACGCCGCCGACGATGGTCGCCGCGGCGAACCCGCCGGGGCGCAGCGCCGGATCGTATTTGACCGCGATGCGCGCGATGCCCTGGCGGGTCTGCGGATCGATCACGGGCGAAACCTGCCATACTTCGCCGGGATAGCCCTGCGTGGTGCCGACCGGCACGACGGTCGCGCGCGCCCCGACGTGCAGCCCGGTCAGGTCCGCTTCGCTCAACTGTGCGCGCATCTCCATCTGGCCACCCATCGCCATGCGGAACAGGACGCCCGCCGATGGCCCGACGATCTGGCCGGCCTCGACGCCGCGGGTCAGCACCAAGCCGGCGGCAGGCGCGCGGATATCGAGCCGGCCGTTGCGCGCACGTGCTTCGCCGAGCGTCGCCTGCGCCACCTTCACGCGCGCCGCCGCGGCATCGCGGGTCGCCGCCCTGCGCTGCAGATCGGCCTTCGAGATGAAGCCGCGGTCGACGAGTTGCTTGGCCCGATCGAGTTCGGCCTGCGCGATCGTCTCGTCCGAGCGCGCGACGCTGACCGATGCGGCGAGCGACGCCGCGGTCTCGTTCTGGACCGAGCGATCGACCGTCGCGAGCACCTGGCCCGCCGCGACCCAGGTGCCGGGTTCGACCAGCACCCGCGTGATCATCCCGCCCTCGCCCGCGACGCCGACCGGCATCTCGCGGCGCGCCGCCAGCGTGCCCGTCGCCGAGATCGTCCGGTCGACCGCCTGCCGGCCCGGGACGACTACCGACACGGTCGGCAATTGCGCGCCCGGCGTCGCGGCCGCGACGTCCTTCTTGCCGGACTTGAAGGCATAGACCGCCACCGCGATCGCCACCACCAGGATCACGGCGATGATGACATTGCGGCGGCGGTGCGAGGGCGCGCTATAGTCCGGCAACGCCAGCGGCTCTTCCCTCTCGCCACCGACCATCTTCGTCTCGTAATTCATGCGCGTCACAATCCCAATTTCGACCGGTCTTGTCTCGACCCGCTTCGCCGTTCATTCGCTGTGTTATCTGAATAAGTCACCGTGCTCAAGCCCCTCGACGAGCACGGACTCGAAGACATGCTTCGAATCCGATCTATTCGCAATGAGGATCGGAGAATTTGGTAGACGTTCAGCTTGCGTTGACGTCCCCGGCGCCACACGCCGACCTATGGCCACACGGGGCTACACGGGAGACATAATCATGAAGATCGCAACGTTCCTCACCACGCTGGCCGGCATCGCCGTCGCGTTGCCGGGAACAGCCGCCATCGCGCAGACCGCGCCGACCACGGTCGAGCCGATGATCCCGGCGGCGGGCACCGTGCTCGACGTGACGGCGGAGGGTCGCACGACCCGCGTGCCCGATCTCGCGACGATCCGCGCCGGCGTCGTCTCGCAATCGACCACCGCCGCAGCCGCGCTCACCGACAATGCGCAGCGGATGGCGAAGGTGCTCGCGGCGCTGAAGCGGGCAGGCGTGGCGCCGCGCGACATCGCGACGTCGTCGGTCCAGCTGGCGCCGCAATATCGCTATGCCGACAACCAGCCGCCGGTGATTACCGGCTACCAGGCGACCAACACCGTCTCGATCCGGTTCCGCGACGTGGCGAAGTCGGGGACGATCCTCGACGCACTGGTGGCGGAGGGCGCGAACCAGATCGACGGGCCGAACCTGTCGATCGACAAGCCCGAGACGGCGCTCGACGAAGCGCGGGCCGACGCGATCACGCAGGCCAAGCGTCGCGCGGATCTCTACGCGAAGGCGGCGGGCTTGCGCGTGTCGCGGATCGTGTCGATCGCCGAATCAGGGCAGGATACCGGCGGCTCGCCGCAGCCGATGTTCATGGCCCGCGCGTCGATGGCCAAGGACAGCACGCAGATCGCGCCGGGCGAGAAGGACGTGACCGTCACGCTCTCGGTGCGGTTCCTGCTGAACTGACCCGCATTACGATCCTCCCCCGCATCTTCGATCCTCCCCCGCAAGGGGGAGGTGGCGCCGAAGGTGACGGAGGGGGAGGACACGGAACAGGGGTTACCCTTTCCTCCCCCTCCGTCTGGCAAGAGACAGCCACCTCCCCCTGGCGGGGGAGGATCGAGAGGGCCACTGAGATCCAGCGAACATCTCCACACACGAAAAAAGGGCCGCCCGGTCGCCCGGACGGCCCTTTCATTTCGCGTGACGATGCGAGACTTAGCGGACGCTACCGCGACGCACGAGGTTCACGATCGCGAGCAGTACGACTGCGCCGAGCAGCGAGACCAGGAACGAGGTCAGCGTCAGCGGTGCGTTGTTGATCGAACCACCCGACAGGACCAGGCCGCCGATGAATGCGCCGACGATGCCGACGACGATGTTCAGGAAAATGCCCTGTTGCGCGTCGGTGCGCATGATCATGCTGGCGATCCAGCCGATGACGCCGCCGATGATCAGCCAAAGAATGAGACCCATGATATTTTCCCTCCGTTGAACCCGTATCCGGGCGATGGCGGAAAGACGAGCGAGCGGGGATTTTTGTTCCGCCCGCGTTTTGAGTTTTAGGTCTCAGTACTTTTGTTGACGCTCGTACAACGACTTGTAGTGCTGGATGCGCGTGACGCGGAGCCCGGGCATGCCCGACCGGTCGATCGCGCGCTGCCAACTGGCGAACTCTTCGACGGTCAGGCCATAGCGGGCGCAGACGTCGTCGACGCTGAGCAAACCGCCATTCACCGCTGCGACCACTTCGGCCTTGCGACGCACCACCCACCGCGTGGTGCTGGGTGGCGGCAGCGTATCCAGCGTCAGTTGCTCACCGAGTGGTCCGATGACCTTGCCGGGACGGATTTTCTGGTTCTCGATCATTTGAAACCTCTGATCGGGGCGGGGGGCCCCCTATCGATACGCACGCACGACACATAGTCGCAGGATTTGAAGATCGGCTGAAACGCCGCGGTAAACCGCATCTTCACTCGTCCTTCCACCGGGTTAAAGCCGTTGCCATCGGACCGTTGAACGCACCGTGAAGCGGCGCGAACAGTTTGGGATCGATCGTCGTCCGCGCGAAGCTGGCCTGTACCACCGCGGTCGGACTCGCTGCCTGGCGGGCGGCGATACCGACGATCAGGACAGCGAGGTCGCCCGGTAGAACGGTGACCTCGGCATCGCGATCGAAACGGGGAAAACTCAGGTCCAACGGGATACTCGCGAAAACTCTTGGGAGGCCCGCTATATCGCGAGGGGGTGAAGGGACCGTAAAACTCGAGGAAAGAGTTCGTGAACTTGTCGCTTTATTCCAATCGCTGGTCGCGTTTTTCCGTCAACTCGTCCTGATATACGTTAACCGCCGCATCTTTTTGCAACCGCACGCCGTCGCGCCTATGTGGCGATCATGGATCAGACCGATTTTCAGCTCGGGTCGGACACGGCCGGAAAGCGCATCGTCGTGGCGATGTCCGGCGGCGTCGACAGTTCGGTCGTCGCCGCGCTCGCGCATGCCACCGGCGCCGAGACGATCGGCGTGACGTTGCAGCTCTACGACCACGGCGAAGCGATCGGTCGCGCTAGCTCGTGCTGCGCCGGGCGCGACATCCGCGACGCCCGCGCGGTATGCGACCGACTCGGGATCGCGCATTATGTATTCGATCACGAAACCAGCTTTCGCGAGCAGGTGGTCGACAAGTTCGCCGACGAATATCTCGCCGGGCGGACGCCGATCCCCTGCGTCCAGTGCAACATGGGGCCGAAGTTCACCGACCTGCTGAAGCTGGCGCGCGATCTCGGCGCGGATTGCCTCGCCACCGGACATTACGTCCGCCGAGTCGAGGGCACGCACGGTGCCGAACTCCACCGCGGTGCCGATCCGGCGCGCGACCAGAGCTATTTCCTGTTCGCGACGACGCAGGCGCAGCTCGATTACCTGCGGTTTCCCTTGGGTGGCCTGCCCAAGGCGCGCGTACGCGAGATCGCGGCCGAACTCGGGCTCGGCGTCGCGGCCAAGCCGGACAGCCAGGATATCTGCTTCGTCCCCGATGGCGATTATGCCGGGCTGGTGAAGAAGCTGCGGCCCGAGGCGGCGGAAACCGCGGGCGATATCGTCGATCTCGGCGGCGTGAAGCTCGGCGAGCATCGCGGGTTGATCCACTTCACCGTCGGCCAGCGTCGCGGGCTGGAGATCGGGGGAAGTCCCGAGCCGCTCTATGTCGTCCGGGTCGAGCCGGAGACTAAGCGCGTCGTCGTCGGCCCGCGGCGTGCGCTCGCGGTCGAGGCGGCGCGGATGACCGACATCAACTGGCTCGGCGGCGACTTCACCGGACCGCTGACCGCCAAGGTCCGGTCGATGGCCAAGCCCGTCCCTGCCCGCCTGGTCGGCGACCGCGTGGTGTTCGACGCCCCCGAATACGGCGTCGCGCCCGGCCAGGCGGCGGTACTCTATGCCGGCGAGCGCGTGCTCGGCGGTGGCTGGATCGCGGATACCGAGGCGGCACTCGCCGCCGCCTGACGCGTTGGGGCGGGATGGATATCGAAGACCTTCGCCGCCAGATGGAAGCCGCCGCCGCTGCAATGGACTTCGAAACGGCCAGTCGGCTGCGCGATCAGATCAGCGTGTTGCGCGGTGGCGGTGAGGTCACGGACACCGCCGGGCTGACGCGGCAACAGCCGGGCGCGATGGGCCTCGGCACCAGCCAGCAGCGCATGACCCCACCCCCGGGCTGGGTGAAACCGAAAAAGCCCGATCCGATGACCAAGGGGCGGAAGCGGTAGGGCACGGGAGAGGGTAGAAGTCGCCACCCCCACCACATCGCCATCCCAGCCCCGTCATCCCCCAGCCCCGTCATCCCCCAACCCCGTCATCCCCACCCCGTCATCCCAGCGAAAGCTGGGATATCAGCATGGGACCCCCGTCATCTGCCCCGTGGGAGACCCCAGCTTTCGTTGGGGTGACGGATGGAGGCGGGTGACGGATGGAGGCGGGTGACAGCTCCCGCGGATGAGCTAGGCACTAGGCACCGTTACGGAAGCAGGAACGTGCCCTCGATCGTCGTGACGCACGACCCGCCCAACACCACACGGTCGCCCTCGAGCCGGCAAGTCAACTTCCCGCCCCGCGCGCTCGCCTGAAACGCGGTGAAGCTGTTCCCCAAAGTCTGCGCCCAATACGGCACCATCACCGCATGCGCCGAGCCCGTCACCGAATCCTCGTCGATCGCGTAATACGGCGTGAACACCCGGCTGACGATGTCGGTCGCCGCCCCCCGCGCGGCGACGATCGCGACGATCGGGAACTTCGCCAGCGCGGCGAAATCCGGCTTCAGGTTGCGCACCACCGCCTCGTCATCGACGATCACGAGCGCATAGCCCTTCTCGTGCCACAACGTCTCGACCGGCTCGGCGACGTTCAGCGCCGCGACGATCTCCGGAATCGCCTTCTGGCTCGGACCCCAAGCCGGCAACTCCAGCGTATAGCCGCTGTCCGCCCGCGCGACCTCGAGCATCCCCGCCTGCCGCGTCCGGAACCGCACCCGGTTGAGCGCGGTGTCCGACGACAGCACGAAATGCCCGCTCGCCAGCGTCGCGTGGCCGCACAGCGCGACCTCCGCCCCGGGCGTGAACCAGCGCAGGTCGAAATCCACGCCCTCCTCGTCGGACGCAACGATGAAAGCCGTCTCGCTCAGGTTGTTTTCCTGCGCGATGTCCAGCAGCACGGCGTCGTCGAGCCACGCCGACAGCGGCATCACCGCCGCCTGGTTGCCGCCGAACGGCGTGTCGGAAAACGCATCGATCTGCGCGAACGGTATTCTCATATCGGGGAGCCTTTAAACGCGCTTGCCAAACCAATGCGGCGTCACGTCCGCCTCGACCAGCGGATTGTCGGTGTCGACATGCCCCTCAGGATCGAGGTGGATCAGCACCTCGACCTTGGGGAAGGCGGTGCGCAGGTTGCGCTCGACCGCCTCGACGATGTCGTGCGCGTTGGCCACCGTCAGGTCGCGCGCGACCTCCATGTGGAACTGCGCGAAGTCGTGGCTGCCCGAACGCCGCGTGCGGAAATCGTGGATACCGCGAATGCCCGGCTGGCGCGCCGCCACGTCGAGGAACTGCGTGCGCAGATCCTCCGGCCATTCCTTGTCCATCAACTGGTCGATCGCGTTCGACGATGCCTGGAACGCACCCCAGGCCAGCCACAACGCGATGACGATGCCGAAGATCGGATCCGCGCCACTCCACCCGACATATTGATCGAGCACGAGGGCCACGATCACCGAGCCGTTGAGCAGCACGTCCGACTGGTAATGGACGTTGTCCGCGAGGATCGCGACCGATCCGGTCTGGCGGATGATGCGGCGCTGATAGGCGAGCAGGAACACGGTGGCGACGATCGCGATCACCGACACGCCGATACCGAACTCGGCGCCGGTGGTCGGCTGCGGATCGCCGAACGCGAGGATCGCGCGCCACGCGATGCCGACCGCCGAGGCGGTGATCAGCATGACCTGGAACAGCGCCGCGAGCGCCTCCGCCTTGCCGTGGCCGAAGCGGTGGTCGTGATCCGCGGGCGTCGCCGCGAGGCGCACGCCGTACAAGGTCACCAGCGATGCCAGCAGATCGAGCGCGGTATCGGCGAGCGAGCCGAGCATCGCCACCGAGCCCGTCGACCACGCCGCAAAGCCCTTCAGCAGCAGCAGGAAACACGCCATCGCGACACTGGCGAGCGCCGCACGGGTTGCGAGGGGTATGACCCTACGCCGTTCGTCCTGCGTCATGGGAACAGCAGCCCTTCGCTCCAGCCGCCGCCGTCGCGCACGAACAGCCGGCGCTCGTGGAGGCGATGTTCGCGGTCCCGCCACAGCTCGATGCGGTCGGGGGCGATCCGGTAGCCGCCCCAATGCGGCGGGCGCGGCACGTCGCCGCCCTCGAACCGCGCCTGCATCTCGGCGAACCGCTGCTCGAACGTCTCGCGCGAATCGAGCGGGCGGGATTGGTCCGACGCCCAGGCGCCAAGCTGCGAATCGCGACCGCGCGAGGCGAAATAGGCGTCCGACTCGGCATCGCTGACCAAGCTGACGGGGCCTTCGATGCGGACCTGCCGGCGCAGCGACTTCCAGTGGAAGAGCAAGGCGGCGTAGCGATTGACGGCGAGGTTGCCCGCCTTGCGACTTTCGCGGTTGGTGTAGATCACGAAACCGTCGGGACCGTGCCCTTTCAACAGCACCATCCGCACCGACGGACGACCCTCCGCATCCGCGGTGGCGAGCGCTACCGCGTTGGAGTCGTTGATTTCTGTTTCCCGCGCCTCGGCATACCAGGCGTCGAACAGGGCAATCGGATCTTCGGACATGGCTGCGCCATAGCGAAACTTCGGCCCGAGCGAAACCGCGCGAGGGAACGACTCCGCCTCGCCGATGATTGATTACGAACTCGAATCGTTTCCGCAACGAAGGAACATCCACGGTGGCAGCGCGCGCGTATTGGCAGGGGCAGATCCGGCTGGCCCTCGTCTCGATCCCGGTCGAGATCTACTCCGCGACCAAGTCCGGCGCGGCGGTGTCGTTCAAGCAGATCCACGAGCCGTCGGGCCAGCCGATCCATTACGACAAGGTCGTCACCGGCGTGGGTCCGGTCGATGCCGACGAGATCATGAAGGGCTACGAGGTCTCGAAGGGCGAATACGTGCTGCTCGAGCAGGACGAGATCGACGCGGTGAAGCTTGAGTCAAAGAAGACGCTGGAGCTGACGCAGTTCGTCGACGCGAGCGAGATCGACGTTCTGTATTACGAGAAGCCGTATTTCGTGGTGCCCGCGGACGACTTGGCGGAGGAGGCGTTCATCGTTCTGCGCGAGGCGTTGAAGCGCACCAAGAAGGTCGGCTTGGGGCAGCTCGCAATGCGCGGCCGCGAATATGTCGTGAGCCTGAAGCCGTGCGGGCGCGGTATGGTGCTGGAGACGCTCCGCTACGCCGACGAGGTGCACAAGGCGCAGGGCTATTTCCGCGATATTCCCGACGACAAGCCGTCCGAGGAACTGCTGGAACTGGCCGAGGCGCTGATCGGGAAGCGCAGTGGCGACTTCCACCCGCAGGAGTTCCACGATCGCTATGTGGACGCGCTGAAGGACCTGATCGAACGCAAGCGCAAGGCGAACGGGAAGAAGATCATCGAGGACAAGGACACCGGCGGGAAGACGGGCTCCAACGTGGTCGATTTGATGGCGGCGTTGAAGAAGTCGATGGAGAAGAGCGGAGGGAGTGCGGCGGCGGAGAAGGCACCAGCGAAGAAAGCGCCCGCCAAGCGCGCGCCGGCGAAAACGGCTGCCAAAGCTCCTGCAAAAAAACGTGCATAGCGCCCCCGCCCCCCTCACCGTCATTCCAGCGAAAGCTGGAATATCCCGGTTGGCGAGGTCGCCCTTGCCGCACCAGATCCCAGCTTTCGCTGGGATGACGTATATTTGGGCCCCCTCCCCCGTCATCCCAGCGAAAGCTGGGATCTCTCCGTTGCAGCCCGGCCCCTCGCCGCGCGAGGTCCCGGCTTTCGCCGGGATGACGAAGACGGGACGCTGCTGATGGCCACGCCCCCAGATCCCCTCGCGCTCTACAATGCCAAGCGGAACTTCACGAAGACCGCCGAACCCGCCGGCACGCTGGCCCCCGACAACGGCAACAGCTTCATGGTCCAGAAGCACGACGCCACGCGCCTCCACTGGGATTTCCGCCTCGAAATCGATGGCGTCCTAAAAAGCTGGGCCGTCACCCGCGGCCCCAGCCTCGACCCCAACGAAAAGCGCCTCGCCGTCCGCACCGAGGACCACCCGCTGAGCTACGCCACCTTCGAGGGCACAATCCCCGCCGGTGAATATGGCGGCGGTACGGTGATGCTGTGGGACCGCGGCACGTGGTCGCCGATCAAGGGCAAGTCGGCGAAGGATCTCGACAAGGGCCACCTCCACTTCGTCCTCGATGGCGAACGGATGAAAGGCGAATGGCTGCTCATCCGCCTGAAGCCCCGCGCAAAGGAGAAGCGCGAGAACTGGCTTCTCCGCAAGATCGACGACGCAGCTGCCGGCGGCACGGATACACTGGTCGAGGAAGCGCTGACCAGCGTCTCGACCGGCCGCACGATGATCGAGATCGAAGAGGGTAAATCCTCCCCGGCACGGGGAGGGGGACCAGCGAAGCTGGTGGAGGGGGCGGGCCGCAAGAGTACCGCGCGAAATAAGGGGGACGGTCGGGGCAAGCCCCCCTCCACCACCGCGAAAGGTCGCGGCGGTCCCCCTCCCCGTGCCGGGGAGGAATTTCAGGACCTGCAACTCTGCACGCTTGTCGACGCCGTCCCCACCGGCTGCGCGTGGCTGCACGAAGTCAAATACGACGGCTACCGCGCGCTTGTCTCCGTCGCGAACGGCAAGGCGAAAGTCTTCACCCGAACCGGCCTCGACTGGACCGACAAGTTCGCCGCGATCGCCGAGGCTGCCGCGAAACTCCCCGTAAAATCCGCCCTGATCGACGGAGAGATCGTCGCGTTCAAGGACGGCCACCCCGATTTCTCGACGCTAAAGGACGCCATCTCCAGCAGCGGCGACATGACGCTATTCGCATTCGACCTGCTCGCTCTCGACGGCGAAGACCTCACCGGCCTCTCCAACCTCGACCGCAAAACACGCCTGCAACCGCTAATCCCAGAGGACGAGGACCGCCTTCGCTATTCCGACCACGTCATCGGCGCGGGCGAGCAACTGTTCGAGACGATGTGTCGCGAAGGCCTCGAAGGCATCGTTTCGAAACGCGCCGACGCCCCCTATGTCGGCAAGCGCACCAAGGCGTGGCTCAAGGTCAAATGCACGCATCGCCAGGAGTTCGTGATCGTCGGCTGGCTGCCCTCGGACAAGAAACGCGGGTTCAAGTCGCTGCTGCTCGGCGTCCGCGAGGGGAAGGGCTATCGCTACGCGGGGAAGGTCGGCACCGGGTTCGACCAGGCGCTGATGGACGAAATCCGCGACACGCTCGACGCGCTCGACCGGAAAACGCCGACGGTCGAGGCCCCGAAAGCCGCCGTTCGCGGCGCGAAATGGGTCACCCCGAAACTGGTCGCCGAGATCGCCTTCGCGGAGGTCACCCCGGACGGCGTGCTTCGCCATTCCAGCTTCATCGGTCTGCGCGAGGACAAGGCGGCGAAGGACGTCGTCGCCGAAACCCCAGCCCCGTTGCCGGATGCCGCGCCCGAGACGACGACCAAGATCAGCAGCCGCGACCGCGTGATCTTCGACAAGTCGGACGTCACCAAGGGCGACCTCGCGGACTATTACGTGGCGGTGTCGGGCATCATGCTGCCGTTCGCCGCCGACCGCCCGATCAGCCTCGTCCGCTGCCCGCAAGGCCGCTCGCGCGCGTGCTTCTTCCAGAAACACGACGCCGGCAGCTTCGGCGACGCGGTCCACAAAGTGCCGATCCGCGAGAAGGACGGCTCGACCGAAGACTATCTCTATGTCGACGACGCCGACGGGCTGGTCGCGTGCGTGCAGATGGGGACGATCGAGTTCCACGGCTGGGGATCGTCGAACGCGACGCTGGAGAAGCCCGACCGCCTCGTGTTCGATCTCGATCCCGACGAGGGCCTCGACTTCGGCGACACGAAGAAGGCGGCGGAGCATCTGAAGAACCAGCTTGCAGAACTGGGGCTGGTCAGCTTCCCGATGCTGTCGGGGGGCAAGGGTGTGCATGTCGTCGTGCCGCTCACGCCTGACGCCGAATGGCCCGCGGTGAAGGACTTCGCGGACCGGTTTGCACGGGCGATGGCGGGGGCGGAACCAGAGCGCTTCGTCGCGACGATGGCGAAGGCCAAGCGCAAGGGGCGGATCTTCATCGACTGGCTGCGCAACCAGCGCGGGGCGACCGCGGTGATGCCGTATTCGGCAAGGGCGAGAGCCGGCGCGCCGGTGGCGGCACCGGTGTCGTGGAGCGAGTTGCGGGATATCGAGACGGCGTCGCGCTGGGGCGTGAAGGATGAAGCGGAGTTGATCGCGCGGGCCGGGTCGCGGGCGCTGGCCGGCTGGGGCGTGGCGGATCAGGTTTTACCGGATTTGTGAGCCTCGCCATCCTCTCGAACGCCACCCCGGCGAAGGCCGGGGCCCAATTGGAAAGGTGGTCGTAACGGAGCGATGCCCCTCATTAGCGCCGTTCCCAATTGGGCCCCGGCCTCCGCCGGGGTGGTGCTATAGTCGTGGGGAGAGTCTTTCACTTCTCCCTCGCTTTGCCCCCATCGCTTCCCCTCCCCGTCATCCCAGCGAACGCTGGGATCTCAATGGGGCGAGCGTCACGTGCACCAAGCGGAATATCCCAGCTTCCGCTAGGATGACGGGTGTGGCGGGGGATGAGGCAGATACTGCCGAGGGAACAGTGAGGTGAGGCCTCCCCAGCACGCTTTTATGTTGCACCGCCGCGTTGAAAGGTGAAACACCGCCGCCAGCATTCAGGGGCTCGAAACATTGGAAACCGCGACGCAACCGGCGACCCCCGCCGCCAATACGGCGTTCGACGCGACGGTCCATGCCGAGCGCTGGATTGCCGACTATTGCGCGCGCAGCACCCGCGCCGACGTGCTCTGCCCAGCCGATGACGGTAGCGCCGACCCCGCCTGGGCGGCGATGTTCGCCGAGCTGGCGACCGTCGCCTCCGACGACCTCGGCCACATCCGCGAACGCGTCCAGCGGCATGCGGTCGACATCGGCACCGGCTTCCGCATCGCCGACGAACCCGATGAGCGCCCCTGGCCCGTCTCGCCCGTCCCGCTGCTGATCGAGGCCGGGGAATGGGCCGGCATCGAGCGCGGCGTGATCCAGCGCGCGACGCTGATGGAGACGGTGGTCGCCGACCTGTACGGCACGGGGAAGCTGGTCGCCGACGGCCACATCCCCGCCGCGCTCGTCACCGGCAGTCCGTTCTTCCTGCGGCCGATGGTCGGGCTCGATCCGCCGGGCGGCCGGCATCTCGATTTCATCGCGATCGATCTCGGGCGCGGCCCCTCCGGCGAATGGCGCGTGCTCGCCGATCACCTGCGCGCGCCCGCCGGCGCAGGGTACGCGTTGGAGAACCGTATCGCCGTCAGCCGGACGCTCGGCGGGTTGCAGGATCGGCTCAACGTCCAGCGCCACGCGCCGTTCTTCGCCGCCTTCCGCGCCGGGATCGCGGCGATGTGCAGGCGGACCGATCCGCGGATCGGGCTGCTGACGCCCGGCCGGTTCAACCCGAGCTATCCTGAGCAAGCACACCTCGCACGCTATCTGGGGCTGTTGCTGGTCGAGGGCGCCGATCTCGCCGCGCTCGAGGACAAGGTCTATGTCCGCACGATCGGCGGGCTCAAGCGGATCGATGCGTTGTGGCGGCGGCTCGACCCGCGGCTGCTCGATCCGCTGGCGTTCGACACGCATTCGCAGATCGGCGTGCCCGGGCTGATCGACGCGTACGCGGCCGGCAACGTCGTGCTGTCGAACGCGCCGGGCTCGGCGGTGCTCGAGGCGCCGGCGTTTTCGGCGTTCCTGCCGCAGTTGGCGAAATCGCTGCTCGGCGAAGACTTGCTGCTCCCCAACATCGCGACCTGGTGGTGTGGGCAGGACGGCGCACGCGCGCAGGTCGAAGCCAATTTCGACCGACTGCTGATCGGCCCGGCGTTCCACGCGCGCCCGCTCGGCATGACCGGCGGCCCGACCACCGGCGCCGACATCACCGGCGAAGACCGGACCCGCCTGCTCGCCGACATGGCGAACAGGCCGCAGGATTACGTCGGGCAGGAACTCGTCCAGCTCTCGACCATGCCGGTCGTCGTCGGCGACGCGCTGGTCCCCCGCCCCTTCACGCTGCGCGTGTTCGCGGCGCGCGGTGGCGACGGCGAATGGACCGTCTTGCCGGGGGGATTCGCAAGGATTGGGGAACATCCCGACGCCCGCGCGGCCGTCATGGGCGACGGCATATGGTCCGCCGACGTCTGCATCTACGGCGCCGAGCCTGTCGCGCCCGTGTCCCTGCTGACCGCACCCGATTCGCTCCACGTCCGCCGCAATCCGGGCACGTTGCCGAGCCGGGTGGCGGACAATTTCTACTGGCTCGGGCGCTATCTGGAGCGCGGCGAAGCGCTGCTCGGCGCAATCCGCGTGATGCTCGGCAATTCGATCGACGTGGATGGGGGGGCCGTCTTGTCGCCCACCACGGTCGGCAAGCTGGTGGGGCTGATCGTCGGCGCAGGCAGCGCGCCGCACCCGCCGAGCCTGCGCCGCGCCGACCTGACCGCCCTCGCCCGCACCGCGATGGAGGACGAGCGGTGGCAGTCGATCCTGACGCTCAACCGCCATGCGAGAGAGATCGGCGAAGGCTCGCGCGATCGGCTTTCGGCGGACATGGTGCGACTGCTCGAAGCGCCCTTCCCCACGCATCGCGGGATGCTGGAGCGTGCCGGGTCGTTGCAACGCCGCTATGCGGCGATCGCCGGGCTGTCGGCCGAGCATATGGGGCGGACGGCGGCGTGGCGGTTCCACGATCTCGGGCGGCGGGTGGAGCGGGCGATGGCGATGGCGCGGGCGATCCGGTTGTTCGGGATGCCGGGCGCGTCGCCGGACGACCTGTCCGTGCTGCTCGACCTGGCCGACAGCCAGATCAGTTATCGCCAGCGCTATCCGACGGGGATCGCCCGCGTGCCGGTGATCGATCTGGTCGCACTCGATCCGGGCAATCCGCGCAGCCTAGCGTTTTCGGCGGAGCGGATCGCGGCGCGGCTGGCGGAACTGCCGGTGTTGAGCGATGACGAGATGGCCGAGCCGCAACAGGCGCAAGCGACCGGGTTGCAGGCGATCGTGATGACCGCGACCGCGGCGGAACTGAATGCGGAGACGCTGGGGGATATCGAGCGGCGCTTGGGGGCGGTGTCGGATGCGCTGGCGCGGCGGTATTTCCTGCAGGGTGCTGAGCCGTTGCGGACCAGTGGGCTGACGTTGGCGTGAGGGGCGGCGTGAGGGGCGGCGTGAGGGGCGGCGTGAGGGTAGACCTGCAAATCCTCCCCGGCACGGGGAGGGGGACCATGCAGCGCATTGTGGAGGGGGCTCTCCACCAGCGTATCGTTCGTGGTGCCCCCCCTCCACCACCAGCAAGCGGCTGGCGGTCCCCCTCCCCGTACCGGGGAGGATTATTATGATCTACGATATCCGCCACATAACGACGTTCGATTACGGCGCCAGCGTCAAGTTCGCTCGCTGCAACCTCCGGTTGAAGCCGATCGACTGGCCGGGCCAACACCTGGATTCCTATACGCTGTCGGTCCACCCCGCCGGCCGCACCAGCGCCGCGCGCGCGGAGGCGGGGCTCGCCAACGTGACGCGGCTGGTGGTCGACAGCCCGGTGCGGCACCTGACTATCGAGAGCCGATCGCGGATGACGGTCGACCGGCTCGTCCCGGTGCCCGACACGAGCGACCCTACCCTCGCAGAGATCGCGGCGATGGCGCGCGCGAGCACCGACCTGTCCGCGGCGAGCCCGGCGAACTATATCTACCCCTCACCGCTGATCCCGCTCGACCAAGCTATCGCCGACTATTGCGCAGTCGATCTCGATCCGTCGCGGGGTGCGCTGGAGGCCGGGATCGCGCTCGCCCGGCGGATCCAGATGGAGTTCGAGTTCGACGCGGACGCAACGCTGGTCGACACCCCCCCGCACGAGGCGTTCCTCCAGCGCAAGGGCGTATGCCAGGATTTCGCGCAGATCATGATCACCGGGCTGCGCGCGGCGGGCCTCCCCGCGGCCTACGCATCGGGCTATATCCGGACGATCCCGCCCGAGGGCCAGCCGCGGCTGGTGGGCGCGGATGCGACCCACGCATGGGTGCTGCTGTGGTGCGGGCCGGTGCGTGGCTGGGTCGGAGTCGATCCGACCAACGGAATCTGGATGGCGAGCGACCATATCGTGATGGCGGTCGGCCGCGATTATGCGGAGATCGCACCCGTGGATGGCGTGGTGCTCGGGTCGGGCGCGCAGAACATGGATGTCAGCGTGGATGTGGCGCCGTTGGACGAGTTCGCGGCAGTCTAGGATGCGTCGGCGGCGGACGTGTTCCGCACGCGCGCAATTGCGTTGCGCGGGCGCTCCCCCCACATAGACGCGCAAGTAAGAATGGGGACGTAAGTGGCCGATCCGTACAAGACTCTGGGTGTAGCGCGCGACGCGACCGAAGCCGACATCAAGAAGGCGTACCGCAAGCTTGCAAAGGAGCTTCACCCGGATCGCAACAAGGACAATCCGAAGGCGTCGGAGCGATTCAGCACGGTCACCAACGCGTACGACCTGCTGAACGACAAGGACAAGCGCGCACGCTTCGATCGCGGCGAGATCGATGGCGACGGCAACCCGGCGTCGCCGTTCGGCTTCGGCGGCGGTGGTGGCGGGCGTCCCCAACCGGGCGGCGGCTTCCGCAGCGAGGGGTATGAGAGCGGTGCCGGCGGGGCCGACATGAGCGACATCTTCGAAGGCCTGTTCGGCGGCGCGCAGCGTGGCGGCGGTGGCGGGTTTTCCGGCGGCTTTGGCCGGCGTCCACAGCCCAGGGGTGAGAATGCCGCGTACCGCCTGCAGGTCCCGTTCGTCGAGGCGGCGACGCTGGAGCCGCAGCGCGTGACGCTCGCAGACGGTAAGACGCTCGACCTCAAGCTTCCCGCCGGCGTCGAGACCGGTACGCAGATGAAGCTTGCCGGCAAGGGCGAGCAAGGTCCGGGCGGTGCTGGCGACGCGATCCTGACGATCGAGGTCCAGCCGCACAAATTCTTCACCCGCGACGGCGACGACGTCCGTCTCGACCTGCCGATCACGCTGGCCGAGGCGGTGCTGGGCGGTTCGATCAAGGCGCCGACGGTCGACAAGCCGGTGATGCTGACGATCCCCAAGGGCACGACGTCGGGCAAGACGCTCCGCCTCAAGGGCAAGGGTTTCCACAAGAAAGGCGGCACGCGGGGCGACCAGCTGGTCACGCTGATTATCGACATTCCGGCAAGCGATGCGGCGCTCACCGCGTTCGTCGAGAGCTGGGATGGGCGCGAGGCTGGGAACCCGCGGGGGTCCATGGGCGTCTGAACGCCTTGTGAATGATAACAGCCTTACCCCCGAAGCCCGCTCGCACGACCATAGCGCGGCCCGTACCCGACTGAACCGCGGCATGGCGAAGGTCAGGCCGGGCAGCTATGCGTTCGAGGTTTTCAAGCGGGCGGCGATCGGCGTGTTCAACGACGGGTTCATCCATGCCGGGAACCTTGCCTATCTCGCGCTGATGACGGTGTTTCCGTTCTTCATCGTCGCGGCCGCGATCCTGTCGATCTTCGGGCAGAGCGTCGAGACGGTGCGCGCTGTCGAATCCTTCCTGAACGTCCTGCCGCCCAACGTCGCAGACCTGTTACGCAAGCCGATCGCCGACGTGCTCGCCGCGCGCACCGGATCGCTGCTGTGGCTCGGCGCATTGGTCGGCCTGTGGACCGTCGGCAGCTTCGTCGAGACTATCCGCGACATCTTCCATCGCGCCTATGGCAACAAGGCGACGGCGCCGTTCTGGAAATCGCGGCTCGGCTCGTCGTTCGTGATCGTCTGCTCGGTGATCATCGCGCTGCTCTCGTTCCTTGTGCAGGGTATCCTGACCGCGGCCGAGCAGTTCATCTACCGCCTCGTGCCCTTCGCGCAGGATGCCGCGGGCTGGGTCGGACTGTCGCGGCTGATCCCCGGCCTGCTCATGTTCGGCGCGCTGTACCTGCTGTTCTATTCGGTCACCCCGTCGCGCTATCGCTATTCGAAATGTCCCAAATGGCCGGGCGCCTTGTTCACCACCGCCTGGTGGGTCAGCGCGACGGCGTTGCTGCCGGTGATCCTGTCGCGGCTCGGCGGCTACGACCTGACCTATGGTAGTCTGGCGGGCGTCGTCATCATGCTGTTGTTTTTCTACGTCATCGGGCTCGGGCTGGTATTCGGCGCCCATCTCAACGCGGCACTGGCGGAACCACCCGAAACAACGCTAGAGCAACCCGCTACGGATATGCAGGTATAGGCGGGGATGGCGTGAACGGTTTGATGGCGGGCAAGCGTGGGCTGATCATGGGCCTGGCGAACGACAAGTCGCTGGCCTGGGGGATTGCCAAGAAGCTGTCCGAGGCGGGCGCGGAACTCGCGTTCAGCTATCAGGGCGAGACCATGGAGAAGCGCGTTCGCCCGCTCGCCGAGCAGCTGGGCGTCGCACGGCTGTTCGATTGCGACGTGTCGGACATGGGCGCGCTCGACGCGACCTTCGACAAGTTGGCGCAGGAGTGGCCGACGATCGACTTCGTCGTCCACGCGATCGGCTTTTCGGACAAGAACGAGCTGCGCGGGCGGTTCGTCGATACCAGCCTCGACAACTTTCTGATGACGATGAACATCTCGGTCTATTCGTTCGTCGCGGTTGCGCAGCGCGCCGCCAAGATGATGACCGAGGGCGGCGCGATGCTGACGCTCAGTTATTACGGCGCCGAGAAGGTCATCCCGCATTACAACGTGATGGGCGTGGCGAAGGCGGCGCTCGAGACCAGCGTGCAGTATCTCGCGGTCGATCTCGGGCGCGACAACATCCGCGTGAATGCGATCTCGGCGGGTCCGATCAAGACGCTGGCAGCCAGCGGCATCGGCGATTTCCGCCTGATCCTGAAGTGGAACGAACTGAACTCGCCGCTGAAGCGCAACGTGACGATCGACGACGTCGGCGGCGCGGGGCTTTACCTGCTGAGCGACCTGGCTTCTGGCGTGACGGGTGAAACGCACCACGTCGACGCCGGCTACAACGTGATCGGCATGAAGGCCGAAGACGCCCCCGATATCGCGCTGGCATAAACCGAGAGCGACCGCGTCGACCTACCCCTCTCCCTTCAGGGGAGGGGGAGGGGCCCATGCGAAGCATGGGAGGGTGAGGGAATGAAACGGCCACCCGGCAACGCCCCACGCGATCGTCAACGCGATGCGCGAAAGATGCCATCCGAACCCGAACACCGGCTATGGCAAGTCCTGCGCAACCGTCAGGTCTGCGCCCTGAAGTTTCGCCGACAAGTATGGCTTGGCCCCTACATCGTCGACTTCCTCTGTGCCGAAGCCCGGTTGGTCATCGAGGTCGACGGCGACACGCACGCCTCACCTGAAGCACAGGACTATGACAAACGGCGAACCGCGCTAATAGAGACCGAAGGCTACCGGGTATGCCGCTTCGGGAACGATGACGTGATGACCAATATCGATGGCGTGGCTGCGACGATTGTTGCGGTCGCCAACGAACCCTCACCCTCCCACCGCGTTGCGGCGGGCCCCTTCCTCTCCCCCAAGGGGAGAGGGTTTTGAGCTTCAACACGTTCGGACGGCTGTTCCGCTTCACCACCTGGGGCGAATCCCATGGGCCTGCGCTTGGTGCGGTGGTCGACGGGTGCCCTCCCGGCATCCCGCTCACCGAGGCCGATATCCAGCCTTGGCTCGACAAACGCCGCCCCGGCACGTCCCGCTTTACCACGCAGCGACGCGAGCCCGACACCGTCCGCATTCTCTCGGGCGTGTTCGAAGGGCGCACCACTGGCACGCCGATCAGCCTGATGATCGAGAATGTCGACCAGCGCTCGAAGGACTATTCCGACGTCGCCAAGGCGTATCGTCCCGGCCACGCCGACTATGCCTATGATGCGAAATACGGGTTCCGCGACTTCCGTGGTGGTGGACGCTCGTCGGCGCGCGAGACGGCAGCGCGCGTTGCCGCCGGTGCGGTCGCGCGGCTCGTCGTCCCGCAAGTCCGTGTCCGTGCCTGGGTCGAGGCGATCGGCGGAGACGCGATCGATCCGGCCAACTTCGACGATGCGCAGATCGACCAGAACCCGTTCTTCTGCCCGGACGCCGCCGCCGCCGCCCGCTGGGAGATACTCGTCGATACCGCGCGGAAGTCGGGATCGTCGCTCGGCGCAGTGATCGCATGCGAGGCGACCGGCGTGCCCGCAGGCTGGGGCGCACCGCTCTATGCCAAGCTCGATTCTGAACTCGCCTCCGCCTGCATGAGCATAAATGCGGTCAAGGGCATCGAGATCGGCGACGGGTTCGCCGCCGCCGCGCTGTCGGGCGAAGCGAATGCGGATCCGATGCGTCCGGGTGCTGATGGCCCAGAGTTCCTCGCCAACCATGCGGGCGGAATCGCTGGAGGGATCGCGACCGGCCAGCCGATCCGCCTGCGTGTGGCGTTCAAGCCGACCAGTTCGATCCTCACCCCGGTCGAGACGATCAGCCCCACCGGCGAAGCCGCGACGATCGCCACCAAGGGGCGTCACGATCCCTGCGTCGGCATCCGCGGAGTCCCCGTCGTCGAGGCGATGGTGGCGCTCGTGCTAGCCGACCAGGCGTTGCTGCATCGGGGCCAGTGCGGCTGACGACGGAACATACGCGGCGCTGAAGCGCTTGCTCTTCAATAACTTAGGAGAGTGATAATGCGTATTCTAACTTCGATCGCAGCCGCAGCCCTGATCATTCCAGGCGTGGCGATGGCTCAGACGGGCACCACTGGCTCGATGGGCGGCACCACCGGTGGAACGATGAGCGGCGGCACCATGGGTGGTTCGACCATGGGCGGTACGATGGATCAGGCGAATCCCTCGACGACCACGCAGTCGACCACGACGACACGCACGCAGCGTGGCACCAAGGCACGGAGCCGTACGCGCGGCACCACGTCGGGCACCATGAGCGGCACGACGGGTGATACCGGTACGACGGGCAGCACGATGTCCGGCACGACCGGCAGCACGATGGGCGCCGACACCATGGGCGGCACCACGGGCTCCACGACCGGCACGATGGGTGGCACGACCGGAGGTACCATGGGTGGCACGACCACCGGTACGATGGGTTCGACCACGGGTGGAACGACCGGCACGACCACGCCGCGCTGATCCAACCGTTCTCACGTGAATGAAAAGCCGGGCGAGCGATCGCCCGGCTTTTTGCGTATCAGTCCGAGAAGGGATCGCGGACGAGGATCGTGTCGGCCCGCTGCGGGCTGGTCGACACCAACGTCACCGGACAGCGGATCAGCTCTTCGATGCGGCGGATGTACTTGATCGCCTGCGCCGGCAGGTCGGCCCAGCTTCGCGCACCGGCGGTGGTTTCCTGCCAGCCTTCCATCGTCTCGTAGATCGGCTCGACCAGCGCCTGGTCCGCCGCGTGCGCCGGGAAATAATCGAGCGTCTCGCCGCGCAGCTTGTAGCCGGTGCAGATCGACACGGTCTCGAACCCGTCGAGCACGTCGATCTTGGTCAACGCGATCCCGGTTATGCCGCCAACCGCCGCCGCCTGACGCACGAGCACCGCGTCGAACCAGCCGCAACGACGTTTCCGCCCGGTGACCGTCCCGAATTCGTGGCCACGGACGCCGAGGCGCTCGCCGGTTTCGTTCTCGAGCTCGGTCGGGAACGGTCCCGAGCCGACGCGCGTCGTGTACGCCTTGGCGATGCCGAGCACGAAGCCGACCGCCGATGGCCCGAGGCCGGACCCACCGGCCGCTGCGCCTGCGATCGTGTTCGACGAGGTGACGAACGGGTACGTGCCGTGGTCGACGTCGAGCAACACGCCCTGCGCGCCCTCGAACAGGATCCGCTTGCCGGCCGAACGCGCGGCGTTGAGATCGCGCCACACGGGCTTGGCGAACGGCAGCACGAAGCCGGCGATCTCGCGCAATTCGGCGATCAGGCGCGCGCGATCGATCGGCGGCTCGCCGAAGCCAGCGCGGAGTGCATCGTGATGCGCGGTAAGGCGATCGAGCTGCGGGCCGAGATCGTCGAGATGCGCGAGGTCGCACACGCGGATCGCACGGCGACCCACCTTGTCCTCATACGCCGGCCCGATGCCGCGCCGCGTCGTGCCGATCTTACCGGCGCCGCTGGCGTCCTCGCGCAGACCATCGAGATCGCGGTGGAACGGCAGGATCAGCGCGCAGGTGTCGGCGATCCGCAGCGTCTCCGGTGTTGCGGTGACGCCCTGTGCGCCGAGCCGCGCGATCTCGTCCTTCAGCGCCCACGGATCGAGCACCACGCCGTTGCCGATGAAGGACGGCGTGCCGCGGACGATACCCGACGGCAGCAGCGACAATTTATAGACGTTCTCGCCGACGACCAGTGTGTGGCCGGCATTGTGGCCGCCCTGGAACCGGACGACCATGTCGGCACGCTCGGCGAGCCAGTCGACGATCTTGCCCTTGCCTTCGTCGCCCCATTGCGCGCCGATGACTGCTACGTTGGCCAAACTCTATCTCCTGAGGATTACGCGCAGCGCCTACAGCGCGCGGGGCTCGCCTGCTACCCATTGATGCGTGCAGACTTGTGCTTCGGGGGTGTCGCCGGCTTCGAGTGCCGCAACGGTGACCCAGCCTTGCGCGCGCATTGCTGCGCCTTCGCTGGGTGGCGTGCCGAACGGCAGGAACAGGCGGCGGCGGTCGACGGTGGCGGTGCGCTCGACCAGTGCGTCGGTAAACAGCGAAAAGCCGGTGGCGGCTTCCTCGGCACCGGTCTCGTGGACGACGGTGTAGGTGCCGCCGCGGCCGACTTCGCGTGACGAGCCGTCGGCGAAAAGCGAGAAGCCGAGCCAGGTCTGGTATTCGAAACCGTGCCGTTCGGTTGGGTCGAGCGTCAGCGCGACGCGGCCGTCGAGTGCTTCGGCGATCCGCGCGAGACCGTCGAGGCGCGAGGCCAGCGCGCCGGTGGTGTCGAAGGCGCGGAGGCGGTCCATCGCTTGCGCGAACGGTCCGGCTGCTTCGATCAGGGGAAGGTAGGCGGGGGCGAGTGCGGCGACGGCCCCGGCGTCCTTCGCGTCGAGGCGGTCGCGCAAGGTGGCGATCTGCTCGGGTGCCACGGGAAGCGGCCCCGCGGCGAGCGTCGACACCAGATCGGGCAGCGTGAAGTCGATCGAGGCGCCGGCGACATCGGCGGCGGCGATCATGTCGACCGCGACCGCGACGAGCTCCTGCGCGGCGGCGACCGAGTCGAGGCCAATCAGCTCGCACCCGATCTGCCGCGTCTCACGGGCGGGCGCGAGTTGCGACGCGCGCAGCTTAAGCACCGACCCCGCATAGCTCAGCCGCACCGGCCGCGGGTGATGCCCCATGCGAGTGGCGGCGATCCGCGCCACCTGTGCGGTAATGTCCGGGCGGATCGCGAGCGTGCGCTGCGACACCGGATCGACGAAGCGCACCGCGTCGTGGAGGCCGCCGGCCTTGAGCCGCATCTCCAAACCGTCGGCAAATTCGGCCAACGGCGGATCGACACGTTCATAGCCGTGGAGGCGAGCGGCTTCAAGCACGCGGGCTTCCAGCGCCGCCGCCGAATCGGCGAACGGAGGGAGGCGATCTCGGAAGCCTTCAGGGAGCAAAGCAGTCATACGCGTGCCTCTAACCACTTCGCCCCCCGTTCGCGAGCCTTAGAAGTTGAGGCCCATCGCGGTCTTCACGCCGGGGAGCGCGCGGACCTTGGTGAGGAGCTCCGGCGTCACGGCTTCGTCGACCGAGAGGAGAAGCACCGCCTCGCCGCCTGCCGAACGACGGCCGAGATGGAACGTCCCGATGTTCACCCCGGCCTCGCCCAGCGCCGTCCCGAGACGACCGATGAACCCCGGTGCATCCTCGTTGACGACATACAGCATCGGCCCTGCCAGATCCGCCTCGATCTTGATCCCGAGCAGTTCGACCAACCGCGGTGCCGAATCCCCGAACAGCGTCCCCGCCACTGATCGTTCGCCATCCTCGGTCTTCACCGAGACGCGCAGCAGCGTGTGGTAATCCGCCTCGCGCTCGGTGCGGACTTCGCGGACTTCCAGACCACGCTCGCGCGCCAGCACCGGCGCGTTGACCATGTTGACGGTCGCAGTCTGCGTCTGGAGATAGCCGGCGAGCACCGCGCTCACGATCGGCTTGGCGTTGAGTTCAGCCGCGGCCCCCTCGGTATGCACCGAAATCCGCGACACCGCGCCGGTGGTCAGCTGACCGACCAGCGACCCCAGCTTCTCCGCCAGCGCCATATACGGCTTGAGCTTCGGCGCTTCCTCGGCCGACAGCGACGGCATGTTGAGCGCATTCGTAACGCCGCCCGACATCAGGAAGTCGGCCATCTGCTCGGCCACCTGGATCGCGACGTTGACCTGCGCCTCGGTGGTCGACGCGCCGAGATGCGGCGTGCTGACGAAGTTCGGCGTGTTGAACAACGGCGACGCCTTGGCGGGCTCCTCGACGAACACGTCGAGCGCGGCGCCGCCGACCTGGCCCGAGTCGAGCGCCGCCTTCAGCGCGACCTCGTCGATCAGGCCGCCGCGCGCGCAGTTGATGATCCGCACGCCCTTCTTGGTCTTGGCGAGCGCCTCGGCCGAAAGGATGTTGCGCGTCTGGTCGGTCAGCGGCGTGTGCAGGGTAATGAAGTCGGCGCGGGCGAGCAGTTCGTCGAGCGTGACCTTTTCCACGCCGATCTCGATCGCGCGCTCGGGCGTCAGGAACGGATCGAACGCGACCACCTTCATCTTCAGGCCGCGCGCACGGTCGGCGACGATCGAACCGATATTGCCCGCGCCGATCAGGCCGAGCGTCTTCGACGTCAGCTCCACGCCCATGAAGCGGTTCTTCTCCCACTTGCCGGCCTGCGTCGAAGCATCAGCCTCTGGCAGCTGGCGGGCGAGCGCGAACATCAGCGCGATCGCGTGCTCGGCGGTGGTGATCGAGTTGCCGAACGGCGTGTTCATCACGACCACGCCCTTCGCCGAGGCGGCGGGGATGTCGACGTTATCGACGCCGATGCCCGCGCGGCCGACGACCTTGAGATTGGTGGCGTGCTCGAGGATTTCTTTTGTAACCTTGGTCGAGCTGCGGATCGCGAGGCCGTCATACTCGCCGATCATCGCCATCAGTTCTTGCGGAGTCTTGCCGGTGATCTCGTCGACTTCGACGCCGCGCTCGCGGAAAATCTGGGCGGCGCGGGGATCCATTTTGTCGGAGATGAGGACTTTAGGCATGGTTCAGCTACTTTCGTCATCCCAGCGAACGCTGGGATCTCGTGCCGCGAGGGCACGGTATGCGGAGGGAGACCCCAGCTTTCGCTGGGGTGACGGTAGATTGTG
Source organism: Sphingomonas fucosidasi (assembly GCF_036663855.1). Taxonomy (NCBI): domain Bacteria; kingdom Pseudomonadati; phylum Pseudomonadota; class Alphaproteobacteria; order Sphingomonadales; family Sphingomonadaceae; genus Sphingomonas; species Sphingomonas fucosidasi. The sequence continues at coordinate 50,222 of NZ_JAXOJR010000008.1, read as the reverse complement.
GTTAGGCCGCCTTGGCGGTCGCGTAGGCCCAGTCGAGCCAGGGCCCGAGCGCTACGATGTCGGCGGTGTCGACGGTCGCGCCGCACCAGATCCGCAGGCCCGGGGGCGCGTCGCGGTAGCCCGCCACGTCGTAGGCCGCGCCCGCTTTCTCCAGCGCAGACGCCATCGCCTTGATCAACGCCTCGTCGGCACCCTCGACCGTCAGGCACACGCTGGTCTTCGACCGCGTCGCCGGATCAACCGCGAGATGGCCGAGCCAGTCCCGCTCCGCTACGATCTTGTCCAACGCAGCAGCATTCGCATCCGACCGCTTGATCAAGCCATCTTCACCAAGCGACTTCGCCCATTCGAGACTGAAGATCGCATCCTCGACCGCCAGCATCGACGGGGTGTTGATCGTCTCGCCCTTGAACACGCCCTCGGTGAGCTTGCCCTTCGAGACGAGGCGGAAGACCTTCGGGAGCGGCCATGCGGGGGTGTACGTCTCCAACCGCTCGACCGCACGCGGCCCAAGGATCAGCACGCCGTGCGCGCCCTCGCCGCCGAGCACCTTCTGCCACGAGAAGGTGGCCACATCGATCTTGGTCCAGTCGATATCGTAGGCAAACACGCCCGACGTCGCATCGGCGAACGAGAGACCCTCGCGATCGTCCGGGATCCAGTCCGCATTTGGCACGCGCACGCCGCTGGTGGTGCCGTTCCAGGTGAACAGCACGTCGTTCGACCAGTCGACCGCGCCCAGATCGGGCAGCTGGCCGTAATCGGCGCGCACGACGGTCGGGTCGATCTTGAGCTGCTTCACGGCATCCGTGACCCAGCCTTCGCCGAAGCTTTCCCAGGCGAGCGCGGTGACGGGCTTGGCGCCCAGCATCGTCCACATCGCCATCTCGTACGCGCCGGTGTCGGAGCCGGGGACGATGCCGATGCGATGCGTATCGGGGAGCTTCAACAGCTCGCGCATCAGGTCGATGCTGTACTGGAGGCGGGTCTTGCCGATCTTCGAGCGATGCGAGCGACCGAGCGAATCGGTGGCGAGCTTGTCCGCGGACCAACCAGGCGGTTTCGCGCAGGGACCGGAGCTGAAAAAGGGGCGTGCGGGCTTCGTAGCAGGCAGCGCAGGCGCACCTGTAGCGGGTGCGTAGGTCGTATTCGTCAATGTATCTCTCCTCACAGAGAGCACGCGCGGCGTTGGGACCGCGTGGCCCGTCGCCGGCCCTAGCGGCGTTCGCGGGGGTGTCAACCGCGTTCGACCCAGCGCACGTGGCGATGGGACTCGCCCTACCGTGCGCCAAACTCACTCCGTCACCCCGGGCTTGTTCCGGGGTCTACGGTGCCGCACGACCATCGGCATGGGGGACAAGATGATGGGTGGATGCCGGAACAGGCCCGGCATGGCGGAGTGGGTGGTACTGGTTGCGCTCACGCTCACCTTAGTCGCGTGCGGACGTGCCGATCGTCCCACTGCCCCTACTCAGACACGCCCCAACCTCTCCGTCCCGAGCAACCGCGAGACCGCGCAGTGCCTTGCCGATCTCCGCCAACTCCACGTATCGTTCCAGCTCCTGCCCGACCGCGAGACTGGCCCCGGTTGCGGGCTCGCAGGCACCGTCAAGCTAGTCGATATCGGCGTGCCCGTCGCCAACCTCACCGCGGTCCGGTGCGGCGCGGCACGCACGTTTATCGGCTGGACGCGCAACGCGGTGGCACCCGCCGCCTATCAGATGCTCGGCAGCGAACTCGCGCGGATCGACAGCATGGGGAGCTATTCCTGCCGCAACGTCGTCGGTTCGGCACGCAATGCGAGCCGGCGGTCGGGGCATGCGATCGCCAACGCGATCGATGTCGGCGGGTTCGTGCTGAAGGACGGGCGGCGAATCACCGTGCTGAACGACTGGAATTCGTCCGATCCGCAGGTCCGGCAATTCCTCCAGACGGTCCGCGCGTCGGCGTGCAAGCGGTTCGGGACCGTGCTCAGCCCGGACTACAACGCCGCGCACCGCAACCACCTGCATCTCGAAGACGATCGCGCGGGGTTTTGCCGCTAGCCCGAACAACTCCGTCATCCTAGGCTTGACCCAGGATCCAGGGCCAAAAGCGTTGCGGTCCGCAACCCTGGATCCCAGCTTTCGCTGGGATGACGGTTGCTTGAATGACAGGACTTTGGGTGACTCAGTCTAGCCCTCCCTGCCCCTTTCCTGTAATCGCGCCTGAATGACCGATACACGTATACCGACACGCGTTTTCCCCAACGCCAGCCAGGACGCCGAGACCGCCAAGGACTCCGTCTCCACCCCGCAGACGCAGCACCCGCATTACCGGCTCGCCTTCCAGGACATGGACTTCCTGTTGCGCGAAGACCTGCGGCCGGTGCGCTTCCAGCTCGAACTGCTGAAGACCGAACTCGTGCTCGACGAGGCGAAGATCGGTTCGACCTTCGTGTTCTACGGCTCCGCGCGCATTCCCGAGCCGTCGAAGGCTCAGGCGCTGCTGGCGCTGGCGACCGACGAGAAGTCGAAAAAGATCGCCGAGCGGCTGGTCGAGAAGTCGAAATATTACGACGTCGCGCGTGAACTCGCGGCCAAGGTCAGCGTGCTGCCGCGCGACGAGCGGGGCTGGCGTCAGTTCGTGGTGTGCTCGGGTGGCGGTCCGTCGATCATGGAAGCGGCGAACCGCGGCGCGGACGACGTGGGGGCCGAATCGATCGGCCTGAACATCGTCCTGCCGCACGAGCAGGCGCCGAACCCGTATGTGACCCCGTCGCTTTCGGTGCAGTTCCACTATTTCGCGCTGCGCAAGATGCACTTCCTGCTCCACGCGCGCGCGCTGGCGGCGTTTCCGGGTGGGTTCGGGACGTTCGACGAGCTGTTCGAGCTGCTGACGCTGATCCAGACGGGGAAGATCCAGCCGATCCCGGTGCTGCTGTTCGGGCGGAGCTTCTGGGAGCGGGTCGTGAATTTCGATGCGCTGGTCGAGGAAGGCGTCGTCAGCGAGAAGGATCTCGGGATCTTCCGCTACGTCGAGACGGCCGACGAGGCCTGGGACGCGGTGCAGTCGTTCTACCGCGAGCGGGCGGAGAAGGAAGCCGCCGAGAGCTGAGTTTCCCGGAGTGTGAAGGCACCCCTTTTCTACTCCCTCTCCCCTCCGGGGAGAGGGTCGGGGTGAGGGGCTGCCAAGCAGTGCAGCGCCCGGAACAGCCCTCACCCCAGCCCTCTCCCCGCAGGGGAGAGGGAGTCGGTCGCTCTACTTCTCCGAGCGGGCACCCTTGCGGGCTGCTTCGGGATCGACTGACGGTGCACCCGACGCCGGCGTGCCGGTGTTGGCGATGTCGGCGGTCGGCGCACCTTCGGTGGCTGCGGCCTCCGCCGCATTCGCGGTCGCAGGCTGACCCTCCGCCGCCGCATCCTTAGCCGCCGGCGCAGCGCCCGCGGCGGGGGCCGCCGGGAGCGGCAGGTTCGAACCCTGCTGGTTGAGGTACAGGATCACGTTGGCGCGGTCCTGCGCGTTGCCCAAGCCCGCGAACGTCATCTTGGTGCCGTTGGCGAACTTGCGCGGCGACGTCAGCCACGCATTCATCTTGTCGAAGTCCCAGGTGCCGCCGACGCCGGCCAGCGCCGCGGAGAAGGCGTACCCGCCCTTGCCCTTGGCGATCGCTTCGCCGAGCGTCCCGTACAGGTTCGGGCCGACACCGTTCGCACCGCCCTGGTTGATGGTGTGGCAGGCCGCGCACTTCTTGAACACTTCGGCACCCTTGGCGGCGTCAGCGGTCGGCAGCAGCGAGGCGATCGGCACGTCGGCGGCGGCACCGCCAGCGCCTTCCTCGACGACGCCCTCGATCGCGTAGCCCATCTTCTCGGGTCGCTCGCCGTGGAACAACATCCCACCGACGATCGACAGCCCGAGCGCCGCACCACAGCCTGCGAGCACCCAGCCGGCGATCGTATTGGTCCGATTGTCCATCTTGCGCATCCGCCCTGTTCTGTTTGGGACAGCCATAGAAAAGGCGGGCGCGCACCGCAAGCTGCGCTTGTATGGCGCACGGCGGCCCTTTTACCCGGGTTGAACAGGCAAGCAGCGCGCCTTAGGCGCTGGGGGCATGGAAAACTTCGCCGTACCCGCCCGCCCGATCGTCGCGCGGATGACCGACGCCGCTGCAGCAGACCCCGCGCGCGCCGTCGCGTTCCAGGGTGCGCCGGGCGCCAACAGCCATGTCGCGGCAGTCGAGGCATTCCCGGACGGCCTGCCCCTGCCCTGCTTCGATTTCTCCGACGCGATCGACGCGGTGAAGGACGGCCGCGCCGATTGCGCGATCATTCCGATCGAGAATTCGCTGCACGGCCGGGTCGCCGACATTCATTTCCTGCTGCCCGAATCGGGGCTCGTTATCACCGGCGAGCATTTCCTGCCGATCCGCCATGCGCTGATGGGCGCTGGGCCACGCGACGGCATCCGCCAGGCGATGAGCCATCCGCAGGCGCTCGGGCAGTGCCGGCATTGGCTGAAGGCGCACGGAATCGAGCCGGTAAGCTATCCCGACACCGCCGGGGCTGCGGCCAAGGTCGCCGAACTCGCCGATCCTGCGATCGCGGCATTGGCGCCGCCTGCCGCTGCCGGGCTGTATGGGCTGGAGCTGCTCGCGACCGACATCGCCGACGCGGATCACAACACGACGCGGTTCGTGGTGCTGGCGCGCGGCGGCAAGCCGCCCGCGGCGCAGGAGCCGGTCGGCGGCGAATGGATGACGACGCTGATCTTCGAGGTGAAGAACGTCCCCGCCGCGCTCTACAAGGCGGTCGGCGGGTTCGCCACCAACGGGGTGAACATCACCAAGCTGGAGAGCTACCAGCGCAACGGTAGTTTCTCGGCGACGGAATTCTATGCGGACGTGGTCGGCAAGCCGGGCGACGCGAACCTCGACCATGCGCTGGAGGAACTGGGATTCCATTCGAAATGGCTGCGGGTGTTGGGCACCTACCGCCAGGCGCGGTCGCGGGGGTGACCTGACCTTGATCCTCCCCCGCCAGGGGGAGGATCGTGAGAAGGTCAGTTGGCCGCGGGTAGTCTCAGCCGCACGAGCAGGCCGCCCAGGTCTTCGCTCTCCTCAAGCGCGACCGTTCCCTCATAGATTTCCGCGACGTCCCGAACGATCGCCAGCCCCAGCCCAGTCCCCGGCTTCCCCGTATCCAGCCGCACGCCGCGGTCGAAGATTCGGACACGTTCCTCTTCAGGAATGCCGACGCCGTCATCCTCGACCAGGAATTCGACGAAGCCCGACTGCGCGCCGACCGTCACGAACACGCTGCCACCACCATATTTCGCAGCGTTCTCGATCAGGTTACCGAGCATCTCGTCGAGATCCTGCCGTTCGACATGGACCTGAAGCCCGCGCGGCCCCGTCACGTCGATCCGGACATGCCGGTACAGCCGCCCAACCGCACGCTCGACCGATTCGAGGCTCGGCCACACATCCGCACGACTATGCGCAGATCCACGCCGCCCGACCGCCCGGGCTCGCGCGAGGTGGTGGTCGACCTGCCGGCGCATCGTCCGGGCTTCCCGGATCACCGTATCGGCGAGGTCGTCGGACTGCGCAGTGGCGGCGTTCATGATCACCGTCAACGGCGTCTTGAGCGCATGCGCAAGGTTGCCGGCATGCCGCCGCGCCTCCTCGGCCTGACGCTCGTTATGCTCGATCAGCGCGTTGAGTTCCTCGACCATCGGCGCGACCTCGACAGGCATCGCGCTCGACACCCGGTTCGACTGGCCGGCGCGCATCCGGGCGATCTCCTCGCGCACCCGCCGCAGCGGCCAGAGCCCGTAGAAGGTCTGGAGCGCCGCCATGATGATCAGTCCGAGCCCCAGCAACGCGAAGCTGCGGACCAGCGTGCGGCGCAAGGTGGTGATCTGCGCATCGAGCCCGTCGCGGCTCTGCGCGACCTGGAACCGCCAATGCACCTGGGAGCCGGGAATGACCGCGTCGCGCTCGACGATTCGCAGCTTTTCGTCGGGAAACTGGTTGCTGTCGTAGAAATGCGCGTTGCGGTCGTCGTGCGGGCCGCCGAACGCGAGCTTGCGATCCCACAGCGACCGCGACGGGAAATCCTCGCGCCCCTTGCCCGACACCTGCCAGTAGAGACCCGAATAGGGTTCGACGAAGCGCTGGTCGGCCGCGGCATCGCGCGAGAAGATCACTTCGCCCTCGGGTCCGATCTCGGCCGAGTTCAGCAGCGAGCGAAGGACATATTCGAGCTGGTCGTCGAAATTGCGCGTCACCGCCTGGCTCAGCACGCGGTCGAGCGCGAACCCGCCGCCGCTGAGCAGCACGACGATCCACACCGCCGCGATCAGGATCATCCGCCGCGACAGCGATCCCTTCACGGCCGCCGGCACGCGGATCGGCGTCTCTGTCAGCGGCGGCGTTTCCATCGTGGGACGATCAGGCGTCCGGATCTTCGAGGCTGTAGCCGAGGCCGCGGATCGTCGTGATCACGTCCTGGCCGAGCTTCTTGCGGATGCGCGTCACGAACACCTCGATCGTGTTCGAATCACGGTCGAAATCCTGGTCGTAGATGTGCTCGATCAACTCGGTCCGGCTGACGACCTTGCCCTTGTGGTGAAGCAGGTAGCTCAGCAGCTTGTATTCCTGCGCGGTCAGCTTCACCGGCTCGCCGGCGCGCGTGACCTTGCCGCTGCGCGTGTCGAGGCGGATATCGCCCGCGGTCAGCTCGGACGAGGCATTGCCGGATGCACGACGGATCAGCGCCCGCAGACGCGCGATCAGTTCCTCGCTCTGGAACGGCTTGGCGACGTAATCGTCGGCGCCCGCATCGAGCCCGGCGACCTTGTCGGACCAGCTGTCGCGTGCGGTCAGCACCAGCACGGGCATCGTCTTGCCCTCCTTGCGCCAGCGATCGAGCACGGTCAGCCCGTCGATCTCGGGGAGACCGAGATCGAGCACGACCGCGTCGTAATTCTCGGTCGAGCCGAGGAAATGTCCCTCTTCGCCATCGACCGCCAGATCGATCGCATAGCCGGCCCCCTCCAGGGTATTCTTCAACTGCTGGCCGAGATTCGGCTCGTCCTCGACGATCAGAACGCGCATGATTATCCTCTCGATTGGGGTTTTCAGCGACCCGTGCGGCCGACGATCTGGCCGTTGCGGCCATCGACGTCGACCCAGATGACGGTTCCATCGCGCAGGAATTTCAGCGTGTAAATGGCGCTGCCCGAATCATAGTCCGAGCCGAGATACTGCGCGCCCTTCATCGTCGGGATCACGCGCGACTCTATCTCGCGCAGGGACGGGGCACCGGTCCGGCGCGCCTGCAATGCCGACATCTGGTCGCTGCGACGCTGTGGAGGGTCGCCCGCCAGCATCGGTGCGGCACCCATCAGCAAAGGCGCCGCGGCCAGGGTCGCAAGAAATAGCAACATCTTCATGGCCGTGGCATAGGGCCCCGGCATTGAACAGCCTGTGAATGATCGCGACAGGCGCGCGACAGCACGAAGCCCTGCGAGGTGTAACTTGCCTGCATCACTTCGCCCCCCTACGTGGCGCGGACATGGCAGCACCAATCTTAGCATTCGAAGGCCTCGGGCTCGTCCAGGGCTCCGGCTGGCTCTTTCGCAATCTCGACATCCATATCGGACCGCGCGACCGGCTCGCGCTGATCGGCCGCAACGGCGCCGGCAAGACGACCCTGCTCAAGCTGCTCGGCGGCAGCGTGATCGCCGACGAGGGCCGCAGGGTGATCGTCCCCGGCACCCGCGTCGTGATCCTGGAGCAGGAGCCCGACCTGCGCGGCTTCGCGACGCTGCGCGATTACGTGATGGCGGGCGACGATGCGCCGGTGAACTACGAGGCGGATTCGATCGCCGACCAGCTCGGCATCGACCTGTCGCGCGAGGCAGCCTCCGCATCGGGCGGCGAACGGCGCCGCGCGGCGATCGTCCGCGCGCTGTCGCAGGACCCCGACATGCTGCTGCTCGACGAGCCGACCAACCATCTCGACATCGGCGCGATCGAATGGATCGAGGACTGGCTCAAGCGCTTCCGCGGCGCGTTCGTCGTCATCAGCCATGACCGTACCTTCCTGACGCGCCTCACCAAGCAGACGCTGTGGCTCGATCGCGGGGCTATCCGGCGGGCGGAAATCGGTTTTGGCGGGTTCGAGGCGTGGACCGAGCAGGTCTATGCCGAGGAACAGCGCCAGGCCGAGAAGCTCGACGCGCGCCTCAAGCTCGAGGAGCATTGGCTGCTTCGCGGCGTCACCGGTCGGCGCAAGCGCAACCAGGGGCGCCTGACCAAGCTGCACGAGATGCGCGCCGAACGCGCGTCGATGATCGGGCCGCAGGGCTCGGCGAACCTGACCACGAGCAGCGACGACACCAAGTCGAAGGTCGTGATCGACGCGAAGAACGTTACCAAGGCCTACGGCGACCGCACGATCATCGGCGACCTGACGCTTCGTGTAACCAGAGGCGACCGTATCGGCATCGTCGGCCGCAACGGTGCGGGCAAGTCGACGCTGTTGAAGCTGCTCACCGGCGAGATCCAGCCCGACAGCGGTACGATCAAGCTGGCGCAGACCCTGGATGCGGTGGTGATCGACCAGCAGCGCAGCCTGATGGCGCCCGAGAAGACGGTCCGCGAAGTCGTCGTCGACGGCGGCGAGTGGATCGATGTGCTGGGTGTGCGCAAGCATATCCACGGCTATCTGAAGGACTTCCTGTTCGACCCGAACATGGTCGACGCAAAGATCGGCTCGCTGTCGGGTGGCGAGCGGTCACGCCTGCTGCTCGCGCGTGAGTTCGCCAAGCCGTCGAACCTGCTGGTGCTCGACGAGCCGACCAACGATCTCGACCTCGAGACGCTCGACCTGTTGCAGGAGGTGATCGGCGATTATGACGGCACCGTGCTGATCGTCAGCCATGACCGCGACTTCCTCGACCGGACCGTCACGATCACGCTCGGGCTCGACGGCTCGGGCACGGTCGACGTGGTCGCTGGCGGCTATGAGGATTGGGAAAAGCGTCGCGTGTCGACGACGACCGGCAAGCGTGCGTCGAAGAAGGTCTCCGCCACCGCCCCGGTCGCGGCCGCCCCGCGTGCCAAGCTGACCTACAAGGACCAGCGCGATTACGAATTGCTCCCGAAGCGGATCGAGGAACTCGACGCGCAGATGGCGGCGGATGCGGCCAAGCTTGCCAAGCCCGATCTGTACATGCGCGACCACGCGACGTTCGCGAAACTGACCGCGGCGATCGAGCAGGCCCGCGCAGAGAAGGAAGCGGCGGAACTGCGCTGGCTCGAACTTGCAGAAATGGTCGACGGCGCCGCTTAAACTAGATTTATCTGGACTTTTCGGCGTTTGTTCAATAGCGGAACCACTGTGTGACTGTTGCGTTGCGGCAGTTCGGTTCGTTTATTGTGGAGATGTTTATGAAGCTCAAGGCCCTTACCGGCAGCGCACTTGCTGTCGCAATGATGACCACCTCGGTTGCGGCATCGGCTGCTCCTGCGAGCCTGTCGGTCGCGAACGCACGCGTCGGGTCGGCAACCGCCGGTAAGAGCGAACTGGGCGGCGGCGGCGGCGGCATCTTCGCCATCCTGATCGCAGCAGGCGTTGCAGCGATCGGCGTCATCGCGATCGTCAAGGACGACAACAACGACGATTCGGACAGCAACTAAGGTTGTCAGGGCCGGCGCCTCGGCGCCGGCCCGTTCGTTCGGCCGGAAATCATTTGGAAAGCGGGCGACTTAAACGCTCTTTCCCATCCGCCCCGCGAGATCGATGACATACTGCCACGCGACCCGGCCCGAACGGCTGCCACGTCGCGTCGCCCAGCCGATGGCGTCGCCCGGCTCGAAACTCAGATCGTAAAGCGCTGCGTACGCCGCGACGATCGCAAGATACGTCTCCTGGTCCATCGCATGAAATCCGAGGCTCAGACCGAATCGGTCGGCCAAGGCCAGATGATCGTCTGCGGAATCGCGCGGATTGATCGCACTTTCCTGTTCGGCGATATCGCGTGGCGCAAGATGCCGGCGGTTCGCGGTTACCAGCAGGCGCACGTTGGCAGGTCGCGGTTCGGCGCCCCCTTCCAAGACCGACCGCAGCGCGCGCGCGTCGGCAGGAACGTCGAAACCGAGATCGTCGATAAACACCGCGAACGCACGATCGATGGTCGCGAGCATCGCAAACAGCGTCGACAGGCTATCGAGCGCCGCAATTTCGACCAGCGCGAGATTACCGTCGCCCGCCTGGATCGCGGCGATCGCGCTTTTTACGAGCGCGGACTTTCCCGTGCCGCGCGCACCCCATAGCAGCACGTCCTGCGCGGCATGTCCCTTGGCGAGACGGTCGAGGTTGGCGGCCAGCGACGTCTTCTGCCGATCAATCCCTATCAGCCTGTCGAGGGGTAGCGGCGCGAACCCACGCGCCACGACCAGCGCACCGTCACGCCAGACATAGGCCGGGTGAGCGCGCAGATCGACCGGCGGCGATGGCGGCGGCGAAAGGCGTTCGAGCGCAGCGGCGATACGGTCCAGCGGGTCGGTCATGGCATGCTCTTGGCCGCGTGATCCGGTCGTGACAAGCGCCCAACCAGTACCTTAGCCAACACCCTAGCCAACACAGGGCCGGTCGCCGGCATCTAGCGCAGTTGACGAAGATGCCCCGCGATCACCGTGTCGCCGGGTGCGAGGCGATTGGCCTTGGTCAGCATTTGCCAGGCCCCATCATCGTCACCGTTTGCCGAAAGCGCGATGCCATAGGCATCGGCGGCGGCCGCACTCATCGGCGACAGCAGATAGGCGGCACGACCATAGCGGACCGCGATCGCGCCATCGTCGCTTCCTGCGTAGGCGAGCGCGAGGTCGCCAAGGACTCCGCCATCGCGGTTGCCGACCCGGCGTCGGATACCCTCCAGCGTCTCGATCGCGGAATCCCAGTCGCCCGCCGCGACCTGCCAGTGCCCGAGCACGCGTTGCCCCGCCAGGCTTTGCGGATTTTGCGACAGGTATAGCGCCAACGCAGTCGCCGCGTCCTTGGCTCGACCGGCCCGACTCAGGGCATCGATCAGGCGAAGCATCGTCGGCTCGTCGAACGACAGATCCGCGGCGCGTGCGAAAACCGGCGCCGCTTCGGCGTAGCGTCCGGCGGCGACGAGCGCATCGCCCAGCGCAAGATGCGCGGCCGGCGCACCGGGCGCCGCCGCGACGAGTGACCGGGCACGGGCGATCGCGCCGGCGGTGTCGCGCTGGGCGATCTGTCCGCGGATCACGCCTAGCGCGTAGGTGGGATCGCCCGGCGCGGTCGCCGCCTCTGCCACCAATGCGCCGATCGCCGCGTCGGTCGCGAACGCCGAAGCCGGCGCGACGGGTCCTGCGGCCGCACGATCGAGGAACGGCAACGCAGACGTACGATCGCCGACGGCTTCGAACGCCCGCGCGATCAGCGTCAGGGAGTAGGTGTCCGCGTCGGCACGCTCACCGATCGGCCGCAGCATGCCGAGCGCGCCGCGCGGATCGCCCGACCGAAGCAACGCCGCACCGAGCAGCCGCCGTGCGGCGATGTTCAGCGGCTGGATACCGACGAGCTGCCGCCATGTCGTCGCCGCCTGCTCGAACTTGCCCTGCGCGTAGTCGAGGCTGCCGGACAGCAGCAGCGTTCCGGGAAGCCCGTTGGCCGCGCCACGCGCGCCTCTCAGAAGCGACCGGGCAAGATCGATCCGGCCCGCGCGCGCGGCAAGCGCCGCCTGCAGATACAACGCCTGAGGACTGCCGGGCCGGGCCAGCAGCGCACGACGCGTGACGGCAAGCATTTCGACATTGCGCCCCGCATCGCCGAGGGTCGCCGCATATTCGATCAGCGCGGGATGATAATAGGCATCGCGCGTCAACGTCTGCTCGAACCATGGCAACGCCGCGATCAGGCCGTAACGACTGCGAATCACTTCACCCTGCAACGTCAGGGCCGCAGGATCTCGCGGGGCCAATGCAACGGCCCGCGTCGCCGCAACGGCTGCGCCACCGACATCGCCGATGGTCAGGCGAAGCCGGCCGAGATCGGTCCAGGCTGCCGCATCGTCCGGCGCGCGGGCGACCAGCCCCTCCAGGGCTGCACGTGCCTCGACGGTCTTGCCCTGTGCGGCAAGTGCCCGCGCGACGATGCGCGCGGCATATGCTGCATAGCGCGGCGATGCGTCGGCAGCTTGATCGAGCGCAGCGTCCGGATCGCCTTGCAACAGGCTGGCATGCGCGCGCAGTTGATACAGGCGGCCCGCCGGCAATCCGGCGTTTTCCGCGCGCGCGAGTTCCGCTTCCGCGGCCAGCCCCTCGCCGAGTTCGAGGTACGCACGCGCCAACACGGCATGCGCGATCGCCCAGTTCGGTTGCGCCGCGATCGCCGCCTGCGCGTTGCTGCGTGCTGCGCTGTAATTGCCGGCGTCCAGTGTCGCCAGGCTATCCGCAAGCGACCGTCGCGCATCCGGCCGCGGCGATCGCATCGCGATCGCGACGCCGATCGCGACGACGATCAGGCACAGCGTTGCGATCGCGAGAACGCGTGCTCGGCTGCTGGCCATCATCGCAGGCAGCTTGAACCGTCGCCGCCGCTTGCGCCGCCGCAACAAAGGATAGGTCGCGTCACGCATGAAGATCGTAGCTTTTCAGCAGGTCGTACAGCGTCGGCCGGCTGATCCCGAGCAGCCGCGACGCGCTCGATATGTTACCGTCGGTCCTTGCCAGTGCCTGGCGGATCGCTTTGCGATCGGCGAGTTCGCGGGCCGCGCGCAGGTTGAGCGAAACCGCCTCGTATGCGTTCGCGTCCAGATCCAGATCGATCGCGGTGACGAGCTTGCCGTCGGCCATGATCACCGCGCGCTTGATCCGGTTCTCCAGCTCGCGGACATTGCCCGGCCAGCCCCAGCTATCGATCGCAGCGCGCGCGTCGGAAGCAAGGCCGGTGACGACGGGGTTCATCGACGCGGCGTAGCGCGTGACGAAGTGGCGCGCGAGCAATACCGCGTCGCCGGTCCGGTCGGCCAGCGCCGGGATTCGAACGACGATCTCGGCGAGGCGGTAATACAGGTCCTCGCGGAACCGCCCGTCGGCGACCATCGCGTCGACATTCTGGTGCGTCGCGCAGACGATTCGCGTGTCCACCGGGATCGCTTTCCGCCCGCCGACGCGTTCGATCACGCGCTCCTGGAGGAACCGCAACAGCTTCACCTGGAGCGCGAGCGGCACGTCGCCGATTTCGTCGAGGAACAGCGTGCCGCCGGCAGCCTGTTCGATCTTGCCCTCGGTGGTCTTTACCGCCCCTGTGAAGGCGCCCTTTTCATGACCGAACAGCTCGCTTTCGAGCAGGGTCTCGGGGATCGCCGCGCAGTTGATCGCGACGAAATTGCCCCGCGACCGCGGCGACGCGTCATGCAGCCCGCGCGCGAGCAGTTCCTTGCCGGTGCCGCTGGCGCCCAGCAGCATCACCGATACGTTGGCAGGTGCGACCCGTTCCAGCGTGCGCGTGACCGCCGCCATCTCGGGGGAGGCGCTGATCAGACCGCCGAACCCGCCCGCTTCCATCCGCGCGGCGAGACGGCGGTTCTCGGTCTCCAGCGCATGGACATGAAACGCACGGCTGACGATCAGGCCGAGCGCGTCGATATCGATCGGCTTGGCGTAGAAATCCCAGGCGCCGTCGGCGATCGCCTGCAACGCGCTTTCGCGTGCGCCGTGTCCCGACGCCACGATCACCTTCGTATCGGGCTTCATCGCAAGAATATCGCGCAGGGTGGCAAACCCTTCGGTGACCCCGTCCGGATCGGGCGGCAGGCCGAGGTCGAGCGTGACGACCGCGGGCTCATGCGCGCGGATCGCATCGAGCGCCTGCGTCCGATCGCTTGCGACCACGATCTCATACCCTTCATAGGCCCAGCGAAGCTGACGCTGAAGCCCGGCGTCGTCCTCGACGATCAGGAGAACCGGCCGTACGCTGCCACTCGGGCCGCCACTCGGGCCGCCACTCGGGCCGCCGCTCACGCTGCCGCTTCCAGCGACGCGATCGCGGGAAGCAGGACGCGGAACCGGGTCCCCTCACCTTCGCGGCTGACGACCTCCAGCGCACCGCCCATCGCGTGGACGAGTTGTTGCGCTTCGAAGGCACCGATACCGAAGCCGGTCGGTTTCGAGGATACGAAAGGGCGGAACAACTGGTCGCGCACGAAGCCCGGCGCCATTCCAACACCGTGGTCGATGACGTCGATCGCGATACGGTCACCGACCGGTTCGACCGAGATCAGGACGGGGTCGTCGGCGCCGCTGGCTTCGATGGCGTTCTGGACGAGATGACCGAGCACCTGCTCAAGACGCGCCGCATGACCAAGCGCGAGGATCGGCGCAGCGCGGGCGGCGATCGGGTGCTGGCCGCGCCGACTGGTCGCGACGCGCTCGACGATCGCCGCAACCTCGACCGGTTGGAGCGGTTCGCCGCGGACGGGGCCGTGCTGCGAGAGGCGGGCGAGCAACGCGTTCATGCGGTCTGACGAATCCTTGAGGGTAGCAACCATGTCGATGCGAAATTCGGGGTTGTCGGCGTGTCGCTCGGCGTTGCGCGCGACCAGGGTCAATTGGCTGACAAGATTCTTGATATCGTGAAGGATGAACGCGAAGCGGCGGTTGAACTCGTCGAACCGCGCCGCATCGGCCAGTGCCGCATGCGCGCGATCCTCGGCAAGATAGCTCGCCGCCTGCCGTCCGGCCACCCGGAGCAGGTCGAAATCCTCCCAGTCGAGCGCCCGGTCGACCGGCGGGCGGGCAAGCACGATCGCGCCGGCCAGCGTGCCACCATGCATGAGCGGCACGATCGCCCAGGCGTCCGGGCAGTCGTGGAGCCAGGCGGGAACGCTGGCTATATCGGCTGGCGGCGCGGTGCCTGCGCGCACACGGTCCAGTTCGACGATCCGCGCATCACCGGCGAGAAACCGGGCCAGCGTTTCATCCTGAGGACCGGTGGCGGCACAAAACCAGTTCCATGTCGCGCCGGGTCCAAGCGAGGCGCCGTCATGGACCAGCAAAAGCCCGCCCGGCGAGTCGGTCAGGTCGGCAACCGACTTTACGACACGGGCATGGAGCGAGTCGGCGCCGACAGCCGGTTTGCCCAGCGTGTCGGTAAAACGTTGCCATTCCGCACGATAGTCATAGCGGTGACGAAAGAGATGCTTGGCGACCTTCACTTTGGTCCAGGCACGCAGCCACGGGGTCGAAAGCAGCGTCAGCGCGGCGGCGGTTGCGCCGAACACGATCGCGGTCTGTGCGACGCGGACATAGGATCCTGCATAACTGGCGGCGATGCTGGTCGCGAGTGCGGTAAGGCCGGCGTAGACGATCAAGGCCACCGCGGACAGCGCGCGCGCCGTGATCGGCCGCGACAAGGCGAGCGTCCAGTCGCCACTGCGATGCACCCCGACGACCAGCAGCGCCGCGACGCCGGTCATCACCACGCCGCGCACCAGGATCGACACCGGGATCCAGGGCATCGCGAAATACACGCCGGCGGAGACGAACAGGTCGACGCCCCACATCGCGGCAAGCGCGAGCACGACGAGGCGGATGCCGCCCCGCGAGGGGGGTGCCGCCTGGTACAGGTGGTGAATGAGCACCAGGCCGCTGACCGCGCTCATCATCCGGAACACCGTTCGGGCGGTCTCGACTGCGCGCAACGCCTCGGCGTCGAGCCCCATCCGGCCGGCGATCGCAAGCAACGCGGCGGTTCCGGCAAGCGCCATGACCACGAAATACACGGCACCGAGCGCATAATTGCCGGCACGATCGCGCCGGACGAGCGCGAGCATGAAGCCGAGCCACGCGATGTCGCGCGCACTGATAACGATCCGCGTCGCAACATCGCGCGTATCGATGCCGGCGACCGCGAGCGCCCACAGGCTGGTCGCCGCGAGCGCGATGACGAACGCGGCATGCGGCCATTGCCCGCTGGGTCGTCGCACCTGCGCCAGCGCCAGGGCGCCGAACGACAGCGCCGCCAGCGCGTGACTCCAAAGCACCAGCGTCGTGATCATGTCGGGAGCACCGCTACGCTCATCGTGCCCCCGCCGGCCAGAGCACGACGCGGAGGGTCTGCAACAGGATCAGCATGTCCAGAAACGGCGAATAGTTCTTTGCATAATAGAGGTCGTATTCGAGCTTGTGCCGGGCATCCTCGATCGACGCGCCGTAAGGGTAGTTGATCTGCGCCCAGCCGGTGATGCCCGGTTTGACCATGTGGCGCTCGGCGTAGAATGGCAGCTGCTCGTCGAGCTGTTCGACGAATTGCGGCCGTTCGGGGCGTGGGCCGACAAAGCTCATCTCCCCCTTCAGCACGGTCCAGGTCTGCGGCAGTTCGTCGATCCGGACTTTGCGGATGAACCGGCCGATACGGGTGATCCGCGGATCGTCCTCGGCGGCCCACACCGCCTTGCCCGACACTTCGGCGTCCTGCCGCATCGAGCGCAGTTTCAGGATATCGAACCCTTCGCCGTAGAGACCGACCCGACGCTGGCGGTAGAAGGCGGGGCCCTTGGACTCGAGCTTGATCGCGATCGCGGTGACCAGGATGATCGGCAGGGTTACCGTCAGCAGCAGCCCGCTGGCGATGATGTCGAACGCGCGCTTGAAGACGCTCGACAGCATCCGGCTCGATGCGAACCCGTCGGAAAAAATCAGCCAGGACGGATTGACGCTCTTGAGATCGATGCGGCCGGTTTCGCGTTCGAGAAAGCTCGATATCTCGCTCACCTGCACGCCCGTGGTACGGACGCGAAGCAGATCCTTCATCGGCAACGCATTGCGGCGCTCGTCGAGCGCGAGCACGACCTCGCTGGCGTTCTGGTCGACGATATAGGTCGCGAGGTTGGGAATTTCGCCCCGCGGCAGCGCGCCCTGAACGGCCGGCTCGGCTTCGCCCATCAGGACGAACCTGGCGACGACGAAATTGATGCCGGGCTGTGCGGACAGGCTCTGGATCCGTGCCGCACGCACGCCCGCGCCCAGCACGACGATCCGCCGCTTGAACGTTTCGCCGCCCAGCGTCTTGCCGAGCAGCGCGCGAACGGTGACCAGCAACACGGTTGCGATGACGGTCGAGTATAACAGGTTGGACCGCCACAGGGCGAGCGGCGGCACCAGAAAGAAGATCAACGAGAGGAACATCACGCCGAGCGACAATGCGACCGCAAGCCGCGCGGCGGCGAAGCGCAACGACAGGAACGACGCGACGCCATACGCGCCGACCGCGACCAGCGACACTTGCAGGGCGATCGCGAAGGTCAGCAATTGCGCGATACGCGTGTGCATCGGCTCGACCTGCATGCCGATCTGGTTTGCGCGGACGACCCAGCCGATCTCCGCAGACATGATAAGCAGGACCAGATCGACCAGACCGAGCATCAGGACCACATGGGGCACGTAGTGCTTGAAGAGCCGTATCATCGTCCACCGTTCCCGACGCTCATCCGCAAAAGCACCGACGCCACCCACAGATTGGCAGCAATTCCCCAAAAAAGGCTGAAGACCGTGCAACCGCTTGGGGCACTCGGCGATTGCGAACCTTAGCCCGTCACTATAGCGCATCGGGCAGGAGGCTCCATGACCGTACGTACGATCGTTCCCGTGATACTTTCAGGTGGTTCCGGCACGCGCCTCTGGCCGATGTCCCGCCCCGAAATGCCCAAGCAGATGCTGGCGCTGACGGCGAACGAGACGATGCTCCAGTTGACGGCAGGTCGTGCCAAGGGTGAACGCTATGCGGCGCCGATCGTCGTCGCCAATGCGCGCCACGCCGATCTGGTCGAGCAGCAGTTGGCCGATGCCGGGGCGACGCCGCAGGCGCTGATCCTCGAGCCGGCCGGTCGCAACACCGCGCCGGCGATCGCGCTCGCGGCAATCGCCGCAGGTGGTGGTGGCGACGCGTTGCTGGTGATGCCCTCGGATCACGTCATCGGCGATATCGCGGCGTTCCATGCGGCCATCGAGGCGGCGATGCCGCTCGTCACGCAGGGCTGGCTCGTCACCTTCGGGATCGCTCCCGACGCGCCCGAGATCGGCTATGGCTGGATACAGATCGGCGACGAGCTCCAGCCCGGCGTCAATCGCGTCGCCCGGTTCGTCGAGAAGCCGCCGCTCGACAAGGCGCAGTCGATGCTCGCCAGCGGCGATCACGCCTGGAACGGCGGGATTTTCCTCTTCCAGGCCGATGCGTATCTGGAGGCGCTGGCGCAGTTCAATCCCGGCATCCTGATCGCGACGCGCGAGGCGATGGACAAGGCGCGGACCGAGGGCACGCGGATCTATCCCGATGCGGCTGCCTTTGCCGCCTCGCCGGACGATTCGATCGATTACGCCGTGATGGAGAAGGCGGACCGGGTCGCGGTCGTGCCGGTCGCGATGGGCTGGAACGACGTCGGCAGCTGGGACGCGCTGCACGCGATCAGCGACGTCGACGACAAGGGCAATGCCCATCGCAGCCAGGGCAACGGCGCGGTTCTGGCGATCGACACGAAACAATGCTTCGTCCGCAGCGACGGCATCCGGATTTCGCTCGTGGGTGTCGAGGATCTGATCGTGGTTGCGAGCGGCAACGACGTGCTGATCATGCCGCGTGGTCGCAGCCAGGAGGTCAAGAAATTGATCGAGGCCATGAAGGCCGTCCCGGCGAACTGACGGTTTACGCTTCAGGGTTCGGGCGCGTTGCGGGGCGCCCGGACCGAAGCTCCTAGCGCTTTTTGCGGCTCTGGACCTGCGACAAACGCGTCAGCAACATCGGAATATCGTCGGTGATCATCGTATCGGTCGGCGTCTGCCAGGACGAACGGAGAGTCTCGCCGATGGCCTGTAAACGTGCGTCGGCTCCACGCCTGGTTGTCTCGTTTCGCACTTCAACCTCACCTACGCATACGAAACCCGGCGGGTCCCTGGGGGGATGGAGACACCGCTGGGTTCTCCTGTCTAACCTATGATCGCAGTCGTAGTTCCGCTGGCTTCGGTGGTCTCGCTTCGGTCTGTGTCGATTGGGTGTCGGTTCGGCTCTGGCGGTTCGCGTCCCGATCCGCGAAGATACGCGCCAGTTAAAGGGAGAGTTCGTCATGGATCGTCGCCAGTTCCTCGCATCGGGGAGTGTCGCCGCGCTCGCCACCACCGTGTTGCCGTCCAGCGTGTTCGCGCAGTCGACCGGCGACACCGCGCTCAATGCGGAGTTCGAGCGGATCTTCCAGAAGAGCGTCGCGCGGTCGCCCGAGCTTGCGACCTCGCTCGGCCTCGACAAGGGACCGCTCGCCGGCCTCAAGAGCCAGCTCTCGCCGCGGACGCCCGAAAAGCGCGCACGCGACGTTGCCGAGACCAAGGCGTCGATCGCGAGCCTTGCGCGCTATGACGGCGCGGGCCTGTCGCCGGCGGCCAAGCTGAACCTCGAAGTGGTGCGCTATTCGCTGAACACGCAGATCGCCGCGCCCGAGAAATTCGGCATGGACAGCCCGATCCGCCCCTACCGGATCTTCCAGCAGGGCGGCGCCTATTTCCAGGTGCCCGATTTCCTCAACACCGCACACACGATCAACGCGATGCCCGACGCGGAGGCGTATCTGTCGCGGCTCGACCAGTTCGGCACGGTGCTCGACCAGGAAAGCGCGATGCAGCAGGTGGAAGCCGCGCGTGGCCTGCTCGCCCCCGCTTGGTCGCTCGACCTGACGCTGGGCCAAATGCGGAAGCTGCGCGGTCAGCCGGCGGCGACATCGAGCATCGTCCAGTCGCTCGTTAAGCGCGCTGCGGCGAAGGGCATCGGCGGCGACTGGCAGGCGCGTGCTTCAAAGATCGTCGACGAGAAGGTCTATCCCGCGCTCGACCGCCAGATCGCGCTGATCGAGCGGTTGAAGCCGACCACCAAGCCGGGCGACGGGATCTGGCGCGTGCCGAACGGCGACGCGATCTACGCGATGGCGCTGAACCAGGCGACGACGACGACGATGAGCCCCGACGAGGTCCACCGCATCGGCCTCGCGCAGGTCGCCGAGATCACCGCGCAGCTCGATACGATTCTGAAGTCGCAAGGGTTCACGACCGGCACGGTCGGCGAGCGGCTCGCCAAGCTGAACGTCATGCCCGATCAGCTCTATGCGAACACCGCGGCGGGTCGCACCGAGCTGATCGCGGGGCTCAACGACAGCGTGAAAGCGATGTATGCCAAGCTGCCCCAGGCGTTCTCGGAGGTGCCGACGCAGCCGCTCGAAATCCGTGCGGTGCCGATGGAGATTCAGGACGGCGCCTCGAACGGCTATTACAACCGCGCTTCGCTCGACGGCAGCCGCCCGGCGATCTACTTCGTCAATCTGAAGGACGTCGGCGACTGGCCGAAATACACGCTGCCCTCGCTCACCTATCACGAGGGCGTACCGGGGCATCACCTCCAGATCAGCCTCGCGCAGGAATCGAAGGATATCCCGACCCTCAGGAAGATCGGCTTCTTCTCGGCCTATTCGGAAGGCTGGGCGCTGTATGCCGAGCAGCTGGCGGACGAACTCGGCGCGTATGCGTCGCCGCTGGAGCGTGCCGGGTATCTCCAATCGTTCCTGTTCCGCGCGACGCGACTGGTGGTCGATACCGGCATTCACGCGAAGCAGTGGAGCCGCGAGAAGGCGACCGACTACATGGTAGCGACGACCGGCTTTGCGCGGCCAAGGACGCTGCGCGAGGTCGAGCGCTATTGCACGCAGGCCGGCCAGGCGTGCAGCTACAAGGTCGGCCACATGGCATGGACGCGCGCGCGGCTGAAGGCGAAGGCGGCACTGGGCGACCGGTTCGACCTGAAGCAGTTCCACGACATCCTGAAGGAGGGCGCGATGCCGCTGACGATCCTGGAACGCCGCGTCGACGAGCGGATCGCGGCCATTCGCGGGCGCGCGTAAATGCTCATGAAAGTGGCAATCATCGGGCTGGCCGCGATGCTGTCGGGGGCTGGTGCTCCCGGCAATGCCCCGCAGCCATCCGCCTCGGATGCCATCCTCAAGGCCGAACTGATCGACGCGCACGCCCCCTATCCGCAGGCGCACGCGTCGACGATCGTGCAGCTCGCCGACGGCACCTTGATGGCGGCCTGGTTCGCCGGATCGGGCGAAGGCAATGCCGACGTCCGCATCTGGACGTCGCGTAGCATCAGCGGCGGGGACGGCGGATGGAGTGCGCCCGAACCGGTGGCGGCGGGCATCGGCGCCGATGGTCGCCATCTTCCGACATGGAACCCCGTCCTGTTCCAGCCTGCCCCGGGCGACCTGCGCCTGTTCTACAAGGTCGGGCCGAACCCGCGCGACTGGTGGGGGATGATGATCCGCTCGACCGACGACGGCCGTAGCTGGAGCAAGCCGGAGCGCCTGTCCGATGGCGTCCTCGGCCCGATCAAGAACAAGCCCGTCGTGCTGCGCGACGGCAGTTGGCTTGCACCATCGAGCCGCGAAGAAGGCACCGCGGAGTCCAATCGCTGGTCGCTCCGCATGGAACGCAGCACCGATCGCGGCGCGCATTGGACGGTCGAGCCGCCGATCCCCTCGCCGATGCATATCGAGGCGATCCAGCCCAGCGTGCTGTCCTATCCCGACGGGCGGCTCGAACTGATCGCCCGCACGCGTCAGGGTGCGCTGGCGATGAGTTGGTCGAAGGATACCGGTCGGACCTGGTCGCCACTGGCTGCGATCGACCTTCCCAACCCCAATGCCGGGACCGATGCGGTGACGCTGCGCGATGGGCGACAGCTGATCGTGTACAATCATAGCGGTCATTGGCCCGACCGCCCCGGCGACGGACCGCGCTGGCCGCTCAATCTCGCACTGTCGGACGATGGTGTGCGCTGGCATCAGGTGCTGACGCTGGAAAGCAAGCCGCTGCCCGACGGCTATGCCTATCCCGCGGTGATCCAGACTCGCGACGGGCTGGTCCGGATTACCTACACCTATGATCGCAAGCACATCAAATACGTCGTCGTAGACCCGCGCCGGCTGCGCTGATCCGGACGGAACGCGAGATTCAGGACGTCTCGAGTTTCAGTTTGGGGCCTACAATCGTACGCCACCATATCCTTGTTCTCCCGCGAAGGCGGGAGCCCAGTCTGGATCCCCGCCTTCGCGGGGAGACACGTATTTCGTCCTGGGGTTCGCGCTTAGCCGCACAAAACCCCGGACCCGTTTAGCGTCCCTTGGCGTCGAGCGTCTGCGCGGCCACACGGACCGTTGCGGTCTGGACGATGTCCGCAGCGGACGTTGCGAGCATGACCTTGTAGTCGCCGCCAGCGATCTTCCACCCGCCGCTGGCGACGTCGAACGTCGCGAGCAGGCGCGGATCGATCGTGACCGATACGGTCTGGCTCTTGCCGGGGGCGAGATCGACCTTGCGGAAGGCGCCGAGCCGCTTGGGCGCTTCCCAGCCTGCGCCAGATACGTAAACCTGCGCGACTGCCTTGCCTTGCACCGACCCGGTGTTCTGGACGGTGAAGTCGGCCTTGATGCCCTTGCCCGCCGTCGCCGCGGTCAGGCCGGTTATCGCGAAGTTGGTGTAGGACAGGCCGTAGCCGAACGGGAACAGCGGCTTGGCGCCGGTCTTGTCGAACCATTTATAGCCGACCGCCGCACCCTCGATGTCGTAATTGCCCATCGGATGCGCGTCGCGGTCGAGCTTCGGATCGCCCTCCAGCTTGGGCCGCGGGGTCTGCGCGAGCGAGGCGGGGAAGGTCGCGGGCAGATGCCCCGACGGGTTGACCTCGCCGGTCAACACGCGCGCGATCGCCTCGCCGCCCGCCGTGCCCGGATACCACGCCTCCAGCACCGCGCCGACCTTGCCGAGCCACGGCATCACCACCGGACCGCCGGTTTCGAGCACGACCACCGTCTTCGTGTTCGCACGCGCGACCGCGTCGATCAGCGCGTTCTGATTGTCGGGGAGGTTCAGGTCGGGAACATCGAACGACTCGCCGGTCCACTGCTCGCCGAACACCACGACGACATCCGCCTTGCGTGCCGCTGCGGCTGCGGCCTTGACGTCCTTGCCGTCGAGATACGTCACGGTCGCGCCGGTTCGCGCCTGCAACGCCTTCATCGGCGACGACGCGTGATAGGTCTTGGGACCGGGAAAACCGCTAGGGAATTCGTCGGGCACGATCAGGCCGTTGGTCGGCGCGTTGTGCGAATAGACCTGGCTCGAACCACCGCCCGACAGCACGCCGACATCGGCATGTGCGCCGATCAACAGGATCGACTTGGCCGACTTGGCGAGGGGTAGGAGGCCGGCGCTGTTCTTGAGCAGGACGATGCCCTCTTCCGCGTCCGCGCGCGTCACCGCGGCGTGGGCGGAATAGTCGATCCTGGTCGCCTGGTCGCCCGCCACGACCGTGTCGAACGCGCCCACCGAGACCATTCCCCAGAGCACGCGGCGCGCCATATCGGTCGCGCGCGCTTCGCTGACATGGCCGTTGTTGACCGCCTCGCGCAGGGCATCCGCAAAGTACGCCGAGCGATCGAACGCCCAGCCGGACTGCTGGTCGAGCCCGGCATTGGCCGCCTCGCTGGTCGAGTGCACCGCCCCCCAGTCGGACATGACATAGCCCTTGAAGCCCCAGTCGCGCTTAAGCACCTTGTTCAAGAGCCAGTCGTTCTCGCACGCATAATGGCCGTTCACTCGGTTGTAGGAGCACATCACCGAGCCCGGCTGGCCGACCTCGTTGGCGATCTCGAACGCGAGCAGGTCGGACTGTCGCGCGGCCTGTTCGCCGATCCTGTGGTCCATCGTGAAGCGGTTCGTCTCCTGCCCGTTGAAGGCGTAGTGCTTCATCGTCGAGACGACGTGCTGCGACTGGATGCCCTTGATCTCGTGCCCGGTGATCACGCCCGCCAGCAACGGATCCTCGCCGCCATATTCGAAGTTGCGCCCGTTGCGCGGCTCGCGCGTGAGATTCATGCCGCCGGCGAGTTGCACGTTGAAGCCCGACAGGAACGCCTCCCTGCCGATCATCGCGCCACCGGCCTGCGCCAGTTCCGGGTTCCAGGTCGCCGCGGTCGCGATGCCCGACGGCAGCGAGGTGCGCAGGCGCGGCGTCGGCCCGCGCTGGCTGGCGACGCCGACACCGGCATCGGTCTGCCACTGGTTCGGGATGCCGAGCCGCGGGATACCGGGCACGATCCCGGCGGACGCGGGAAGGCCGTCCTTCGGATAGACCCAGTTCTTGACCGGCGTCTTCAACCAATCGGCATTGGTCGCGAAATAGCCGAAAGTCAGCTGCAGCTTCTCGTCGAGCGTCATCTCCTTGAGGATGAGCTCGACCCGTGCGTCGGCGTTCAGCGCGGTATTCATCCACAGCCGTGCCTTGGGCGCCTCGGTCCGCGCCGCCGCTGCACCGGGCGCATTGTTGGTGGTCTGCGCCATAGCGGGCGCTGCAAAGCCGACACTCATCACGACCGAGCCCGCAAGGAGACGTGCAAGAATGGCCTTGGTCCGAGATGCGATCATGAAACCCTCTTTTTTTCTGACTAATGTGTACGTCGGATACGGCCTGCCGAAGCCGTCGCATAGAGGGCGCTGGCGAACAGGACGGCGATCTCCGTCAAAGCCATCGTTTCCAGGCAATCGTTTCCGGGCAAGCGATTTAATCTAAAGCAATTGCAGGGGACTTTGTGATGTAAACCGTATCTCCTCATGCACGTTTTTACAAAAATTGCGGTGTAATTGTTCCGCAAGCGGTTGAACCCAGTCCCGCACGTTGTTACGGCGACGTCAGTCAATGGAGTTGAACATGGCCGAAGATACCACCGACCTGAGCGCCGTCGAACTTGCGACTGAGCTGACCATTGCTTGGCTTGGCAATCCTAATACGCGTAGCTCTGCCGATGACGTTCCTGCCTTTCTCGGCAAGATGCATGACACCGTCGCGGCACTGCTGGGTGCTACCACCGAATCGCCGTCGGTCGAAGCAGTCGCTGAATACACGCCGGCCGTGTCCGTCCGAAAGTCGCTGGCGTCGAAGGATCACATCATTTCGATGATCGACGGCAAGTCATACAAGACCTTGCGCCGCCATTTGGCCACGCACGGCATGACGCCCGCCGAATATCGCGAACGCTATAGCCTCAAGCCCGACTATCCGATGGTGGCCGAGAATTATTCGGAAAGCCGTCGCGCGATGGCGAAGAAGATCGGCCTGGGTCGCAAGCCCGGCGCGCGCAAAGCCGATGCAGCGCCTGCACCCGCCGCAACCACGCGTAAGCGCAAGACGGACACTACCGCCGCCGAATAAGCCCGGCGCGCATCAGCAATGATGTGTGGCACCAGCGAAAAGGGACCGGCGCCGCCGAGCGTCGGTCCCTTCTTCATGCATGCTGCAGTTTTCCCGGGGGAACGGGTTACTTGCCGAACGAACCGCGGCGATACAGCAGCGTGATCGCGACGCGACGGTTGCGCGGATCGTGCGGGTCCTTGACGATCAGCGGCTCGCGGTCGGCCACCCCTTCGATCCGTTCGAACCGCGCTTCCGGCGTGCCGCCCGACAATAGTCGGCGACGCGTCGCCTCGGCACGGCCCGATGCCAGCATCCAGTTGTTCATCGCCCGCGGATCGCCATACGGCACGCTGTCGGTATGCCCACGGATCATGATCGGGTTCTGCATGCCCGAAATCGAGCCCGCGATCATGCCGATCAGCTCGCTGGCCTGCGGATCGAGCGCGGTCGTTCCCAGCGCGAACATCGAATAATCGGCGTCGTCGACCAGGTCGATCCGCATGCCGTCCTGGGTCCGCACGAACCGCACATGACTGGCCAGCCGCGAGAGCTTGGCCGATCCCTGGATCTGGCTCAGCACGCGCTTGCGCATCGCCTCGAAATTCTTGCGATCCTCGCTGGCGAGCGCCTGGCGGTTCTTGATCGATCCCTGCTCGCCGGTCCCGATCGACGGACCGCCCTTGCCCGCATCGGGAATCGCGATCTGCGCCATGCTCGTCTGGCCCGCCTTCGGACCGATCTTGTTCTTGTCGAGGATCGATTCGCCCCCGAACAGCGCGCCGCCGCCGATCCCCAGCGAGCGCGTGTCGATCAACGTGGGGGCGAAATAATCGGCGATGCCCTTGCGTTGCTTTTCGGTGGTCGCACCGAGGATCCACAACAACAGGAAGAACGCCATCATCGCGGTCACGAAATCGGCATAGGCGACCTTCCAGGCGCCGCCGTGATGGCCGCCATGCCCCTCGATATAGATCTTCTTTACGATGATCTTCGGTGGCTGGATGTTGCCGTGGGGCGCGCGGGCCATGCTGTCTGCCGCCCCCTACTTGCCGCGAAGACCGTCGAAGACTTCGGCGAAGCCTGGCTGGTTCTTGTGCGCGATGCCCGAGCGGGCAGCCTCGATCACCAGCGGCTGCGGATGACCGTGCAGCGAGGCGATGATGATCTGCTTGACCACGCCGTAGATCGCCGCATCGGCGTCGAGCACCTGCCGCAACCGGTTGGCGAGCGGCGCGACCATGCCGTACGCGAGCAGCACGCCCATGAACGTGCCGACCAGCGCCGAACCGATCATCGAGCCGAGGATCGACGGCGGCTTGTCGATCGAACCCATTGTCTTGACCACGCCCAGCACCGCCGCGACGATGCCCAGCGCCGGCAAGGCATCAGCGAGGCTGGTCAGCGTCCCATGCGCGCTTTCCTCCTCGTGGTGATGCGTCTTGATCGACTGGTCCATCACCTCCTCCACCGCGTGCACGTCGAGCGTCCCCGACGACACCACCACCAAGCGCAGCGTATCGGCGATCAGGTCGATGAGGGCGTGGTCTTTAAGGAGCTTTGGATATTCCGCGAAGATCGCCGAGGATTGCGGGTCCTCGACATGCGGCTCGAGCGCGATCGGCCCGTCCATCCGCAGCATCTTCATCAGCTTGCTGACCAGGAAGATGACGTCGAGATAGTCCTGCTTCTTGTATTTGGGCCCTTTGAAGACCTTGCCGAGGCCGGCGCCGAGCGCTTTGAGTTCCTTGCCCGAATTGCCGATGATCAGCGCGCCGGCGGCGGCGCCACCGATGATCAGCATCTCGTGCGGGATCGCCTCCAGAACGGGGCCGAGCGCGCCACCCGTAAAGGCGAATCCTCCGAACACCATGACGAGGAGGACGACGATGCCGATGACCGGAAACATGGTGCTGGAAATTCCCCCTGGGCCGACAATGGCAGGTACGTAGCCAGAGAATTAACCGGATTTAGTAGCCAACCGGTTACCAGACGCCGCGCCCTGACTAAAAAATATCGGTCGTCGAAACGTCAGCGAAGATAATCGAACAGCGA
This sequence comes from Sphingomonas fucosidasi, assembly GCF_036663855.1. Lineage (NCBI taxonomy): Bacteria > Pseudomonadati > Pseudomonadota > Alphaproteobacteria > Sphingomonadales > Sphingomonadaceae > Sphingomonas > Sphingomonas fucosidasi. The sequence continues at coordinate 22,869 of NZ_JAXOJR010000008.1, read as the reverse complement.
GAGGGAGGAGAGCTTCGAAAAACTCGCCTGCGTCGCCGACAGGATCGTCATCGTCTTCTGCAGCTCGACCACCGCGGTCGGAATATCGGTATCTTCCAGCGCAGAGCGGGTCGCTTCGCGGTCGACGCCGGTATCCTTCAGCCGCGACGTCTCCAGATCGACCCGCGCCGCGCGCGCACCGAGCGAGGCCTGGACGGTCGACACCTGATCCGATGCCGCGCTGATGTCGGCCAGCGACGTATCGAGCGCATCCGGCGTGAAATCATCCGATTGCAGTGCGGTCGCGATCGCGGCGAGCATCGCCAGCGTGTTGGTACCGCCCTCGATGCTGCCATCGGGGCGCGTCGTGCCACCGACCGTGAAGACCCGTGCTGCGGTCTCGTTCGCCTGCACGCTCTGGCCATCGCCGATCGGGATACCCGACACCGGCTTGGAGGCGAGTGCGTAGCTGCCGTCGGTGGCAACCGCCGCCGTGCCGTCGCCACCGCCGAACAGTGCCTGCCCGCGTGCGTCCTTGCCATTGGCGAGGCCGGTAAGCGTCGCGACGATCCCGGCGAGCTGTTCGCCGATGGCTTTGCGGTTTGTCGCGTTGAGCGTGCCGTTACGCGCCTGCGTCACGAGGGTGGTCGCGGTCTGGAGCTGGTCGCTGATCGCGCTGAGGCTCGTGTCGCCCTGCTTCAGCACCGACGTGGCGGTGCCGAGATTGGCCGCATACGCCTTGTCGTCGGCGGTATCGCGCGCGAGCGTTGCGAGCCGCTGATAGGCGACGCTGTCCTGCGACGGCGCGGAAAAGCGCTTGGTCGTCGCGATCTGGGTCTGCAACGCATCCGCCCTGCCGGTGAGCGACGTCATCGTGCTCGCGGCACGATCGTAGAAGAGGCTGGTGGCGATCTGCATGGGCTTTACCGTAGATCGAGGATGGTCTGGAACGTGTCGCGCGCGGTCTGGATCACGCGGCTCGACGCCTGATAGGCCTGCTGGAAGCGCAGCAGGTCGACCGCTTCGCTATCGAGGTCGACACCCGAGGCGGACGCAAGCGACGCGACCGCGCCATCGCGGATCGCGCCCTGCGCATCGGCGACCGTCTTGCGCTGTTCGAGCGCGGCCGCGTTGCCGGCAACGAGCATGGTCGTCCGCGTCTCGAAGCCGCCGCTGGTGCGGACCGTCTGCAACGCCGACAGATTGGAGGCATCGCGCACGCCGCCGGTCGCGCCAGCGGCGGCGATCCCGCGCGGATCGGTCAGCGAAACGGAGATGTCGGTCGGGCTGGTACCGGTCGCGAACAGCGCGGCACCGGGATTGCCGTCGAGATCGCGTCCCTGCGCCTGAACCGCGTTGACCTGGGCGGTGAAGTCGCTGGCGATGCCGTTGAGCGATTCGCGCGCCGCGGCGATCCGCTGCGCGCCGTCGGCCATCCCGGCAAGCGCACCGCCCGTCGGCGACAGGTCGGACGTGACGCCGCCGCGCGTCACCGCGAACTGCACCGCGCCTTCGTCGTTGCGGGCGAACGACGCCTGCCAGCTTTCGTTACCCGCCACGAATACCGTGCCGGTCGCGCTGCCGAGCCGCACCGTCGCGCGCCCGAGATCGTCGAATGCCGTGCTGACATCGGTCAGCGTGCTCATCTGGTCGAGCAGCTGGTCGCGCTGATCGGCGAGCTGTGCCGCGCTCGACGAACCCGGCTGCGTGCGCGCGAGCCCGTCATTGACCTTGGCGAGCGCGGTGCCGAGCGCATTGAGCGACTGGACCGCCTGCGTTGCGGACGAATCGAGTTCGGTCACGGCGGTATCCAGCGCCTTGCCGGTCGCGGCAAAGGCCTCCGCCGCAGTCTTCGCCGCTTCGAGCATCACCGCGCGTGCCGGTACCGAGGTGGGGTCGGCGGACAAGGTCTGCGCGGAACCGAAAAAACTGGTGAGCCGGTCGCCGAGCTTGTTGTCGCCGAGCGAGGCTTCGATCCGGCTCATCCACGCGACGCTCGTTTCGGTCTTGCCGAGGTCGGTGCCCGCGGAGCGGACCGCCTGCGATCGATACGCATCGGCGCTGCGGCCGACGCCGACCACGACCACGCCACTGCCGGTCGCCGAGTTGCGCGCGTTGATCCCGCCATTGACCGACGAGACCTCGGCGAGCGTCGTCGTCCGCCGGGTGTAGCCGACCGTCCCTGTGTTCGCGATGTTCTCCGACACCGTCGACAGCGCGGTCTGGTAGGCGCGAACGCCCGAGGCGCCGATCGAGAGGAGATCGCTCATGGCGGCGAACCTGCCGTGGGTTCGTTAAGATCGGATTGAGACTTTGCCAGGAAATCGGTCATCGCCTTGCCGATGCCGAGCGGCGTGTGCTCGGCCATCGACTTCGCGACCAGACCGTCCTGCATATCGGTGAAGGTATCGATCGCCTTCGAATCGAACAGCGGATCGCTCAACTTCGCCTGACGCATGCTCTTGAGCATCATGCCGGTGAAGACCGCCTCGAACTGCTGGCCCGCCTTGTCGAGATTGTCCTTCGACTTGAGGCGGCTCGTGTCGGTCGAGATGCCGGTGGTTGGCCCAGTCGTCGGCGTGGCCGTCGGCGTGGTCGTCAACGTGGCGGGTGCGTTGAGCGGGCTCACAGGACGATCAACTCGGCCTTGAGCGCGCCGGCTTCCTTCAGCGCCTCGAGGATCGCGACAAGGTCGGCCGGCGATGCGCCGATCGCGTTGACCGCCTTGACGATGTCGGCAAGCCGGGGGCCGGGGTTCAGCAGGAACATCGGGCGACGCTCCTCCTCGACCGCGACGGCGCTGTTCGGGGTGACGACGGTCTGGCCGCCGCTGAACGGGGCCGGCTGGCTGACCTGCGGCTTCTCGTCGATCCGCACCGTCATCTTGCCGTGCGTGATCGCCGCAGGGCCGACCCGGACCGCGGAATTGATGACGACGGTGCCGGTGCGCGCGTTGACGATCACCTTGGCGGACGGCTCGGCGGAGACGACGTCGAGATTCTCGATCGTCGACATCAGCGTGGCGCGGATATCGGCACCGAACGGCGCGCGCACCGCTACCGAGACCGCGTCGATCGCCTGCGCGCTGCCGAAGCCGAGCTTCGAGTTGATCGCGCCGGCGACATTCTGCGCGGTGGTGAAATCGGCGCGGGCGAGGTTGAAGGTGAGCGTCGGTGCGCTGTCGAACCCGGTCGCGACCGCGCGTTCGACGGTGGCGCCTTCGGGGATGCGACCGGTCGAGGGTACGTTGACGACGATCTTCGACCCGTCCGCACCTTCTGCGCCCAGGCCGCCGACCGCGAGGTTGCCCTGCGCCATCGCGTAGATCTGGTTATCCGCGCCGAGCAGCGGCGTCATGATCAGGCTGCCGCCGCGCAGCGACTTGGCCTTGCCCATCGACGCGACGGTGATGTCGAGCCGCTGGCCGGGCTTGGCGAACGGCGGCAGTTCGGCGGTGATCATCACGACGGCGGCGTTCTTCATGCCCGGGTTCGCGGACGGCGGCAGTTGCAGGCCGAAGCGCGACGCGACGGCTTTGAGCGACTGCACGGTGTATTCGAGATTGTCGTCGCCCGTGCCGGGGAGACCCACGACGATGCCGTAGCCGGTCAGCTGGTTCGACCGGATACCCTGGAACCCGCCAAGATCCTTGATCCGGTCGGCCGAGGCCGGCGCGGCGATCAAGAGCGATGCGAGGAGAGTGGCGAGGAGACCTGCGAATAAACGAAACACGGTCTTTAGTCCTTTACCGTTCGTGCTGAGTAGCGACCGAGTAGGCGCGCAGCGGCGTATCGAGATGAGCTGGTCGGATCTTCCCCCGGAAGATCCTGAACATGCCGGGGGCATGTTCACCAGCTCACCGTATCGAAGCATGGGTTCCGCGCGCCAACCTGTCCTTCGATACGAGCCCTCGATACGCGCCTTCGGCGCTACTCGGTCTCTACTCAGGACGAACGGCTGGTGATTGCGCATCAAAACGGGCTGACGACGGAGAAGAAGCGGCCGAGCCACCCCTGGCGGCCGGCGCGGGCGACGTCGCCCTTGCCGGTGTACGAGATCTGCGCGTCGGCCACGCGGGTCGACAGCACGCGGTTGTTGGCGTCGACATCAGCGGTGCGGACCAGACCCTTGATCTTCAGGAACTCGTCGCCGCGGTTGAGCGTGACACGCTTCTGGCCCTGCACCAGCATCGTGCCGTTGGGATAAACTGCGGCGACGGTCACGCTGACCTCGCCCGAAAGCGAGTTCGCCTGGTCGGCGGCCCCCGTGCCGTTGAAATTGCGCCCGCCGCTGATCGAGGCATCGCTCTTGCTGAACAGGTTGAGCGCGCCGGTGGTCGGCGGCGTGATGCTCGCCCCGCCGTTGCTGTCGAGCTTCGACCCCGACGACTTCGACGCGGCGGTCCGCTCGACCAGCACGATCGTCAGCGGATCGCCGACCTTCCGCGCGCGCCAGCCTTCGTACAGCGCGGCGTAGCCATCCTGCGCCTGGAAGATCGAGCCTGTGGCGACGACCGGGACCGGCTGGACCGGCAACGGCCGCGCGACCGAGAAATCCTCGGGCGGCACCTTCTTGCCGAAGATGCTGGCATCCGCCGACGTCGGGCCGGCGATCGCCGCGATGGCGATAAGCGAAATGAAGGATAAGCGGATCATGCTGCGCTCCGCGATCAGATGTTCTGGTTGACGTATTTGAGCATGTCGTCGGTCGCCGAGATCATCTTCGAATTGACCTCGTACGCGCGCTGCGTCTCGATCATGTCGACGAGTTCCTCGACGACGTTGACGTTCGACGCTTCGAGCATGCCCTGCTTGATGTTGCCGCGGCCGTCCTGCCCGGCGATGCCGACATTGGCCGTGCCGCTGGCCGCGGTCTCGACGAGGTAGTTGTCGCCGGTCGCCTGGAGCCCTGCACCGTTCGGGAAGCTGGCGACCTGGATCTGGCCGATCTGCGTCGCCTCGGTCTGGCCGGGCACGGTCGCCGACACGGTACCGTCCGAACCGATCGTGATCGCGGTCGTGCCCTCGGGCACGGTGATGCCGGGTTGCAGCTGATAGCCCTCGCTGGTGACCAGCAGGCCTTCCGCCGAGCGCGAGAAATTGCCGGCGCGGGTATAGCCGAGCGTGCCGCCGGGCATCTGCACCTGGAAATAGCCGTCGCCGTCGAGCGCGAGATCGAGGCTGTTGCCGGTCGTCTGCATCGCGCCCTGCGTGTCGATCCGCGCCGTGCCCTGGAGCCGGACGCCGGTGCCGAGGTTGAGCCCGGTCGCGTATTTGGTCTCCGCGGTGCTCTGCGTACCGGGCGTCGTGACGACCTGATAGGCGAGCGCCTCGAACGCCGCACGGTCCTTCTTGAAGCCCGTCGTGTTCACGTTGGCGAGGTTGTTCGAGATGACGCGCATGCGGGTATCCTGGGCGTCGAGCCCGGTACGCGCGATATGCATGGCTGCGGATGACATTCGTCGGTTCCTTCTAGCTCGGCAGGCGCATCAGCGATGCACCGCTTTCATCCATGTCCTTGGCGGACTTCAACATGTTGGCCTGGACTTCGTAACTGCGCTGGTTCTCGATCATGTCGACCAGCGCCTGCGTCATGTTGACGTTCGATCCCTCGATCGCGCCGCCCTGCACCTTCGCATCGAGATCCTCGGGCAGCGTCCCCCCGCCCTTCACGCGCAGCAGGTTGTCGAGACCCTTGACGGTGTCCGACCCCTTGGTGTCGGCGAGCTTGAGCTTGTCGATCACCTGCGGGTTCTGCGCGTCGCCGCCCTGCGGGATGATCGAGATCGTCCCGTCGGCGGAGATCGACAGCGACTGGTAGGGCGGCAGGGTGATCGGCCCCCCCGAGCCGATCACCGGGTGCCCGTCGCCGGTCTGGAGCACGCCCGACGGCGCAACCTCCAGATCGCCACGGCGGGTATAGGCTTCCGAACCGTCCGACGCCTGCACCGCCAGCCACGCGGTGGTGCCGGTGATCGCGACGTCGAGCGGACGCCCGGTCAGCTGGATCGCACCCGGCGCACGATCGGCGTCGGTGACCTCTTCCGAGGTCGGCGCGCGCGCCTCGATCGTAGTGCCGTCGCCCTTCAGGTCGAGCCGGTCGAACACCACGCGGTCGGCGCGAAAACCGGTCGTCGACGCGTTCGCCATATTGTTGGCGATCGCCGCCTGCGCCGCCATGTGCGCGCGCAGGCCCGTCGCCGCGGTGTAGACCAGCTTGTCCATTCAGGTTCCCCCCGCCCCGCTATCGATCAGCTGCGGATGTTGAAGATGGTCTGCGAGATCTGGCTGGCGGTATCCAGGGCCTTCGAATTCGCCTGGAAATTGCGCTGTGCCGCGATCAGGCTGACCAGTTCCTCGGTGATGTCGACGTTCGACCGCTCGATCGTGCCCGACATCAGGTTGCCGAACCCGTTCGAGCCCGCCTCGCCGAGCTTCGCCTCGCCCGACACGCCGGTCGACGACCAATAGCTGTTGCCGAGCTGGCGCAGGCCCTCGGGATTGGAGAAGTTGGCGAGCATCACCTGGCCGAGCGCCTGCGTGTCGCCGTTCGAGAAGCTCGCCTTGACGATGCCCTTCTCGTCGATCGTCACGCCCTGGATCTGGCCGACCGCCTTGCCGTCCTGCGTCCGCGAGTTCACCGCAAACGCGCTCGCCTTCTGCGTGGTCGCGTCGCCGCCGAAGCTGAAGGAGATCTGCTGCGGGGTCGCCGAACCGGCCGTGGTGAACTCGTCATACGCGATCGGTGCGGTCGGGTCGGTCAGCTTGCCGGTTCCGTCGAACGTCATCGTCGCCCCCGCGACGCCGCCGCTCAACAGTTCCTGGTCGCCGACGAAGCTGTGGACTTCCCACGTGCTCGGCGTGGTCGCGTCGGTCGATACCGAGGTGCGCTTGAAATAATTGGTCAGCGTCATCGCGTTGCCCGACGCGTCGTAGACGGTGGTCTGCGCCGACTGGTTGTAGCTCGACGGATCGAAGCGATCGAACGTGGCCGTGGTCGGCACTTTCGAGCTGGCGTTGAGGTTGACGCCCAGCGTGACCGCCTTGGTCGGTGCCGCCGTGCCGCTCGTCTCGGGCAGCTGCAGGCTGATCGCCGACTGGAGCCCGGTGGCGACGACGCTGCCCGATCCGTCGACCGGATAGACCTGGAGGTGGCTGCCGTTCGAATCGACGACGAAGCGGTCCGCATCGACCAGAAAGCCGCCGTTGCGCGTGAAGCTGACCTGCGACGAGCCGGTCTCGGGCTTCACCACGAAGAAGCCGTCGCCCGATACGGCGAGATCGAGCGCGTTCGCCGACTGGATCAGATTGCCTTGCGCGAACTGCTGGCGGTTACCCTTGACCATCACGCCCGAGCCGACCTGCTGCGACGGCGCGACCGACACGCTGGAGGCGATCACGTCGGCGAAATCGGTGCGGCTCTTCTTGAAGCCGTTGGTCGAGACGTTCGCCAGATTGTGCGAGATCGTCGACATCTCGGTCTGCGATGCCTGGAGGCCGGAAAGCGAAGTGTAGAAGGACATGCGTTTAACTCCTTGAAATCGAGGGTGCGATCAGCCGATCTGGCGGACTGCGCTGACCGGCACTTCGCCGATCCCGGGAAGGGTGAGGATGGTGGTACCGGTGGTGGTCGAGACCGACTGGACGGGTGCCCAGACCAGCCCCGTCGCGGCCACCGCGGTGCCGTTGTTCTGGGCGTTGATGCTGACCGTGAACGGGCCGCTGCCGGCGTCCGCACCGGTCGAATCCTTGCCGTCCCAGTCGTAGCCGACGGTGCCCTTGGCCTGCGCGCCGAGCGGCATGGTCTTCAGCGCGACGCCGTTCATATCGCTGATCGTGACGTTGACGCCGGTCGCGGCACCCGCCAGTTCGACCGAACCCGCGATCCCGCCACCGGTACGCCCGTACGCGGTGCTGCCCTCGGTCAGGACGGTCTTGCCGACATACCCCATCGCATCGCTGGCGCTGGTCGCGCCGAGCTTGTCGGAGATCGCCTTCATCGTCGTGTTCATCTCGGAGATGCCGGCGAGCGAAGAGAACTGCGCCATCTGGGCGACCATCTGGGTGTTGTCGACCGGGTTGAACGGATCCTGGTTCTGCATCTGCGCGGTCATCAGCTTCAGGAAGTCGTTCTGGTTGAGCGTGCCCGACTCGGCGGCCGTCGTGGTCTTCGGCGCGGCCGCGGTCGAAGAGCGCGTGATGCCGATGTTGGACAGCGTGGTATCGAAGGAGGATGCCATGATCAGCGACCTAGCTTGAGGGTATCGATGATGAGCGACTTGGCCGTGTTCATCACTTCGATGTTGTTCTGGTAGCTGCGGGCGGTCTCCATCATGTCGACCATCTCGCGGGTTTCATCGACCGCCGCCTCGAAGATGTTGCCATCCTTGTCGGCCATCGGATTGTCGGGATCGTAGCGCTTGGTCGGCGCTTCGCCGGCGGTGACGACGCGCTCGACGTCGACCGTCGACATGCCGCTGGCCGCATCGAAGCTGGTGCGAAAGACCGGCTTCATCGTCTTGTACGCGGCCTCCGCGGACCCGGCGGTGCCGCCGGCATTGGCGAGGTTCGACGCGGTCGTGTTCATCCGGACGAGCTGCGCGGACATCGCGCGGCCGGCGACCTGAAAGATCGTCATGGGCTGGTTGGACATCTTATTCCCCCTTCAGCGCGCGGGTGATCTGGCCGATCCGCCCGTTCAGGAACGACAGCGTCGTCTGATACTGGACGGCGTTCTCGGCGAACGCGGTCTGCTCCTGGCTCAGCTCGACGGTGTTGCCGTCCATCGAGGTCTGCGTCGGAATGCGGTATTTGGTTGCCGCATCGGTGCCGCCATCGTGCTCGACCGCGGCGAGCGCCGCCTGGAAATCGATGTCGCGCGCCTTGAAACCGGGCGTCGACGCGTTGGCGATGTTCGACGCCAGCACACCCATGCGCTGCGAGCGCACCTCGAGTGCCGCCCCATGAACTCCGAAAAGCGTGTCGCCTGACACAAGCCCGTCTCCTGGCGCACCAATTGCGCAACCGGACATAAGCAATGGCCGTGCCAGTTTCGGCGGTTAGGGTGGCGGATGGCGTTTTGCCGGGTGGCGGCAAGGGGGCGGCAGGGCGAACGGCAAGCGGTTGCCGGTGTTGCAGGGGTGAGCGGCAAGTACGTTGCCGGTTAAATCGTCAAGGGCGGCAAACCGAACTTCTGTCTCGCACTCCCACTATGTTTCCCCGCGAAGGCGGGGACCCAGCCTGGGCTCCCGCCTTCGCGGCAGAACAAGGAAGCGAGGGCTGTCGCTGGCTTTCTCCGCCACCCCGGCCTTCGCCGGGGTGGTGCCGTTTCGGACGCGCTCATATCCGGCACGGTAAAGGCCGCCGCCACAATCCGGCACACCCCTTGCATCGCCCCACGCACATGATCACGCTCGCCCAACTCCTCGATCCTGCAGCACTCGCCATCGTAGGTGGCGGCACGGTGCTGGCGGTCGTCCTCCGCACCCCCTTCCGCGATCTCGGTCGCGCGCTCGTTGCGGTCACGACGCTCGCCCGCGGCCGGTTCGATGCCGATCCGTTGCTCCAGCAGATCACCGCGCTCGCGCGCATCGCCAAGCGTCACGGCGTGATGGCCCTCGATCGCTCGGTCATCACCGACAGGGACGTCGCCGCGGGCATCGCCGCGATCGTCGACGGCGCCTCGGCCACCGACGTCGCGACGCTCGTCCAGCATCGCCGGCGCGCCCGCATAGAGCGCCACGTCGCCGCCGCCGACGTCTGGGCCGGCGCGGCAGAGGTCGCCCCCGCGATGGGCATGGTCGGCACGCTGATCGGCCTCGCGCAGATGTTCGCGACGATGAGCGATCCCGGTGCGATCGGTGGTGCGATGGCCGTCGCGCTGCTCGCCACGCTGTACGGCGCGCTGTTCGCCAACCTGCTCTTCATGCCGATCGCCAACCGCCTGCGCGTACAAGGCCGCAACGAGGCGTTCGAACGCGCCCGGATCGAAGCGCCGCTCGTGGCGCTTGCCGAACGCGAGACGCCGCGCGGGTATGTGGCACCCCATGCTGCCCCAAGCCTGGCAACCGTCGCGTGAACGCCAGCGAATACCCCGACGCGCCGACCGGCAAACCGCTCTGGCTGATCACGCTCGCCGACCTCGCGCTGTTGCTGGTCGGCTTTCTCGTGCTCCTGCAGGCGACCCAGCATATCGGTGGAAAGGGCATCCGCCAAGGCTTCGGCGCAAACGATGCGGAGCCCGCGCCGATGCCCGTCGCCGCCGCCGGTATCCTCGATTTCGCGCCCGGCTCGGCGATCCTGCCGACCACGCCCGGCGCGCTGGTCGCCTGGGCGCGCGAGGCCGCGCGGGATCCCCGCGTGATGCTCACCGTCACCGGCTCGACCGACGGCACGCCCGCCGATATCGACCGCGTGACCGGCAGCGCAGCGATCCTCGCCGCCGACCGTGCGCGTACCGTCGCCGCCGCGCTCGCCGCGGTCGCACCGGCGCGGGTCGCGATCGTCACCGCCACCAAACCCGGCCGCCGCGCCGCCATCGTCTCCGTCGCCTTTGTCGGCGAACCGCTTAGGACAACCCCATGATCCTCCCGCTCCTGCTCGTCGCCGCCAGCTTCCAGGATACCGCCGCGCTCGATCGCTCGGTCGCCGCCTTTACCGGCCGCCCGACCGGCGCCGAGGGTGGCGCGCGCACGCCGGTCGACGCGCGACTGCGCCTCGCGACCTGTCCGACGGTGTCGCTGTCGTGGCGCACGGAGCAGCATGATGCGGTCGTCGTCTCCTGCGCCGGCCCGGCGTGGCGGATCTTCGTGCCGGTCATCCGGCCGGCGAACGCCCCCGCCGCGATCGCCGCGTCGTTCGTCCCCGTCGCCAAGGCCGCACCGGTCATCAAGCGCGGCGATCCGATCGTGATCGAGGCCGGCACCGAGGGCTTCTCGATCAGCCGCGAGGGCGTCGCGATGGGCGACGCAGCCCCCGGCGGCCGCTTCATGGTCAAGGTCGACGCGACGCGCACGCCGGTCCAGGCGATCGCCGTCGAGGCGGGCCGTGCGACGCTGCCCGGTTGGTCGAACTAGGGTTGGTCGAACTAAATTTGGCAGACAGATTAATTTCGCTAAAGCTTTTCGCCATGCTGCCGTTCCTCCTGTTGTCATCGCAAACCAAAGGATGCGGACATGGTGGACTCGATCGGTGCGAAGCCGTCAGTAGCAGGAGATCGCTCCGTCGCGCGCGTCGCCGCCGCGACGCCGACGACGGCCGTGCAGACTCCGGTACAGCCCCAGGCGCAGGCTTCGGTGCCGCCGGAGTCGATCGGACTCGCCAAGTCGATGGCATCCGCCGCGCCGGTCAATGCGTCGCGCGTCACCGAGATCAAGAAGGCGATCGCCAGCGGCAATTTCCCGATCCTCCCCGCGACCATCGCCGATCGGCTGATGGCGTTCCGCCTGGACTGGACTTCGAATGACAAGGCGTGATGCCCTGATCCGCGTGATCGACGCGCTGCACGCAGAGATCGACGCGCTGAAGTCGAACGACGTCGCCAGCCTGGAGCGCGCGACGGCGGACAAGCTCGCCGGGATCGAACAGATCGCGACGCTCGGCACCGGGCCGGCGGGCACCGAGATCCGCGAGCTGGCCGACGAGGCCAACCGGCTCAACGAGACGTGCCGGATCTACACCAATTTGATGGCGGCAAATGTCCGCCGCCGCCTGCAAACCCTGACCGGCGACGGTGCCGTTGCCGGGTATCGGCCGGGGCTGAGGGCGGCGTACGCGTAACAGCGTGACCGCCTGACAGGGCTCACAGAATGACCGTCACCCCAGCGAAAGCTGGGGTATCCCCGTGATAGGGCGCATCCTTGCCGCGGGAGACCACAGCTTTCGCTGGGGTGACGGAATTTTGGGACGGGGCTCCGAGAAAGCGCCGTATCGCCGATCTTGGGATCAGAGCCCCAAAGTCGAAACTGGCACGCCCCTTGCTGAGTATCCCCTGAACCAGGGGCACCGCACACGGGCATGACCGTCAATCCTATCACTACCGGCCGGATCCAATCCGCGATCGCGCTTGCGAGCAGCAAGACGGGCGTGGATTTCGATTATCTGCTGGGCCAGGCGAAGCTCGAGAGCGGGCTCAACGCCAATGCCAAGGCCGGCACGTCGAGCGCATCCGGCCTCTATCAGTTCATCGAACAGAGCTGGCTCTCGGTCGTCAAGAAGCACGGCGCCGAGCACGGCATGGCCTGGGCCGCGAACAGCATCGGCCAGTCGTCGAGCGGCCGCCTGTCGGTCGGCGACGCCGGCACCAAGGCGGCGATCCTCGCGCTGCGAAACGATCCGAACGCCGCCTCGTTGATGGCCGCCGAATATGCCTCGGACAACAAGGCCTCGCTAGAAAACACGCTGAACCGCCCGGCGTCGGGCACCGACCTCTATATGGCGCATTTCATGGGTCTCGGCGGCGCGACCAAGTTCCTGAAAACGATGCAGGCCAACCCGCAGGCGAGCGGCGCCGCGCTGTTCCCCGCCGCCGCGCGCGCCAACCACAACGTCTTCTACGATTCGAACAACCAGCCGCGCACCCTGTCGGCGATCTACGACCGGTTCGCCGACAAGCTCGGTGGCGCCGCCGCAGGGGCAAGCGCCACCGCAACGCCCACCAACTTCGCGTCACAGGCGCTCGACATGGACGGCAGCACGGTCATCACCGGCAGCAACGAAAGCGCCGAAGACGCACTTGCCTGGGCCACAACGGCGATGGGCAAGTTCACGGGCCGGACAACGCAGGCCGCCGCCAGCATCCTCCGCCCGACCCCCGACACCGCGCGGCTCGCGTACATGATGCTCGCACGGTTGGGCGGCTAAGCGATGAACCGCATCCTCTCCAACGCCAGGGCATCGGTCCTGCCGCTCGCGATCCTGTTGCTCGTGCTCGTCATGGTCGTGCCGATCCCGGCGTTCATGCTCGACATCTTCTTCGTGGCGAACATCGCGATCAGCCTGGCCGTGCTGATGGTCGCGCTCAACGCGCAGAAACCGCTCGATTTCTCCGCCTTCCCGACCGTCCTCCTGTTCGCCACGCTGTTCCGTCTCGGCCTGAACGTAGCCTCCACCCGCATCGTGCTGGTCCACGGCCATGAGGGCGAGGCCGCGGCGGGCCACGTCATCGAGGCGTTCGGCACGTTCCTGATCGGCGGCGATTACGTCGTCGGCATCTTCGTCTTCGCGATCCTAATGATCATCAACATGATCGTCGTCACCAAGGGCGCCGGCCGCGTGTCCGAAGTCAGCGCGCGCTTCACGCTCGACGCGCTGCCCGGCAAGCAGATGGCGATCGACGCCGACCTCAACGCCGGCCTGATCACCCCCGACGAAGCCAAGGCGCGCCGCGTCGAAGTCTCGACCGAGGCCGATTTCTACGGCTCGATGGATGGTTCGTCGAAGTTCGTGAAGGGCGATGCGGTTGCGGCGATGCTGATCCTCGCCGCCAACATCATCGGCGGCCTGATCCTCGGGCCCGTCAGCCACGGCATGACGATCGCCGATGCGGCGCACAACTACATCCTGCTCGCGATCGGCGACGCGCTCGTCGCGCAGCTGCCGAGCCTGATGCTGTCGATCGCCGCCGCCTCGATCGTCACCCGCGTCACCTCCGACAAGGACCTTGCCGGCCAGATCGGCGGCCAGTTCGGGTCGCCCCGCACCTGGACGCCGGTCGCGGTCATCCTCGCGCTGCTCGGCATTTTGCCCGGCATGCCGCACATGGTGATCCTGCCCGCCGCCGCGATCGCCGGGTTCGCCGCGTGGAAACTGCGCCAGATCGAACTGCGCCCCGCCCCCGTCGTGGTCGTGCCCGTCGAGACGATCGACCAGTCGAAGATCGGCTGGGAGGAAGTCACCGACGGGATGCAGGTCAATCTCGACATCGGCTACGGCCTGGTGCCGCTCGCCGACGAGCGTCGCGGGTCGCCGCTGATGAGCCGGATCACCGGCGTCCGCCGCCAGCTGTCGAAGGAACTCGGCTTCGTCGTGCCGCAGGTCCGCGTCCGCGACGACATCAATTTGGCGCCCTACGTCTACCGCATCCTCGTCAACGGCGTCGTCGTCGGCGAGGACACCGTGTCGCCCGACGAGATGCTCGCGCTCGACACCGGCCAAGCATTCGGCGACCTGTTCGGCAAGAAGGTCAAGGACCCCACCTTCGGGCTCGACGCGACCTGGGTCGATGCGAGCGACGCCGATGCCGCGACCGGAGCGGGCTATCTCGTGGTCGATCCCGGCACCGTGATGGCGACGCACCTCAACCACCTGCTCGGCCAGAACGCGTCCGAGCTGCTCGGCCAGGACGAAGTCCAGGCGCTGCTCGACGGCCTGAAGGAGCGTGCTGCACAGCTTGTCGCCGCGCTCGCACCGCTGCCGATCACGACGCTCACTCAGGTCCTCAAGGGACTGCTCGCGGAGCACGTCCCGCTCAAGGAATTCCGTCGCATCGCCGGGGCCATCGCGGTCGCGGCGCAGCGCACGCAGGATGCCGAGGAGCTCATCGAGACGATCCGTCCTGAGCTCGGCGCGCTCATCATCCAGAAACTGTGCGGCGTGCGCGAACCGCTGCGCGTCATGACGTTGGAGGGTCAATTGGAAGGTCTGCTCGGCCAGGCGATGCGCGCCGATCAATCGCGCCGCCACGTCATCGAACCCGATCTCGGCCGCCGCATCGTCGAGGCGCTGCAACGCGCCGCCGAACCGCTGATCGCCGAGGCGAAACCGTTCGCGCTGGTCGTCCAGCCGGCCATCCGGATCGCCATTCGCAAGCTGGTGCGGACCTGCCTGCCAGATACGCCGGTGCTGTCGTTCTTCGAGGTGCCCGAGGAAAAGGCGGTCGAGGTCGTCGCGGTGATCGGCGCGTCCCAGCAGGCGCTCGCGGCATGAGCGCGCTCCCGATGCGCGGCGCCTTCGCCGATGCCCAGCCTTTCACGGGCCAGCCGCTCACCTACCGCCCGCATCAACGCCCTGGCGGCGACGTGGACCAGCTCGTGAAACAGCACCTCCCGCTGGTCCGCCGGATCGCGTGGCACGTCCATGGCAGCATGAGCAGCAGCGTCGAGGTCGAGGATCTGATCCAGGTCGGCCTGGTCGCGCTGGTCGAGGCCGCCGCGAATTTCGACGAGCGGGGGATGCCGTTCAAGACCTACCTGATCACGCGCCTGCGCGGCAGCATGATCGACGAACTGCGCCGCCAGGCAACGAGCACGCGCGGCGCGATGCGTCGCCGCCGCCAATATGCCGAGGCGATCTCGACGCTGACCGCCCGCACGGGCAAGGCACCCGGAGAAGACATGATCGCAGAGCATATCGGCGTGACGATCGAGAAACTCCGCACCGACTACGTCACCGCCGATGCGCTCCGCTTCGACTCGATCGACGAGATGTACGCCGACGACCTGCCGTGGTTCGCCGACGACACGCCCGACGCGTTCGAGCAACTCGCCGACAGCGACATGCGCGAAGCCCTGATCAAGGCGATCACCGCACTCCCCGAACGCGAAGCGCAAGTGATTCAGCTTTACTATGTCGAGGAACTCAATCTCGAAGAGATCGGCGAAGTCTTCGGCGTAGGCTCGGCACGGGTCTGCCAGATAAAAGCGTCGGCGCACGCAAAGTTGAAGAAGGCTCTGGCCCGCGCGGCTTGAGAGCGCGGCGCTAGAGTTCGGGCTGAACGCGGAGGTCGTCGTCGCGGTGGGGGTGAGACACGCGTATCCGGGGCACGCCGTCGTGCAGCGTCGCGGTGGGAGCACCAAGGACCATCAGCCGCGCGCGCAGGCTTGCCTGGAGGAAGATCGTTTCGGCCGCCAGGAAGCGCCGCGGCGTAGTGCCGAGAAACGTCCCGGCATCACGCAGAAAATGTGACGCGTCAAAATAGCTGCTGTCTATCTGCGAGTAATCTCCAAGCGCCCCGTCGCGGATCAACCCGATGAACGACCGCAGGAACCGCGCACGGCGCAGCAACATCTTGGGCGGCATGCCGAAATACCGCGTCGCCACGCGCCGCAATTCATGGGTCGGCACCTCCAGGCGCTCGGCAACATCCTTCATTTCGACCACGCCATCGGTAATCGTCAGCGCGGTGAAGGCCCGGATCAGGCGCTCGCGCGGGTTCGGGGTCGCAAACAATGGTGCCAGCATGTCATCGAGCAACGGCTTGATCGATGTCTCGTCGTCCAGAACGTCGAGCCCCTCACGCAGCCGTTCCACGAAATCTGCGCCGAGCAACGCACTCGCCGGGACGACGCGATTATGAAAATCGCCGGCATGGCGCTGCGTCATACGCGCCCAGCCAAGCGCACTTATGCCGATCCCCACGGCGATCCCGCCATGAGTCACCGTTCGGAATGCGCGACTGGTCGGTCCATAAAGACTGACCGGATCAAGGGGCCCGAACCGATGATTGCCCAGGGAAACGGTGATCGGACCGGCATCGAGCACGATCGAAAGCATCGGGGGCGACGGCAGATACCAGTTGACCATCGCGGCCCGGTCTTCCGCCGCATAGATCGCATAACCGGTTATGCATTCGGCGAGCGCTCGATCCGGCGCCTCGTAGCGGACATGGAGCCCAGCGGGCATGTCGAACATCGATGCGGGCACACCATGCTTGTGCGCTCCGCCGCCGAATTGTGCCGCCTTCATGCGCCCGGCCTTAGCATAAGTTGTAGAACCTCATGATGTGCGGTTCGCACGGTGCCACACGACGGGCAATTAAAAACCCGCAGGTCAAGCACTTGGCAACCCTATTATGGAGAAAATACAGTGCATCTCCCCCCACGACCACACGAAGCCGCCCCCTCGGAAGCCTCTGACAACACCTCTATGCGGCAGGTGCGAAAGATTAGATACGCCATCGTTACAACACCTATCTTGGGCATCGCCAGATTCGTTCGCATGACTGCTTGAAATCAACGTCTTTTGTCTTGCTGCACTGCCGCAGGAAGAACTTCGCACGCCGAACGACAACGCCAGGACACGCCATATCAGAAACCGGCGGCAGTGAGTTGCGATCGTAGGTCGAGCCGTTCGCGGTCGGAAACCGGCGGCAGCGTCACTGCGGGCTTTCCCTTGCGCAGGCGCGCGCGATCGGCCTCGGTCGGTTCGACGCGGCGCACGCGAACGGCAGCAGGACCGGCGGCCCGGATACCGAGGCGGGTCGCAGCCCCCCGAGACAGGTCGATTATGCGCGCGCGACCGGCAAACGGCCCTCGATCGTTGATCCGTACGATGATCCGTCGCCCGGTATCGAGCGCGGTGACCTCGACATAGGTCGGCAAAGGCAGCGTCGTATGCGCCGCCGTGACCCAATCGGGACGGAAGCGTTCGCCGTTCGCCGTGCGATTGCCGGATTCCGATCCGTACCAACTGGCATATCCGAGCACGTCGTATCGCGCGTCGGCGGCGGGCACGAAGGTCGTTCCCCGGACGCGATAGGGGGCACCGAGCTTGACGGGCGTATCGCTGACTGGCCGAAACTTGCCACCGGCGCATCCCGTTATCATCACCAGCAGCAGCCCCGTAGCGAGGAGGCGGGATATCGAAACCTTCAGCATGTCGGATCCTGTCTGACCGTCACGTCTTATGTACCATCGCAGCGGCGACACGACGACCGCAGCGTCATCGCCGTTGATAGAAGATATGCGAATCGACCGTCGCGACCTTGACCAGCGACGCTCGCCAATACGGCACCATCCAGTCGGTGTGGTAGTGCGTCGCCCGACCGACCGGCGCGTAGACATACCCGCTCAGGGCGCGACGAGCAGCGCGCCTTGCCTGAGCCCATCCATCATGCTCGGGCCGGCGCAATTGCGATCCGTCACAGGAGAAGGAGAACTGGCACCCGGTCTTGCGGTTCGCGCCCTGATACACGACGCCGCACACGGTCTTGGGAAATCCCGGCGCGCCGACACGGTTGAGGACGACCTGGATCACCGCGCGCTGCCCGTCGCGATCGTTGCCGGCTTCGTACAGCGCGACCGTCGCGAGGCATTCGGTCGCCTGCTCCCGCGCGGCGGGGCCACCCTTGAAACGGAACCGCCCCGCGAAGCGGCGCTTCCGCGTCGCAATCGGGACCAGCGCATTAGATGCCCGGGCCTGCGCCATCGTCAGGCGTTGCGGCCGTCGCTGGTCTCGGGTCGCCGCCGACCATGGCAGGTCGGTGAGCGAGCCGAAGATCGCTGCGCCCAGGACGACGACACCGAGCAGCAACAGCCAATGTTCAGATGACGGGGTCCGCCGCGTTCCTCGCCCCCGCGAGCGCGAAGGCGAGGATTTAGCGCGTCGCTTCGTCATTCCGCCTGTGTATCGAGGAAGCTGGCTCAGGCCAACCGGGTAGCCCCGACGTTAGGCGCGCTGTCGAGACCGCGGATGCACTACGCGTTACGGGCAACTCCGGTCGTTCAAGCGTTTGCCATTGCGCAACGGCCCTGTCGCTGGCCATAATAGTCGAGGAGGGCAAGCGTGACCGACACCATCATCCTGGCGATCGACCAGGGCACGACTTCGACCCGCAGCATGACGTTCGGCACCGACGGCGTCCCCCGCCAGACGGTACGCCGCGAATTCGCCCAGCATTATCCGCAATCGGGCTGGGTCGAGCATGACCCGGAGGACATCTGGCGCGACACCGTCGCAACCTTGAAAGAGGCGGCTGAAGCGGACGGCGGCAAGGTTGCCGCGATCGGCATCACCAACCAGCGCGAGACGGTGGTGGTATGGGACCGCAAGACCGGCAAGCCCGTCCACAACGCGATCGTCTGGCAGGATCGCCGTACCGCCAGGCTCTGCGCGCACCTGAAGGCGGACGGCAACGAACCGCTGGTACGCGAGCGGACCGGGCTGATCCTCGATCCCTATTTCTCGGGTACCAAGCTCAAATGGATCCTCGACAATGTCGACGGTGTCCGGGCCCGCGCCGACAAGGGCGAACTTGCCTTCGGCACGATCGACAGCTTCCTCCTCTGGCGGCTGACCGGCGGCAAGGTTCATGCGACCGACGCGTCGAACGCCTCGCGCACGTTGCTGTTCGACATCCACAAGGGCGCATGGGACACCGACATGCTGCGGATGCTGGACATCCCGGAAAGCCTGTTGCCCGAGGTCAAGAACAACAGCACGATCTTCGGCGAGACCACTGCCGACCTACTCGGCACGTCCGTGCCGATCGGCGGGATGGCGGGCGACCAGCAGGCGGCGATTGTAGGCCAGGCCTGTTTTCAGCGCGGCGACGCCAAGTCGACCTACGGCACCGGCTGCTTCGTGCTGCTCAACACCGGCAAGGACGCGGTGACCAGCAAGAACGGCATGCTCACCACGATCGCCTATCAGCTCGACGGCGAGATCACCTATGCGCTCGAAGGCTCGATCTTCGTTGCGGGCGCGGCGGTGAAGTGGCTGCGCGACGGGCTCGGCCTGATCAATCAGGCGTCCGACACAAACGACATGGCGACCAAGCTCGACGGGAACGACGGCGTCTACATGGTGCCGGCGTTCG
Organism: Sphingomonas fucosidasi; assembly: GCF_036663855.1. NCBI lineage: Bacteria > Pseudomonadati > Pseudomonadota > Alphaproteobacteria > Sphingomonadales > Sphingomonadaceae > Sphingomonas > Sphingomonas fucosidasi. The sequence continues at coordinate 3,357 of NZ_JAXOJR010000008.1, read as the reverse complement.
TCGGCCTCGGCGCACCGCACTGGGACCCCGACGCGCGCGCGAGCATCACCGGGCTCACCTTCGCCGCGACCGGATCGCACATCGCCCGCGCCGCGCTCGAATCGGTCGCCTACCAGACCGCCGATTTGATGAACGCGATGGTCGCCGATGGTGCGCGCGACGCCCGCCAGATCCGTGTCGACGGCGGCATGGCGGCGAACGACTGGTTCTGCCAGTTTCTCGCGGACATGCTCGATACCGACGTCGTTCGGCCCGCAAATATCGAAACGACGGCGGCGGGTGCGGCGTTTCTCGCCGGCATGGCGATCGGAGTATGGAACGGTCCCGACGACATCGCCAATGCGTGGAAAGAGGACCGCGTGTTCAACCCGGCGATAACCGGCGACGCACGCACGCTCCTGATGGCGGGGTGGCAGGAGGCGATCGATCGGACGAGCGCCAGGACGAAATCCTGACCGGTCACCGCCGTTGGCCCGCCGCGATGATGCGGCCCCGCCAGACCCGGTCGACGCCGACCGCGCTGTAAAATTCCTGTTCGATCGCTAAAGACCATAGCGGGATCAGGAATTTGGTTGGACACATGGCGCGCAAGCATTCAAGACACGGCCCCTATGACGATCCGGATCGTGGAGATCCGGTGCCGGCCGTCGCGGTACAATGCTGGCTTTGCGGCCGGCCGACCGGCGAGACCATCGTCTGGCATCATCCCGTTCCCAAAAGCCGGGGCGGCCGGGATGTTGTCCCCATGCATCCGATCTGCCAGCAGACGTTGACGGCCAATTTTACCAATTCCGAGCTTCAGCGCTATGGGATGGACGTCGAAAGCATCTTGGCAAACGGCGCAGTGCGCAAGTTCGTCGACTGGGTCGCGAACAAGGACCCAGACTTTACCGCGAGCACGACAAAGAAACAGCGCTGACGATCGTCTCGACGCGGCGATCACACGCAAGGGTGCGCACCGAAGCTACCCTTATGGGTAGATTGTGACGTGGTGGATCTTGTCCCTTGGCCGACTGCCACTCGGCCAGTGCGACCGAGCGGCCTTATCAGCGGGCCCGCGGGTGGCACCATTCGGAATGTCGGCGAAACCCAACCTTAGCGATGACCCTGAACTCCGCATAACAACCATGTTCAGGCGGCGTGTCGACCCTTCCGGATAGTCTCCCATCCAGGAGAATAGACATGTTGAAGATCGCACTTACCATCGTCCTCATAGTATGGGGAGGATCGCTCGCCGTGGGTTGCATCATGTTCATCGCGAGCCGTCTTTCGAAGCGCGTCCGTAAAGGCCTGGGCTGACGACGTAATCGGCTAAAACGAAGTCGAGCCGGGATTAGCGCTCCGTTCATATCGGTGCGGCAATACGGCGGCCAACTGGACATCGACCGACGACGAGGAAATGATGGAGCATCCCCACGAGGCGCGAGACCCGCTGTCGGCCACCCGACGGGCCGACGTGGCGCACGATCTCGACGCAATTTTCGCGAACCGCCGCGGTACGCCTCCAGCGACCGGCAGAGTTCAGACCGACATCGTCAAGACGGTGCCGGCTCGGCGGCGGCGATGGTTTGTGCCGACCCTCCTGGGCCTTGGCGTATTTGTGCTGGCGGGCGCATCCGCCGGCGTGGCGCTGTTCGTGGGCGACGTGTCTCCAAATCGGCCGATCGCGACGACGGCGGCGCGGAAAACCCTGCCCGTGCAAAAGAGCGCCGCCATCCCGCCTTCTCCCGTCGGAACCGTCGATGTCGGAACCGTCGATGTCGGAGCCGTCGATACGGCGCAGGCGACTTCGGATACGGCGCCCGCAACGCCGCCCGCCCTGCCCTCGTCGGCAGCATCGGTTGGACCGGCACCGCCCCCTCTTCGCAAAACCGAGCGTCGCGTCGAGCCCGCCGTGTCGCGTACGCGATCCGACGCCGGCCGCGCGCCGCCGTTGGCGAACAGCTGTGACGACCTGCAAGACGAGGAGCGCGCATGGTGCCTGCGCCCAAGCCTGTTGGCGGCGCATCGTCAGCTTCGCGCAACCTATAACGCGGCGCGTCGTGCCGGTGTCGACAGGAACGCCTTGGCGCGCATCCAAGGGCGCTGGACCAACGTGCAGCGACGCGCAACCGACCGCCCGGACGACACTCTGGACAGCTATCGCGACTTGCGGCTGCAGCTTCTCGATCTCATCGACGAGCAGCGCTCGGCCGGGAGCGATTGGTGATGTCGACGGCGAACACGTCCCCGGTCACGCCGCGGTCCGTTGGTGGTGTCGACGTCCAGCTGGTCTATGCCATCGGTGACATCCATGGCTGCTACGACCTGTTGCGTGCGCTGCTGGCGAAGATCGCGCAGGACGTCGCAGCAAAAAGCGATGCGGCGACCCCAATCCTGATCTTTTGCGGGGACTATGTCGATCGCGGCCCCGACACCGCGCGCGTCCTCGACGCGCTGTGCTGGCTCAAGCGTCATGCCCCGTATGATGTGCGCTTTCTCAAGGGCAATCACGAGGCCGTGATGCTCGATTATGTTCGCGATCCTGCGCAGACGCGCGACTGGATGCGGTTCGGTGGCGTGGAAACGCTGCAGTCCTATGGGGTCACACCGCCGTCGCCCGAGGCCGCCGCTTTGGAGCATTTGCGCGCGCGAGACGATCTGCTCGAACGCATGCCGGTCGCGCATCTACGCTTTCTCGAGCAGCTCGATCTTATGCTGACCGTTGGCGATTATGCCTTCGTGCATGCCGGTATCGTGCCGGGCAGGCCGCTAGCCAATCAATCCGAAGCCGACCTGCTGTGGATCCGAGACGAATTCCTCGGTTCATCAGACCGCCATGAGAAGATCGTGGTCCATGGTCATACCTGGATCGGCAGCAGCCCGGAGCACCTCGCCAATCGGATCGGTGTCGATACCGGGGCCTATGAAACCGGTGTGCTGACGTGCGCAAGGCTCGAGGACGGGGCCGTGACGTTCCTGTCGGTGAACCGTGCAGAGTGACGCGGGCGGGTTTATCGGCTTCACACGCCGGGCCCTGGGGCACCGCCGACCTCGAACCGTCGGCACCTGAGCATGTCAGTGGTCCATGTCGAAGACCGCATCCCGGTATCTTGGGCGAGCGGTAGACCGCAAGGGTGAGAGCCTAGAGACCTACATCCCAGGATCCGCGACAAGGATGCAGCCTCGGTATATGAAGACGAAACTGGACCGAAACGGCTGGCCGACAGCGAACACCTAAACCGAAAGTTGGAGGTGGCTTGAACCGCGCCGGGTTTGTCGGAGGCTCCAACTCCTGAGAAGGTGGAGCCATGACGAGCAAGACGACGAACAAGTTTGCGCCCGAAGTCCGCGAGCGGGCGGTACGGATGGTTTTCG